>CAZWSJ010000006.1:0-81937 GCA_964636415.1 uncultured Gemmatimonas sp. | reverse complement strand
ATCCCACACGCCGTATCCATGTCGCTTAACGTTTACACGTTACAGTCCACTAGTAACCGTTGCGGGTGTCAACGGTGATGCCCGGTAATTCCGTGACTATACGACGATCGATCCGTGTCCCCACTGAACCTCGATGATGCTGCCACGCTGCTGATGCAGTTGGAGGCAACCGATCTTCCAGATCTGGCAATACTGCGTGATGCGCTGACCGATCTCGCATTCGAAAACAGGGTACCGTTGTCGGCTCAGCCATTCGTTGCACGTGCGGCGAGAGTGCTGGGCACCGTGGTGAACGAAACAGCTCCGGATGCTGCTGCCGCATTGGCTGAAGTAGGGCAGGCCATTGAGCAGGCAATGAAGATGCTCGACAGTGCGCCAGGTGCACGCTCACCAGTCGCAAGTGTCATTGCGGAAACTGTTGGTGGAGCAACCGCCATTGCAATTGCGTCCGGCGCGGTGTCAGGACCCCCGGCAGAGAATAAGATCGCGGCCGGCCTTGAAGTGGCCCGGGCACCCAAACCTCCGGCTAGTTCCAAACCACAGGTCTCTGAGGCCCATCTGCCGGATGATACTGATTATGATCTCCTTGCGGATTTTATCGCCGAAAGCCTGGAATGTGTGGCAAACTCCGAGGAGGCGCTCCTGCAGCTCGAACGGGATCCGGCCGACGAGGAGGCCGTTAATACGGTCTTCCGCGCGTTTCACACGGTCAAGGGAACATCCGCATTTCTCGGTCTGGGACCGATTGCGGAATTCGCGCACGAGGCCGAGTCACTGCTGAGCCGTGTCCGCGAAAAGGAGATCAGTTATACCCACCGCTGTGCGGATCTTTCGCTGCGCTCGGTGGACATGATCAAGGATCTTCTGACGGTCATCGAGAGAGCTCTGAATGAAGGTGGTTCCTATCTGATACCGGAAGGATATTACGAATTGAAGGTCGCTGCGGCACAGTACGACCCGGATGGGAGCGTTGCCGTAAATGAGTCGGCGTCATCGGCGGTCACGGACATCTTCCCCGCCGCTTCTTTGCAGTCATCACAACAATCCATACCCGATTACGGCGGAACGCCGGAGCAGGGTCGGCAAAACAGCGCTGTTCAGACTCCTGCGGGCAGTAAGTCGCGCAGTGGTGAATTGGGCTCTGATGCCACGATACGCGTACGTACGGATCGCCTTGACAGGCTCATAGACATGGTTGGTGAGCTGGTAATAGCACAGTCCATGATCGCGGGTGATGAAACCATCGACAGCACCACCCAGTATGAATTGCAGAGAAAGGTGACTCACTCGGGGAAGATCGTGCGCGAGCTGCAGGACCTTTCCATGTCCATGCGTATGGTGCCGCTGCGTCCTACCTTCCAAAAGCTTGCCCGCGTGGTTCGGGACACCGCCTCCAAGGCCGGCAAGGTGGTTCAGTTTATAACCGAAGGTGAAGACGTAGAGATCGACCGTAACTTGGTTGACCGGCTTGGTGATCCACTTGTTCACATGGTGCGCAATGCCGTGGATCATGGCGTTGAGCCGCCATCTGAGCGCACTGCTGTGGGGAAGAATGCCACTGGTACGGTACGCCTGAGAGCTTATCACGCCTCAGGAAATGTGGTCGTGGAACTCATTGACGACGGACGTGGTCTGCACCGCGAAAAGATCACAGCCAAGGCCATCGAGAAGGGCTTGATTGAGTCGGACAAGGGAATGACCGACAGTGATGTATTCAACCTCGTGTTCGCTCCCGGCTTTTCCACGGCAGAGAAGGTCACTGATATCTCAGGCCGAGGTGTTGGGATGGATGTGGTTCGCCGCAACCTTGAGGTCATCCACGGGCGCATTGATATCACTTCAGCTCCCGGAGCAGGAACGACATTTGCAATCCGACTTCCGCTCACCCTGGCGGTTACGGATGGCATGCTGGTTCGGGTGGGAGAAGAGCGTTTCATTGTACCGCTTACCCACATTCACATGAGCTTCCGGCCTGAACCCTCCATGCTGTCAACTGTGGCTGGAAAGGGTGAGATGGTTCTGCTCCGCGGCGAGCTGATGCCCATAGTGCGACTGCACAGACTATTCGATGTGGCCAATGCAGTACGTTCGCCTGTAGATGGCCTCTTGATGATAGTGGGTGACGGCAGTCGGAGAACGGCTCTGCTTGTTGATGATCTCCTGGGACAGCAGCAGGTGGTGGCCAAGGCTCTCGGAGAGGGACTCGGCAAGGTTGCCGGAGTGAGCGGTGGAGCAGTTCTCGGAGATGGAAGAGTGGGACTGATTCTGGATGTCAACGAAACGCTGTCTCTGGTCCAGTCTCACGAACCAACGGATCAGGTCGGGCTGATTGCGGCCTGAATAGTGGCATTCCGGCAGAGTGCACCCCGAGGATGGGGTTATCGATCGAACGGGCGGGGCGATGGTCCCCGTACAACAAACTTTCAATCTGACAGGTCATGAGCGCCCCAATTTCGTCAACTGCAACCAGTATTGTGGCAGCCGCACGCGCAGGCAAGTACCTCACGTTCTTCCTCGCGGATGAAGAGTATGGTCTCGAAATACTAAAGGTAAGCGAGATCATCAGCATGCAACCCATAACTCGCGTTCCTCGCATGCCGGGGTTCGTACGTGGCGTCATTAATCTTCGCGGCAAGGTGATTCCAATTACCGATCTGCGCAGCAAGTTCGACATGCAGTTCGATGACACTGCGGATAGCTGCATCATTGTCGTGCAGATGCAGGGCATCCAGACCGGCGTCGTGGTCGACCGGGTGAGTGAAGTCGTTGCGATACCTGAAGAGGATATCGAGGACGCGCCCAGCTTCGGGGTCGGTATTCATACCGAGTTTCTGCTTGGGATTGCCAAGACGGGCGGTCACGTCAGGCTTCTGGTGGATATAGACCGGGTTCTTGCCACAAAAGAGATCGAAGCACTTGAGGCTGCGAGATCTCATGCTGCCTGACAGGCCGGAGATGCTGCGATCCGGCCTTGGATGTCGCCCGTGATCACCGGCATGCCGGGTATCGGCCTCCTCTCGGAGTGTGAACTTACAGAAGCGCAGTTTCGGTACATCAGCGGGGTGCTGCACGAGCATGCCGGAATCCGCATGCAGGATGGCAAGCAGGGACTGGTCAGGGCCCGCTTGACGAAGCGGGTGAGAACACTTGGTCTCGCGGATTTCGACTCGTATCTGGCTCTCGTGGCTGATGATCCGACGGGCAGGGAGTTTCGTGAAATGGTGGATGTGCTCACCACCAACAAGACGAGCTTTCTGCGTGAAGCAGCTCACTTCGACTACCTGCGCGATATCGTTTTCCCGCAGCATTCAGGCCCACTTCGCCTGTGGAGTGCCGGGTGTTCGACAGGAGAGGAGCCGTACACACTCGCAATGCTGTGCAACGACAGATTCCCTGATAACGCCTCCAGGACCACTCGGATTCTTGCCACCGACATAAGCCATCGCGTACTGGAGCGGGCGAAGGCCGGCATCTATTCGGCAGAAGATATATCGGCGCTGCCATCAAGCTGGCTGCGTCAGTACTGGACGGCAGCTCGCGATGTTCATGGTCGTGATGTCTTTGAGGCAGGCAGTTCCCTCCGTCAACTGGTTCAGTTCGCAAGGCTAAACCTGATGGACCGCTGGCCCATGCAGGGTCCCTTTGATGCCATATTCTGCAGGAATGTCATGATTTATTTCGACAAGGCCACCCAGCAACAACTGGTGCAGCGCTACTGGGCTCTGTTGAGACCTGGCGGCCATCTGTTCGTCGGACACTCCGAGAGCCTCACGGGACTGTCTCACCGCTTTCGATACGTGCAGCCAGCAGTATACGTCAGGTAGATATGGAAACCATGGCAGCCGTGCGGCGGATGGAAAAGATAGTGGGAGTAGCGGATCTGAAGGTATCCGGCACGTCCGGGGACCGTTTGATCACATATGCCCTTGGCAGTTGTCTCGGCATCGCTGTGCACGACCCGGTTGCATGCGTAGCCGGGCTTCTGCACGTCATGCTTCCCACCGGAACGATTGACACGGTGAAAAGAAGTGAAAAGCCGGCGATGTTCGTGGATAGCGGCGTACCGTTGCTTTTTAAAGAATGTTACCGCCTCGGCGCTCGCAAGGAACGCATGATCGTCAAGGTTGCAGGGGGCGCCCATGCAGGTGCAGATGAGGCGAGTGATCGGTTCCAGATCGGGAAGAGGAACATGATCGCGTTGCGCAAGCTGCTTTGGAAAAACGGAGTCATGATCCATGCCCACGATACCGGTGGCATCCAGACTTCACGCACGATGTTGGTGAATGTGACCTCGGGTGAGGTCACGATCAGAATCAACGGAACTGAAAGCGGGCTCTGAAGAGATCATATCATGGCATTCAATGTCCTGGTGGTAGACGATAGCGCTGTGATGCGTCAGATGGTTGTCCGGACACTGCACATGAGTGGACTCCCTCTTGGCACCATACACGAGGCCGGAAACGGCGAGGAAGGACTTTTCCTCCTGCAGAAGGAGTGGATTGACCTGCTCCTGCTCGACATAAATATGCCGGTTATGAACGGTGAGGAAATGCTCAGGCTCGTACGGAAAAATCCGGACACCTCGCAGTTGCCGGTTATAGTGGTTTCCACTGAGGGGAGTGAGGCGCGGCTTCAAAACATCCAGGAGCTTGGCGCATCGATCGTACGCAAACCATTCGCGCCCGAGACGTTGCGCGACACAATTCTGCGAATTACCGGAGTTACTGATGTCGACTACTATGGTCCAGTGCCTGTCCAGAGCAACGACTGCGACTTTTGAGGAACTCGCGCTCCTGTTCCCGGAGCTCGATTTGTCCACGGAACAGGCGATGGCTCCGCTGGACTCTGCCGTGTCTGTGGACTTTCGTGGACCAATGGCCGGCCGTCTGGTGCTCAGAGCATCGAGGAGCGTCCTGCCGCTGATTGCGGCCAACATGATGGGCGCAGATCAGTCACGATTCCTGCCATTGCAGAATGATGCTCTGGGGGAGATCGCGAATGTAATCTGCGGCCATGTGCTGCCCATGATCGCCGGAGCTGATACGATATTCAATCTGGCAGCACCCGTCGTGCATGCGGACGGCAGCATGCCGCTGCGCGCGGATGATGATCCGGTGGCCCGTGTGGCTGTGGGAGTGGAGGATGGGCGTGCTGAGGCTCTGCTCTTCGTGTTCGATACTAGCACTGCTATACGCGCACGACCGGGTCCTTATTCAGCGGCGATGAACTGAGTTCACTTGCGACCATGCCCACTTCGCCTTCCCCGACTGCCGATGCACTGCCGGCTTCGCACCTGCCGGGTTTCGGAAACAGCATGAAAGATCCGACGCCCATCAGAGTACTCGTGGTGGATGACTCTGCTCTGGTCAGACGCATATTGAGCGAAGCACTGCAGAAGCATGATGATATCGAAGTTGTGGGGACTGCTGCGGATCCATACGTGGCTCGCGAACGCATAGTTCAATTGCGCCCCGATGTGATCACTCTCGACATCGAGATGCCGCGAATGGACGGACTGTCGTTTTTGTCCAAACTCATGCGACATTTCCCGCTTCCAGTCGTGGTGTGCAGCTCGCTGACACCACAGAACAGCGAGACGGCACTGCGGGCCCTGTCGCTCGGTGCCGTCGAAGTGGTTGCCAAACCCGGTTCATCTCTGGCTGCCGGAGATGTGGCCGAGCAACTCGTGACGGCAGTGCGTGTTGCATCCCGTGCAAGAGTCACCAGAAGAGTTGAGAGTCCCGAGACCAGACTGCGACCCGCCATCGCAACGCTCGATGCCACGAACAAGATCATCGCGCTCGGAGCCTCCACTGGCGGCACTCAGGCTCTCGAACTGGTCCTGAGGCAATTCCCGGTTGATGCACCCGGTACCGTGATAGTTCAACACATGCCGGAGCACTTTACTGCATCCTTCGCGAAGCGCCTCGACAGCCTTTGTGCAATACGGGTAAAGGAAGCCCGGGATGGTGACTATGTAGTAGCGGGCCTGGCCCTCGTCGCTCCGGGCGGCAGGCACCTCGTGTTGCAGGCCAGTGGCGCTCGTTGGGTCGCCAGAGTCAAGGACGGACCCAAGGTGCATCACCAACGACCTGCCGTTGATGTGTTGTTCCAGAGCGTCGCTCGAAGTGTCGGTCGCAATGCGGCAGCCGCTCTCCTGACCGGTATGGGAGCGGATGGTGCCAAGGGTCTGCTGGCTTTGCGGGAGGCAGGGGCCTACACAGTGGCGCAAAATGAGGAAACAAGTGTTGTTTATGGGATGCCGCGCGAAGCCGCGAAGCTGGGCGCAGCAGTGGAGATACTTCCGATAGACGAAATCGCATCTTCTCTGCTCGGCGCCACGAATCGCGTTGTCAGCGCAGGGGGCGGGCGCTGACGGCACGAGTTTCCGGCCTCACAAGTCCATCCGCCCTCCGCCCTCCGCCAACTGCCATCAGTGCCTTCAAGACGAATTCGGCAATCGGCATCACCCGCCACACCGCCACCCATTTCGCTGACCGTCCCGCTACTGCGCCGGGCAGAACGAGAGATCTCGGATCGGGACGAGCGGATGCGCGATGTCATTGCCGCTGTGGGTCAGTGCACCCTCCTGCCACGCGCTGACGGAACGCATTTCAGTCACCTGCTTCGTAACATCGTTTATCAGCAGCTCTCCGGACGGGTGGCAGGAGTGATCCATGAGCGGCTGTTGTCGATGTTGCAGAAGGACGTGGGCGAAAATGCCGGCTCACGGTTGTCCATGAGTGAGGCACAACCGGAGCGGCCATCCGATGAGAGCGCAATTCGCTCGCATCTGGTCACCACCGAAGCCACAAGGGTACTTGCAGCAAGTGAGGACGACCTCAGGTCGTGTGGGCTGTCCACAGCCAAGATCAGGGCAGTACACGATCTGGCACTTCACGTCATCGACGGACGATTGCCGCTGGACCGGTTCGAGCGGATGCCCGATGAGGCGATAATTGAGGCGCTGATTGCCGTGCGAGGAATAGGCCCCTGGACCGCTCAGATGTTCCTGATGTTCAGACTGGGGCGACCGGACGTTCTTCCTGTGCTCGATCTGGGGGTGCGAAAGGGAGCGCAACGCATTTATCGTATGCGCAAACTGCCCGATGCCGCCCGTCTTGAGAAATTCGCACGCAAGTGGCGTCCGTGGGCGAGTGTGGCCAGTTGGTATTGCTGGCGGGTTCTGGACATGGACAACAACGGAAACTGGTAAACGTCGCGCCTGCCATAGGAGGCAGCCATCACTCATAAATTGTCGATTGCGGTCACCGGTGCTTCGGGGTTCATTGGCAGCGCTCTGGTGGAGGAGCTGAGCCGCAGAGGCATGCGCGTGCTGTGCATTGCTCGGAGTCCAGGACGAACCAGCGAGAGATCGCAGCGGCAACTGCTTTGGGACCCAATGCGGAGAGCCCTGGATGCAGATGCGCTGGAGGGCCTGGACGCTGTGGTGCATCTGGCCGGCGAGCCGATTGCGCGCAGGTGGACGAAAAGCCGTCGTGAATCCATACGCAGCAGTCGCATAGCTGGCACCAGCCTTCTGGCCCAGACACTGGCGAGACTCAATTCAAAACCCGCAGTTCTGCTCAGTGCATCAGCGGTGGGCATATACGGAAGCCGCGGAGATGAGTTGCTGGAAGAAACCAGCGCTCCGGGCCATGATTTTCTGGCTGAAACAGCAGTTCAGTGGGAAGCTGCTACCCGGGCAGCTCAGGACGCAGGTATACGGGTGGTTCGTCTTCGAACCGGCATAGTATTGGGGCGGGGCGGCGGAGCGCTTGGGGTGCAGCTTCCATTATTCCGTTTCGGCCTGGGCGCCGCTCTGGGCGCCGGGAGCCAATGGATGAGTCTCATTTCATTGAGCGATCATGTGGATGCCATGCTCCACTGCCTCTCCAATGACCAGATACGCGGCCCGGTGAATCTGGTTTCACCCGAGGCGGTCACCAACGAGCAGTACACACATGAGCTGGCCAATGTGCTCAGACGGCCAGCCATTTTTCGTGTGCCGGCGCGGGCAATTCGCGCTGTTATGGGCGCTGAGATGGCCGACCTGACAGTGCTGGCAAGTCAGCGGGTCAAGCCGCAGGTGCTTCTGGAATCGGGGTTCAGGTGGCGTCATCCGACGCTGGAGAGCATGCTGGAGAGCGCAGTTCGATGAGTGGGTACGGCGCTCATCAATACGGTACCGTTTGTTCTTCAATAATGAATCATTATCGCGGCATAAATAGGCCACGATAGCAGCACTGGTCCATCTATGCTTCCCCTGTCAGCTCTTCCGCCAGGCGCAGGCGACCTGTCTCGATACGCTCGCGAACTTCCTTCTTGAGCGACCCTATATCGTCCAGCGTCATGCCGCTCGTCTCCACCGGCTCCAGCACCTCTGCAATCGCGTGCGCCGGCATGAACCGGAAAGTCCCCTTGGCCATGGCATTTCTGGTACCAGACACCGCTATGGGCAACACCGGCGCACCGCTTTCGATGGCCAGCCGGAAGGCACCGTCTTTGAATGGCAGCATCTCGCCATTACGCGAGCGGGTCCCTTCCGGAAAAATCATCACGCTCACCTTCTTTCCCAGCCGATCTCTGCACTGGGCCATGGCATCCAGCGTGGAATCACGGTTGCCGCGCACCAGACATATGTCGCCGGCCATTCGCATCATCCACCCCATCAGCGGGACTCGGAACATCGTTTCCTTGCTCAGCCACTTCATTTCCCAGGGGAAACAACTGATGAGAAAGATGTCAGCATAGGACTCGTGATTCGCCACAACCACATAGGGTCGCCTTGGATCCGTCAGCCGGCCCCGGGTGCGGAACTTCCACAAGCCGTTGATGCGGGTGGTAAAGACACCCACCAGCCGAAAGGCCCGGCCGGCGGCGTAGCGACCGCTATCGAATGGAGCGGTTACCACAAACACAAGCGCGACAATGGGTGTGCCAAGAATGACGCACGCAATCGTCTCAGTCCAGGCCCAGAGGTTCAGCAGTCTGCCCACAAGCGTCTCATGTGGATTGTTGTTCGTGGTTCGTGGGTACAGCGCCCGTGAGGCCGGTCTCTGCTGCCGGCCGCCGCGCAGGAATCGACCCGCCGCGGCCCGGGCTCAATGACGCCACGAATGGTAACGGGGAAAAACTAATCCTGCACAAACGCGAAATTGTGTAAGTTCAGCTAAAATGGATGAACCTGTCCGATTCAAGCTTTCGAAGCCGAGCCAGCCATGTTGATTCGCCGACCAGATGATCTCCTTTCCTCTGAGATCACTCCCGAAGCAGTTTATCAGAACCGCAGAGCATTTATGGGAACAGTGGGAGCGCTGGCTCTCGCCGGCCTTGCCAGCCCGGCGTCTGCCGCCATCCTCGCGTCTCAGTCGGACAAGATCACCCCTGAGGATGACGTAACCAGCTACAACAACTACTACGAGTTCGGCACCGGCAAATCGGATCCACAGAAATACTCCAAAGACTTCCGCACCAAGCCATGGACCGTAAAAGTGGATGGTCTGGTGAAGAATCCCCGTACCTGGGACCTTGATGAGCTCCTTAAAGGCCTCGCAGTGCAGGATCGAACCTATCGCATGCGCTGCGTTGAGGCCTGGTCAATGGTCATTCCCTGGCAGGGTGTGGTGCTGGGAGAACTCATAACCCGTCTGGACCCGCTCCCCAGCGCCAGGTTCGTGGAGTTCACAACTCTCATGGACCCCAGGCGCATGCCCGGACAGCAAAGGCCGGTTCTTCCCTGGCCGTATAAGGAAGGGCTCAGAATGGACGAGGCAAAAAACAACCTTGCCATCCTGGCAACAGGCATTTACGGCAAGCCACTGCCCAACCAGAACGGAGCTCCGCTGCGGCTGGTCACGCCCTGGAAGTACGGGTTCAAGGGTATCAAGGGCATCGTGCGCATCCGCTTTGTAGAGAGTCAGCCAATTACAACCTGGAACCAGGCAATACCAGACGAATACGGCTTCTATGCCAACGTGAATCCCGGCGTGGATCATCCGCGTTGGAGCCAGGCAAAAGAGCGTCGCATCGGTGAGTTCCTCAGGCGGACTACGCTCATGTTCAATGGCTATGGGGAGCAGGTAGCCTCCATGTACGCCGGTATGGATCTCAGGAAATACTATTGAAAGGCCAGTGACCAGGCGTGTCTCTGTGCGCTCAGGCAAGCTGGAAGATGGCCTGAGACAAGTCCTGCCATTTTTTATGTGGGCCTTGGTTGCCGGGCCGGCGGTCTGGCTCTTAATCGCGGCGCTTACCGGTCACTTGAGTGCTGATCCAATAGATGCGTTGCAGCGCGCCACCGGTCGCTGGACTCTCAGATATCTGGTGGCTTCTCTGTCGATAACGCCGCTGATGCGCCTGACGCGATTTGGCTGGCTTATCGTGTGGCGACGCTTCTTGGGCCTCTCGGCCTTTTTTTGGGCGACTGGTCACTTGTTTGTATATGTCATTCTGGACTGGTTTTTCGACTGGAATGAGATGTGGAAAGACCTTTCTGAGCACTGGTATATCGCACTCGGGATGTTTGCCTTTGTGCTCCTGATACCGCTGGCGCTCACATCCACCCGCTCTTCAATAAGACGCCTGGGAGCCAGGAAGTGGGTTCGTCTGCACTCGCTGGTCTACCTGGTCGCCGTGGCCGCGAGCCTGCACTACTTCCAGGCGATCAAGAAGGACATCTCGCAGCCGATCTTATATAGCGGGATCATTGCGATGTTGCTGGCGCTCAGGCTGCTCTGGGGTGCTCAGCGTCATCTCGCGGCCCCTCGGCTTTCGGAGTCTCGCCAGGAGCAACGCAGCCAGCCGGGTTGATATTTTGCGATCACAGATATTTCTTGCTCACCAATATCCACACCAGCAACGCTTCCATGAATTCAGTATCCAGCAGTCGGATCAACCGACCATATGAGGCTGCTGATACCGACTCCAAGCCTGTGAAGCCCAGGTATCTTGTGCGCCTCGCAGGCGTTACACTGGGCTATCCCGGCTGGCAGTGGGTTGCGGCTGCTGCTTCATATACTGTCGTTATCACAGCATGGTTGCTGCTGCGGGATCGCAGTGTCACTGACCTGAGGACCAGTCTGGGTGTCACGCGCCAGTTGGTGACAGCCCCCTTGCTGGCCGTTGCTCTAATGTTCGCATGGCGCGCCGGGCGTGCTGCCTCACTTGATCTTGGCAGCAGAAGTTTCTGGCGCCTGACCTGCGGAGTGCTGGTGCTCATGTTACTGGCGCCATCGCTCTGGTTGGTACCCAGATTGAACCCGGCGTGGCTTGATGTTGCGATAAGGACCGCGCCAGCGTTGAGTGTGCCGATTCTGATGATAATTGCTTTGTTTCGTTTGCCCAGCGCTCCCCACACTGCGGAGGACAAGGCAAGGCTGGCTTTCGATTCTGTTACCGTAGTGGCCGGCGGTCTCCTTGTGGCGTGGTATTCAGTGGTCACGGCGAATCTGGCAGGCGGGCGGACACTCGCACTTTACTTTTGTGTTCTGCACGGACTCGCGTTGGTGGACATCGTGATCTTTCTGTTTGTGTCCGTGTTGTGGCATCGAACCGTCCGCAAGGACAGAGCGGTCACTCTACTGCTGATCGGTGGCGCAGCCCTTGCAAGGTTTGTGGCCCATGTCACGGCCATAGTGGAGCTTCGCTCGGGTGGGCGCTCGCAGGATGCGGTGCTGCTGGGCAGCCTGTTCGAAGTTACACTGCTCGCTGCGGCAGCGTGGCATAGCAGTATTGCAACCAGACCGCGGCAGCTCCGCCCGGTGGCAGAGCGCGTGAAGCCCAATGGCAGCATCGTCCCACTTGCGGCAGCTCTACCCGGTTTTGGACTTTTGCTGCATCTGGCACTCACGGAGAATCGCCAGCCGTTGCTGGCCCTGGTTGTTGGTGCAGTGGTTCTTACTGTGCTGGCTTTCGTGAGGCAGATCATGCTCTCCCGGGAAACTGCCAACAAGCTGGCCATGGAGAGTGTGAGGGACAGCGAGGCACGCTTCCGCGCGCTCGTGCAGCATTCCACAGATGTAATCATGATAGTCGACCGTGACGGGACTTTCCGTTACGTGAGCCCGTCAATATCCTGGGTCTTTGGTTATGAGCCCACGTCTCTGACGGGCTCGAGCCTGTTTAAAATCCTGCACCCGGACGACAAGGAGGGTGCGCTGGGATTTCTTGAGCTTCTGGCTCGCTCGGGCCCTCCTACGGGTGGACATCCAGCCATCGACCACACTTCTCATCCCGAAGATTCGAGAGGCCTGTGGTCCCGCACAGAACCGGCTTGGTTGTCTGGGCATCCGTCTTCCAGCCCCTCCCATGCCTTGAAGCACGAGTGGCGTCTGTCGCACGCCGATGGCCGTTGGATGACTGTCGACAACGCAGGTACCAATCTCCTCAAAGAGCCTGGTATTCAGGGGCTGGTACTCAATTCGCGGGATGTCACTGAGCAGAATCTCATCAAGCAGCAGTACGCATATCAGGCTTTCCATGATCCTCTGACAGACCTCGCAAACAGGTCACTGTTCCTGTATCAGGTCAGCCATGCGCTCTCACGGGCAAGCAGCACCAGAAGCCTGGTAACCGTGCTGTTTCTGGATCTCGATGATTTCAAGACAGTCAACGATTCTCTTGGACACGCTGCTGGAGATCGGTTGCTTGTCGACGCCGCTCATCGCATTCAGAGCTGCGTGCGGGGAGCTGATCTCATTGCCAGACTTGGTGGTGACGAGTTCGCGGTTCTGCTGGAAGGCTCAGAGTCGGAAGCGGATGCGCTCGAAGTTGCCGAACGCATCGGCGCGACACTCTTGCGCCCTTTTGTGGTCAATGGCAAACACGTTTTCGTTAACGCCTCAATCGGTATAGCTCACTCGGTGAACGGGGAATCGTCCGATGAGCTGGTGCGAAACGCAGATGTTGCGATGTATGTGGCGAAAACGCGCGGCAAGGGACAACACGTAACATTCGAGCAGGAGATGCACGAGGCGGCACTGGCGCGGCTGGAGCTTGAAGCTGATCTGCGCAGTGCCATCGAACGTGAAGAACTTTACGTGGAATATCAGCCCGTCGTGGCTCTGGACAGCGGTCGAATAATTGGTGCAGAGGCACTGGTACGCTGGTTCTCACGTGATCGGGGTCGAGTTGCTCCGGGAGAATTCATTCCCATTGCCGAGGCCACCGGCCTGGTGCTCCCGATTGGACGTTGGGTGCTCACTCGCGCATGCAGGGACGCAAGTCTCTGGGCGCGCAAGTATGGTGGCCACCGGCGCATTTCCGTCAACCTGTCCGGCCGGCAACTACAAGATCCTGGAATAGTTGAGGACGTACGCGCAGCACTGGAAGAGTCGGGACTTAAACCTTCCCAGTTGATCCTCGAGCTGACGGAGACAATGCTGATGCAGAACACCGAAGTCTTGATGCGTCGACTCGCTGCTCTGAAGGCACTCGGCATTCTACTGGCGATAGACGACTTCGGAACCGGGTACTCGTCGCTTAGCTACTTGCAGCGTTATCCAATCGATATTCTCAAAATTGACAAGGCCTTTGTCGATGTGATAGACGGCTACCACGAGGGGCCGGCGTTGGCCAGTGCCATTGTGGCCATTGGGCATTCTTTGCGGATGAGCACGGTTGCCGAGGGTATAGAAACGCAGGAACAGCACGAGTATTTGTTGCACCTTGGCTGCAGTTTCGGTCAGGGATATCTCTTCTCCCGTCCTGTCAGTGAGCGTGATATGCGCAGACTGCTGGCTGACGATGCGGTGCTGCCCGCAGAGTCCGACTCTGCTGACAGACGGTTGCGTGTCACGCGCGTGGCCTGATGGCCGCTCCCTGTCCGTGAAGGGTGCCGGGCAGAACAGAAGAAAGGGCTCAGGCCTGATATTCGAAGCGTTTGCTGTTGCAGCTCCCGGTATCAGTACCATGCTTGCTCACGAATGCGAAGCCATGGGGCTTGTACCGCTTGAGGTCAGCCATGCCGGCGTAGCATTGCGACTTGATCTTGAGAGCCTTTTTCTTCTCAATTGCTGGTCGCGTCTGGCAAGTCGCGTGATCGTGCGCCTGGGGGATTTCGAGACACGATCATTTGCTTCGCTGGAGCGTGGAGCCGGCCGTCTGCCGTGGGATCTTTATATCTCGCCAATGACACCTGTCAAGATGCGTGTTACCTGCCGTAAGTCGCGTCTCTATCACTCAGATGCGGTTGCGGAACGCATTGCCCGCGTCATTAGTCTGGCCGTGCCGGGATCGCGTACTGATCTGGCAAAAGACCACGAAGATGAACACGGGCCTCGATCAGCCGGTGGCCCGCACGGTGAACAGACTGAACATCACGATGAAGGCGGCCTGCCGACTTCGCAGCTCATATTGGTGCGGATTGAACGAGACCACTGCACCATCAGTGTTGACAGTTCGGGCCCTCTGCTGCACCGTCGGGGCTGGAGACTGGCCACCGCCAAGGCCCCTCTCCGGGAAACGCTGGCGGCGGCAATGCTCGCGGCGATCAACTGGCAGGCTGAGATACCGCTGGTTGATCCATTTTGTGGCTCCGGTACAATCGGGATAGAAGCAGCCTTGCGTGCACGCCACATTGCTCCCGGTCTGTCACGTCGTTTTGTCATGGAGTACTGGCCCATTACTGAAGCTGCTGTCTGCGATTCGGTTCGAAGAACTGCGCGCACGCGCGTGCGGTCGAATGTTGGAGTGCCGATAATTCTGCAGGATCGGGATGCTGGAGCTGTTCGGGCTGCAGAGGCCAATGCCATGCGTGCAGGTGTATCGCAGGACATTTGCCTGGCTCGTGCGGCTCTCTCCAATCTGGACCTCAAGGGGATTGGCGCACAGGGAATGATCCTGACCAATCCGCCGTACGGTAACCGTGTGAGCTCCGACTCGGATCTGCGTCCGCTCTTTGCGAGACTTGGAAATATTCTCCGGGAAGGGGGAAATGGCTGGAATGCCGCGTTGCTCATGCCGAGAAACGCGGCATTGCTGCGTCAGCTACGCATGCCGCTAAGGTCGTTGTTGAGTACGAGCAACGGCGGGCTGTCCGTTGAATTGTTGGCAGCCGGCAAGCAACAACCAGAGCACCCGGGGCCCGGCAACACTCAATCGTGAATTGAGCTTGTTGCACGTGGGAACAAATGAGTGTCGATGAACTGAACTGCTGACCGAAAGCGTAGTTCCCAATTACCACTGATCACCTGGTACGGCAGTTGCAAACCCGTAAGCGTATCAACGAAAAGCATGTGCATCTCAGCTCGACGCTCCCCACGATCCCGCACCCCGTCCGCCACCCAGGGGACATCAATGTCCAGCAACAGATACTGCCTTGGCTGTGATGCTCGAATTGCGTCTTCGATGAACGAAGGACAGTCACCAAAATAGTGTGTGCTGTAAGCGGCGTTGCTCGTTAAGTCGGTGTCGTGCAGCAGCAGGCCGCTGCCTGTTTTCAGTGATTCTTCCAGATAACGCTGCTCCAGTTCCAGCTGACCAGCCGCCAGCAGCGCACGGTCAGACAAATCGGGAGGTGCGCCCTTTTTCTGCGTGAACGTGCGCACAAACTCGGGTACGCAACTCACGCCATAGTGAATGGCCAGCTGCTTGCCGAGCGTGGTTTTGCCCGTGCTCTCCGAGCCGGTGATCACAACGTGCTGCAGTGGGCCTGCCACAGTTCCGCGAGCAGTCTTGGCCGGTATTATTCTGCTCATTGCTGTCGCTCCCCAATGGAGCGACTCCAGCGAAAATGTCCGCTCACAGCGAGCACCAGAAAGATCGCATAAAGCACGGCAGTGAGCGGCAGTTGTCTGTTTACAAAAAGACCCACATAAGCCAGATCAACAACAATCCAGATTGCCCAGCTTTCCAGAAGTTTGCGCGTCATCATCCATTGGGCAACAAGACTCAGAGACACCAGAGCAGCATCAATGTGCGGCAGCGCCACTCCCGGTATTCTGCTGGTAATGGACCAGAGTATTGCCCACATGCAGAGCGCCGCTGCGGCAAGCAGTACGACGCTGCGGCCGGCTGTGCGACTTACCCGCAGCGAATCATGGCCCACACCGCCAAACCACCAATGCCACCAGCCATATACCGACAGCAGCAGATATACGGCCTGAAGACCAGTGTCGGAGTAGAGCCCGGTTCTCGCGAAGACAAACATATAGACCAGCGCGTTCACCACACCCAGCGGCCAGCTCCATATGTTCTGCCGTGTCACCAGCCACACGTTCAATGTGCCAGTGACAAAGCCAAAGGCTTCCAGGCATGAAGACCCATGCGCGGCAAGCCACTCGCAAATGGCGGAGGTACTGGTCATGCAGGCAAAAGCTGATTAGGGTTCACGCACAAGACCGGGGTGCCGGCGCCACAAGGGAGCGCCGGCTGAGACAGTCCCGCAGAACCTGATCCGGTTCGTACCGGCGTAGGGAGTCCAACATATGTTGTGCAGCATAGTCACGCGCCCATCACTGGCGCCATCGGCTCAGCTCATTGCCTCAGCGCTGACCATACTGGCCCTGTCCGCAGCTCCGTCTGCGCTTCCTGCCCAGAACGAACAACCGCCCGTCCGTATCGGCGCCACAGTGAGCGACAGCATTAGAGACAGCAGCAGCGACACTACCGCTCGACGCATCGAGTCGGTCCTGGTGACGGGTATACGTGCGGGCAGTGATGCTCCGATAGCTCAGAAAACCCTCAACAGAGCCACCATAGCCGCCAGGCACTTCGGGCAGGATGTGCCAATGCTGCTCATGCAGACGGCGCCGTCGCTTAGCGCCTATGCGGAGTCGGGCACGCTATGGGGATACAGCCACCTGAGACTGCGTGGACTCGATGAGACCCGCATCAACGTCACCATCGACGGCATACCTCTCAATGATCCCGAAGACCAGGTGCTGTATTTTGCCAACCTGGCCGACCTCATGGGCAGTGTGGAAAGTGTACAGATCCAGCGAGGTATCGGAACGAGCACATCCGGTACAGCTTCCTATGCAGGCTCGATCAATTTTGAAACCATTCCTGTGGCCAGAAAAGAACGCAGCGGAAGCGCGGAGTTGCAAATTGGCTCGTTCGGATCACAGCGCGGCAGCGTTTCGTTCAGCTCGGGTCTGGGAACAAACAAGCTCGCTGCCTACGGGCGCGCCAGTGTTCTGCGCACCAATGGATATCGTGACCACTCGGGCGTTCTTGGCAGCTCTGCACTGCTGGGTGCGGGATGGTTTGGTGAACGAGACGTGGTGAAGCTCACAGCCATGGCCGGCAAGCTGAAGGACACGCTGGCGTACTCTGGGGCCACAGCCGCAGAACTCGCAGAAAACTGGAGATATAATCCGCTTTCAGCGGATGAACGCGACAGCTTTGGCCAGCAGTTGCTGGCGCTTTCATGGACACACGGAATGCTGGACGGAAGCAGTTTGAGCACCACTGTTTACCGCAATTCAGCAAGTGGTGCCTATGATTGGTTCTACCTTCCCGATCGCTATCGCTTCAGCCTTGCTCATACCTGGTACGGCATCACCAGCGGTTGGAACGGTGAACGTGGACCATGGCACTTAAATGCCGGGCTCAATGCAAATACTTACAAGAGAACACATGGCGGAAGTCTTGAGCCCGACATCACGCTCTACCACAACACGGGGCACAAGCAGGACGCGAGTGTCTTCCTCAAGACCTCACTTCAGACCGGACGGGCGCGCTGGTTCACAGATGTACAGGCGCGCTGGGCACACTTTGCCTACGACCCGTCCGTCGATGCCGGTATTGACAAGAGTGATGTGAGCTGGGCATTTCTGAACCCGCGGGCTGGTGTGGCAGTGGATCTCAAGCCGCGTCTTTCGCTCTGGGCAAGTTACGGCATCACCGGCAGGGAGCCTGCTCGCAGTGATCTCTTCGCCGGCGACGATGATCTCAATGCAGATAACGTTGCCGAACTTGGCGACTTCACGAGAATCAAACCCGAGCGACTCGGTGACACTGAGCTTGGCATCCGATACGACAACTCGAAGCTGATCCTCTCAGCTAATCTGTATGACATGGAGTTCAGAAACACTCTGGCACCGGTTGGTGCTCCATTGGCATCAGGAGCGATCCCACGTCACAGCGTTGGCCGGAGCTACAGACGCGGTGTGGAACTGGATCTTGCGTATCAGGGTGTTGAGCACCTGTTGCTGGGTATGAATGCCACCTGGAGCGACAATCGCATCCGTCAATACGTGGATTCATCGGAAGGCAGCCTGGTCACATACGACAATGTTCAGCCCATGCTCACTCCGCGTTTCATGAGCAGCCATCATGTTGAGTACAGGCTGTCACCGTTGCTGGGCATGGGCCTCGAAGGCCGCTATCAGTCTGCCGCTTATCTCGATAACACAGGAAGCAGTGAGCGTCGAATTCCCGACTATTACACTCTGGATGCATCGCTGCGAACAAGACTTTACGGCCTTGACCTCGTGCTGCGGGGAGTAAATCTCGGCGACACGCACAAGTACGGAAGCGGTGAGGTTTCGTACGGCGAACTTCGCTATTTCGTACTGCCTGGAAGGGCTTTTTTCCTGACTGTCGGCCGGTCCTTTTGATGCCCTGAGCTGGCAGACTGACCATGGCGCCATACTGTTGGTTTAGTGGCGCCATGTTGCAACCAGGTTAATTCGTTAGCTTTCAGCACTATGTCTGCTATCACCAGCGTCTTCAACGACGGCATCATTGCCGAGCAGTTTGAGCGGTACCGGAACGACCCAGCGAGTGTCGACGAGACATGGCGCCAGTACTTCCGTGTAGCTGAATCGCTCCTCGGCAAGACGGCGGAAACCGCACGTCCGCTTGCTTCTTCTTCGCCCACAATAGATGTCGACTATCTCCGAAAGGTGGCGGCCGTCGCCGCGCTTCAGCAGTCGATTCGTCTTTATGGCCACTACGACGTACAGCTCGATCCTCTGGGTACACCGCCCACAGGGGCCGACGAACTCAAGCCCGAATCACATGGGCTGAGCGAAGCTGATCTCTCCACCATCCCCGGCGCGGCTTTGGACGATGACCGCTTCGCCACCGCCCGGGAGGTCATTGAGCGCAAGCGCGAGGTCTATTCTTCGCGCATCGGCCTGGAGGTATGGCACCTTGAGGTCAACGAGGAACGCGACTGGTTCCGCAAGGCCTTCAGGGCAGGTCAGCTCACAAGACTGCTCACGGCAGACGAGAAAAAACTCGTGCTTCACCGCCTCAACGAGGTGGACGGCCTGGAACGTTTTCTGGGCCGGGCATACCAGGGCTACAAACGCTTTTCGGTGGAAGGCAACGATTCCCTCATACCCGTGCTGGACGAGATCGTGCAGATGCTTTCTGCTTCGGGTGCGCAGGAGATCGTTGTGGGGATGGCACACAGAGGTCGCCTCAATGTGCTTACACAGGTTATGGGCATGCCCTTCGAGGCGCTGTTCAAGGAGTTCGAGGGCCGTCCCAGTGGTGGTGGCGAAGCAGGTACGGGTGACGTCAAGTACCACATGGGCTTCACGGGCAGCCGGAATATCGGTGGGCACGACATAACGCTGCGCCTGGTTCCCAACCCGTCTCACCTGGAAGTGGTGAACCCCGTTATTGAAGGTGTGGTACGTGCGCGCCAGCGCATCCCGGGCCAACACGGCGCCCGCAACGAACACTCTGTGGTGCCAATCGCAATTCATGGTGATGCTGCTTTCCCGGGTGAGGGCATAGTTGCTGAAACACTCAACATCTCACACCTGAACGCCTACAGAACCGGCGGGACGATTCACATAATCGTCAACAACCAGATCGGTTTCACCACCAACCCCGGTGACGGTCGCTCAACCTACTATGCGTCCGATCTGGCCAAGGGATTCGAGATCCCCATTTTCCATGTGAACGCTGACGACGCTGAAGCCTGTCTCATGGCAGCGCGTCTGGCTGCTGCCTACAGAACCACGTTCAGGAAGGACGTGCTGATTGATCTGGTGGGCTACCGCCGTCATGGTCATAACGAGGGCGATGAACCCAGTTACACACAGCCCTTGCGCAGCGCACTGATACGTGAGCACCCCACGGTGCCGCAGGTGTGGGCCAACAGGCTCGTTGCCGAAGGAGTCATGACGGCCGACGAAACTGCAGCCATGGAACGCGAGGTGATGGATCATTACGCTGAGATTCACGCACGCTTCAAGCAGTCACTGCTGGGCAGTGAATTGCACGCCCCATGGCCCGCCGAGCCAGCTCCGGTACCGGCCCCGGTGAAAACATCGGTGCCACTCGAAAGACTGCAGTTCGTCAACGAATCGCTGCTGCAGTGGCCGCAGGAGTTTTCGCCCAACAAGCGCCTTGTAAAGCAGCTCGAACGCAGGCGCGAAGCAATGGCGGGACACCACGGCATAGAATGGGGCCACGCAGAGGCTCTTGCCTTCGGCAGCCTGCTGCTGGATGGTGTGTCGGTGCGGCTCACCGGCCAGGACGTGGAGCGTGGTACGTTCTCGCATCGTCATGCCGTGCTCAACGACTCCGAGAACGGCAGCAAGTACACACCGCTCGCCAATATTCCCGGCGCCAGAGGCTCCATCGAGATCTTCAACTCGGCCCTGTCCGAGATGGCAGTTCTCGGTTACGAGTACGGATTCAGCACCGTCGCCACAGACACACTCACGCTCTGGGAAGCTCAGTTCGGCGACTTTGTGAACATGGGTCAGACCATGATTGACCAGTTCATAGTGGCCGACCGTACCAAGTGGGGCCAGGACAGTGGGCTCGTCATGCTGCTGCCGCACGGTTATGAGGGACAGGGTCCTGAGCACTCCAGTGCACGCCTTGAGCGTTTTCTCCAGCTCTGTGCAGAAAACAACATGACGGTGGCCTACTGCAGTACTCCTGCTCAGTACTTCCACTTGCTGCGCAGGCACGCGCTGCGTCAGGAGCGGCGGCCGCTCATAGCAATTCAGCCCAAGTCGATGCTGCGCCTGGCTGAAGCTGCGTCTCATCCGTCAGAGCTGGTGCAGGGTGAGTTTCAGCCAGTGATTGACGATCCGATCACCTCTCAGAGCCGCGCGGAGGTGAGACGTTTGGTGTTCTGCTCAGGCAAGATCTACTACGATCTGGCTCATGTGGCCAATCGCAGCAGCATGGTGGCTCTGGTGCGGGTTGAAGAACTCTATCCATGGCCGCATGAAGCCATTCAGAGCCTCATGGACCGCTATCCGTCTGTTGAGCAGGTGGTGTGGGCTCAGGAAGAGCCCAGGAATCAGGGTGCGTGGACATGGGTGCAGCCCAGACTTCGTGCGTCGGCAGGCGCTGCGGTTGGTGTGCGCTATACCGGGCGCCCGGAGCGTGCAAGCCCGGCAGAGGGCTACGCTGATGCACACAAGGTCGAGCAGGCGCGCATTGTTGCCGCCGTCATGGACACCGAAGAAATGGCGCTCGGCCAGGTGGCCGTTGGCGTGACGAGGTAGTATCTGATGACATTTGCTTTCCTGACTGACTCCGCAGTTAGAGGCAAAGCAATTCACAAACACAGCGCCGTGGCCGTGGTCACGGCGCTTGCTGTTTGTGTGGCTTTGACCTGCCTTCCGTCAAGTGCCCGGGCCCAGTGGGGTACGGGACTTGTAGATCGCGGGGCTGCATTGCTTGGTTCCAAGCTGGACGGAATTGGAACCACCGGGCGCGTGCTCACCATTGCCGCACACCCCGACGACGAAGACACGCCACTCATTGCCTGGCTCACACGCGGCGAACACGTTGAAACTGCCTATTTGTCGCTCACGCGCGGTGATGGGGGTCAGAACCTCATTGGCGATGAACTGGGTGAGTCTTTGGGTGCTATCCGTACACAGGAACTGCTCGCCGCCAGACGCATTGATGGTGGCAGGCAGTTCTTTACCAGAGCCTACGATTTCGGGTTCAGCAAGAACGCCGAAGAAACATTCCAGCACTGGCCCCACGACAGCATACTTGGCGACGTGGTGCGCGTGGTTCGCGCCTATCGCCCGCACGTGATCGTGGCCTTCTTCAGTGGCACTCCACGAGATGGCCATGGCCATCATCAGGTGTCTGGCATACTTGCACGCGAAGCATGGGATCTGGCAGGAGATACACTGCGCTTTCCCGTAAAAGACTATGGGCTGCCGTGGACACCGCTCAAGTTCTACCGCAGCGGACGTCAGTCACCCAACACAGCCAATCTGCGCATCAACACCGGCAAGTACGATCCGCTCCTTGGGCGCAGCTACTACGAGATAGCAGCGGAGAGTCGCTCACAGCACAAGTCGCAGGGCTTTGGAGTGCTGCAGCGCAAGGGTGTGATGTGGACCTATCTCATTCGGGAGGCCAGCAGAGTGGGTCCGGACAATCCGAATGATGAAAGAACCCTTTTTGATGGCGTTGACACTACCTGGGCTGGGCGCAGGCGGGCAGTGCCGGTGAGAGTGGCGCCGGTTCTTGATTCCGCACTGGCTGCAGTTGCTTCAGCCCGCGCGACTTACAAGACGGACGATCCCTCACCTCTGGTGCCGCAACTTGCGCGCGCCTTGAAGCAGTTCCGATCGGTACGTGAAGCCCTGGGGTCAGCACCGGCAGCGCTTGCTTCTGATATTGCCGGAGATGCTGCCAGTCTTGGAAGCAGGTTGTCCACTCAGGCAAACCCCGAACTGTGGGACGCACTGTCGCTTGCCATTGATCGTACCCAGCAGGCGCTTCTGGCCGCTGCGGGCGTGGCTGTGGAAGCCACCGCAACAAAGGCGACATTTCCCGTTCGCGAAGCATCCAAGCGCAACGTCAATGATTCACTCGCGGTAAACCTGAGAATCTACAACCGTGGGCGCACACTCATAGAGCTGACCGCTGCCAGCATGCTGGGTACGACGCCCGGTACCAGTGAGGCTGTGCGCGTACAGGTAGCTCCGGACAGCACTGCCTCGCTCACCCGTTATGCGGTTGCTTCCAGTCCCGATACTCCGTGGTGGCGTGCTCGCGGCAGACAGGGACATGACTGGTTCCTTGCATCCCTCGATTCGCGTGATGAGGCGCAGCGTGAAGCCTCTCTGGCCACTCAGGCAGCGGTTTCCCTGAACGTGGGCGGTGTTGCCACGTCAGTGGTGGTACCGGTCATTTACCACTACGCCGATCCGGTGAAGGGTGATCAGCAGGTTCCGGTTGCGGCGGTTCCCGGTATTATCACGAACCTGGCGAGCGGAGTTGAATATCTGAGCGCGGATGTTCCTGTTGATCGTGAAGTGCAGGTGCGCGTGCAGTCGTCCTATCCGGATCAAGTATCCCTGCGTGTGCGCCTCGAAGTACCGGAGGGGCTCAAGGCCGACTCCATTGAGCGCGTGCGCGTACTGCCTGCGAGCGGCTCTGCAGTTGTGAGCTTCCACCTCAGTGGCAGTTTGAAGGAAGGCGCTCACCAGCTTCGGGCCGTTGCGTACCACGAGGGTGTGTCGGCAACAATGTCTGAAAGCACAATAAGCTACGACCATATCAGGCCCATGCATCTCTATGGTGCCAGCAATACGCTCTATTCTGCGGTCAGCGTGGCCATCCCCACGGGTATTCGGGTGGGCTACATACTGGGCGTTGCGGATGGCGGCCTTGATGCCCTCAGGCAGCTCGGCATCCCTGCAGAGCGTCTGGACCCATCAGCACTGGCTACAACAGATCTTTCGGGATTCACCAGTATTGTGGTGGGCCCCAGAGCATACGAGTCCAACCCCGAGATGCTGCGCCAGAACCCGCGCCTCATGGAGTATGTGGAACGCGGTGGTACGCTCGTGGTGCAATACGGTGCACAGGACATGAGCAGATTCCCCGTGATGCCCTATCCCATGCAGTGGACGCGACCGGCTGCGAGGGTAACCATCGAGCAGGCGCCTGTAACCGTTCTGGAACCCGCGAATCCACTGCTCTCAAGCCCCAACAAGATCTCCGCTCGAGACTGGGAAGGCTGGGTGCAGGAACGTTCCACCTATATGCCAAGTACCTTCGATTCGCATTACACAGGTCTGCTGGCCATGAACGACCCGGGTGAGCCGGTCAACAACGGCTCACTTCTCGCGGCGCAGTTTGGCAGCGGGCGCTATGTGTACGTGACGCTGGCTCTCTTCCGCCAGTTTCCCGCTGGTGTGCCCGGAGCCGCCCGTTTGCTGGTCAATCTGGTATCAGGCGCCAGGTAAGGGCACCGCGGTTTAGCGATTGCCGCGTTTCTGTCTTGGCCTGGAACGCGGCTTTGATGCTCTGGCTGGGCTCGCTGCCTTTTCGTTGTTCTCAAGCTTCTCCGTTCTTCCAGCATTTCGGGTATTACCGGCCTTTTCTGCCCTTTCGAGCCGGGCCAATTGGCGTTCAACGGCTTCCAGGGCGTGCCGCGCCTCTGCCACGCGATCAAGTGCGGGCTTTAGAATGTGGAGATGATCTGTGTGGGAGGTGTCACGGCTCTTGTGTGGATCAGCGACGACCTTCCTTGCGTCGGCTCCGGGTTCCAGGGTCAGGTCCGCAGCCTTGTTGTCCGGGGTATCCTCCGTGGACTCCATCGCCGTGAAAAGCTCGCCCAGCGATAACTTGAGGCCCGACGCAATGCGCTGCATGTTCTCGAGCGTGACGTTGGCCTCGCCCCGCTCCACAGTGCCGATGTAATTGCGGTGCATGTTGAGAAGGTCGGCAAACGACTCCTGCGAATAGCCGGCCAGGAGCCGCAACTGCCGCACTGTTGCGCCGAAACGTACAAGCAAATCCATTCGCCAACGCTGTCATTACGTTGGCTATCATGCTACACAGTATATGTGGTCCGTATATATACGGGCCGCATATAGCGTGTTGTTGAAGTGTATCAAGCTGTGACTGCAGGCCTGCGGCCACCCATGAGACTTCCCACTGCGTACACAACCACAGCTCCAATCACGTTGTGCCATAGAAAGCTCACCGACGGGGCACCGAAAGACACGGCTCCAACTGCAGTCATGCCAGCCAGCAGACCATAAAACGCACCGCGACCGTTGGCGCGTGATCCCATGGCCAGCATGAACACACCCAGAATGGAACCGTAGAAGAATGAGCCGAAGCGGTTCACCACTTCTATCAGTGAGCCCAATGTTGCCGCATACAATGCAATCACGCAGGCAAAAATACCCCAGAGCGCAGTGGCGATCCGGCCGGCGTGAAGCAGTTCCTTCTCGCCAGCCTCCGGCCGGTACCAGCGCTGATAAAAGTCCACCACGGTTGCGGTGGAAAGCGAGTTCAGCTCCGCCGCTATGCTTGACATGGCCGCAGCCAGTACCGCCGCGAGGAAGATGCCGGCGAAACCCAGTGGCAGGTTGTCCAGCACAAGCCGTGGCATGATGTAGTTCACATCGCGCGAACTCTCTCCGGTAACGCTTTCAACGGCATCCAGAGCCTGTTGCCTGACTTCCTCAACTCTGGTGTTTTGTTCGGCGAAATTACTGAGTGCCGCAGCAGACTGCGCACCACTTATGTCACGTGCCGCCCGTTCGCGTGCAGACAGGGCCGCAGTGTAGCGTGATTCCAGTTCGGCGTATGCAGCGGGCTGTGCTGCCTGAAGTGCCGCGTCGTGACGCGGGTTGTACAGCAGAGGGGCCGGGCTGAAGGTGTAGAAGAGGAACACCAGAACGCCAACTATCAGAATGAGCGCCTGAAGGGGAATCTTCCAATAGGCGCTCATAAGAAGAGAATTACGGGCTTCGTCCACCGACTTGGCAGCCAGATAGCGTTGTACCTGACTCTGGTCAGTCCCGAAATAGGAAAGCATGAGAAATGTGCCGCCCAGAATGCCCGACCAGAAAGTATATGTTTCGGTGAGCGAGAACGAAAAATCAAAGACTCTCATGCGTCCCGTGGCACCGGCAGCACGCAGTGCATCATCCAATGGCACAGGCATGTGCACAATGAGCACGATGACTATGGCAAGCAGGGCGAACACAATCACGAACATCTGCTTCACGTCGGCCCAGGCCACGGCTTCAACACCGCCAAGAACGGTGTAGATAATTGTGGGGATGCCAATGAGGAGTGCACACCAGATGAGGTCCCAGCCGAAGATTGCTGAGAGCACCACGGCGGGCGCGGCTATGATCGTGCCGCAGGACATGCCCCTTGACAGCAGGAAGAGCAGGCTGGTGAGCGATCGCGTGCGGCTGTCGAAGCGTCGCTCGAGAAACTCGTAGGCGGTGTAGACTTTTGCCTTGTGCAGAAACGGGACTATTGTCACACCCAACAGCACCATGGCTATGGGCAGCCCGAAATAGAACTGCACGAAGCGCAGGCCGTCTGTGGCGCCCTGACCGGTTGTGCCTATGAGCGTTATGGCGGAGAGCTGAGTGGCCATGACGCTGAGTCCCACCGCCCACCACGGCAGCGAACGACCCGCTAGAAAATAGCCCTCTATGTCTTTGGTCCCGCGCGTGCGCCGGAGCCCGTCGCCAATAACCACGGTCAGATAGGCCGCTACGATCACCCAGTTGATCCAGTGCATCGACTCAGGGGGTGTAACGTGACTGTAGCCATCCCAGAAGGATCAGGACCACGACCTCGCTGAGCAGCACACGGATGAGATTGCTACGGAACTGACTCGACATCTCAGCAACTTACCGGGTGGACACGTAGTTCGCAGTGGACGCTGATTGCAAAGTGTCCCGCTTCTCGGGCGATGATCAGTATTTTCCGTTCCGCGCGAGATTCCCGCATGAACGGTTCAGGGCAGGGAAAAGATGAAGATCCGGGTTGGGCAACTTACGGAGATGGGTGGGAACAGCCCTGCGTCTGCGGACCGCATGGCTAACGAAGACCTGTGCCTTGAGGCCATGGGTGGCGTGGTAGCAGCCATTATGCATGAAATGAACAATGTCCTCAATTCCATAATGGCCAGTGCCTATCTGTTGCAGCAGAGCCCGGACTCACCTGATGCGGTGCTCAGGCATGCGTCCCGAATTATCGCAGCCGTGGAAAGTAATGAAGCCCTAGCACTGCCGATAAGAAGCTTTGTGCGTCAACAGCTCATGGATCTTTCTTCTGCGAAGGTGGTGGATCTGTCTTTGCTGATGGCCGGCTTATCAGAAGACGATCAGTTGCAGCTACCTGCCGCCGGAGCCGGGGACTCTGGCGTGGACCTTAAACTTGATCTCAGGCCTGACACCCGGATTCTTGGTGTCGAGGGGAGCGTTCGCAGGCTGTTGGTCAACATCATCAGAAACGCTCTGGATGCCATGCCACGGGGAGGGGATCTTGTACTGGGCTGTGATGTGGAGGGTGGAGTGGTCAGCGTCACGGTGCGGGACTCTGGAGTGGGAATGAGCCCGGCGGTGATGTCGAGGGCTCTGGAACCGTTTTTCACCACGCATCACGGAACGCGGAAGGGACTCGGTCTGGCCGAGGCCTATGGTATAGTGAGATCCCATGGAGCGGTGATGGAGTTGGACTCTGCGGAGGGCAGTGGTACGACCGTGGTGCTGCGTTTCCCGGCGGTACCGGAAAGTCGGGAGGCAGCTGCTGGGCCCCGAAGTGTGGAGGCCAGAGGTGGTCCCAGGCGTGTGCTGTTGGTGGAGGATCACGTGGAGAGTCGTGCGCTGATGCGAAGGATTCTTGAGGGCGAGGGTCACGTTGTTGACGATGTGGGCAGCTTGAAGGAAGCGAGAGAACTGCTGCTGTCTGCCACCGGTGGCCCGGCATACGATGTCATGCTCACTGATCTGGATTTGCCGGATGGCAGTGGAGTCGAGCTCATCCGTGAGGTTCGCGTCCTCAACCCTGCCTTGAGCATTGGAGTTGTAAGTGGATGGCAGCCGTCCGTAAGCGATACAGATCTGTCCGGCATCCAGTTCGTATTACACAAGCCGTTGCGTGTGGATGAACTGAAGGCGCACATTTGGAATGTGAACATTTGTTGACTCACTCACTTAGCAAGTCATGTCGGATATACCCTCGATCATTCGAGTACTCATAGCAGAAGATAATGCATCGGAAAGAAGCACCATGGTGGAGCTTCTCGGTTCACTTGGTCACCTGGTGGTGGCAGAAGTTGAAACCGGCACTGCAGCCATCGAGTGTGCACGCCAGTTTATGCCTGATGCGGTGCTGTTGGACATGCACATGCCCGGGGCAAGCGGTGTTCAGGCTGCTGAGGAGATCGCAGAAGCTCTTCCGGGAACTGCTGTGGTGCTCATTACCGGCGACCTGTCGCTATCACTTTCCACGGCAGACGTCACACGCAGTACCGCTGTGGCTTTGCTTCCCAAGCCCACTCCACCCGCCACTCTCGACGCCACGCTGCGGATGGCAGTCAGCCATGCAAGGGAGCTGGTGAATGCCAAGCGCGAAGCGAACGAGGCGAGGCAGCAACTCGAATCAAGAAAGCTGATTGAGAGAGCCAAGGGCATTCTCATGCGGCGTACGGGCACCAGCGAACAGGAAGCTTATCGCATCATGCAGCGGAGCAGTCAGGATCGTTCGGTACGCATGGTGGAGATAGCCCGGGCAGTCATTGACAGCGAGCCCGGACTGAAGACCTGATGAGCTGAAAGCAGGCTTCAGTTACTGTGGATGGCCCGTTCCCGGAGCTTGGGCATGGTGTCAAACGGATATCCGGTGTCCCGTGTGGTCGACCAGAAGGGCTATATTCCGGCTCACCCTTATCCAACCCCCATGACCAGATCACGCCGAGATTTTCTCAAGGTCGGCGCGGCCGTGGCTGCCGGAACCATGGCCGCCACGTCACCGCTGCTGGCCCGTAGCTCTTCCGGGCTCCTGGTGCCGCCATCCGACCTGCCACCAGTAGACGACCCGGCCATCAAGGCGCTCATGGAAGTTGCCTTGAACACTGCACGTTCAGGCGGTGCCTCTTACGCTGATGTCCGCGTGGCCGCCCGTCGTCAGCAAAACGTCAGCACCCGTGACCGGATTGTGCAGGGTGTCTCTGACACGGACACCTACGGTATTGGTGTACGCACACTGGTTGACGGCGCCTGGGGCTTCGCGGCCACGAACAAGGTGGATCGCGACAGTATCATGAAAACCACCGAACTGGCGCTCGGCCAGGCCCGCGCCAATCGTGCAAGTCAGCTCAGGCCCGTGGTTCTGGCACCCACACCGGGCAATCAGACCGGCGAATGGAAAAGCCCCATACAGGTGGATCCCTTCGATGTTGCCATCCCCGACAAGGTCGCCCTCTTGCTGGCGGCCAACGAGGCCGCACTCAAGGTGAAGGGCGTGCAGTCGGTGAACTCCAGCATGTTCTTCCTGCGCGAAGAAAAGTCGCTCATGACCACCGACGGCTCGTACGTGGTGCAAACCATCTACCGGGCACAGCCCGGCATGAATATCACCGCGGTCTCGTCCGACTTCTCAGACTTCCAGTCGGTGGCCAGTAACGAGGTGGCACCGCGTGGTCTGGGCTATGAGCACGTTACGGGCAGCCGACTGGTGGAGCGCGCCCCCGAGTGGGCGGAACTTGCAGTGCAGAAGCTGGGCGCCAAGTCTGTGGAACCGGGGCGCTATGATCTGCTGCTCCACCCGTCCAACCTCTGGCTCACCATTCACGAAGTGGTTGGTCATCCCACCGAACTCGATCGTGCGCTTGGCTTTGAAGCCAACTATGCCGGCACCAGCTTCATTGCTCCGCCTGATGCGGTGCTGGGCAAGATGAAGTACGGCTCCGAACTCATGAACATTGTGGGCGACCGTGAACAGCATGGCTCGCTGGGTGCCATAGGCTGGGATGATGAGGCCGTGAAGCCGGTCAAGTTCGACATAGTAAAGAACGGCGTGTTCGTGGACTACCAGACCACGCGTGAACAGGCCACGATGATGGAAGACTACTACAAGAGCGTTGGCAAGCCCGTGCGCTCCTACGGCTGCTCGTATGCACAGAGCTGGGCGGACGTGCAGTTCCAGCGCATGCCCAACGTGAGCCTGCAGCCCGGCAACAACACCGACACATGGGAGTCCATGATTGCCAAGGTCGACCGCGGCATAGGTATTGTGGGTGATGGTTCCTTCTCGATTGACCAGCAGCGCTACAACGGTCAGTTCGGCGGTCAGATCTTCTATGAAATCAGGGGTGGAAAGATTGTGGGCCAGTTGAAAGATGTTGCCTACCAGTTCCGTACTCCTGATTTCTGGGCGGGCCTCAAGGCCATTGGCGGTCCGGACAGCTACCACCTGGGCGGTGCCTTTGGTGATGGCAAGGGACAGCCATCTCAGTCCAATTCTGTGAGCCATGGCTGCGTGCCGGCCATTTTCCAGCAGGTGAACGTGATCAACACCGGGAGGACGGCATGAGCAGCGCACCACGCACACTGTTTGCGCCGATAAGTGTTCTTTCCCGCGCTGAAGCACAGGAGATTGCCCAGCGCGTGCTCCGCAATTCCACAGCGGATGAAACCCGCGTCTCCATAAGCAGTGGCGCGCGGGCAGACACGCGATTTGCACTCAATCAGGTCACCACGTCGGGCGAGAACCAGGACACGCAGGTCACCATCACAGCAGTGGTTGACAACAGGTCTGCCAGTGTGAACACCAACAGGCTCGACGAGGCTTCACTGGCTGCGGCGGCAAAGCAGGCGCACGAGATAGCCAAGCTCGTTCCACCCAATCCGGAACGCATGCCCGAGCTTGGGCCGCAGCAGTATCCGGCAATGCGCCAGCGGCCACTGGATATTCCCAGCCCGGCAGATCGTGCAGCAGCGGCAAAGATCGTTACGGAACTCGCCAGAACGAACGACCTCGTGGCTACCGGCTTCATCGAATGCCGAGCTGGTGCCACCGCCATGGCCAACTCAAAGGGCCTGTTCGCCTACGACGTGTCGAACTCTGTGTCCATGACAGCCACAGTGCGCTCACCCGACGGCACCGGGTCTGGCTGGGCCTGCAGTGATGGCAACAGCTTTTCTGAGATAGACGCGGCTCAATTGGCTGCCACTGCCGTGCAGAAGGCCCGGGATTCACGCAACCCGGTGGGCATTGAGCCGGGTCGCTACACAGCCATACTGGAGCCCACGGCTGTGGGTAATCTGGTTCAACTCATCACAGGCGCTATGCAGGCCCGTGCTGCCGATGAGGGACGTTCCTTTTTTTCCAGGCCCGGCGGCGGCAACAAGATCGGGCTCAAGGTGGTCGATGAGCGTGTAACACTGCTCAGTGATCCGGCAGATTCACCCAGCCTCGGCAGCGGCTATGACGCTGACGGACAGCCACTGGAGAAAGTGGTGTGGATAGAGAACGGCGTGGTCAAGAACCTCAACTACGACCGCTACTGGGCGGAGAAGAAGGGAGTTGCGGCCACGCGTGCCGGTGGCGGAGGCTTTGGAGGTCCCAGCAGCCTCAGGATGCTGGGCGGGTCTTCAAGCCTTGCACAGATGATAAGCAGCACCGAACGCGGAGTACTGGTAACCAGGTTCTGGTACATACGAGGCGTTGACCCGCGCACCATTCTGTACACGGGTCTTACTCGCGACGGTACTTTCCTGATTGAGAACGGTAAGGTAACACACCCTATCAAGAACTTCCGCTACAACGAGAGCCCCATCTTCTTCCTGAACAATCTTGAAGATCTGGGCCCCACGGTGCGCATCAATTCATCAGAAAGCGCATCCACAGGCCGTGCAGTGTTCATGCCGGCCATAAAGGTGCGTGACTTCAACTTCACCTCGCTCTCGGACGCAGTCTGAGGGCAGGGTGGTGAAGCAGTTCCCAAAGCAGTTCCCGAAGCAGCTTTCGATGTAGATCTCAAACAGCTTTCACGAATACACAACCATGCTCCTGGGCCAGCACGTTGGCAAAAATGCCCGACGGCTGCATTATTACGCCTGGTACCAGCATGGTTGTGGCTTTCGTATAGGCCACGGAAAGGCTGATCTTGTCCTGTTTGGCAACCAATGAGGAGATCATGCCAAATGCGAGCCCGCAGCCCAGAACAATGGCTCCCTGCCCTATGAGTACATCAAGAGTGAAGGGGTTCCCTTTGCTGCCTCCTGCTGCATCGGGAGGTGGCAGCACGGGATTGTGCTTAACAATGCTTCCGTCGTCATTCTTGATCTTGAGAGCCTCGCCAACGTTGTAGTTCGACCAGAAATCCTGGATCATCAACAACGGAACAGCGTTGTGACGCACCACAAGAACCTTTGAAAGGTCCGCTTCACTCGCTCCAAATCCCATGCTGTACTGGGCTGCCCATAACCCGGCTCGATACACGCCAATGCCGTCGGCAACCTCGTCAATATCGAACATTGCGCGGTGCTTACCCGTGATTTTCCCGGGCCATGTAAGATCCCAGGGCAATGGTGGCTGGATTATCAGCGATTGCAGCTCTCCGTTTACGCCCCTGCGGAATGAACCCAACTCAAGTTTCGTAGAGTGGTCAGCCTGTGAGTGGCCGGTATGCCCGGTATGGCTGTGCTCAGCACTCGCGATTGCAGGTGCTGCACTGAGCGCTGCAGCCGATAAACCAGCTCGTTTCAGGAAGCTTCGACGGTCGGAGGACATGGTGGCTTCGTCAATCGATTGCAAGGTGGAACTGAGGATGGCCATGATGCCACCCGGAAACCGACTGTTTACAGTCGGTCGTCAAAACAAAGCGCCCAGTGCGAACATGGCAAGAGTGTTTGCACTGTTCCGTCCGGCCTCACAACGAGATATTGTCTGCATGGTGCTCTCAGCAATTACTCAGCTTAGTGACGGCATTGATCCCGCCACGAGATACTCAGGGGGCGGGCTGCCCAAGGGCGGGGTAATGATCGTTGTTCTGGCTGCTCTTTACATACTGCCAAGTTTGCTGGCATGGCAGCGCCAGAGCAGCCGAATAAAGAAGATCGTCCTCATCAACCTTCTGCTGGGCTGGACGGTGATTGGCTGGATCGTGGCTATGGTGCTCACCTTCGCATGGGAACCTCCGCGTGATGGCGAGGTTGATGTGCCTCATCAGCGCTGAGTCTTACACCCTGCTACCCCGCCAGATTCATCTGTCGTATAGCATGACCAGATGCCGTAACCTGTCCGTCATGCCGGGTGTGAGCTGATCCCAGGAAAACCGAAAGCGCCAGTTGTTGCTTTCTCTGCTGGGCATGTTCATTCGCGCCTCACTGCCAAGTCCCAGGATGTCCTGCATGGGAATCACGGCAGTGTCGGCAACCGAAGCCAGTGCGCAACGAATCATGGCCCGGTTTATGCGCGAGTCATCTGCGGCCGGATGCTCCATGTATTCCATGGCAAACTCTCTGTTCGCGCCCCGCCACCAGCCAATGGTAGTATCGTTGTCATGCGTGCCTGTGTATACCGCCGTGTTGACCGTATGATGATGTGGCAGGTAGGGTGAAGCGGGATCAGAAAACGCAAACTGAAGAACGCACATTCCCGGAAATTCCAACCGGCCTCGAAGTGCTTCGACTTCGGGAGTTATGTAACCCAGATCTTCTGCCACAACCGGCAGTTGTCCTAAAGCTTCTTTCAGTGCATCAAACAATGCCGCACCGGGTCCGCTGCGCCAGCGTCCTTCAACGGCAGTGGGCGCATCGCCCGGTATTTCCCAGAAGGCCTCGAAGCCGCGAAAATGATCCAGACGTATGATGTCAAATAATGAAAGTGCCCTGCGCACGCGGGCTGTCCACCATTCGTAGTTCTGCTCCCGCATGACGTCCCAGTTGTACAGCGGATTGCCCCAGCGCTGGCCGGTTTCACTGAAGTAGTCGGGTGGCACTCCCGATTGCACTTTCAGTGTGCCGTCTGGATTGAGTGTGAACAGTTCGGGTCTGGACCACACATCTGCAGAATCGTGAGCCACGTAAATGGGCAGGTCGCCCATGAGATCCACGCCGTGTTGCATGCAGTGCTGCTTCAGGCTCATGAACTGCTCATGAAATACGTATTGCTCCTTGCAGATAAGACGAATCTGTTGCTTATGGCTGCCTCGCCAGCTCTCGAGAGCAGCAGAATCGCGTTGTGCGTACTCAGCTTCCCATGTCCACCAGGGTGTGTGCCCGTGCGCTTCTTTTAGCGACATGAACAGAGCGAAGTCATTCAGCCAATATGCGTTCTCACTCACAAAGGCATCGAGTTTCCCGTCGGACGTCTGGCTTTTCAGCCACTGCTCCCGTGCACGCGTTTTCTCCGGAAGCACGCCAGCAAAGTCCACCGTGTGCAACGGAAACGGACCCGACCAGCCGGGCACGTGAATAAGCAATGGGTTGCCGGCGAAGGCCGAGAAGCATTGATAGGGTGAGTTACCGAAGCCGGTGGGGCCCAGTGGCAGCATCTGCCAGATCTTCACCCCTGCTTCTTCCAGCCAGTTTACGAAGCGCAGCGCCTGTGGGCCCAGATCGCCCACTCCACCCGTTCCGGGAAGTGAAGATGGATGCAGCAGGACACCTGCTCTTCGCTTGAATCTCATGCTGTGTGTGTTGGGCGTGCGTGCGAAGCGTGTGTGTGAACGGTGTGCGGTAACGATGTGTGTCAGGCAGTGTGTATTATGCGTGGTGCGTAGCTTTCGAGGTCACGCGCCAGACCAAGTGCTGCAAAAGCCAGCAGGCCACTGATGATGAAAGGTGTTGGCTTGCCGAAGGAATCGAAAACCGCACCAAGCAGTATTGGGAATGCCACGCGTGAGATGCCGCCATAGGTCTGCTGCACGCCCATGTAGAGACCACGTTCATTGCTGCTGGTTACACGTGAAAGCATGGCGGTGACACAGGGAAATGTGAAGGCTGTGCCCAGTGGCAGCATGCCCACGGCTATTGCCAGAGTCACGTAATCGTAGGAGAGCGATATGCCTATCAAGCCCAGACCAAGAAAGACCAGACCGGCACGGCTCAGTCTTGGTTCACCAACGCTGTCCACCAGCCAACCCAGCAGCAGACCACGAATTACAACACTCAGCACGCCGATATAAAGAAAGAAATAACCGATCGTGTCGGCGGTGACACCAAAGCGCCACGCAAGGAAGAGCGCCAGTATTGCATTCGTACCCTGAAATGATCCCATGGCGGTGGCATAGATCAAAATCAGCCGTGAGGCAGCTTCGCGCGGCCTGGTCACCACACGCAGCACTGCCTCTCGCGAACTTCGGCGCACTGGACGCGCGTCCTGAGAATCAACCAGCGCCTCGGCTTTCGCGGGCTTTCTTATCTCGGTCAGGTACTTGTGAACGAAGGCTATGTTGATCAGACAGAGTCCCGCCGCAACAAGGCCCGGAGTGTGCGTGTTGAGGTGCTGTACCCAGCTTCCTATTACCGGACCTATGGCCACACCCGCATTGGTTGCTGCCGAAAGCCACCCCAGGCTCTTGGCCCTGTCTTCCGGGCGTGTGGCATCGGCCACATAGGCCTGAATGACACTTACAGTGCCTCCACCGGCGCCCTGTACGATTCTTGACAGGAAGAGCAGCCAGAGGCTGTCGGCAAATGCAAAGACCACATAAGCCACCACACTCGCACTGAGCCCCACCATGAGTGCGGGCCTGCGGCCGTAACGATCACTGAAGCGTCCCCAGATTGGAGCGCTCATCAATTGGGCAATGCTGAAGGAGCTCACCAGCAATCCCACCACAAAGCCGCCGGCACCGAGATCCTGCGCGTAGAACGGCAGCAACGGTATGATCATCAGCATGCCGAGCATGTCGATGAAGGCCGTTACCATAAGGACCGCGAGCTTGCTGAAAGCAGTGGGCTCGCGTTCCTGGTCGTTCGTGGTTGTTACCATGTTGGGGTAAAAGCTAAAGGGCAGGGTGATGACGGAAACAGTCCGAAATCACCCTGCCCGTTTGCATTTGTGCTGCTCGGGAGGTCTTGCCGCCCTATCTAAGTGGTTTGTATCGGAAGCCCACTATCTTCTCGCCCGATACATTGATGGTGACCGTCTTGTGCTCTCCAGTGGGGATGGATCCTGACGACTCGGTGCCACTCGCCACAACGTTGCCGGCCGCATCCAGAAACTCCGCCGTGACGGAGTAGTTGCCAGCCGATGGCGCCACCTGTTCCAGCGACAGACTTACCGATGCAGTCTTGCTGCCTCTGGTGAAGTTCGCTACCTCAACCTTTACGGGCAGACTGTCGGCAAAGTTCTGATACTTGACCAAGCTGTCGGTCCAGGCCTGCTTTACCTTGGCATCGGTGGCCTTCTTGCCCAGTCCCTGTGCCGAGTAGGCGAACATCATCCACGCGTCGTAGTTGTTGGGGTCCAGCTCCACCAGCTTTCTCGTGGGCTCGATCATCTCCTGGAACATGTCTCTGCCGTGGAATGTGACGGCAATGTTGCGCTGCGCATCCCGGTTGTAGGGGTTCTTCTGAGCAGCCAGTTCAAAGAGCTTGAGTGCGTCTTCGCCGCGATTTAGCTGCGTGGCAATTACGCCGGCCATGGTGAAGGTGAGGTCACTGGCACCCTCGGGGTTCTGAAGGAGATCTGCGTATACCTGCTGAATGTTGGCAGTGTCTCCGGCCATGCGCAGCGACTCCGACCATGCCTGCAGCATGCTCACAGCATCCGGAGAGTCCATGTTGGCCAGGAAAAGTGCCTTGAGCGAGGCGGCGGCATCCTTTGCCTCAGCAACCTGCTCTGCGCCACTCAGGCTTGATGCAAGCTCGTATTGCGTCATGGCTATGTAGTAGAGCGAGCCATCGTGCAGGTCGGAATAAGTGGTGTCGCTGCCAGCGAGTTCAACCACCTTCTGCCAGTGGCCTATGGCTGCTTTCTTGTCGTTCCGTGCATTGGCGACGTTGGCCAGCACATACTCCGGGTAGGGGTTGGCTGTGCTAAGCACCATGGCGCGTTTTGCATAATACTCGGCCGAGTCGAGCTGACCCACGTTGGAGGCATCAAGAGCAGCCTTGGTGAGTGCCAGCCAGGCTTCGTTCTGACGCATGGCTTCAACATCTGAAGCGCACTCCGGAGCGGAGGCCGCTATAGCCTTGAACGTGGCGTCAAGATTTTCCACCAGGTCATACGGCTGGTTGGGGTCTGTGACAAAGCCAAGCGAGCCGCGCGTTGGCGCTGGTCCGGTTTTCATGTCAGCGATGTAAGCCGAGAGAACCTGGGAGAGAACATAGTTGTAGCCCGTGGGATTCTTCTCGAAGCGTTTGGGCTTGGTGTCAAGTTCTTTGAGAACCCCCTGCAGGATCTTGTTGGCCTCTTCCGGGCTTTGTGCCAGGCCTACGCGCGACATGGACAGGGTCTGCAGAGCAAGCTCTTTGGGGGTATTGGGGTCGATAGTACAAGCGGATGAGACCCCGCCGGGTTGTGCGTGAGCCACCCCTGGCAACAGCTCGACCCCGGCAAACAGTGCTGCGGCCGCGGTTCCGGCCATGAACGTCAGACGCATGAGACTCCTCGGTAAACAATTCGGAAAACAGGGTTTGACAACTTACTTACGTGAACCTCACGTGCCGCAGGCCCGGGGGCTTCAGATCCAGCCCGCATGGCCTTTGATTGAAACTACTATGACCCACAGGATTCGCACCCGGTTCCTTGTGATCGGTACCGGAGTTGCCGGTCTCCACACCGCATGGCGTGCTTCTGACTATGGTTTGGTGACCGTGCTCACAAAACGGAGTCTTTTTGACTCCGCCACTGCCTATGCACAGGGTGGAATTGCCGCCGCGCTCGGCGCCGGAGACTCTCCCGAACTGCACAAACAGGATACGCTCGCCGCGGGCGCTGCGCTGTGTGATCGTGAAGCGGTCCAGGTGCTCGTGGAAGAGGGTCCCAGTCTGGTTCGGGAACTCCAGGCGGCGGGAGCGCACTTTGACCTGGATCCGCATGGCGACCTCAAGCTGGGTCGGGAAGCTGCCCACTCACGGCACCGCATAGTCCACGCCAACGGTGACCAGACCGGCGCCGAAGTGGCCCGTACCCTGGTGGCAAAGGTCAAGGAGTCGTCAGCCATAGACGTGCTGGAGACGGCCCGCGTGCTGGATCTTCTTCTTGTTGAGGGGAGCGATGGCCCTCAATGCGCCGGCGTGAGGGCATCGATTGCGGGCGAGCCCGTGGAAATCGTGGCCGACGCGACGGTGCTGGCCAGTGGTGGCTGCGGTCAGATTTTCCGCTATACCACCAACCCCGAAGTCGCCACGGGCGATGGTTATGCAATTGCCCACAGGGCTGGCGTGCGGCTTGAGGACATGGAGTTTGTTCAGTTCCATCCCACCGCTCTGGACACGCGCGAAACCCCGCTCGCGCTCATCTCCGAGGCCGTGAGGGGCGAGGGGGCCGTGCTGCTCAATGCAAAGAACGAGCGCTTCATGCTGCACCGGCACAAGCTGGCTGAACTGGCACCCCGGGATGTGGTTGCACGCGAGATCTTTCGTGAACAGCACAAGAACGGTCCAATCCGGCTTGATGCCACTCATCTCGGCAGCAGCTTCCTGACGCGCTTTCCGGGGATCTCAAAACTGTGCCTGGCCCGGGGCATAGATCCGAGCCGTGAGCCCATACCGGTCACACCGGCCGCTCACTACATGATGGGTGGAATCGTGACAGATCTTGCCGGACGCTCCAGCCTGCAGCGGCTCTATGCCGTTGGCGAGGTTGCCAGAACGGGGGTACACGGGGCGAACCGACTGGCGTCCAATTCACTTCTGGAGGGCCTGGTTTTTGCCGAACGGGTGGCACGGGACCTCGTGGGCACGCCCGAGTCGCTGCCGGTGCCCCCTGAGTCCGACTGGGAGGTGCCGGAGCTTATTGACCGCGGTGCGGCGCAGGTGGGGGCCGATGCCGTCCGCAAGGTAACGTGGGAAAATGCGGGTATCTCGCGCACGGCGTCCGGTCTGAGGCGTTGCCTGACTATCTTGCAAGAGATCGATGAACGCCTGCCCGCCGGAGCGACAGAGGAAAGGAACCTCTGCACAACTGCTTTGCTCATTGCGGAGGCCGCGCTGCTGCGCAAAGAGTCGCGCGGCGGGCACTTCCGCAGTGATTTTCCCCGCTCTCGCAGGAAATGGCAGAATCGGCACATAACCTGGTGACCTGCGGCAAGTCCGTACGGTACCGTTTTCCACTGGTGTCATGACCACTCTCGAGACTAACTACGACCCGGCACTTGCCGAAGAAATTCACGAACTCGCTCGCAGTCGCAACGCTGTGATCCTTGCCCACAATTACCAGCGTCCGGAAGTGCAGGACGTGGCCGATTACGTGGGCGATTCGCTGGGTCTCTCAAGGGAGGCCGCCAGTACGGACGCCGAGGTCATCGTGTTCTGCGGTGTGCATTTCATGGCGGAAACAGCCGCCATACTTTCACCGTCAAAAACGGTGCTTCTTCCCGATCTCGCCGCTGGCTGTTCACTCGCGGCAACTATCAACGCCGATCAGTTGAGGGCGTGGAAGGCAGAACATCCCGGAGCTGCAGTGGTTGCATATGTGAACACATCGGCGGAGGTAAAGGCAGAGTGTGATTACTGCTGTACTTCAGGCAATGCAGTGAACGTCATAAACGCCATTCCGCGCGATCAGGACATACTCTTCCTGCCCGACATGTTTCTTGGTGCACATGTGCGACGTCAGACCGGGCGCGACAACATTCATGTGTGGATGGGTGAGTGCCACGTGCACGCTGCCATTGACCCGGAGCACATCAACAAGACGCGCGCAGAGAATCCTGATGCTGCGTTTCTCATTCACCCGGAGTGTGGCTGTTCCACGCCCGTTGTGGAGGCCATAAGTGCCGGTGCAGTGAGTTCCGAGGATGTGCACATTCTCTCCACCGAGGGCATGATCCGCTATCCGCAAGAGAGCGGACGGGACACCTTCATCGTGGCCACTGAGGTGGGAATACTGCACAGACTTCGCCGTGAAAATCCAAAGAAAAACTTCATCGCTGCCAACAGCCGTGCGAGTTGCTCCTTCATGAAGGTGACCACCCTTCCCAAGGTGCGCGACGCACTGGCCAAGCTGCAGTACCACATCACCGTCCCGGACGACATCGCAGCCCGTGCGCGTCTTTCCATTGAGCGCATGGTCTCGATCAATGGCTCGGGCCCAAGCCCATTCGGGCCGGATGATCCAGGCGAATGACATCCTTCCACCCGCCTCTGCGCCCCACGCCGTCGCACGGGATTCCCATTCCCGTCACGGCACGTGATATCAGTTCTGCAGAGCACGTGTCGACAACCTTTCCGCTCACCGCCTTGCAGGTGAGCGGGCTGGTGCGCATCGCGTTGCAGGAGGATGAAGCATCCCACGATGTTTCCACGCTTGCCACCGTGATGAGCGACAGGCATGTGCGGGGTAGCATCGTGGCCCGTGAACCCGGCGTTATTGCAGGGCTTGAACTGGCCATGGAGACATTTCGCCAGATGGATTCTTCCGTGTCGCTTCGTGTTGAGGCGGAAGATGGCAGCAGGGTCGACGCGGGCACCCGGGTGCTGTTCATGACGGGTCACGCTCGCGGCATTCTCTCCGCTGAACGCACGGCGCTCAATTATCTGCAGCACCTCTCTGGCATTGCCACACTCACCAATCGTTTCGTGGCTGCGGTGGAGGGCACAGGCGCCCGGATCCTCGACACCAGAAAGACTCTGCCCGGCTGGCGCGCACTTGAGAAATACGCAGTACGTGCCGGGGGTGGTGTCAATCATCGCATGGACCTGCGCAGCGCGGTGCTCATAAAGGACAACCATCTTGCTGCCATTGGCGGAGACATCCGTCTCGCGGTATCACGCTCTCGTGAACTGGCCGTGCGTGGTGCGGCTGTTGAGGTTGAGTGTGACACGCTGGCTCAGGTGGAGACAGCGCTTGGTGCAGGCGCTGATATAATCCTCCTCGATAATATGTCACCCGAAATGTTGCGCGAAGCGGTTACTCTCTGTGCCGGACGCGCCGTAACCGAAGCCTCGGGTGGTGTAACACTTGAAACTGTGCGCTCCGTTGCAGAGACAGGTGTCAACCGCATTTCCGTTGGTGCACTCACCCACTCAGCGCCAGCGTTGGACCTGGGCCTGGACTTCGACAACCTCTGAGCCACTCAGCTCAAGATATGCCGGTTCGACTTCCACCTCTCACAGAACAATCCGCGCGACTGCTGCTGGAAGACCTGATCGATTACGCCGGACTCTTTCCGCCGGCCCAGCTCTCCATGGCAGCAGCGGTTCGCAACTTCGCCCACTACCGTGCCGGAGGACATGGCTGGATGCTGGGTCGCTTTGTTTGTTCCGCGTCCATGCTGAAAACATTTTCTGAAACGGCAGATCCCCTGTTGCCGCGTGACGATGGTGCAATTCCCTGGCGTATTGCAGTAACCGGATCCGGCAACGTCACTTCTGATATGGAAGCCATCGCAGCATTCAATGAGCGACACCGCGTGTGCTTTAACGAGTGTGGTGCAATTGCTGACAGTTATGAAACGAAGGCGGCCTCCGTTAAAGAAGTGGAATATCTGCACTCGGCAGTGCCCGAAAACCTGCTTACCTATATTGAGTTGCCACTCGACGATCGGGTGGATGAACTCGTGGCAGCAGTGGCGAGCGTGGGACGGCGCGCGAAAATGCGCCTGGGTGGAGTGAGTGCCAATGCATTCCCTCAGACAGCGCGCGTGGCGGCATTTCTCAGGGCATGTCTCGATCATCAGGTCACGTCAAAGGCAACCGCGGGACTGCATCATCCGCTAAGCGGCCCTTACAGGCTCACCTACGAAGACGATGCGCCCACCGGCAGAATGTTCGGCTTTGTGAATCTCTTACTGTCTGCGGCCATCATGGTAAATGGCGGCAGCAATGCAGATGCAGAGCGCATGCTTGAGACTTCCCATTCGGATGCACTGCATGTGGGAGAAGCAGCCGTGGTGGTCAGCATACCGGGCGGAAGCAGTGTTCACATTGATCGCAGTATAGTGCAGCATGTACGCCACCAGGTTGTGGTGTCCATCGGTTCCTGCTCCTTCACCGAACCCGTACACGAAAGCACTGAGCTTGGCTGGATCTGACTCTTATGGCCTGACAAGTCTCCCGCGCATCTCCGCATCTCCACTCGATTCCCGTAGCATTCCCGCATAACACCCATCCGTTCCAACGCATTCCAACGCGTTTCAATCCGCTTCAACCCGCTTCAATGTCGAAAATGCCTCAAAGTTCCTGGGTCAGCTCCGCACACAATCATCCGGATTTTCCGCTGCACAATCTTCCCTTTGGTGTGTTTCGGAGAAGCGGGAGTGGCGAACAGCAACGTGTGGGTGTGGCGATTGGCGATGAGATATTGGACATACCGGCCTGTATAGCCGCTGGATTGCTTGGCAATACCCAAGCCGGATCAGTTTTGCATGACGCGGCGGTGGCCTGCAACTCGCCGGTGCTTAACCCACTCATGGGCCTTGGAGCGTCCGCGCGAAAAGCATTGCGTGAGGCTCTTACATCAATACTGAGCAGCAGCGCCGGCGCAAACATCCGTCAGACGGCTAAGTATGCGCTCGTTTCGCAAGCTGATGCAGAGCTGTTCCTGCCGGTGAACGTGGGCGACTATACCGACTTCTATGCTTCGGTACATCATGCCACCAACGTTGGCTCGCTTTTCCGTCCTGACAACCCACTGTTGCCCAACTACAAGTGGGTGCCAATAGGCTACCACGGCCGGGCGTCCAGCATTGTCGTGTCTGGCACAGATGTCAGGCGGCCCGTGGGCCAAAAAAGGCCAGCGGCTGGTTCTGTACCCGACTTTGGACCTTCGCGCATGCTCGATTACGAACTTGAGCTGGGCGCATTTATCAGCACGGGCAATAAAATGGGTTCACCCATTCCCCTGGCGGAGGCTGAAGCGCAAATCTGGGGTTACTCTCTGCTCAACGACTGGTCAGCCAGAGATATCCAGAGCTGGGAATATCAGCCACTTGGTCCGTTTCTGGCCAAGAACTTTGCCACTACCGTGGGAGCATGGGTGGTGACACCAGAAGCTCTTGAGCCGTTTCGTGCGCCTCTCAACGCCCGGGCAGAGGGAGATCCGTCGCCACTGCCCTATCTGGTGCACGAGAGTGATCAGCTTCGTGGGGGTCTGGATGTCACTCTTGAGGTTTGGCTGAGCACGGCCCGTATGCGTGAGACGGGTGAGCCTGCAGTACGGCTTTCACGCTCGTCCTGTCTGGATCTCTACTGGACATTTGCACAGATGCTGGCTCACCACAGCTCGGGTGGCTGCAACCTTCGCGCTGGAGACCTGCTTGGCAGCGGCACGATCTCGGGGCCTGGCAGCGAAAGTCGCGGCTGCCTTCTGGAGATAACACGTCGTGGAGCGGAGCCCGTCTCATTGCCCACGGGTGAAATCCGGGCGGGTCTTGAGTCGGGTGACGAGATTGCGCTCGTGGCATTCGCACAGTGTGAAGGTGTGGGTCGTATAGGTTTTGGCCGCTGTATTGGTCGCGTGGTTGGCTGAGGAGATGTGGCGCTATCTGCGGTAAGTGGCGGCAAGAAACGCCAGGCAGCGGCAAGTCTGTGCGAGCCCGGAGTGAAGCTGCCAGAGTTTCCTGTGTATCCGCTGCTTTCGGTGCCCCCAGTGCTTCCGCAGCCAGAGCATAATGGATAACTTGCCGGGATGCGCCCTGATCTCATTCGGGTCGTCCTGATCGACGATCACCAGATAGTGCGCGCCGGACTGAAGGCCGTACTCTCCACTGCCAAAGACATCACCGTGGTTGGTGAGGGCAGCAATGGCAAGGAAGCCATTGCGCTGGCCGAGCGTCTCGAGCCGCACGTAATCGTCATGGACCTGTCCATGCCGGAGATGGACGGACTTGCCGCCACGCGCGAGCTGCAGAAACTCAATGCCAATCGTGTGCAACCCGTCGATGAGCCAATGACCAGACGGGTGCTGGTACTCACCATGCACACCGAAGATGAGCACCTGGTTGCGCTGCTTGAAGCAGGCGCTGGTGGGTATCTGCTCAAATCGGTGGCCGACCGGGAGCTGGTGGATGCCGTGCGTACAGTGGCTGCTGGAGATGTGTACGTGCAGCCAACTGCCGCCAGGGCTCTCGCGCGCGGCCTCGCCAAGCGTGACGGCTTTGTGGAGGAGCGGGCACGCTTCGACAAGCTCACCGACCGTGAGCAGGTGGTGCTGAGGATGGTGGCCGAGGGCCACACGGCTCCCGAGATCGGTGAGCATCTCACCATTTCACCCAAGACTGTAGACACCTACAAGCAGCGCATAGGTGAGAAGCTTGGGCTTACGCACCGCACCGACTACGTGCGCTTCGCGCTTAAACTCGGCTTGCTGAAGAACGAAGCCTGATCGCCGTCCTGCGCCGTGCGGCCTTACGCTATTGTCGTCAGGGAGGCGACACCGTCACAGTGATGGTGCTGGGCTTGCCCTGAGGCTGGTTGTTGCTGTCGTAAACCTGCAGTGTAAGGTTAGCCGTACCCTCACCCACGCCGGTTATCTGCAACTGCGTTGACTGGGTGTTAGCCTGACCTCTTGCGATACTCTCAAAATCGCTTGTTACGATGACGTTGCGGTTCAGCAGGGTGCGTCCGGAGCTGTCGAGCAGTGTTATTGATACCGACTCCGTCGTGCCCTTCTTGAGTCCATGAGCGGCTGTGATCCGAATGCTGTCTACCGGCACCTGTTGAATTATTACCGTTGCCTGGCCTTCAATGCCGCCATCCTGCGCTGCGACTGCACGAATGGTGACATTGCCAGCGCCGAGGGCTGATACCAGGCCGCTGGAGGACACGGTGGCCCGTGTAGCATCGCTGGTTATCCACTCAAGCGGACGATCGGTAACTTCGGCGCCTGTAGAGTCGAGTACTATGGCCCGCAACTGAGCCGTTTCACCCTGCCGGAGCACGGTTTGCAAAGGGGTGATGGTGATCGACTTGAGCGGGATCTTTTCCACCGTGAAGGTGGCGGTGTCGGCCGCGCCGTCCACCCGAACGGCCACCTTGCCCGTGCCTATGGACAGCCCGGTCACAACACCACTGCGTGACACCTGTATGACACCGGGGTTGAGCGATGTCCAGGTGACTTCGCGGCCAACTGGAATGGGGTTGTCCGCAGAGTCGCGCATGGTGTAGCTGAGCGATCTGGGCACGCCCAGACGGATTGAGCCAACCTTGGGCGCGATGGTGATCTTGTCGACGCGCGGATCCACTGCTTCAACGGTCATGGTGCAGGTGACCGCCAGATTGTCTGTGGGACCCGCGGTAATTACTGCGGTGCCAGCCTTGCGTGTGGTCACAAGTCCGGCGGAGTTCACGTCGGCCACAACCACATTACTGCTGTTCCAGGCCAATTGCCTGCCCAGAAGCGAAAGCGGTGCTCCGGTGGAGTCGAACAGTGCTGCCACAGGCTGCACGCTTTGTGAGACCGTCAGCCTGCTGTTTGCCGGTGAGAGCTGGCAGGTGCTTACGGGGATGCGCGTGACGGTGATGTTCGCACCGCCCACGGTTTGTTCTGATTCCGCGGTGATGGTGGCGCTACCGGCGGCGACTGCTGTCACAAGGCCGGTCTGGTCTACGAAAGCAACCGACGAGTTGCTGGAGTTCCAGCGGAAGGTGCGCCCCGTTATTACCACGCCCTGTGCGTTGCGGGCCACTGCTGTGAGAAGGCGGGTGTTGGTTTCACGCAGAGTAAGTGCGCCCGGCGTGATGGTGATGTTTGCCGCGGCTTCAGGCGTGACCGTTATCTGCGCTGAGGCGGACTTGCCGTCTGCAACAGCAGAGATGGTCGCGGTACCCGGAGCGATTGCGAAGACCTGCCCTTCTGGTGTGATCGTTGCAGTTGAGGGCGTGCCGGAGGAGAAGGAGATCTTCTTGTTCCGGATTGTGTTCCCCTTGCAGTCAAAAGCAGTCGCCACCAGCTGGGCTGTAGTATTCACTGGCAAGGTGAGCGATGTGGGCGCCACGGTTACCGAGCACGCCTCTTTGGGCTTGAGATCCAGGCAACCGGCCAACCCGACAAGGCCCACAAGGCCCAGCAGGGCGCCCGTGCGCTTGAATGGCAGATTCACGATAGTACCAGTGACCCGCATGCAGGTCCGTCCTGTCATTTGAAAAGTGGAGGGAGTTCGCTTGGATAGGTCCTGAACACCCGAAACATACAAGAGCCGTATGCAGTCGTATGAAGCAGACGCATTGCGTGCCGCTCCGGTAACCGTTACACCACTGGCACAGTATCAGATAATGCCATACTCCCACAAGGCGCTGTGTCGGGAGTCACCGGCCCCGGGTCCCGGTGCTAGCTTGCACCTTGATGCAAACACCAGTCAGACCGTCACGTTCCGTGTGGCAAGTTCGGAGCCCGGAGGGAGAGCCACGCCTTTGGCTGGGTGTGGCTCTCTGGCTTGTGGCCGGGGTCGTTGTGAGAGCCGTGCTCTCAGCGATGGTGCCGCTCCTGCCGGATGAGACCTACTACTGGGATTGGTCGCGCCATCTGGCCGCCGGGTATTTCGATCACCCACCGGGAATAGCCTTTCTGGTGGCAGTCGGCACAGCATTGATGGGTCCCACTCAGGCCGGCGTGCGCGCCGGTCCGGCCCTCGCAGCATTGCTCACACACACTGCTGCCGTCATCTGTGCGGGTAACCTCGGCATTCGCAACGGATCAGGTGCCCGGGCAGCACTGCGGGCGGCTGCGTTACTGACTGTCATGCCCATCGCTACGCTGGGTCTGGTGTTGGCCACCCCGGATGCGCTGCTCTTTATGGCGGCCATGCTGGCGCTCCTCGCGGTGGAGCGTGCCCTGGTGGCCGAACCGGGTACCCGCAGCTCTCTGTTCTGGTGGTGTCTGGCCGGCCTGGGCCTGGGCTTGGCCTTCGTTGCCAAGTACACGGCGGTGCTGCTGCCGGTGGGCTTGGTTATTGCCTTTCTCGTGCATCCGGTGCTCAGGCCGCGCTTCAAGGAACCCGGCCCCTGGGTTGCCTCGTTACTGGCGCTTCTTGTCTTTGCCCCTGTTGTTATATGGAACGCGGGCCACGATTGGCTTTCCTTCCGCTTTCAGCTTGATCACGGATTCACACCTTCCGTGCGCGGCTCTCCGCTTTCGCGTGAGCTAGAGATGATCGGCGCTCAGGCCGGCCTCGCTTCGCCCATACTCTTTGTGCTCATGGCGGGAGCGGTGATTGATGCTATCGCCAGAGGCTGGCGAGAGCGCAGCCAGGAGCCCACCAGGGAGTATGCCGCCCAGCAGTTCGCCATTGCGCTCACCGCGCTTGTACCCCTCTTATTTTTCGCCGTGAGCGCCTGGCGCCGGTCGGTTGAGGCAAACTGGCCAGCCATGATTTATCCGGGCGCAGTTGTGCTCTTGGCCTCCAACAGAGCGTCCTGGGCCTGTGACAAGTGGTACCGCCGCGGCCTTGGCCTGGGGGCCCTTCTCATAGCAATGGTGGCGCTTCAGGCCTGGAAACCATTGCTCCCCCTGGCACCCGCTAAGGACCCCATTGCACGTGCCTATGGGTGGGATCAGTTGGCGCTTTCCACTGCGCAGGCCATGGACGATGCCTTCCTTGAGGAAACTTCACGTCGCTGGGTGGCTGCAGACCGATATCAGGACGCCTCGGAGCTGGCGTTTCATCTTCCGGGGCAGCCGCGGGTGTTTTCACTGAATCTGGGTGGCCGCGCAAATCAGTACGATCTCTGGCCGCAGCTTGCAGACAGCTTGCAAGGCGCAGACGGCCTCGTCGCCGTTTTCACGGCCGACGCCAAGGGAGATTCTCTCGCAGCCACTGTGGCCTCATGGTTCCTCAACAGCAAGCAGGGGCCCGATGTAGTGCTCCGGCGCGACGAGGGTGAGATCACCCGACGCCGGTTATGGCTGTATAGTGGTGCAAGAGACTTCTAACACACAAATGGCTCCGGTAGCACAGACGGTATAAAGCCGAAACAATGGTTTCCCCGCTCAATTCTTTCGCGCACAACTCTCATGACTACTCCTGTCATTCCTGCTGATCTGGCTTCGTGGTGTGATGACAACGATGCGGCCTCACTGAATCAGCTCTTCGAATTTCTTCGCATCCCCTCGGTCTCGGCCAAGTCGGAGCACTCGGGCGACTGCAGAAAAGCCGCAGAGTTCGTGGCCAACCACCTCAAACGCATTGGTTTCACAGTTGCCATTGAGCCCACACCCGGAAATCCGGTGGTGCTCGGCGAGTGGCGCGGCGCCGGAAGCGACGCACCCACGCTGCTCATCTACGGCCATTACGACGTACAGCCCCCAGAACCGCTTGATCTCTGGACGTCGCCAGCCTTTGAACCCGAAATCCGTGACGGACGCATCTACGCGCGGGGTTCGGTAGACGACAAGGGTCAGCTCTTCCTGCACCTCAAGGCATTGGAGGCGCACCTTGCCGTACGTGGCCGGCTCCCGGTCAATGTCATTTTGCTTGCCGAGGGTGAGGAGGAAGTGGGCAGTGTGAACCTGGAAGCCTTCCTGCAGCGCGAGAAAGACCGGCTGGCATGCGATGCCGTTGTCATTTCGGATTCATCCATGTTCGCGCCTGGTATCCCAAGCATGCTTTCTTCTCTGCGCGGCATGGCCTATCTCGAGATCAACGTTCAGGGGCCTTCGGGTGACCTGCACAGCGGCACCTATGGTGGGGCCGTGGTAAATCCGGCCATGGCATTGAGTCGCATTCTCGCCAGCATGCACGACGCCAGCGGTCACATCGCAATCCCCGGCTTCTATGACAAGGTAAGACCATTCCCTGATCACGTTCGGGCTGCGATGCGTGAACTGCCCTTTAGTGACGAAGGGATGATGCGTGAGGTTGGAGTGGATTCACTTGGCGGAGAGTCTGGCTACAGCACGCTGGAACGACTCTGGACCCGCCCAACCTGCGAGGTAAACGGACTTCTCAGTGGCTACACCGGCGAGGGTGCCAAAACAGTGCTGCCGTCGAAAGCCATGGCAAAGGTGAGCTTCCGCCTTGTTCCCGATCAGGATCCCGCAGAGATAGCGTCACTGGTACAAAAGCACGTGGCGAGTGTGGCGCCCGCTGGTGTGAGCGTCACGGTGGATTATCTGCATGGAGGCAGGCCATGGCGTGCCGATCTGTCCGGTCCGGTGATTGAAGCAGGCAGGTATGCGCTGCAAGCTGCCTTCGGGACGCCGGCCGTGATAACAGGCGAAGGCGGGAGCATTCCCGTGGTTGGAGACTTTGAGCGTATACTGGGCGCCCCAGTGCTGCTGATGGGCTTTGGCTTGCCCGGTGAAAACGCGCATGCACCCAACGAGTGGATGGCGGTTGACAATTTTCACGGTGGTACGAGAGCGGCGGCGGTGCTCTATCAAGAGTACCGCCGCCGCCATAGTCACAACGAGTGACTCTCGTTGCTCAACCCGCCATGACTTGCATGGCTCCCATGTCCAGAGCTAATGATGAGTCCAATCAGAAGGAGCCAAGGATATCATCCGACGAGTCTTCATCAAACGGAATCAGCTTTTCTGCGCTCATGGGGAAGATTTCGTTTGCTGATTGGGCAGCAGCTTGTGTGGCTGACACTGGACGACTTGCCGCTGTTCTGGGCTTTTTCGCCACGGCGTTGCTGCGTGTTTTGTTGACCCGTTTGGCCGCAGATGTCTGAGGCACTGCAGCAGAGGCTGCAGCATGATGAGTGGATCTGCGAGCCGCTGATGTGGCAGTAGACGCCTTTGATGACAGGCCAGTTGGCGCGGCGTTGGCTGGTCCTTCATAATGGTGCGTCCCCAGTTTGAATTGGGACGCCAGCTCAGCCATCTCTGCCGCCTGAGCGGTGAGTTCTGCCGCGGCGCTCGCCGACTCTTCCGCGTTTGCTGCAGTGCGCTGAGTGAGGCCGGAGATCTGTGTCATGGCAGTAGTCACCTCTGCCAGTTCCTTTTCCTGTTCAACTGCGCCTTCCGCAATGTTGTTCATGATCATCGCTGCGCGCTGAACGCCGGTGCGGATCTCTTCAAGACGACGTGTGACACTCTCGTTGAGGCTCACACCCGTCTCCGCCTTCTGTACTGACTCTTCGATCAGGGCCGCAGTATTCCTTGATGCCTCTGAGGCGCGGATTGCGAGACTGCGGACCTCGTCGGCAACTACTGCAAAGCCCTTGCCCGCGTCGCCGGCACGTGCGGCTTCGACTGCAGCATTGAGTGCCAGCAGGTTGGTCTGGAACGCGATCTCGTCGATTGTCTTGACGATTTTTGCAGTTGCATCGGCAGACCGCTTGATCTCGGTTACAGCCTCAGCAAGCGCTGTCATGCGCTCCACACCCTGTTCGGTTGTTTCCGTGACCTTGACCATGGCGCTGCGGGCTTCGTTGGCGTCAGCCGCATTGGCTCGTGTACGCTCATCGACAACATCAATGCGGTTGGATACCTGGTCTATTGAACCCGCCTGATCTGCTGCACCACTGGCAAGTTCCTGAGAACCGTCTCCGATTTCGCGCGAAGCGGAGTGCACCTGGCCTATCGCCTGCGTCAGCGAGGCAAAAACCTCGGAGAGGTTGTCCAGTGCCGTATTGAGCGACTCTTTGATCGCGGCGTGTTCGCCCACATAGTTGCCCGTAACGCGAGCCGAGAGGTCACGCTCGGCAATCTGAGTGAGAACCTGCTTCGCTTCGGTTATCGGCTCTATGACAGTATCGAGCATGACATTCGTTCCGCTCACCAGTTCAGCATAGGCGCCCTGGAAGCGACCCGGTGTTCCGCGCTTTGAAAGATCGCCGTTCCTGGTAGACGCGATGACCGAATTGATGTCGCCCACAACGTTCTGCAAAGTATCAGCGGCGCCATTGATGCTGCGAGACAGAACGTCATGCTCGGAACGCACTTCCACCTTGGCGCTCAGGTCGCCATTTGCGAGACGGTCTGCCGCCTGGGCCACCCCTCCGATATAGGCCAACATATCACGGAAGGCCTCGCCCAGCTCGCCGATCTCGTCTTTGGTGCTGATGTCGACGGTGAGATCCAGCTTGCCCCGGGCTATTTCGCGGCCGGTCCCGGAGAGTGTGCGCATGGCACCGATGATATTCCTGAGCGTCCCCCATGCCAGAATGCCGAGTACGGCCAACGCGATCACGAGAATCGCGGAGGTGCTGTAGAAGGCGGTGCTCTGGAGCTCGGACGCATTGTTCAACGAGCTGTTGATTTGCTCGTTGCGTGCCGCAACGGCCTCAGTAAGTGCCGCAGAGAGTTCGGCGTATTTGCTCTTGACCGAGGCTGCCCCGCCCATGAGGTCACCCATTTCGCCGGTGACCATCCCGAGGCTATAGGCCTTGTTTGCTGCTGCATAGTCAAGGAATCCGGCTTTCATCTCTGCGACCAGAGCAGAATCAGCACTCGGATTGGCGGCCAGCGAATCGGAAACCATCGCGAATCGCGTGGTCAGGGAGTCGGCATTCACAATGGCGGGGCCGTCGCTCGCGGCAACTGCGTCTCGCAACGTTCTCTGGTACGCTTCCAGCATATCCAGTTGCTCGCTGCTTTGCTCAAGGGCTGGAGAGTATTCCTGTCGAATAGTCGTCAGTTCCGATTGTGCGCGTCGACCAAGCACAAGTGTGGTGCCAAGAGTCAACAGGAAGCCGATCGCGGCTACCACGGGCAGAGCCAGTATTTTGGCTCTCAGGGTCAGGGAGGGTGACATGGTTTGTTTCAAGGGCGGCCAAGGTTGATACGGACGGAACAGTCCGGGCGGCATAACCATGGTATCGGACACAGGGCGTCCTCACTTGAACCTTTGTTGCCAACTGTCACCCTGCTGGCATTTTCGTTACGGAGTGCGACGGCAATGCCACGGACTGGCCGCGGCATTGCCGTCGGAAGCACACGTGCCCCGCTGCTGTCGGATTTTAAGACTAGGCAGCCTGGGGCGGACCAGTCAGCAGATCAAAGTCCATCCAGCAGCGAATCGTTGTTGGACGTGCCTGCAATGCGCTTGATGAGCCATTCCATTCCCGACTGTGGCGGCAACTGGTGCAGACCGCGCCTCAGGAGATGCACCTTTTCAAGCTGATCCGGTCGGAAAAGTTTCTCTTCGCGACGGGTGCCGCTGGTTGCGATATCGAAGGCCGGGAAGATACGTCTGTCGGCAAGCGAGCGGTCCAGCTTGATCTCGCAATTACCGGTTCCCTTGAATTCTTCAAAGATCACGTCGTCCATGCGCGAGCCCGTTTCCACGAGAGCCGTGGCTATGATGGTAAGCGAGCCGCCTCCGTTTTCAGGAGCGATCATTCGGGCCGAACCGAAGAAGGCCTTGGGCTTCTGCATTGCGGTGGCATCAAGGCCGCCGGACATGGTTCGGCCAGTGCCGCGATCCACGGTGTTGTGCGCCCTGGCGAGGCGGGTGATGGAGTCCAGCACGATTACCACGTCCTTGCCCTGTTCCACCAGCCTGCGTGCACGCTCAAGCGTCATCTCGGCAACTTCCACATGCCGTTTGGGAGGCATGTCGAAGCTGGAGGCCACCACCTCTCCGTAGCCCCAGGTGATCATTTCGCTCACCTCTTCCGGGCGCTCGTCCACCAGCAGCACAAAAAGAACTGCGTCTGGATGGTTTAGTGCCACGCCCTCCACGATGGCCTGCAGGAGGGTGGTCTTTCCGGCCCGGGCCGGCGCCACGATCAGGGCACGCTGACCATATCCTATGGGCGCGATAAGATCGATGGCGCGGCGCGTAAGCTCGGGACCCGACTTGGCGGGCTGACCGGTTTCCAGCGTGAGCTTTCGATCGGGGTAGCTCGCCACCAGGGTGTTGAAGTCGGAGCGCTTTTCCAGAACCACAGGCGATCCGTCATTCAGGGACTGTATTTCGATAACGGCGGAGCGATTGCGGTGATCGCGACCATAGGTGGCCTCGATCAGATCCCCGCGCCGCAGTTGGTGCAGCTTTACGAGGGTAGGTGGTACAAATGCATCGGAGGGGTCTGGCAGGTAGCTGTTGGCCGCCTGTCGTACGAATCCTCCGTCGCGTGATGGGTCAAACCAGCCCGAAGTGCTGCCATCGACCGACAACGGTGTTCCGGCCGGGCTGCCACTGAAAGCGGCAATTTCACCCGAACCGGAGCCATTTTTCCGGAAGCGACTGCGGCCGCGGCGGCTGCCGCGCTTGCCGGAGCGATCGTTTCGGTCCGAACTATCCTGCCTGTCGGACCTTTCTGTGCGTTCTCCCGGTGGCTGCCACTGGCTTGGGCGCTCTCCGCTGCTGTGCTGGTGACGTCCGCGGCCGCGCCTCTTGCCGCCTCGTTCGCGGCGGTCGTAGCGCTCGGAGCTGTAGCTCCTCTCGCCTGTCGGCGCCTGCTCGCCATAGGCAGAGCGGCTTTCCTGGCGCTCCGGGCCGTCTGTTCGATCAAAGGCCCGGTCGTACTGGTTGGGGCCTTCCGGCGCCTCACCAAACATATTGTCTGCCGGAAGCTGAGTGCTGGAGGAGGGGTCGCGGTAGGGTCTGCGCTGCTTGTGAGTCAGCTCTTTGACCAGGTCGCTCCGCACCCAGGGGGCAATTTCCGGTGGTACTATCGGCGGTATTGTTGTGCTGTGTTCTATGGTTCGGGCCGTGCGCGGTTCTTCCGGCCTGTCGCTTCTCTCTGCGTGTGCGGAAGGAGGCGGTGTGGGGGCCGCCGGTTCGGGCCTGGGTTCCGGTCGGGCTGCGGCCGGGGCGGCAGCGGCATCGGCCTGGGACTCAGTTTCCGCGCTGCTGCGTCTGGTGCTGCGGCGGCGCACCGGAGCCGCCGGCTGATCATTGCTGTTGACGTCGGTCTCTGATTCGGCCGTTGTCGCTGAGCTCACAGCACTCGCGGTACTGGCGGCGCTCCGGCGGCGTGTGAGGCGCGGCTTCTTTGCCTCGACCGAGGCTTCCTCTTCCGGAGCCTGGGCCGGGGCCTTGCGTCTTGTGGCGCGTGGCTTGGCCGGTGCTTCATCCGGACTGGCCGCGTCGAGGTATGGGTTGTCGTCCGCTTCTGCGGTGCTTCGCCGTGAGCGTGTTGAGCTACGGCTGGAAGAACGTTTGGGTTCTGTCATTCGATTACTGTACTGCTGGTGATACGTGAGCCCGGATACGCTGGATAAAGTCTGGACGGAATGGCCTTCGGCTGTGCCCTCAAAAGGCTTGCACAGGTAAGACCACACCGGAGGAGGCGTTCCCGGAGCGGGTAGTGGCGCAGATGGCGCAAAGATACTTGATGCTTCCGACGGTGTTGTCGGGCCGTCGACTGTCACGGATGAAGTGTCAGCGCTCATCCGGTCCTGCGAGGGGTTGAGGCATTTAGCCCCCATCTCACGTTCGCGCCACGACAACCAGTGTCGGGGGGATCACCGTGACGCTTCAATCAATGGCGTCAAGGCGGCGGTACGTCGAGGACCTGCGTGCGTAGTGTTGCTGACTACTGCCGAAAGCTACGTCGAAGCCGGTATCGGATGCAAGACGATGGTACCCACAACCAGTCACACGGTCGCTGCTGCCGGCCGGCTCTATGCGCTTACGGCGTGTCACGGACCGGATGCGGCGCTACGACCTGCCATGCTGGCCATGCTCAACGCCTGAACCGCTCCGCGATGCAGTCAACATTGCTCAGTCAGGGTTGCCGCGCAACCCTGAGGACGAAAATCCCTGCCCCCTGGGCCAGTAATCCATGCGCCAGAGCACATTGGTATCGACTAGTATTGAGTCATGACTGTTGGCAACAGGGATCTTTCCGGCGCTCTGGCGGAAGCCGTGGCGAAATATGAGGCAACGGGCGAGGTGGGAGAGCTGATGGAACGCCTCCACAAGCTTCGCTCGAGTGCAACTCCGGATGCACTGGTGGCCGCCGCTGAACCATGGCTGCACATGCCTGAAGTGGCCGGCCCGTTATATGAACAGGTGGTTGCAGAGCAACCCAACAACTCGCGCGCGCTCGTGATTCTGGCGAATGCGTTTTGGCTGAGCGGCCGCGGACCCGATCAGGTTGGGGAACTGGCTGGTCGTGCCATTGCAGCAGACCCGGACAATCGCGGTGCGTGGCACCTCTGGGCGCTCACGGAGTCCAACCCGCGCGACAGAACCATACGCTGGCTTCAGGTAACGCAGCGCTTTGACGATGACCTGCTGGCCAAGGCAGCTCTGGCCGACAACGCGGCCTCTGTGGCTGCCGCAGAACACGATCGCGAGGCCCGCGAGATGGCAATAAAGGCCTATGAAGACCTCTGGGCCAATTCGCCAACCGAAGAACAACGCCAGGCTCTTGAAACGGCGCTGGACACGCTGCGCAATTACAAGTTCTGACTTCCTCTCACACTGAGTACCCTTGCCAGTGACCGAAGGCAGCAAAGACCCGACTCATGCGAGCAGCCAGCTTGCCGAATTCAGGCAGTTTCGCGAGCGCATGAACACGCGCATTCTGGCCGAGAACAATCTGGTCATAAACAGATTCTTCAACCTGGATGGCCGCACCTATGAGGCCGGTGCCCTGGATGTGAAAACCAAGGAGCTGCTGGGCCTGGTGGCCTCACTGGTGCTGCGCTGTGATGACTGCATCACTTATCACGTAGTGCGCTGCAGCGAGGAAGGCGTGACTCGAGATGAGATCTTTGAGACCATGAGCATAGGCCTGGTGGTTGGCGGCAGCATAGTCATCCCTCATCTGCGCCGTGCGGTGGACCGCTGGGACGAGTGCGAACGAATGCGTGGCTGAACTCACGCAGTCTCTTATTTTGCTGGTATGAGTTTGCGTCGCTCGTCCCTCACACCGGCCGCGTTGATTGATGCGGCGTTCGCCTCCGGTACTCTGGTAACGATTGCCACTGGAACGGTGCTGCTTACTCAGGGCTGGAACGAAGGCGAACTGGGACGTTACTTCCGCCTTGCCGGAAGAGCCTTGCTTGAACAGATCGGAGTCCCATCAGCAAGTGCGCCACTCACCTCGGTGGCGCTTGGCTACGTGCATCATCTGACAATTGCGAGTATCTGGGGCTTCCTCCTCGCCTTGGTGGTGCTTCCCTGGCGAGGTGCAATGTGTGTGTTGATGGCTGCATTGGCAGCGGGTTTTTATGTGCTTCTGATCACAACAATCATGCCCGCGCCGTTGCGCATAGGCTACACTGTGACGGGAACGGTAGGTAGTGCTGTTCCCATAGCAGCAGCAATGTTTGTGGCCTTGCTTGCCGGAGCCTGGCTCGCGTCCGGTGAGGGCGAGCAGTAGACCACTGATATCTGGCTGGTAAGTCGTCCCCGGTGACCTTGGTCACCAACGATTCGAAGCTGCAGCGCGTCTCGCGTGTAGAGTCACACAGGCAGAAAACATCACTGCGTTGCTGATATCCTGGTGGAGCGTCTTTTGTACGTGGACGGCGCACGCGCCGAAGACGCTTCCCGTCATGCCTCATCCAAACACTGGAGGGAGAAATGGACGTCCTCGTCAGAGTCGAGGCCCGTCTGACCGATTCGCCGGTACTGGCGCACGTGAATTCAATTCCCGTGCTTTCGTTCGGCGCTCGCTCACGTCGTGAGGTGGTGACACTCTACGGCGAAGCGGATATGCAGGCTCTGGCTTTGGCCATAGCTGCCACCGTGGAGAGTGAGTCGCTGGAAGCAGCCAAAGCGGGAGTGGTACGCCAGCTCGGAGTGTGGCCGGACCGTGGTGCTGTGGGTGATGCTGCATGGCGGGATGACCGTACCGGTCGACTCGTCACACAGGATCTCAGCATTCCCCTGCCCACGCTGGAAGCGCGGGCCAGTGAACTGCTCGGCAGTTGCGGCCCAACCCTGCGGCGCGTAACCGCAGGTCTGGCCATGCCAGACTGGCCCGAAGGAACCGAGCGCGCGCTCAGTTTCTCCCTTAGGTCCATGACGGCTGCCAGTGGCGGTTCAGATGGTGTTGCTGAGGATGACGCCCGAGTCGAAAACTGGCTCGACAACATCCGCTTGGCTGACGCCTTTGCCTTCGAAATGGAGGGTGACTGATACTGAACCCTCTCTTGTCAGAAAGCATTATCCAGCGGGTGGGAGCATCATGCTTCCACCCGCTTTTTTGCCTTTTTTGCCCTTGCCCATCCTTGCCCCGGGGCGCAGGCTTTTGTTTGGCCCCTGAATGATCCCAAGGTTGAGCGGCTTCAGGCACCTGGTTCATCCGGCTCACTCAACTCCAACAGAGTGCCTGCCGGGCCGGAGTTAACCGGGCTGAACCAAACTGAAGCGATGGTGCAGCGCACGTTCCGCCGGGACCAGCCGAGGCCCACGGCCCTCGCCCGAGGGCCGCGACATCCTAACCCAGGACGGAGGGATGATGCGCGAGTATGACAGCGCCGGCATCAGAAATGTCGCAGTGGTGGGCCATGGTGGCAGTGGGAAGACCAGCATTGTGGATGCACTCTGCTTCGTGGCAGGATCGGGCAAGCGCCATGGCAGTCCGCGCGACGGAACGGCCATCACCGACTACCTGCCCGAGGAAATCGAGCGGAAGTATTCCATCAGCATGGGCTGTGCCTGGGCAGAATGGCTCGATAGCAAGATCAATTTCATAGACACTCCCGGCTCACTGGATTTTCAGGGCGATGCAGTCGCGGCGCTGGCAGCCTCCGATGGAACACTCTGCGTGGTCAGCTCAGTCAGCGGCGTTGAGGCCGGTACCAGGCGCAGCTTTCGCCTGGCCCAGGAGCGGGCAAATCCGGTTCTCTTTGTTGTGTCAATGATTGACCGGGAGCACGCAGACTTTGACAAGGTACATCAGCAGATTCGCGATCAGCTCACCACTCGCGTGGTGCCCGTTGAAGTGCCAATAAATGAGGGCCCCGAGTGCAAGGGCGTTGTGAACCTCTTCACGCAGCGGGCCTACATCTATGACGACGATGCCAAGGGCGGATATGTGGAGCAGGAGATACCGGCGGAACACCGCGAACTGTTTGTGCATCACCGCCAGGAGCTCATTGAGGCCATAAGCGCCACCGACGACGATCTGCTGGAACGCTATCTCGAGGGCGAAGAGATCAGCCGTGAAGACGCCGTTCGCGGCATGCGAAATGCCGTGGCAAGGATGGAGCTGTTCCCGCTCTTTGCCGTTTCATCCGAACGCCTGACAGGGGTGCGCTCCATGCTTACGGAACTGGTGCATGTAATGCCCAGCGCATACGAGATGGAGGAAGTGCACGCCTTTGTGGGCGCCGAGGGTGATGAGCCGGTATCGCTGCATGCTTCTGACGACCTGCCGCTGAGTGCGCTGGTGTTCAAGACCATGAACGAACCGCACGTTGGCGATGTGAGCTACTTCAGGATACTCTCGGGCAAAATCACCAACGGCCAGGAAGTGTTTAATGCAACACGCAATGGCGTTGAGAAGATGGGCCACATTGCAATTCCTCTGGGCCGCGAACGGAGCGAGGTGGATGTACTGCACGCTGGTGACATAGGCTGCGTGGCCAAGCTTCGCAACACGCACACCAATGACACTCTTTCCACTCGCGAACATCCCATCAGACTGCCGGCGATTTCATTTCCCGAGAGCATCGTCCATCTCGCCGTTCGTGCCACGACACGGGGCGAAGAAGACAAGCTGGCACAGGGACTTCACAAACTGCACGATGAAGATCCCACGCTGACCGTGCAGTACAACACAGAAACCCACGAAAGCATTCTTGGCGGGATGGGTGAGCGCCATCTGGATGTGGCAATGGCAATGCTCGCGCGCAAGTTCGGTGTGCACGCCGAGCTCAGCAAGCCGGCGATAGCGTATCGTGAGACGATAACCGCGGGTGCTGAGGGCCAGGGCAGACACAAGAAACAGAGCGGCGGTCGCGGACAGTTCGGCGACTGCTGGATTCGCATGAGCCCACTGCCGCGCGGGTCAGGCTATGTATTTGAAGACAGGATTGTGGGCGGTGTAATTCCTTCCAAGTACACACCTGCCGTGGATAAGGGAGTGCAGGAAGCCGCAGTCCGCGGCGTGCTGGCCGGTTACCCTCTGGTGGACTTCAAGGTGGAGCTTTATGACGGCTCGACACACTCGGTGGATTCCAATGAGATGTCGTTCAAGATGGCGGGCATTCTGGCTTTTCGCGTTGTCGCGGCAAAGTGCAAGCCGGTGATACTCGAGCCGTTGGACGAGATAGAGGTAACGGTTCCTGATATCTGGCTGGGCGATGTGCTGGGTGATCTTACGAGTCGGCGCGGACAGATTCTCGGTACCACCGGAGAGGGTGGACGGAGCACTGTTCGTGCGGTGATTCCCCAGGGTGAGCTGCATTTGTATGCCACGCAGCTCTTCTCACTTTCGCATGGCGATGCAGAGTTTCGTCGGCAGTTTCACGGATACGAACAGGCGCCACCGGAAGTGGCGCAGAAAATCATTGCGGAGAGTTCTTCAGATCTTGTGGTATGACAAGCGGGCGGCCTCGCGCCTGTCTTCCGCTGTATAGATCTCAAAGTCGTCAAAAAATGCCGGCGCCTCGGCCTTCATCATGCGGAGAATGATGACAGCCAGGCGTCGGATTTCGAGCTCCGCTCCCTCGCTGGAACGCAGTTCCAACATGGTGCGCCACGCGCGGGCGTTTGCCGTGACCACAATCTTGGTTTCCGTGCTGTTGGGCAGTACGGCGCGAGCTGCTTCGCGAGCCATCTTGCGTCTGTGAACGCGATCGGCAACCCATGAGTAGCGCTCCATGAGGGAGGCTACGAGCGTCGTGTAGCTCTCAAGAGCTGACGCAATCTGTTTGCACCAAATCGCTTCCAGTTCTGCGTCACCATGAATTGCCGGCGGCATCACGAACTGGGCCGCACTTTCATCAACGTAGCGCTGCGACAGTTGCGAGTAGCCGAAGCCGGCGCGATGCCGCACCAGTTCATGTGTAAGTGAGCGACTCACACCTTCGAGCAGCAGCGAGTAACTGGCGTGTTCGAAAACACTGCCGTGGCCCTGCTTCTTGATGTTTTCCAGATAATCGCGAGTGGATCTGCCAGCCGGATTTCGCTGGCTCATGTAACAGAGCCTGCCCGCGAACTCCGCCAGCCTCTCGCCATCGCTTGAATCGCCCATCCACTGTACCGGCAGGTGAGCGGGCTCCGTAAAGGCCGGTCTTGCCAGAATCGTTACGGTGGGCTCACGGAGTATGGCGCTGTCGGAAAGGCTCATTTGCGGATGGCGTGTTTGCTGGGGTGGTTTGGCGGGCGCGGGTTGCTGAGGCGCAGGAGTTTCCGAAAACCTGTATAATCCTGTAATGTCACCAAACTCACAGGACTTTTCCAGCGGCCCCGGCCCCGGCCCCGGACACAGCTCGCCTCAGAGTTTGCGCGAGGAGATCGGGCAGACACGTCCCTTTCGCTCTGATGCACACGAGGCAGCGATTGCACTCCTGAGAACCGCCTCTGTGGTTTCCCGCGAGTACGGTCGTGCGGTGGGGCCCCATGGCCTCACGCTGCCGCAGTACAATGTGCTGCGTATATTGCGCGGCGCCGGCAGCGCCGGCCTGCCCACGCTTGCAATCCGGGATCGCATGATTGATCCCGGCTCCACGGTCACACGTTTGCTCGACAAGCTGGAAAAGGCCGGCCTTGTATTACGCGACAGGAGCAGGCCGGACAGGAGACAGGTTCTGTGCTGCATCACCGATGCAGGTCTTGAGTTACTGACCAGGCTCGACTCGGTTATCGACCAGACTGATGAGGTCGTGGTAGCCAGTCTGTCAGGCGAGCAGCGAAGGCAGCTTGTGGATCTGCTGGGGAATGTGAGGAGCAGTCTGATGGAGCGCTGTCACGATGTAACCGGCTGAAAGCGGATCGGGCGCTCCCGTGTGTGCTGCGGCTGAAGTGAGGGGTCTGCCGACTGTCATCCAAGCCTGTCGTTCACGTTTGTGGTTCCCGCTTGTCGTTCAGGCCCGGGGCAGCAGGTCCAGTCGGTGGCGATGCCAGCCGCGTGTTCTTTCCACTTCGTCGAGTACGGCCCGTACCTCAGGCGGCAGCGCCGGAGCGCAGGGATCATGTCGTACTTCTCCAAAGGGATCATCCTCTGGAGGAATGAAATCAGTGTCGCCCGGAAGCAGCTTGCAGCCACGGTTAAACAATTGTGTGGGATCCGCCGCTGCCTTTACGTTGGCAAAGGCGGCCAGAGCCACTGGTGACCACAGTTGTGGCAGCAGCGAAGCCCTGAGGCGCCCATCGCCGTGTTCACCACTCACAGTGCCACCCAGCTTCGCCGTGAGTTCAACCACGGTGTTCAGCAAGCCGCGCGCCTTCACACGCCAGTCGGCCTGAGTTGTGTCCACCAGCGGATTCACGTGCGCGTGGGCGTCACCCGCATGCCCGAACACCACCCCGGGAGTCTCGAATCGCGCGAGTGCTTCACGCACGCCGCGCACGTAGGCCGGAAAATTGTGCGGCGGCACGCAGCCATCTTCGATGAACTGCATGGAGCGAAGACGCGGTGAGAGCGCAGCAAGAATGGGACTGGCAGCATGGCGCAGCTTCCAGAGTGATTCTGCCTTGTCAGGATCGCTGGCGGTTATCACGGAGATGGCGCCGTGTTTTCTGCACAGCTCGGCACATTGCTCAAGGTTGCTCCGGCACTCGCTGCTGTTGCTGCCTTCAATCTCTATGAGGAGCACAGCCTCAGCGCTGGCCGGCACGCCGGTGGGGCCACCACGAGCAGCAACGTCCAGAAAACTCCGGTCCAGCAGCTCACAGGCCGAAGCGCCGGCCGCCTCGGTTTCGGTTGCGCAGAAAGTGGCTTCTTCGAGTGAGGCGAAGGTGGCCAGGATCGTGGCAATGCTGCCAGCCACCGGAATGGCTGCCAGTTCCACCTCGGTGAAGAAGGCAAGAGTCCCTTCGCTGCCAACCAGGAGGTCCACCAGGTGCCCCTCCGCAGTCAGCGCCTGCGCGAGGCCATAACCGGAAGAGTCCTTGCGTACTCCGCTGTGCCTGAGGTCAGAGAGTTTGAGATTGTCTTTTTCCGACAGACGGCTCTTCGTTGCCTCAAGGAGCGCACTCAAACGCTTCACTGCCGGAATATGCTCCGGCAGGGACTCACCCCGCCTTATCCAGGCGTCGCTTCCGTCATCAAACACGCAGTGCAACCCCTTAACCCATGGGCGCATTGAGCCGAAGCGCAGCGACCGCGAACCCGAGGCATTGGTGGAGGCCATTCCACCTATGGTGCAGAAGGACAGACTGGATGGATTCACCGGCATCCTGAGTCCTGTCGCGTTGAGAGCCCTGTTCACCTGGCCTCCTGCAACGCCCACCTGCGCCCGGATGGTGCGAGCACCGGTATCGGGCTCGTCCAATCGCGAAAATCGTGTGAGATCCACAATCACTCCCGAACTCACGGCCCCTGCCGCCATTCCACTGCCCGAGCCGCGCGGGGTGAGACTCAAACCCTCGGCACGCGCCCAGCGAATCAACTGCCCCAGATCTTCACTGTCTTCCGGCACCGCAACCGCGAGGGGCATGGTGCGGGCTATACCTGCCCCCTCGGAGTAAAGCGCACGGGCGTTGAGGTCGTGGCGAAATACCCCGCGAAAGCCTTCGGGGTAGGCGTGGGGAAAAACAGGATTGCTGGTCATAATTTCCGGTGTGATTCAGCAGTATGGCGGTAAGAAGGCTGTTTTGGCAGTCGGGGAATGGCCGTTGTGTCTGCTATCTTGAAAAACCCGCCGTTCCCGTTCGATCCAGCTATGCCCCGCGATCTCTCAGCCGACATTTCCGCCGCTCTCAGCAAGAGAGACGCAGCCCGCTTCTGTGAGGCCATCCTTCCTCAGGTGTCGCGCACCTTCGCGCTCGGAATACGAGTCCTGCATGGTGAACTGGGCCAGGCAGTGCTGGACGCATATCTGCTGTGTCGTATTGCAGACACAGTGGAAGACGCTCCTGTCCTTGCGCCTGAGGCCAAGGCCCGGCTCTTCGATGAGTTCATTGACAGTGTGAAGCAGGGCAAAGTGTCAAGCGGGTTTGCTGCTCAGGTGGGACAGCTTGGCGGAAATCCCGCGCACATCACGCTCAGCAACAATGCTGATCTCGTATTCGAGCACTTCGCAATGCTGCCGGGTGAAACGCGCGACGTGGTTTCCAGATGGGTGACGGAGATGGCCTCGGGAATGCGTAAGTTCGTGCTTGAGCATCCCGATGGTATCCGCATCCGCACACTTGACGAGTACCGCGAGTACTGCTACTACGTTGCCGGCACCGTTGGTCACATGCTCACCGACCTCTGGCGTCTATATGCGCCGGGTGTGGATACAAAGCGCCACATCCTGCTGGCCAGGCGATGCAGAGCTTTTGCCGAAGCACTGCAAACGGTGAATATCCTGAAAGATGTTGCAGTGGATGCGGTGGATGAGAACTCAATCTATGTACCCGATGAGTGGCTGCGGGCCGCGGGCAGTTCGCAGGCGCATCTTCTGGCACCGGAGCTCTTGCACGAGAACCGTGTCGCACTCTCCAGGCTCGTGGATCTGGCCTGGCACGACCTGGATGAAGCTTACCGCTATCTGCTGGACATCCCGCGCAGAGCCTACACGGTGCGTCTCTTTTGCATCTTTCCGCTGCTGCTGGCTTATGCCACGCTGCGCGACCTCTCCTCTGGCAACGAGCTGCTCTCAAACGGCTCAGTGGTCAAGATCTCCCGACGCGAAGTAAAGTCGTTGCTTGTCATGGGGATGCTGATTGCGGCAAGTAACACTGGGGTGCGGTGGCTGGTTAATCGCGTGCGGAAACGCCCTTTCGATCTCTTGCCGGCCTGAAGTTCCTGCTGCGTCTTTGCAGTGCCGTTGATCTGAACCATGCAGCTCATGTGCGGTGTCATCCCCAGTTGTCACCGGCCTTGAGCACACGATCAAGCAAAGACCGCGGCTGCTCTATTCGACCCTGCTGAGCCTCGTCCAGCAGGAACTCCATTCGCGTTTCAACACGCCTGCTGAAAGACCTGAACCTGCGTTTGATCCCACGCCAGGTGAGCACACTGCCGGCCGCAGCGATGATGGCGAGAAGAACGGAGGTGACCATGGCCCACACCGGAACCATAAGTGCGAACACCACCATGGGGATCGAGACCGCGGCCGCCAAGACGAAGAGCATGCCACCCAGTACGAGTGCTGAACTGCGCTCGGCACGTCTCACACCAGAGACCAGTGCGTCAAAGCGAAGCACTGAACGATTAGCGTCGACAGGGGTGGCTGTAACTACAAGCTGGTCAAGTCGCACAAAGTCATAACGCCTGCCACCAACGCCAAGTGAGCGCAAAAAGTTGCCCACGGTGTCACGCCTGGCCTCAAGTATGAGACGCTCGCTGGTTCTGCGTACCGGTATCATCAGCTCCAGGCTCGGCAGCGAGGTTTCAAGCCGGCCAAGCAGGGCAGAAGGCGTACCAGGCACAGTGCGCTGGGCGCTCAGTACGGCCGGACCCAGCGACGCGAGCAGCCTGCCGCTTTCGGGCTCTGCAAGAGACACCCTGGCGCGCTCCTCAGCCACGGCCTGCCTCACGAACTGGGCATCAAGACCCACCTCGCCAGCAATTTCCAACAGGCGGCTCTCGCTGATGCTCTCAGCCGGATCACCGCTTGATGTTTGCAGTTCTGAAGCTCTGGCCAGCACGCGTTCCAATGCTGCCCGTGGCAATTCGCCCATGACCTTCGGCTACCTCCCGTACCGGATCCGAACCTCTTGTATCATATCACCTCATACAGATGACGTTCACAATACACGCATGAACGCCGTTCGGATTCAATTTATTGGGGATGTTACCGCCGAACTCAGTACTCAGTACCGGCGACCACAGGTAACGCAGAACGACCAGCCTTCCTTGAGTTCCGTGCTGCAGGCGGGGCACTGGCGTGCGGTCTGATCTATGCCGCAGTGCGGGCAAAATTTGGTATCACACTTATCCGGCAGTTGGCCATCACAATAGCGACACCATGCATGAATTGCCTTACTGCCACGCGTTGGAGACAGGCTTGGAGCAAGTACCGGAAAAATTTCCGTGTCCGTCATTTCAGGCGCTTCACTGCTGCTGGGGCCCGCGCTGTCAGGATCGCTCAGATGCAGGGATGCCGTAGCCCACTCACCGATGAGACTCAACGAGGGCACGGGAGCGCCGAGTGCGTGGCGGCTGGCGTGTTGCAGTTCGCGGTCCGCCGTCACATAACCACGCTCGCCGGAGACGAGCCTGAGCATCACGATCTCAAAGGCCTGCCTGCTGCTGTCGGCCATTTCCCGCCTCACATCCGGAAAGGGCAGCAGGTGCTTTTCCAGATCGCCCAGCGTGAATCCCTGGGTGCAAAGCTGTGGGAACTGCGTTCTGACCGTGCGGGTGAGGCGAAAGGCTACGCGGTCCAGGTCGTCAAGTGATCTGGAAACACCCTTCACTTGGTATCGCTCGTTTGAAACCGACTGTCGATGTCATTTTTCATGAAACTGCGGGTTTCCCCACCAACACCATCAAGGAGGCGCTCCACGGCATTTTTTTTGTGCGTTTGCGCGTCGCGCCAGCCATAGCCGTAGCCGATGGCGATACCGAGAGCGAGGATGAGCAGAAACTTGAACATGACGTCGGGGGTTGGTGCCGACGCCCTTGCGTCGGTCGGCTACTCTACCAGACGCGACGGTGAAAATGAGGGTAACGCTGCTGCTGGCACATACTGTTCCGCTGCCGGAAAGACTGAGGGTGTTTTGTTGCCGCGACCTTTGGCCTGTTCATTGGCCCACCATTCGTCAAAGGACGAAGCCAGGAGTCCATTGGAGCTGTCCTGCTGTGTGGCGGCACGAATAGCGAGGTGGTTGGCATATTCATTTTGCGGATGGCCCGCATGGCCCTTGACCCATGCCCATTGCGTTTCGTGCGCTGCGATGGCGGCAACCGCCTGCTGCCACAGTTCCACGTTCTCCACTGCTCCGTCTTTCCTGCGCCACCCGCGGGCCATCCAGCCGCGCACCCACTGTGTCATTCCGTCTACGATGTAGCGGGAATCGGTGGTGAACAGTACCGACAGTCGGTTGCCCTTTCTGGACATGGCGTTGAAGCTGTCAATGACCGAGCGCAGTGCCATGCGGTTGTTGGTGCTGTCGGGCTCCGATGCCCAGAGGTCAAAGCGTGCAATGCTGTTGTCGGGCTTTCGGAACTCTATGAGGACGCCGAGTCCTCCGGGTGTTTGGCCACTGCGTCCGTTGCCGAGGCAGGACTCGTCGGCGTATACCGCAACGAGGGGGTATCTGGCGCTCAACGTACCACCTCCATTGAATCGAGGTCGTCGAGCAGGAGTTCAATGCGATGCCCGGTGCTTGGATGTCGTGCCACGATGATTTCGTGGCCCGGGGTGATTCTGAGCCGTTCCGGCACCACCACGTACTCAGTGCCGCGGCGCTGAAGGCAGAGTCTGGTGCCGTTCAGTATCGCGTGTTCGAGTTCGTCGTACTGTGCTGTGGTGAGTTGCATGGGTTCGGCGTGGGTGCTGCGGGAGTACTGCGGGAGTACTGCGGGAGTACTGCGGGAGTACTGCATTGGTCCCGCTTGGGGTCAGAGAGTGTCTTTGCGCTGGCGTTGGTGCAGAGTGCTGTCGTGGGGTGGGGAAGACACACCGCTGTCGGCCACCTCGACCCCCTTTGTTTCGGCATGCCAGTCGAGAAGTTCACCCAGTTTCGCTGCGGCCTGCCTCACGCGTTGGGTATTCTCGGGTTCGGACCAGATGAGAACGCAGCCTCCACCGCTTGCACCCAGAGCCTTGAAGCCGGTGGCACCCACCTTTCGTGTTTGCTCATGCAGGGCGTCTATGCGTGCGGTGGTGATAGCGGGGTGCAGGCTGCGCTGGGAATGCCAGTGTTCTTCGGTGAGAGCGGCCAGAGTTCCAGTATCAGCTGAGATGATTGCATTTCGCATTTCTATTGCCAGATCTCTTAAGCGGTCCAGGGCCGCGGCGACCCTGCGATCACCCTCGCGATATGCGTCAAGTACAGCGGTTATGGTTTCGCCTGATATGCGGGATTCCCCGGTATGCACCAGTGTTGTGCGGGCCTCAAGTCTGGCCACTAACGAGCTGTCCAATGGCAGGCGTTCCACGTTCACCGCATTGTTGCCATGGCCAAAGCTTAGCCCAAGTGCGCCGCCGAAGGCTGCGGCGTAGTGGTCCTGGAACCCGCCAGCGATGCCCATGACCTCCACTTCCACGGCTCGACTTTGTTGGGCCAGCTCGCTGGGTGTGGGGTGGCGCTGTTGGACCCGGGCTATTGCAGCCGCCAGCGCCACGCCCGCAGCGGATGAACCTCCCAGGCCGGCGCCGGTAGGGAAGTCATTGTGCAAGTGCAGGTAGTGCAGGTGGGCTGGTTTGAAGCCGTGCCAGCGCAGGGCTGCAGCCACCAGGGGGTGGCTGCCGGGGCTCGCAGAACTGTCAGGACTGCCGTGTTGTGCGGACGACTCGGCCCCTCGTTGATTTGTGTCGATACCCAGGGTAACCGTGGCGCGGCGCGTGATGGCCAGATTGCACACGTATCCCCCGCGCTCTTCGGAGTATGGCGGGACGTCTGTCCAGCCACCTCCGAAGTCTATGCGCGCGGGTGCTGAGGCCCGGATGGTGATTATTTCTTCCGTGCGGCGGTCTTCTTGGCTGCTGGCTTCGAAGCGGATTTGGCTGGCGCTTTGGCAGGGGCGGCCTTTTTTGCCGGTGCCTTGGCGGTGGCCGTCTTACCAGTGGTCGTCTTGACTACGGCGGCCTTCCCCGTGACAGTTTTTCCAGTGGCAGGGGCGGCTTTTGTCTTTGTTGCTGGCTTTGCGGCGGTCTTGCTGGCCGTTTTTGCCGAGCTCTTGAGCGCGGCGGTCTTGCTGGCTGTTTTGGCTGCAGTCCTGGCCGCTGGCTTAGCGGCAGACTTGTCTGCGGGCTTGCCTGCTGACTTATCGGACGCTGCCGCAGCATTCTTTGCAGTGCCCTTGGCGGCTGCGGTAGCGGCCGACCTGTCGCGTGCTGCGCTCTTCTTGGCAAGAGCGGCATCGGCAGCCATAGCCGCAGCCTGAGCGGGTGCGGCAGCGGGCTGCCCTATGCGCCGTGGTGCCGGCTTGGGCGGAAGTGGCGCAAAGTGTACCCGGTCGGAGGGCTTTTGCGGTTCAATCCGCATAGCGGCACGAGCCTCGAGCGCTGCCTCCGCAGCAGCCGCAGGCGCCGTTACTGCCTTGGGAAGCTGCCCCAGCGGAATGGGCTTAGGCGGGGCCGCCTTGGGCTCGGGCTCGGGTAGGGAACCGTGTCTGGCTATATAGGCCGCCTCTGCCTGTGCCATGAGCTGGTCGCCTTCGGTGGAATTCATCTGCCCGCGTCGAACCATATAGTTCACCAGCTCACGGGCGCTATGAATGTTCAGGTCGTTCAGACCCGATGCGGCAGTAATGACATCGCGCATGGCGCCAGCCATGCGGCTGCCCGCCTCCAGGCTTATGTCATGGGCACGCTGAGCCATCTCAGCGGCAGTATCACGCGCGTCAGCCGCCCGGTGGCCCGGTCCACGACGTGGGGTCGGGGTCGGGGTCGGACTCGATGGCGGCATATCACTGCCATCCTGCTGCGTGTCTTCGTCGTCGGTCTTTGAAAGATCGGCCATGGGTGGAGCGAACTCCGTCCGCCAGACTGGTTAAGTGGAGTGGTCCCGGCCTGAATCATCTGAGCATTGCAAGGTGCAGTCAGATCCGGGGTCCACCAGATCGGGGTAACTATATGATTTTCAGTGATCTACGCAAGATGTAAGCGCATGGTTTCGTAAACCGATATACATTTAATAGCCAAGACAAAATATACATAGCTGGCGTTGCCGGTACTAAAATTCAGTGAAATAGTTGATTTCTAAGTTCACCATAGCGACATCATAGTGAGACTATAAGCGCATTAGCATGCAACAACAACTTTCAGATATCAAGGTCCTCGACCTCTCACGTGTGCTCGCCGGACCCTACTGCACCATGATGCTCGGTGATCTGGGTGCAAAGGTCATCAAAGTCGAGAGACCGCCCTCCGGCGATGACACACGCGCCTGGGGACCACCCTTCGACAACGATGGACTGTCGGCTTACTATATCTCGGCTAACCGCAACAAGGCCTCACTGGCAGCCAACTTCCGTAACCCTGCAGATCTGGAGCTGATCAAGAAGCTGATCAGATCTGCAGACGTGGTGGTAGAGAACTTCCTGCCAGGTGCTCTGGCGCGAAACGGTATCGATGCTAACGCGATGATGCGCGAGAATGTATCGCTCATCTGGTGCACCATCTCGGGATTCGGGGCAGCCAGTCAGCGCCCGGGTTATGATTTCGTGGTCCAGGCAGAATCGGGATGGATGAGCATCACGGGTGAAGCTCAAGGCGAACCAATGAAGGTGGGCGTGGCTCTGGTTGATGTCATCGCGGGGAAGGACGCCGCCATCGGCATTCTCGCGGCCCTCGCGGCCCGGGACCGTGCCCAGCGCTCAAATAATTCGCTCTCCTTGGCAGAAAGACGTGTGGAGGTGACGCTGGCCAGCTCCGCGCTTTCAGCTCTGGTAAACGTGGCACAAAACACCCTGGTCTCGGGCAAACCCTCGAAGCGCTGGGGCAACGCTCACCCGAATCTCGTTCCTTATCAGCTCTTTCACGCCTCCGACAGGCCATTTGTTCTTGCCGTGGGCAATGATGTCCAGTTTCGACAGGCCATGCTGGCACTGGGCCTGCCGGAGCTGGCCGACGATCCTGCACTGGGGAGCAACGCCGGGCGTATTGAACATCGGGATCGTCTGGTTTCTGCCATTGAAGCCCGCGTGGGCACCGGAACCGCTCAGCTGTGGATCGGGGCTCTCTCAGCTTCTGGAGTCCCCTGCGGTGTTGTGAGGCAGGTACACGAGGCGCTCGCCGATGTGCCGGCGTCACCAAAAAGCGGTGCTCCACCCCTTTGGAATGGCCAGATTCGCTTGAATCCGCCTCGTCTTGATGAACATGGTGTTACAATCCGGGCAAAAGAGTGGAGTTTGTTCGACACCCTGCCGATACTGAAATGATGTTTTTCGTGACTTCGATTTTCCCCGGGCGTCTTTCATGCGAGAAGACCAGCAGGTCTGCCTCGTCGTTGATTGGCGTTGAGGGGTGTTCATCTCGTTCATGCAGCGTTATGCTTGCGCCGTGCACATGATGGAATCTCAACTCCAGACAACAGACTTGGACTCGGACCAGGGCATCATAAGTCGCGTGCTTGCAGGTGATCGCGATGCCTTTTCGATGCTGATCGGCCGTTACAGTGATCCACTGTATCGGCATGCTCTCGGCATGACGGGTAGTCCCGATGTGGCCGAGGACATTCTTCAGACGTCGTTCATCAAGGCCTATCACCATCTGGGTGAAGTCCGTGGTCGTTTCGATGCCTGGCTGTTCCGCATCGTGGCCAACGGGTGCAAGGACTGGCTAAAGAACATCCGCCGCACTCACGTCAGCTACGATGAAGACGACTATCCGTCGGGCTTTGCGACTCCCGACGAGGATCTGGACCGCACACAGTTGCGGCAGGACCTCGATCTTGCTCTCGCTCAGCTCGCGCCATCACTCAGGGAAGCCTTCGTCATGAAGCATGTGGAAGGGCGTTCTTACGAGGAAATGGCGGATCTGCTTGGAACGACTGTTGGTGCGCTGAAGATGCGCGTGCATCGGGCACGTGAGGCACTTCAGGCCCTGCTTGAGGAGAGATACGCATGATGCACGATTCATTGGACCCGCGCACTGAAGGGCAGCTCAACGAGCGCAAGCCCTCCGTGACGGGCGAAGCCGCGGAGAGCAGGCTTGCTGATCGCGAAGTACCGCTGCCCGGTATGTCATCGGCCGACAAGGCTGTTGACGTGATCAATCAGTGGCTGGATGGTGAGGTGAATGAAAGCGTTGCCAGACACGCCGATGCGAGGTCGGTGGATTTCTGGAAGCGCGTGGAGCTGGACGCAGGCGTAATGCGGAGCCGCAAGACTCCCACGCATGTGGCGGCTCAGATCATGTCTGCCATTCCGGTGCGTGAACCAGGGGCCTGACCAGGGACTCCCGCTAAAAAACAACGGCACCCGCTCTGACGACGGGTGCCGTTTTGTTTTTGCAGCCCGTCCCCAGGCTACATGTGCACAGCACGACCTATGGCTGCAAGCGCTGCTTCCTTCACCACTTCGCCAAGCGTGGGGTGGGAATGCACGGTGATCGCAATGTCTTCGGCGCTTCCACGATACTCCATTGCCAGCACTACTTCGTTGAGGAGATCTGACACATTGGCACCTATCATGTGGCAGCCCAGTATCTCGTCGCTCTCCTTGTCGACCACAAATTTTACGAAGCCCTGTGTCTCGCCCATGGACCGTGCGCGACCATTGGCGCTGAACGGGAACTTGCCGGTCTTGTATGGCCGCCCGCTGTCTTTGACTTCCTGCTCACTGAGGCCGACGGTGGCAATTTCGGGCCAGGTGTAAACCACGCCCGGCATGATGTGCTGGTTCATGTGCACGGGTTTGCCGGCGATCACTTCGGCGGCAACCACGCCTTCTTCCTCTGCCTTGTGCGCGAGCAGTTTGCCACCCGTCACGTCACCAATGGCGTATACGCCCGGAATATTGGTTCGCTGCTGGTCGTCAACCAGGATCTCCCCGCGTTTTCCAAGTGCCAGACCAAGTGCCGCTGCATCAACTCCAGAGAGTGAGGGCTTACGGCCCACGCTCACAAGTACGTGGTCGGCCGTGATTGATGCACTGCTCCCGTCCTTTTCCACGTGTATGGTCACGGAGTCCGGTCCCACTTCTGCTCCGGTAACCTTGGTGCCCACGTGGATTTCCATGCCCTGCTTGCGGAGAATTCTGTCGGCCTCTTTAAGCACGTCTGCGTCGGTACCCGGCAGAATACCTGGAGCGTATTCCACCACCGTTACTCTGGCGCCGAGCCTGCGCCATACCGATCCGAGTTCAAGGCCTATGACGCCACCGCCCACAACAATCAGGTGTTTGGGTACCTGAGAGAGGGATAGCGCGCCCACGTTTGAGAGCACTCTGTGTTCATCAAATGGCAGGAATGGAAGCTGCACGGGCACTGATCCCGTAGCGATAATCACTGATTTTCCCTGCCAGCTCGTGACTGCACCCGATTCGTCGCGGACGTCCACGATGTTGCCAGTGCGGAGCGTGCCGAAGCCTCTGGCCCAGGTGATCTTGTTCTTCTTGAACAAGAACTCCACGCCCTTGGTGTTTTGCGCAACGACTTCGTTCTTGCGGGCCATCATGGTGGCCAGATCTACCGACGCGCCGCTGATGTTGATTCCGTGGTCGGCAGCATGCAGGCGAAGCCATTCCACGTGTTCAGTGGACTGCAGCAGTGCCTTTGAGGGGATGCAGCCCACGTTGACGCAGGTGCCTCCGAGTGTTTTGTCGGCCTCGACACAGGTTACGGAGAAGCCGAGCTGGGCGGCACGAATTGCGGCAACATAGCCGCCGGGGCCGCCGCCGAGTATGACAACGTCGGCGGTCTGAATGTTCGGGGAAGTCATGGTTTCAAGATAAGCTTCTGAGTGTGCCTGTATACCTGTGTGGCTCAGATGAAGTCACTCGGGTTGGGTGGTTGCATTCTGGCCAATGAACTCACGGGCGAGTTGTGCAATGGTCAACGGGGAGCAGCCTTCGAAGCGGTTGTTGACAAGAATGTAGGCTGTGGCCTTGTGTGCGAGGGCATGGTTCACGAGAGTGAGAAGGTCTTTGCGCCCCGTCGGCCAGGACGCCTTGATTTGGTCATACGGCCCGAAGGCTTCCACGGCCCGCGAGTAGCTGTGGCCGGGTTGAAGCAGTGCGCGCGCAACAGTGAAGTCTGTGCCCAAACCGCCGGCAGCTTGCAGTTGCTGGCTGATGCGGGGCATGCGAGTCCACGAATTGAAAACGTGTGCCACTCTCCATTTTTTCAATATCTCAAAATAGGGGGCTTCCAGAAGCTCCGGAGAGCGTATTTCAACTGCGTACCGGGCTGCGCCTTGTGGCAGCGCAGCGAAAAAGTTGTCCAATCGTGTGGCCAGTCGGTCTGCCGTGAAGTGGGCATATAGCGGTATCGCTTCCAGCTCGAAAAGAAAAACGGAGGCGTGTGCACCCAGATACTCAACGGCTGGTGCGAGTACCGCATCAGTGAAGAGCGACGGGTTGAGCCAGTCCGGGTTGCCCGTGCCGCCTGATGCGGTATTGGCGTCCCGGTAGCGCGGACTGCGAAGGCCAAAGGAAGTGATGCGGTCCCAGACCTTCATTACGAGCGGGAAGCCCGCCGGGAGTGCTTGCCTGTAATCGCTGAGCAGATCGGGCGACGGCGGGCGGTAATAGAACGAATCCACACCCACCGTTCGAAACAGGGGACATCTGGCATATGCGGCGAGCATGGCGGTGCTCGCGCCGGTCTTCGGAAAGCGTTTCCCGTAAACCAGACCGGTCCAGCCTGGGTAGGTCCAGCTCGAAGTGCCGAATTTCAGATTTTCCGACAGTTGGTCTGACAACTTCGCGGCATCGGCCATGAAGCGCTCATGGCTTGTGAGAGCTGCCGATGCCGAGCTGTCGGAGGCTGCGAAAAGCGAGCCCTGGGAATCTGGTGGTATCAGAGTACCAGCATGGCCGCCGGATCTTCCATCAGTTCCTTGACGCGGACCAGGAAGAGCACGGCCTGCTGCCCGTCGATTATGCGGTGATCGTAGGAGAGTGCGGTGTACATCATGGGCCGGATCTCCACGGCACCATCAACGGCCACGGGGCGATCCTGGATCTTGTGCAGGCCAAGGATTGCCGACTGAGGATAGTTGATGATGGGTGTTGAGATGAGCGAACCGAAGACACCGCCGTTGGTGATGGTGAAAGTACCGCCGGTGAGGTCGTCCATGGTGAGCTTGCCATCGCGGGCGCGCTTGGCGATTTCGCCTATGTCCTGACCAATTTCTACCACGCTCTTACTGTCGGCGTCTTTCACGTTGGGCACTACAAGACCGGCGTTGCTGGCCACCGCGATGCCCAGATTCACGTAGTTCTTGTAGATGATGCTATCGCCATCTATCTGAGCGTTGACGATGGGGTAGGCCTTGAGCGCAAGACATGCGGCCTTGGCGAAGAAGGGCATGAACGAGAGCTTGACGCCCTGCTCCTTTTCCACCCTTTCCTTCATGCGTGCGCGGAACGCCGAGATCGCCGACATGTCGATCTCGTTGAAGGTTGTGAGGTGGGCCGTGGACTGCTGGGACTGCAGCAGGTTTTCGGCAATGCGACGCCGGCGCGTGGTCATTTTCTCGCGAACTTCACGAGTGCCGGCCGCAGTAACCGTGGGTGCTGCGGTTGCTGTTGGGGCAGGACCTGACGCTGCTGTGGGAGTCGCTGTGGGAGTCGCTGCAGCGAGCGGAGTTGCTGCCCGGAGTGCGTCGAGCACATCGGCTTTGGCAACCACGCCGCCGCGGCCCGTACCGGCTATGGCGGAGGTGTCCACGCCTTGCTCCGTCGCGAGACGGGCTGCGGCGGGCGAGACCTTGGCAGCCACGTCTCCCACCTGTGCTGCCGGCACCGCGAGAGGCGCCACAGCAGGAACAGCCGGTACCGCTGTCGGAGTGACGGCCGGTGTTGCCGCGGGTGTGGGAGTTGGCGCAGCGGCCAGAACCGGCGCGTCCGGCTGGGCGCCTGAGGCAGCCCCGGTGGCTGAAATCTCACCCAGCACGTCGCCAACATTTACAACCTCGCCCTCGCCCTTGAGCCGGGCCGACAGAACTCCCGATTCCGGCGCCGGCACTTCCACCGTGATCTTGTCGGTCTCCAGCTCCACCAGTGTGTCTCCGGAGGTGACGGCATCACCTTCCTTCTTGAGCCAACGGGAAATGGTGGCTTCTACAATTGACTCGCCAAGTGGGGGAACCTTTATGGACGACATGAGACGGGATGATTGAGGAACTGGGCTGCACGAAAGATCCGAGCGGTCCACCTGGACCCCTTCGGTCGGTTCTGGATGGAACCGTATCCATGGAATATAGATCAAAACTCCCTACCCCAGCAGTCTGCTTTCACGGTGCGCCGAACAGGTCGGTCTCCGTGCTGTGGAACCGCTAGATTGAGTCCCATGCGAGCTGTCACATTCAGAGCCTTTGGTGGTCCGGAACAACTGCTGGTAGACGAGCTGTCGGAGCCTGTACTGAACTCTCCCGATTCGGTGAGGGTGCGTATTCGTGCTGCGGCGCTGAATCGGCTGGATCTCTGGGTGCTGGGAGGCATTCCGGGGTCACGGGTGCAGCCCGGCTGGCCGCTGGGTTCCGACGGGGCCGGAGAGGTGGAGTCGGTGGGCAGTGCTGTCACGGGAGTTCGTCCCGGTGACCGGGTGGTGATAAATCCGGGGGTGGTGGATCGCGCGTGTCAGTGTGAATACTGTCGCGATGGTGATCAACCACTCTGTCTCAGCTATGGCATTCTGGGTGAGCACCTGCCTGGTACTTTGGCCGAATATGTGGTGGTTCCGGAGGCCAATGTGCATGTCATTCCGCCATCTCTCCCGTGGGATGTGGCGGCGGCGTTTCCACTGGCCACGCTTACCGCCTGGCGCATGATTTCCACCCGCGCACGGGTCAGCAGCGGCGAGAACGTGCTCATCTGGGGCATAGGGGGTGGCGTTGCGTTGGCCTCGCTTCAGTGCGCGAAGCATCTGGGCGCCAGCGTCTGGGTGACGTCTGGCAGCGATGACAAACTTGAACGGGCGCGGGCCTATGGGGCTGATCACCTGCTTAATCACCGCCAGGCCGATCTGGGTAAGCTCATACGCTCCAGAACCGCCAAGCGTGGCGTCAACGTGGTTATTGACTCAGTGGGGGAGGCCACCTGGCCTCAGTCACTCATTGCTTTGGGGCGTCGCGGACGCCTGGTGACCTGCGGCGGGACATCGGGACCGATGGTGCAACTTGATGTGCGCAGGATGTTCTGGAATCAGTGGACATTGATGGGCTCGACCATGGGCAATGATGAGGAGTTTCGGACTATCTGTGAGCTGCTGCGCGAAGGGAAGCTGCTGCCGCCGGTGGATTCGGTCTGGTCTCTGGACGAAGTACGGGCCGCCTACGAGAGGCTCGAATCCGGGAGGCAATTCGGGAAGGTGGTGGTAATGCTTTGATTTACCGCGGCGGTTGGCGTCGCAATGGGTGCCGGACCGCGTCTGCCGATTACGCTTCGTACCACCTCTTCTTCAAAATCACTAGCTTTAAGAAGCTGCAGTTTCGCAGCACATGCCGTCGTCCTTTATTCCGGAATTCCTTGTTTCAGCCGTTAGCATCACCGTTTTCTGATTCCCTGCTCTACGCCTATGCTGCGGTGCAGGGTTCTTCAGGCACCAGCAATGCCACCAGTACTTTCGCCGAGCGACTGGAACAGAGTTTTTCCATGCTCAGCGAGTTCGTGCCTGCGCTGTTCGGTGCCCTCGTCATACTTTTTGCCGGCTATCTGGTGGCCAAGGTGCTGGAGAAGGGCACGCTGAGATTGCTGCGACGTGTGCACTTCAACGAGCTTCTTGAACGCGGTGGAGTGTTGCAGGCGGTTGAGCGCTCCGGCTCACATCTCAATCCGGCCCGTGTGCTGGCCAATCTGCTGTTCTGGGTAGTGATGTTTGCAGTACTGCTCATTGCCGCCAGTGCGATCGGGCTTGATTCGCTTGCAAATGTATTCACGGAACTCATGAGTTACATCCCGAGTGTGATTGCAGCGATAGTGATCATCATACTCGGCATAGTGCTGGGCGGTTTTGTTGGTGGGCTCATAATGGCCTCGGCGGGCGGTCTTTACGGCGGGCCCTGGCTTGCCCGCACAGGCCGTGGTGGTGTGATAGTGCTGGCCGTATTCATGGCGCTGCAGGAACTCGGAATTGCCACCGACATTGTCACCATCGCCTTTGGCATTTTGTTCGGAGCCGTTGCACTTGCCCTGTCTCTGGCTTTCGGGCTTGGTAACAGGGAGCTGGCTGCCGAAGTGACTCGCGAATGGTATGAGCGCTACAGGGCTGAACGTCGGGCCATTGACGCAGAAGCCGCCGCAGAAGAAGCGGCGGAGCTTGCGGAGGAAACCTCCGAGGTTGCCGCAGAAGCACCCGTAGTGACAGCCCATTAAATTTCACCGGTTGCAACTGCACCTGCATTTGCAACCGTTGCACCTCTTGCCCGTTGCCACATGACTGCACCAAACGCCCGCGAACGCATACTTCCACGTCTTATTCACGAAGAGGTCAGGGAGTCGTTCATCAATTACTCGATGAGCGTCATAGTATCCCGTGCTCTCCCCGATGTCCGTGACGGCCTGAAGCCCGTGCACCGTCGGGTGCTCTACGCAATGAACGAGCTGGGCCTGCTTCCGGGGCGTCCATACAAGAAGTCTGCCACCGTGGTGGGTGACGTGCTGGGCAAGTACCATCCTCACGGTGATGCCAGTGTGTACGACGCACTGGTGCGCATGGTTCAGGATTTTTCACTCCGCTACCCGCTGGTAGACGGTCAGGGCAACTTCGGCTCGATGGACGGTGACAGCGCTGCTGCCTACCGTTATACCGAGGCGCGGCTCACGCGCATGGCCGTGGAGATGCTCTCCGACATAGACAAGGGCACGGTGGATTTTGCGCCCAACTTCGACGACAGACTTCAGGAACCCCGTGTTCTGCCCAGCGGCTTCCCGGCTCTTTTGGTGAATGGTTCGTCTGGAATAGCAGTTGGCATGGCCACGAACATCCCGCCGCACAACCTGCGTGAGGTGATTGATGCGGTGATTGCCGTGATCGACAATCCGGAGATCGACGCGGCGGGTCTCAGAAAGTATGTGAAGGGTCCGGACTTCCCGACCGGTGGTTACATCTACGGCCGCTCGGGCATAGTTGATTATCAGACAACCGGTCGCGGTCGCATTGTTATGCGTGCCCGTGCGGTTATTGAAGAGAAGGAATCAAGCGGCAAGTCGCAGATCGTGGTGAGCGAGGTACCCTACCAGGTGAACAAGGCCAAGCTCGTCACCGACATAGCGGGTCTTGTGCGCGAGCAGAAGCTCACGGGTATCTCTGCGCTGCGCGATGAGTCCGACAAGGATGGCGTGCGCGTTGTCATAGAGTTGAAGCGCGACGCCATTCCGCGCGTCGTGCTCAACCAACTGTACAAGCACACCGCGATGCAGAGCACCTTCGGTGTGATCATGCTCGCTCTGGTGCCTGATCCCAGAACACGGCAGCTCGTACCCAAGGTGCTGACGCTGCGTGAGTGCCTGGATCACTACATAGAACACCGCCACGAAGTAATTGTACGACGCACGCAGTTCGATCTCGACAAGGCCCTTGAGCGCGAGCACATACTCGAAGGTCTCAAGATCGCCGTTGACAATATCGACGAGGTAATAGCGCTTATCCGGGCTGCGGCTGACACGCCCACGGCCAGTGCGCAGTTGCAGAGCCGCTTTGGCCTCTCCGAGCGGCAGGCTGAAGCGATTCTCAACATGCGTCTGGCCAAGCTCACGGGGCTGGAGCGTGAAAAACTGGAGGGTGAGCTGCGTGAGGTACGTGCGTTCATTGTGGAGATGCGTGCCATACTGGATTCGCGCACGCGACGAATGGATATCCTCAAGGGCGAGTTGCTCAAGATCGTAGCTTCCTACGGCGACGAACGTCGCACCGAGGTTGTGAGTGATGATGGCGAGTTCTCCATTGAAGACCTGATAGCCGAAGAGGAGATGGTTGTTACCATCACGCACGGCGGATACGTGAAGCGCACGCCGCTGTCACTCTACAACAGGCAGGGCCGTGGAGGACGGGGCAGGGCCGGGGCCGACCTCAAGGAGAACGACTTCATAGAGCGCCTCTACGTGGCCAGCACCCACACTTACATGCTCATCTTCACCGATGACGGGCGCTGCTTCTGGCTCAAGGTGCACGAACTTCCCCAGGCCGGGCGAAACACGCGCGGCAAGCCCATCGTGAACCTCATCAGCGTTACGCCAACCACCAAAATCCGGGCCATAGTGCTCACCAAGGATTTCCCGGATTCCGAGTTCCTGCTTTTCAGCACACGCAACGGAACGGTGAAGAAGACCGCTCTCTCACAGTATTCCAACCCTCGCGCCACTGGCATCAAGGCCGTAAAGATCGACGATGATGATCAGCTCATTGATGTGCAGGTGACCAGTGGCAATAACGATGTGGTGCTTGCCACCAGACACGGCCTCTCGGTTCGCTTCCACGAGAGTGATGTGCGTGCGATGGGCCGTGATACCACAGGAGTCAAGGGAATCGCGCTGAGGCCCAAGGATGAAGTGGTTGGCATGGTGGTGATCAAACGCGAGGCCACGCTGCTGGTGGTTACGCAGAACGGTCTGGGCAAGTGCAGCGAAGTGAGCGACTACAGAGTCCAGAAGCGGGGTGGCAAGGGTATACTCACCCTGAACCGGACATCACGTACCGGTGACGTGGTGGCTCTCATGGAAGTCGTACCTGAGGATGAGCTGATGCTCATGACCAGACAGGGCATAGCCATACGCAGCAAGGTGAGTGAGATACGTGTCACCGGGCGGGCCGCACAGGGGGTGAAACTGGTGACGCTGGATGATCAGGATGAAGTCTCGGCGGTGGCCCGCGTGATTCCGGATGACAAGGAAGAGGACGTGGAGGATCTGGAGGGCGCGAGTGAAAGTCCGGACGAAGAATCCGGCGGAGATTGATGGCTGCCTCCAGGATCCTCGTCGCTGATGATGATCTGGCCGTTCTCGAGTCTGTCACATGGCTGCTCGAAGAGAGCGGCTATGAAGTAGTTCCTGCAGACGGCGGAGCGGCCTGCCTGAGCCAGTTGGAAGCCAAACCGCCGGATCTGATCCTGCTGGACATCTTCATGCCGGATGCAGACGGCTGCCAATTGCTGGAGCGTATCAAGAGTGATGAGCGCTGGCGTGACCTGCCCGTGCTCATGCTCTCCGCTCAGCCACCCGAAGAGGCGTCAGTGAAATCTCTGGGCCTGGGAGCGGCTGATTTCATACGCAAGCCATACAGGCCCAGAGAGCTGCTGGCCCGTGTTCAGGCCCAGCTTCGCATGGGTGCGCAGTTGCGTTCCACACGTTCGGCCCTCGCACGGGCAGAGCAGGCGCTGGCCAGCGCTGAAAATGATGCCGACAGCAGACGCACGCTGGTCGATATCATGCACGAGGTCACGGGCGACCTCTCGGTAAATGAACTCTTTCACCTGGTGGTACGCCGCGCCGCGCGCGCCCTCAATGTCTCCCATTGCTCCGTGGTACTCGGCAGGGCCGGCGACACGCAGGCGGTCGTGGTGGCAGCCTACGAAAACCCCGACCTTCAGCACCTGCCAGTGGATCTCGTACGCTATCCCGAGGTACGTACGGCGCTGGATACCGGACAGCCAATTCTGGTGGAAGATATCAATACTCACCCACTGTACGACGAAGTGCGCAAGCTGTGGGAAAAAGAAGATCTGGGCATTTCCATACGTTCCGTGATGGCTCTGCCGTTTTCAGTGGAACGCGGCCAGAACGGTGTGTTCCTGGTGAGACGCACCAGAGATCAGAGGCGCTTTGCGCAGTCAGATCTTGAGTTTGCACAAGCCGTGATAACTGCCGCCGTGGCCGTGATACAGCGAGCCCAGATGGTGGAAAACACCATGGCTGACAATGCCAGGCTGGAGCAGCTCGCTCATACAGATCCTCTCACTCAGCTTCTCAACCGTCGGGCCCTCACCGAGCGCATTGTTGCTGAGATGGAAAGAGCCCTGCGTTACGACTTCACGCTCGCCTTGCTCATGATAGACCTGGATCACTTCAAACGCGTGAATGACACATGGGGGCATCTGGTTGGTGATGATGTGCTGCGTGACCTGGGCCAGTTGCTCGCCCGCATAGTAAGGGTTTCGGATATCGCGGCGAGATACGGTGGTGAGGAGTTTCTCGTGTTGCTGCCGGAAACTGAGGACAGCGGTGCATTTTCATTTGCAGAGAGAATCCGTGAAGCAATAGAAGATTTCCCCTTTGCCCGGGATTCGCTGGAGCAACCGCTCAAGCTCACCGCGTCCATTGGTGTTGCTGTGTTTCCGGCCGCACGAATCGAGAATGTTGAGGATCTTTTCGCCCGCGCTGATGCTGCGCTTTACCGCGCCAAGGCGGAAGGGCGAAACCGGGTGCGGATGTAGAATCGATTAGCGGTGGTCAGTTGTCGTGGTTGCCGGCTCTGCTTGAGCCACCTGCCCATCCAAAGGATGGAGTGTAGAAAGGCAGGTGGCTCGCCCGGCATTATGTCTGCTCCCGCAGCGGACATGGCCCCTCTAAAGTGAGGCCCGAACAAGTGGTTCAGTAGCTGCGGATGGACAGGCTCATCGGGCCGGAGCCCACAGCGATGCTGTCCTTGAGTACATAGGTGCTCGCGTCAAAGACGAATACATATGGAGCGAGGCCGGCAGCAGTGCTGCCGAAGAAGGTCTGATGAAGTTTGCCGTCGTTGCCCAGAGCCGCAGACGATGCTCCACGGCAGGTGCCGGTGGATAGTATCCGCGCGCATACGGGGTTATCAGTTCCCCGCACCATGCTGCGTGTGCGGGTGTTGAACACCACCGTTGCGTCCGAAAAGCTCGAAATGAATGCAAGGCCGTTCTCGTGAACAGAGATGCTGCCAGGACCTACGGAAATGTTCTGAATGAGCGCCACACGGGTCATCGACACGGGGTCGATGATGGCGAGACTGCCGGGATTTATGTAGTCACCGGTGTTTACCACGTAGAGCAGACCGTCCGGTCCCACGGTTGCCTCGTTGGGGTTCGTTCCGCCGGTTTCGACTGTGCCCAGAATGGCGAGAGTGGCGGGGTCAATGGCGGTAACGATTCCGTCGCCTATGGGAAGGTAGTTCTCCAGGTTCCCTGAGAGTACCAGAACCTTTCCTGCAGCAAAGGAAATGGACGTTGGCGCCGGCGCTACGTCTGCTGTTGCAGTGATTTCTGTGGCAGACTGTCCCAGTGTGAAGCGACCCACCTTGTTGCTGTTGGAATTGGCGGCGAACACTGTACTGTCGTTAGCCCAGGTTGAGCCGGTGGTATTCCCATCAGGGAATGTGAAGAACCGTGTAACGCTGCCATTTTCCAGATCCACGATGGCCACGCTGGCTGCGTTGCCGAGCGGCACGGCTGCTTTTCTGTTCC
>CAZWSJ010000005.1:0-92210 GCA_964636415.1 uncultured Gemmatimonas sp. | reverse complement strand
GAGACGAAGTAGTGGCTACGGGTGATCTCAGCCTTCGTGGTGTCACGAAAAAGGTGACACTAAAGGGTGAAGTAGGTGGCCCGGCAAAGGATCCCTGGGGCGCCGAGCGTGTTTCGGCCGATCTCACGGGCAAGATTTCCCGCAAGGAATGGGGCCTTACATGGAACGTCGCTCTTGAGGCGGGTGGTGTGATGGTAAGCGACGAGGTGAAGCTCAGTATTGCAGTTGAGGCAACGCTTGTGGCCGAGCTGGTGGCCTGAGGGAGCCCGTTTGGAGCTCCCTCATTATTTGGCCATCAGTTTTTCCAGTCGGCTATGAACAGGTTGGTCTCTCCTTCGCTCTTGGCACCGCGGTTGGAAGCCCAGATGAGCTTGGTACCGTCGGGGCTGAACATGGGGAAGCCGTCAAACTCGTCATTGGTGGTGATCTGCTCTAAACCGGAGCCATCAATGTTTACCACGTAAAGATCGAAATTGCGGCTGCGAGGGTTCTGGTAGTTCGACGAGAAGATGATGCGGCCATCGGGAGTCCATGAAGGCCCGAAGTTGGCACCGCCAAGGTTGGTAATCTGGCGCTGATCGCTACCGTCAGCGTTCATGACCCAGAGTTCCATCTTGTTGGGGCGGATCATGCCCTGCTTGAGCAGGTCCTGGTAATCCTTGAGATCTGCATCGTTGTCGTAGTGCCAGGCGCGGTAAACAATCTTGGTGCCGTCTGGCGACCACCAGGGGCCGCCATCGTAGCCTGGTGTGGTGGTGAGCTGCTTCACGTCGGTGCCATCGACGTTCATGGTGTAGATGTCCAGGTCACCATCTTTGAGCGATGTGAACACTATGCGCTTGCCGTCGGGCGAAAGGATTCCCTCGGCGGTATAGGTGTTCCAATCGGTCAGCCTCTGAAGGTTCTGGCCGTCTTTGTCAACGGTGTAGATGTCGTAGGTATCAATGCCCCATACGTAGCCCTTGGATGGATCAGGCTTGGGAGGGCATGCGCTGTCGGCTGCGTGGGTGGACGCAAAGAAGAGGCGATTGCCACCAGGCAGGAACCAGCCGCAGGTGGTCTTGCCACCAACCGACACCTTGGTGACTTCCGATCCGTCAACACGCATGACGTACTGCTGATCGCAGTTGTTTCCGTCGCGTGTGGACTGGAATGTGAGCCACTGGCCATCGGGGCTGAAGTAGGCTTCAGCGTTCTCGCCGCCGTTGGTGATCTGGCGGACGTTGGTGAGGTGGGTTTCGCCGGAATCAGCGTTTACCGCGACGTTATAGACGGCTGCGGAAGAGGCCGAAGCGGATGCGTCGGCGCTGTCGGAAGAGCCGGAATCAGGGCTGCAAGCGGCGACGGCGAAGACAGCGGCGGTTAAACCTGCCGCAAGAGGGCGGATGCAGGATGATGAGCTGGTCATGGGCAGAACCCTATGCGGGAGTCTGCCCATGAGGCAATCAGCAATAATACCCAGTTGCCCTTTTGGGGCTCTATCTGCCTTTCGGCAGTTGTGAGAGAAGCTCCTGCTGCGTGTTTCCTTTTTGCATGAGCTCTATGGCACGGCGCAACTGAGAGTCGATCTTTATGGTACGGCGCAGGACCAGAGTATCGCCGAAGGCCGCCTTGGCTACACGGTCTTCCAGGAAGCGGTCTACATCGGTGGCACCGGCATCCCAGACGGCGCGGTCAATCTTGAGGGTGTCTGCGGTGAGGCGCTGGTAAACCTCTTCGCGCCAGCTTGGGTCCACCACAAAGTTCGCCGTAACGCTGCTCTTCTTTTCTTCGGCCACTGCCATAACGGTGCTTTGGTAAAGACCGTAGAACGGCAGCAGTGCACGCCTCAGCGTCTGCTCCGGTGTTGTAAGGGTGTCGGCGGCGACAACCAGATCGGGTGTGATACCGCCACCGCCATAGAGCTTGCGGCCTGAGCTCGATTCGTACACGGGACGGCTCTTGCGCACGGAATCGCTTTCCAGAGAATCGGGCCTCACTTCCAGGTACTGCCCGTCGGCGGTCATCTTGCGCTCCTTTTGGATGGAGCGACCCGACGGAGTATACCACTTGCCCGTGGTGATCTTGAGCGCGTAGCCGCCGTCGAGATTGTATACCGACTGAACCAGACCCTTGCCGAAGGAAGTGGTGCCGAGAATGAGGGCACGGTCGTAGTCCTGCAGGGCGCCTGCAACTATTTCTGAAGCCGAAGCCGAGCCACCGTCTACAAGTACGATGAGGGGGATATCGGGGGCCAGCGGGTCATGCTGTGATACGAAATGCTGGTATTCTGCGCGCCCGCGCACGGAGAGCAGTTCCTTGCCCTTGGGCAGGAAGAGATTGGATGTATTAAAGGCCTCGTCGAGAATGCCGCCCGGGTTGCCGCGAAGGTCAATGATGATTCCCTTTGCACCCTGCTTGCTGAGAGCAAGCACGGAGTTGGCTATGTCTTCGGTGGTTTGCTCGGAGAAGCGGGTAAGCGGCACGTATCCGGTGCGTTCATCAAGCATCATGCTGAACGGCACGGCGGGAACGTGAATTTCTGCCCGCTTGAAACTGAGCTTTACAGGCTGTGCCACACCAACGCGCAGAAACTGAACTGTCACTTCGGTGCCGATTGGTCCGAGCAATTTGTTCTGAACCTGTTCATTGCTGAAGCCGCGGGCGTTGGTGGTGTCTATTATGGCGATCTTGTCGCCTTCGAGTACGCCGCCCTGCTCAGCGGGTGAGCCCGGGAAAACTTTGTTGACGGTGACGTAGTCACCGATTTTGACGATCTCCATACCAATGCCGGCATAGCGACCATTTGTGTTGCGTGAGAACTCTTCGAGCTGCTTGGGAGTGAAGAGTTCGGTATAGGGGTCGTTCAGTTCCTTGACGAGACCGCGGGCTGCTTTTTCGTAGAGCTGCTGGGCGTCCAGCGTGTCCACGTAGCGAAGGGCGACAAAGGTCAACACCTGGTCGAGGAGCTGGGCTCCACCCCTGGTGGCGCGCGACTGCAGCGCGAAGCCGGTCGCGAAAATGGGGGCGAGCAGAATGGCGGCCAGGGCTGCCTTACGAGTACGTGTCATGCTGGTCTCTGGTGCGAGGGACCTGAAAGTTACAATGGTACAACGATACTGGAGTTACGTACGCTCGCAAACGTGTGCTGTTCCGCGTTGCCCGGGCTGGTTGGGGCATGTGGTGGATCATGCTGCCCTTGTGGCCTTAAGCTTCCTCTTTTGGTCGCGTTCCCAGAACGTAGTCCACGTGCCACTGCCTCTCGTACTGGCGGATTCCGATGTCCCGGACCAGACCGGCACTCAGCAGCATTTCGTGTGCTGGTTGGAGGACGCGTTGGAGGTGCGAAGGGTATCGCTGTGTGAGGGGGATCTGCTCGGCCAATCGGTCAAGCGGTACACGCCATGAGAGTCGCCCGTCGGCGCGGGCCACTTCGAGCATCCGGTAGAGCCGTCTGGCTACGGGCGAAGAAAGGCTGCGATAGCGGGAAACCGAGATGTTGGTGACGTGCCGGGCTGCAAGATTGTGGCGAAGAGTTGCTGAGAGCACCACGCGGGCATCGCCGGGCTCGCCGGCGGCCAGGTTTCCAAAAAGATGAAGCTGCTCCCGGTCGGCCACACGCCGCCGCTGTACCGAGACGGTGGAAAGTACTGTAAAGCTCAGGTCTTCATGACCGGACCGGGCAGACCAGTATGCCCCAACGGACTCCAGTGTTGTGCGTTCCAGCCTGGCAAGCGCAGCCCTGAGCTGCTCGTAGGTGCGTCCGTCGGCTCTCCGGCCCATGGAGCGCAGGAATGCATGCAGCGTGAAGGTGACTGCTCCGTCAGCCGGAGCTTCTGCCTCAGCGTAGCGGTGCAGCAGCTCCATGTATACATCCTGATCGAAGGTGCCGGGCAGCCGGTCACCTGGAGCAGGGATGACGCGCCAGCGTCCACCATTCTCCGAGTTGAATGAGATTGGCGTATCATCGGCGGAGTCGCTGAGTCGGAAGAGCGGCAGTTCTTCGAGCGATCTGTCGAGAACCACTCCGCGCACGGCCGGTCGTCGTCGGGCGGCGAGGGTCATCGAAGCGTAAGCTGCAGAGCGCGTACGGGTTGCGCCAGCCGCGCAGGGGCATTTGCCCGGATCAGATGCGTTTTCAACTCAAGGCTATCACCTGACCGGTCACGTTGCGTGCCGCCCGGCTGAGGAGAAAAGCCACCACGTCGGCCACGGATTCACGGTCCACGAGGTTGTCGCGATCACCCATGCTTGCAAGGTTGCTTGCCGTGCGGATGCCGCTGGGAGCGATGGCATTGGCTCTTGTGCCATGGGCCTTTTCTTCCTGAGCCACGCTGCGCATGAGAGCAAGCAAAGCACTCTTGGCGGACGCGTAGGCTGCCATGCCGCGAGTGGAGGCTCCAGGGAGTGCCACAGCCGAGCTGAAGTATACGAAACTGCCCTGAGCCTCTCTCACTGCGGGCAGAAAGGCCCGCGTGGTAGCGAATGCGGTATCCAGGTTTATGCTGAGCTGATGCTGCCATGCCCGGGGGTCGGCTTCGTCCAGCGCACCGGTCATTCCGAAGCCACCGGCTATGCAGACAACCCCGTGGAGCTTGATTCCCTTGTGGACTTCAAGGATTTCGCTGGCTGCACTGGCGGCTGCCGCGGGATCGGCCAGGTCTGCCGCGTGTCCGCTGAAATGCTGGTTGGTGTTGAGACGTGACAGGGTGGCCGCCTGGGTTTCGGCCAAATCCGGGCCGCGGCTGATGAGTGCCAGGGAGAATCCACCGTGCGCCAGATTCCGGGCCACGGATTCGGCCACCTGACCCTCGTGGCCGGCTCCGGTGATTACCACGAGGCGGCTCGCGGGTTCAGCAGGGTGCGCGGTTTCAGACATTTCGTCTCGTGCGTTTCGGGTATTGAAGTGGTCCGGGAATCAGCGAAGTTCGCCTGATGATACGATTCTGCACCCTGCATCACGCATGGCGTTGAGGGCGCGCAGGTCGTCACCGGCGACGAGGTTTACTCCGCGGCATCCATCGGAGACCACGGTCACGCCAAAGCCCAGCGCGGCGGCATCGAGCGCCGAGTATTTGACGCAGTAATCGGTGGCCAGACCCAGAAGGATGATGTTTTTCACCCTGTGCTCGCGAAGCCAGTTTTCGAGGCCCGTGGCCCGGCGGTGATCGTTGTCGAAGAAACCGGAGTAGCTGTCAATGAGCGGGTCGCTGCCCTTGTGTACCACATGGCTTATGGGGGAGACGTCGAGTCCGGAATGGAAGCTGGCACCCGGTGTGTTCTGCACGCAGTGCGGTGGCCACAGAACTTGCTGAACACCGTTGAGTTCAATGACATCACCAGGACGGTGACCTGGATGGTTCGTAGCAAAACTACCGTGATTCCGGGGGTGCCAGTCCTGTGTGGCCACCACAAGAGGGGCTGTGGCTGCCAGGCGATTTGCAACTGCCACCACAGCGTCGCCGTCGGCAACGGGAAGCGCGCCGAAGGGCATAAAATCGTTTTGCAGGTCTATCAGTACCAGTGCGTCCATGAGGCCTCAGGCTGTTGTTCAGGTTCAGGATTCGCGGGCCCGGGCATCAAAAATGAGGCGGGCGCGGAGCTCATGAAGTTGCTGTTCCAGGCCAACCGGGTAGCGGTGCGGGTTGAGCAGACGGCGGACGCTGGGGTCAAGTGATGCAACCTGATCACGCGCACGTGCCCGGATATCTGACAGAGGCGGTGACTGGTAGCTGGGCTTGCCGCCCTCTATCACGGGTACGAGCAGTTCCTCCGAGCGCTGGGTGTGGTGGAAGCGCTTGCGCCTGGTCGGGTCGAGCGGGTCAATGATGACGGGGTCGCTGGCCGGTGGCAGAGAGGTGTCGTGAATCATGTCTCCTGCGGGCCGGCCGCTGTCGTCGTAATAGCGACGAAGGCCCTGTACACCGGGAACTGTGGTCTTGGCGCTCTGTTCAGAAACCTTGATGCGCGGTTTCCACTCACCGCCCGGATGCCTGATGGCAGAAAGCTTGTAGACACCTCCAAGGGCAGGCTGGCCATCGGCAACCACGAGCCTCGTGCCTATGCCCCAGACGTCTATGGCCGCACCCTGTTCCTTGAGACTTGTTATGAGATACTCATCGAGCTCGTTTGAGGCCACTATGTGTGCGCTTTGCAGTCCGGCCTCGTCCAGGATGCCCCTGGCCTGGCGTGACAGCCAGGCGAGGTCACCTGAGTCAATGCGTATGCCCACCATCTCGAAGCCGCGTTCTCGAAGACGCAGGCCCTGTTCAGCAGCTCTCCTGACGCCGGCGATGGTGTTGTAGGTGTCCACCAGGAATGTGACGTTGTTGGGAAGAGCATCGGCGTAGGTCTGGAATGCTTCGCTCTCCGAATCGAAAAGCATCACCCAGCTATGCGCGTGGGTGCCAGATACGGGGATGTTGAAGGCGGCCCCGGCCAGCACGTTGGAGCTGCTCACGCAGCCGCCCACATAGGATGCTCTGGTGGCTGAAAGCCCGCCGTCGGGACCCTGGGCGCGGCGAAGCCCGAACTCAGCCACGGGATCGTTGCCCGCTGCGGCACAGATCCTTGCCGCCTTGGTGGCTACCAGAGTCTGAAAGTTGATGATGTTGAGAAGCGCCGTCTCGACGATCTGACAGGTGAGTATGGGACCGCTGACCCTCAGCAGCGGCTCGTTTGGGAAAACCACCGTCCCCTCGGGCACTGCGTGCACATCACCGTCGAAGCGAAATGAAGAGAGAAACTGCAGGAACTTATCTGTGAACAGCGGACGCTGGTCGTTGCCCTTGAGCGTGGCAAGCCACGCAAGGTCACTGTCCGAAAACGAAAGCGCCTGTAGGTATTCGAGGGCCTGCTCCAGGCCGCAGACAAGGCTGTAGCCGCCTTCAAATGGGTTGCTGCGAAATGCCAGATGGAAACAGGCTTCGGTGGTTGTCAGCCCCGCAGTCACGTAACCCTGAGCCATCGTGAGTTCATACAGGTCTGTGAAAAGACCCGGTGATTGCTGCCATGCATGCAGAGCCACTGATGCTGCTCTCCTCTATTGAGACCCTGTACTGGGGCAGGGAGAAGGCAGGTGCGAGTCAGACAATTCCGGGCTCGCTGGCGTCTGGCCGGGTATCTGCCGTATTGTGAAAGTAGAATGCAAGATAGCTTTTTGCATGGTTTTTCGCCCCGCCATTGCCATGGGAATCACTGATGCTCGATAGCATTTCTTTCAGGCAGCTTGCAGCGCTTGCGTTGACGGCACTCCTGACCGGTGCGTGCGCAACGGCCGAATCCGACCGGGACACACAGGTGCAATACACACTAGACGAATCCACTCTTCCCCCAGTCAACCGTTTTCAGTTGACCGATCTTGACGCATCAACTGATGTCTGTGTTGATCTGGGCGCCTACGTCAACGCCAAATGGCTGGCAGCCAACACCATTCCTGCCGACCGCACGTCCTGGGGAGCCTTTGCGATGCTGGACGAGCGCTCGCTGGCTGTGCGTCACCAGCTTGCGGAGCAGGTTTCGCGTGACTCTGGTGCCAGTGGAGTGGCCAGGCTCGTTGGCGACTTCTATTCCAGTGGCATGGACGAGCAGAGCATTGAGGAACAGGGTATCAAGCCGCTCGAGGCCAGGCTGGCTTCGATTGAAGCAGTGAGCGACAGAGCCGGGCTGGCTGCCTGGCTCAGGGATGCCTTTGCACGCGGTGAGGGTGAATTGTTCAGCTTCGGCCCCGAAGCCGATTTCACCAATTCGTCAATGAACATTGCTTTCGTGGTCCCGGGTGGGCTCGGCTTGCCGGATCGCGCCTATTACTTCGACGCCGACAAGGCCGACAAGCTCGCCGCTTATCAGAAACACATTGCGAAGGTTCTGGAACTGTCGGGTGTGGAAGCCGCCGCTGCGGCTGATCAGGCTAAGGCAGTAATTGACTTCGAAACACGTCTGGCAAAGGTCTCCAAGTCGGCCGAAGAGCTTTCGCGCGACGTGTCGCTCTACTTCAATCCGGTGTCCCCGTCAGACGCCGACAAGGTCTCGCCCAACTTCCCGTGGACAGAGTTCTTTGCTTCACAGGGGCTGCAGTTGCCTGAGAAGTTTTCACTGGCCATACCGGAGTTTCATGGTGAAGTGAATAGAATGCTGGCCGAGGAGCCTCTGCCGGTGTGGAAGTCGTATCTGCGATTCCATGTGGTTGATGACGCTTCGCCTTATCTGAGCCGCGAGTTTGTGGATGAAAGTTTCGATTTTTACAGCCGCATCATGCGTGGCCAGCAGGAGCAGCGTGAGCGCTGGAAGCGCGTGCTTGGCAGCATTGAGGGCAACGTGGGTGAGGCTTTCGGCCAGCTCTATGTGAGTGTGGCTTTTCCGCCGGAGTCCAAGGCACGCATGGAAAAGCTCGTGGGCAACCTGCGAACTGCACTCAAGGCACGCATTGAAAACCTGGACTGGATGGGAGACAGCACCAAGGCCAAGGCATTGGAGAAGTGGGCCTCATTCACTCCCAAGATCGGTTATCCGGACAAATGGCGTGACTGGACCGGGCTGAATACCACGCGTGAGAGCTACTTTGCCAATATCGCCGCAGCGCGTGAGTTCAATTACAGGTGGGAGCTGTCCAAGATCGACAAGCCGGTTGACAAGACTGAGTGGGGCATGACGCCACAAACGGTCAATGCCTACTACAACCCGCTCCGCAACGAAATAGTGTTTCCGGCTGCAATTTTACAGCCGCCATTTTTTGATCCGGACGCCGATGACGCGATCAATTACGGCGGCATCGGTGCCGTGATCGGTCACGAGATGACTCACGGCTACGATGACCAGGGCAGCCGTTTTGGGCCCACTGGTAACTTTGAGAACTGGTGGACGGAGCAGGATGCGCGCGACTTTGCCGCGCGTACCGACAAGCTTGTGCAGCAGTTCAACGGCTATGAAGCGCTGCCTGGCCAGTTTGTGAATGGCAATCTCACGCTTGGTGAGAACATTGCCGATCTGGGCGGACTGGCCACTTCATACGACGCCCTGCATCTGGCAGTTGGGGACGCGCCCGACCCGGAAACTGATGGTCTCACGCGGGATCAGCGCTTTTTCCTCTCCTGGGCCACGATCTGGCGGAACAAGATCACGCCGGAGTCTCAGAAGGTACAGCTTGCCGTTGATCCTCACGCGCCTGCGGCCTTCCGGGTGATCGGACCCGTTTCAAACATGCCGGCATTCGCGGCGGCCTTTGGCTGCGCCGCTGGCTCTGCGATGGTACGCAGCGACGCCGCGCGGGTTGTGATCTGGTGAAGTGCTGAACGGTTGGCCTTTGGCTGTGGCGCGCGGCGTGTCGTCGGCTAAGGGCCAACTGACAGTTTATTCACTGCCTGTTGTTTCGGGCCTGTAGCGATCTTGCTGCTGCGGAGGCACCGACCTACAGGCCGAGCGCCTCCGCGATTGATTCACCTGCAGCTCTCAACACCTGCTCAAGTTCGTGCAGTGAGTGCTCTCCCATGTGACCTATGCGCAGTGTGCTGTGGCGCCAGCGTCCAATACCGCTTCCGATGGTGAATCCGCGCTCTGCGACGGCCTCGATTATGTCATCAGCAGCGAGTGGTGAGGGGATGTTCACAGTAATCACCGTATGGCTCGCCGCCTCGTCGGGACCAAAGGCTGTAATCCCCTCATGTCCCACGCGCGTGCGCAGTTCCCTTACCCATTGTCTGGCGCGCTCGCTCATGAGCCGGTGCCGCTCCCAGCGTTTTTCTATTGTTTCTCTGGCTATGCGCTCCATCTGTGCAGCGGTGGCATAGAGCAGAGGCAGTGCCGGTGTTGTGGGCGTCTGGTTACGCCGCACAAACTGTTCGTAATCAAGCAGGTCGAAATACCGGCCCCGATTAACTGCATTGGCTGCCTGGGTTATGAACTCTTTACTGGCAACTGCAAAGGAAAGCCCGGGCGGAAGTGCCAGCGCCTTTTGCGAGGCAGTGAGAACAAAGTCCAGATTCCATGCGTCTGTTTCCACGGGCATGCCACCTACCCCGCTCACCGAGTCCACCAGCACCGCACAATCATGGTTGTGCGCGAGTTTCACCAGCGGCTCAAGTGACGTGGCTATGCCCGTGCTGGTCTCCGAGTGAACCACGGTAAGTGCCGAGTAGGGATCCAGCTTGAGTGCGTCCTCAACAACGTTGAGTGACACCGGGCGATCCCAGTCGCCGCCAACCTCGGTGACCTCGCGGCCCAGTGAGCGGGCAATGTCGGAGAAGCGCTCACCGAAGGCTCCATTTACCAGACACAGGATGCGTCCGGGACGGGCCGCGTGGATAGCCGCCTCCATGAGGCCAGTGCCGCTGGCCGTGGCAACGTACACGGGTCGCGTGGTACGGAAGATGTTTCTGAGTCCGAGCTGGATCTGTGCGAAGAGGGTCTCGAAGTCGCTGCTTCTGTGCGACATCATGGGCTGTACCATTGCAGCCAGTACTTCGGGGTGTACTTCCGTGGGGCCGGGAAGAAAGAATCGGCCCGGCGTATACCTGTCATCACTCGACATCAGAACCATCCGTCCAAAGGTTTCCGGGTGCAAGCAGGCCAAGCGGATCGAGCTCCTTCTTGAGCGCCTGCATCAGACTGACTTGTCGTTTGTTCAACTGGAGTGGCAGCCAGCGTCGCTTGAGTTTGCCTGTGCCATGTTCGGCGGCTACCGTGCCACCCATACGGATCACTTCTCTAAGGGTGGCTTCCACCACGGCCTCAACGCGCTGCAGTTCGTCTGCATCTGCTGCAATGATGTTTTGATGGGGATGCCCATTGCCCGCGTGCCCGTAGGCTATGCCTTGAGGGGTAGCGGCATGACCAGCCAGTTCTCTGGCCACTCTCAGAGCGTCAGCCAGTTTCTCGTATGGAACGGCCCAGTCGGTGCTGACTTTTCGGCCTCCGAACTGTCGTCTTGCCGCACCGCGGGCGTTCATAGTGGCAGGAACGGCGTGGCGCATCTCACGGGCTTCATCGAGCGCTGATGCGGAATCGTAGACCCGGATTTCGGCGGCTCCGGCCCTGTGTTGCTCGGCCAGATGCAGCCAATTGTCCAGAACGGTGTCGCTCTCTCTGACTTCCTGCTCCCCGAAGGCTTGCTCCACATATACCATTGCGTGGCAGGTATCCGGCCATGGTTTTTCGTGAACGGCTTCCTGAGAGATGCGCATGGCGCCTTCGTCGAAGAACTCCAGACAGCGTGGGTTGATGCCGGTGCTGCGTCTGGCTGCCACCACAAAGGCCAGCGCCATGGCTTCGCTGGCAAATGGAATGGCCAGGCCAATTACCTGAGCCGGCAGTGGCAGCAGCGAAAGCTCGGCCTCTACAACGACGCCGAGTGTCCCTTCGCTGCCTACGAACCAGTCAACCGGATCCTGGGCAATGGGATAACCAACAGCGTTCTTGTCTACTGCGGGTCTGCGCAGTGAAAGCATTTCGCCTCCCATGAGCAGCACCTTGATGGCTTGCACGTACTTTCGCGTGGGGCCGTAAAGCAGCGACCGTGCTCCCGAGGCGTTGCAGGCTATGGCTCCGCCAATGCTGCTTTCATGCTCGCTGGTGGGGTCGGGTGTGAAGAGAAGGTTCGAGCGCTGGGCCTCTGCCCGGATGTTGGCCATCACCGCCCCGGCCTGAGCTCGAATGAGGCGCCGTTCGGTGTCGGTTTCATGTATGCGGGACAGGCCCCGGAGTGAGAGCAGCACGCCGCGATCACTTATGGAAGATGCCGTGGTGCTGGATTGCAGGCCGGCTGGTGTAACGGTGATGCGCTCTGCTGCGGCAAGGTGGAGGAGCTCCTGCACCTCTTGCACTGTGCTGGGCCGCGCAACGCAGCGAGGGAGCATTTCCAGTCCGGAGGCGTCGCGTGCGAAGCTCTGTCTTGTGTCCTCGCTTTCGCTTACGAAGGGCAGGGAGAGCAGTGCTGCTTGCTTGCCTTTCCCGGCCATTTTCTGTTATTGCCCCAGGGCTCGCCTGAGGGCGTCGCGCAGTGTCACCAGAGTGTCATCTTCTGCTGCCGGGGAACCTTCCCGGACGTGGAGTTCCACTCCGTCCGCTATTCCCACACGTCGCCAGTTGGCAATGGCATCTGGATCTGCTGCATTGCCAAATCCGGTTTGCAGCAGCAGCGCGGGTGCCAGCGAAGCTGCGACCCGGCGTTCGAGTGCGTCGCCGGTGGTTTCGCGCATTTCTGCTTTAATGGACTCCAGCGTTTGTCCTTCGCGCTGCCGGATCTTGATGGCCAGCAGTTGCAGCAGGTGTCTGTAGCCGTACGTGGCGGCCGTGCCGGCTCCCTCAGGCCTGTTCAGCAGGCCATTTGCCACGTAGAAGCGCACCGCTCTTGCGCTGGGTGTTGCGCGTGCGGAAGCGTTGGTGGGTTTGACCCCTGCGGAGTCGACGAGGGCGGCGGCATGAGCCGCAAGGCCACGTGCATTCCACGGGGCGTGGCGTGCGTGCGCACGTAAGAGCTGAACAGGAGACTCGGCCATGGGACGCGGAATATATGCCCTGGGATCGATTCCTGCTTTACGCTTGCCGGAAGCGACCTGTCAGAGGCCGTGAGCGCCCTTGTCTGGCGGATTTCCGAATGAAAGCGTCGGTTTCGATCGACCCCCGCCCGCCTGTGCGGCGGTATGCGCAGGCGGGGTATTGAGCTGCGGGCAGTAACTAAGCATCTGGCTCGTTCGGGTTGCAGAGACGAGCCAGATGCGAGCGGAAGGTGAACAGCAAATCGTCGGATGCTCAGCACGCCCGGCAGTTGCCCGGCAGGTGCCCCTCAGGTGCCCGGTAGGGACTCAGCGCTTGCGGCTTGTCTTGCGCGATGTCGCTTTGCGTGCCGTTTTGCCTGAAGCCTTGCGGACAGGCTTGGTCGCTGGCCGTGAGCGCTTGGTTGAAGCACCACGGGAGGTCTTGGCAGTGGAGGCCTTACGGATTGACTTACCTGCGGTGGTCTTCCTGGCCGTTGCAGAGCGCTTGGCTTGCTTGACTGCCTTTTTCGCGGTCTTTGTGCCTCCGGCGCTCTTGCCGGTCGTCTTTTTTACGCCGTTGGCAGCGCTTTTCTTGGCTGCTTTCTTCACAGTCTTTTTCACGACCTTCTTCGGGGCCTTTTTCACTGCTTTATCAGAAACCGCTTTCGCTGTCTTCTTCGCAGTTTTCCCGGCAGCATTCTTCGCGGTCTTTTTCGGGGCCGTCGCGGCAGCCTTTTTCACTGCCTTCTTTGCGGTTTTCGTCGCCGCTTTTCCTACAGGTTTGCCAGCAGCCTTCTTGGCAGCCGGTTTCTTTGCCGGGCTCTTGGTGGCTCGCGGTTTCCTGGCCGGTTTGGCGGCTGCGTGGGTGCTGTTGCCATCGGCCTGCTCATCTGCAGAAACCCTGGCTGCCTCCGCAGCGGGCGCAGCCGCGGCTGGGTCGTCCTCATCTCCAATGGCCGCTACTGGCGCAGCAGGAGTGACTGAAGCAGCCGACGCGCGCGGCTTCTTTACGGGCCGCGGTGCAGCAGGGTTCTTCCGCGGCCGACCGGGGCCACGACGCACGATCGGCGCACCGAAAAGATCGTCCTCGTCGTCGTCATCATCATCGACAATGTCGTCGTCGTAGTCGCCATCGTCCTCTTCATCGTCGTCTTCGTCGATGGACTCCGCGTCGTCCCACAGCGATTCACCGTGCCGGGAAGGGAGTCCCCCGTAACCGTCATCATCGTCGTCGTCATCATACGACGAACGGCCGTAGCCGCCAAGATCATCCATATCGTCGTCGATCAACCGGAACATCTCCGACTCGTCGCCCTGCGACATGACCGCCTCCTCTCAACCCGAATGGTTTGAATCGTGCCCGTCCGAGCGCTGCGACGACGGGCGCTGTGCCTGTTAGTGAACCGCTGTCAACTGCCTATACACTGCTTGTACGCTGTCTGTGAGCTGCCTGTGAGCTGCCTATGAACTGCCGTGGACCAGGTGAACCACACATCAAGCGCCATGGGCGGAGCGCTTAAGCTTCTCCTTAAGCTCCACGTAGTACACACAGAAACGGCGGGAGTCAAGAACGGGTTATATGTTATCGCCGCGAAGCTGCCTCGCCAGCAACCCTTGCACCCTCGGCAGCTCGATCTATCTCCACTCTGTGCATCTGGTAGTCATCCCGATTCACGGCAAGCTGGGCGTTCAGGGCGGACAGTAATCTGGAGTCGAATCGGTCGGCACCCGCGGTATCGCCCTCCATTCTGGCAGCGGAGCCGGCAAGCATCAGGCCCAGCAGGTCATCCGGGTTGGCCATGAGTATGGTGTCAGCCTGAGCCCGCACCACCTCACTGCTTCCGCTTACCTCAGCCAGTCGGCCAAAATGGTAGCGCTCATCAGGCGTGGGATTCTCGATCATTTCATGCGCGGCCAATGCCATGGGAGCGAAGAATGCCACCGAGTCCACGTCGCCATTTTCCACATAGGTCATGAGGCGCTGATAAAGCCGATTGGCACGGTCGCTTGGTGAGAGGTTGCTTATGTCCGAGGCTGGTCCGGCGCCGTCTATGGCCTGGGTGGGGAGGGCATTGGCGGAGCCACTTACGGCCGAGCCGCGGGCCGCACCAAAATTGCGGCCGGCGAACATCGCTACCAGGGCCAGTAAGGCGAGGAATGCAACGCCCCAGGGAAGTATGGATGCCGCCTGGCTGCCGCTCTGAGCAGAATACCCCGGGCCGGAGCCGGAAGAGTTGCCTGGTGGCGTGGCCTGGCCCCGCGGTGTGCCGCAGCGGTGGCAGAATCTGGCGCCGGCCGAAAGTGCCGCGCCACAGGAGGAGCAGTAGCCTGAGCCCTGCTCTTTGGGTGTCGGTGTGCTGGATGCAGTCATTGGGCCTCCAAGGTACTACAATATGGCATGTCCATGCCAAGCCGTTCTTTGCTTCCCGCCAATCTGGACGGGGCCACCGCCAGCGATGTCCTGGAGCTGGCTGAAGCGCACCAGGTGCGTTTCCTCTGTTTGCAGTTCACGGACATTCTGGGCTCCATAAAAACGGTGGAGGTCCCGGCAGCCCAGTTCAGAAAGGCCCTCAAGGGAGACATAGTCTTTGACGGCTCCAGTGTAGCCGGAACCGAGCGCGTCGAGGAATCGGATATGCTTCTCGTTCCGGACCCGGCCACGTTTCAGATTTTCCCCTGGGGAGACCCCGCCTCACGTGTGGGTCGTGTCATTTGTGATGTAATGACCCCTGATGGTGTGAGCTATGCCGGTGACCCCCGAGCTGTACTCAAGCGCCAGCTTGCCATCGCCGCTGCTCAGGGTTTTACGATGCTGGCGGGCATGGAAGCGGAGTTCTTCCTCTTTGCGTCCACCCAGGACGGGCGACCAACCGCAGAAACCAATGACGTGGGTGGGTACTTCGATCAGGTCTCCAGTGCGCGCGCCGAGGAGGCAAGGCGGGCCATCATGGACGCGCTTGAGCAGATGGGTTTTGAGGTTGAGGCAGCGCACCACGAGGTAGCCAATGGCCAGCACGAGATCGATTTTCGTCACGCCGAGTCGCTGCGCACTGCTGACAACGTGGCCACATTCCGCTTTGTGGTGAAGCAGGTAGCTCGCAGTTTTGGTCTGGTGGCTTCATTCATGCCCAAGCCTGTGCTGGGACAGAATGGCAGTGGTATGCACACACACCAGAGTCTCATGCAAAACGGACAGAATGCCTTCTGGGATCCGTCGCGCGAGTGGGAACTGAGTCTTGTGGCCTTGCGCTACATAGGTGGCCTGTTGAAGCATGCACGGGCGATGTGCGCTGTGACCAACCCTCTGGTAAACAGCTACAAGCGCCTGGTGCCGGGTTTCGAGGCCCCAGTGAATGTGGCCTGGAGCATGCGGAATCGTTCGCCCATGATTCGGGTGCCCGACAGGCGCGGCGACGGTACCCGTCTGGAGCTGCGCACTCCCGATCCCAGCGCCAATCCGTATCTGGCTCTTACGGTGATGCTTGCTGCGGGCCTGGACGGTATCCGCACTGAAGCCGACTGGCGTGAGCCCGTGAACCAGAATATAGGTGAGATGTCCTATCGTGAGAGACGCAGGCTCAGGGTGGATGACCTGCCTGACACCTTGCATGAAGCCTGCGATGAGCTGGCTCGTGATGAGGTACTGCGTGAGGCGCTGGGCGAGGATGTTTTTCAGCAGTATCTGGCAGCCAAGCGCTCTGAGTGGAGCGAGTACAACCAGCAGGTGACTGCCTGGGAGAGGAACAGGTATCTCTCGAGATACTGACGATGCGCTGAACGGGATATTGAACGTCTGTTTGACCTGCAATTGAAAGGCCTCAGCACGGGAGGGAGGAGCAACATGGCGTCCTGGTTATCACGCTGGCTTCAGGGCAGTGAACAGCATCAGATTCACGGCATTCCGGTGGAGCTTCGCAACACGCGAGCGGATATAGCAGACGGCGATGTCCTCGAGCGGCTTAAAGAGGCGCTGGACCTGCTGGACCGTCATGCTGCGCGTCGTCTGGCGCATCTGCGCAGGGATGTGCGGGCTATTCGCATCGAGCGCTTTCCGACTCGCGGGGCGTTTCTGCCGGCCGAGGGTGTGGTGTTGGCCGAGCTTACTTTTCTTGCCAGACGCGACATAACGGCGGCTCCTGTGGCCTCGAGCATACTGCATGAGGGTGTGCATGCGCGCGTGCATGCTTTCCGGCAGGCTGTGCTGGGGGGACGATCGCCCTGGGCCGATCCAGCAAAGGAAGAGCGACTTTGCAGGCGTCAGGAGCTGGAGTTCGGCATGAGCCTGCCCGCGGAACTTGGAGGGCCGGTCATTGAGCGTGCTCTTGCGTCGCTGGCGCTGGCAGACAATGATGTTGCTCCGGCGATTGACTGGAGCCTTGCCCGGGCCAGACAGGACGCCATCGATCGCGCCGATGGTCAGTAAACCAGGGTACCGGAGCTTTTTCATGAAGCCACATATCATGCGCCATTCATCAAGGGGTCGTTCACCATATTCAGGGGCTGCAGCGCTGCTTGTGGCAGGCGCCATTCTGGCGGGCTGCGCAAGTGGCGGCAAGAACCCGGCAGCCGGCGACCCGCGCTTTGCAATGGGTGAAGAGGCGGCGGTACTCCGTGCGCGCGCCGACAGCATCCGCTACCCGTATACCGTGGCAGATGTGGAGTTCATGAACGGTATGATTCACCACCATGCACAGGCCATCACGATTTCCCGCTGGGCCGTTTCGCACGATGCGGGAGCGGCTGTGCAACGTTTGACTGCGCGCATAATCAATGCGCAGTCAGATGAGATCAAACTCATGCAAACCTGGCTCCGTGACAGGCTTCAGGACGCGCCAGTTGTGGACTCGCTGGGTGTGGTGACCATGTCCGGGGGAATGTCGCACGATATGTCTCATGCCATGTCAGGCGGCATGTCGCAGAGCATGTCGGAAACCATGAGTGCGGGAAGCGGGGTGAATGCACTCGGTCAGATGTCTATGCCGGGCATGCTGAGCGCTGCTCAGATGAGCGAGCTGGATGCTGCACGCGGCACAGACTTCGATACGCTCTTTTTACGCTATATGATTCAGCACCATCGCGGTGCCGTAGAGATGGTAAGGACCCTGTTCGCCTCACCAGGCGCCGGACAGGACGAGACTGTTTTCAAGTTCGCCAACGATGTCGAGGTCGATCAGGGCACCGAGATCCGACGCATGATGACCATGATGCTCGAAGCGGGCGTCGTACCACCTGCTCATTAAGCTCACTGAATTGGACAACGTAACACACGGACTGGCCGGTCTTCTGCTGGCCGATGCAACCATAGCAGCAACAGCTTCGCGAACCGGTCGTGACGTACCGGAGAAATACAGAAAGGCAGCCCTGATACTCGGCTTTGTGGCCGCAGAGTTTCCCGACGTAGACGTGTTCTACTCGAGTTCACTGCCGGCACTCAAGTCTCTGGGATTCATGCTTCACCATCGTGGCTACACGCACACGGTGGTCTGGGCGCTGCTGTTCGCCATTATGCTGTTTGGCATCACCCGCTGGTGGGTGAAACGCGGGCTCTCGGACCAGGATGCCTCGTGGTTTGCCAAACGTGGCTGGAAGCCGCTGCTTACTCTGGCGCTCGTGGCATCGCTCTCGCATCTGGTGCTCGATTATACCAACAGCTATGGCCTGCATCCGTTCTGGCCGTTGGATGACAGTTGGTATTTCGGCGACGCCGTTTTCATCGTTGAGCCCTGGCTGTGGATCGTTGCCATACCTGCAATTTTCTGGGAGCGGCGCCATAGATCTGTTCGTGCGATACTTCTCCTTCTGGCGCTCGCCATAGTTGCACTGGGCTGGTCCATGCAGGAGCTGGCACCCGCGGTGGCCATTGTTCTGATTGTCTTTCTGTTTCTATGGCTTCTTGTACAAAAGAGACTTGATCAGCGCGGTCGCGCGGTGGGTGGAATCGCTGCCTGGCTGCTGGTAACGCTGGTCTTTTTTGCCGGCGCCCGTTCCGCTCGCGCAGCCCTGATGAGCGCGGTCCAGTCGGCAGGTGCGGATTCTGCAGCGGTGCTGGCTCTGGGCTCTCCGCAATTGGAGAACAGGGATCATCTGGTGGATGCGGCGCTGGCACCAACGGTGTCGGATCCCAGCTGCTGGTCGGCAGTGGTGATCACAAGCGACGGTGTCTATTACAGGGTGAGCAATGCCGTGATTGCGCCTTGGCCGCGGCTCAGAAATGTTTTCAGTTGCAGAACCAGCTACGTGCGGGCGCTGGAGCGTCACAACACTGTTTCGCAGCTGCCGGGAGTGAGTCGGATCAGTCCCTACGCCACTACCGCTGCCGTGTGGTGGCGTGATATCTGGGCGGTTCCCAGATCTGAAATGCGGGCGCTGGCCGAAGAGCGCTGTGAGGTGGTTGCCGCTCTCAGGTTCATGCGCACGCCCGTTTGGACTGAGGAAGCTGATGGAACCATCAATATCTCGGATGCCAGATTTGGCGTGGGAACCGGTTTTGCACATGTTGCAATACCGGGTCAGCCGGCCACCTGCTCGCTGACCAGAGCGTGGGTTCCGCCCTGGGTACCCGCGCGGCTGGATATGATCTATGCTGACTAAGGCTGTTTCTGCCTCAGCCAGAGCACGAATCGGAGCGCAATAGTTTGTGGTATTGTGCATTGTTCATGAACTCATGCTGCACTGGCTCATGAACAGGAGGTAGGACGGTGCCGACGGTTCCATCGGAGGCTCTCAAAATATCCATGGCGCGGGTTGCACGTTACATAAGCGCGCATGCTCAGGAGCCACTGACGCTGCACCAGTTGGCCTGTGACGCCGGGATGAGCGTGTCGCATCTGCAGCGCAGTTTTACGAGAGTAATCGGGGTGAGTCCCAGGCAGTATCACGCTGCCAGACGCTTGGCTGAGTTCAAGTCGCAACTGCGTTCGGGCGGAAGAGTGCTGGATGCCGTTTTTGCGGCGGGGTATGGGAGTACCAGCAGAGTATATGAACAGGTATCGGGGGCACTTGGCATGACACCCACGGCCTATCGCAGTGGCGGTGTGGCGGAAGTCATCACATGGACCACACGCTCAACCTCACTCGGTGAGTTGCTCATGGCGGCCACGGAGCGCGGTGTGTGTCTGGTGGAGTTCGGTGACAATGCGGAAATGCTTGTGGCACGTATGAAGGAGGAGTATCCGGAGGCAGAGCTTGAGCCGGCCGGAGAGGACTCGCGTGAGCCCGTTGACGCATGGATCATGGCGCTCGAAGCGTATCTGGATCGAGGTGGGCCGCTGCCGGAGCTGCCACTTGATCTCATGGGCACTGCCTTCCAGATCAAGGTCTGGCAGTTTCTCCGGCAGGTCAAACCGGGTGAGGTGGTCAGCTACTCCCAACTGGCAAGAGCCATCGGTCATCCGGGTGCCGCACGCGCGGTGGGATCGGCCTGCGGAGCGAACCGGGTTGCAGTGCTGGTCCCCTGTCATCGGGCCATTCGGGGCGATGGGTCTTATGGTGGCTACCGCTGGGGACTGGGCCGTAAAGACAGATTGCTCAAAGACGAGGCCCGCAGAGCCGCCAACCACTGAAGCCCGTGTCGGCGGTGTTTTGGGGATAGTTTTCCCTGATGATCACAATAGGAGTTGTCACCGTGTCCGACCGGGCTTCCCGGGGCGAGTATACAGATCGCTCGGGTCCGGCGGTGTGTGACACACTGGCCCGCTGGCTTGCGGTGCCATGGAGTGCCGAAAGCCGGCTTGTGCCAGACAATCAGGCGCAGATCGAGGAGGCGTTGAAAGAACTGGCAGACCTCAAGACTTGTCCGCTCATCGTTACCACCGGTGGCACCGGGCCCGCTCCCCGGGATGTCACCCCCGAAGCTACGAGTGCAGTCTGTGAACGCATTTTGCCGGGCTTAGGTGAGCAGATGCGAGCCGCGTCCCGGGCTTCGGTTCCGACAGCGATTCTCTCACGCCAGATTGCAGGTATACGCGGTACTTCGCTGATACTGAATCTGCCGGGCAAGCCTGCAGCTATCGAGGAGTGTCTCGGAGCAGTGTGGGCGGCCATTCCGCACTGCGTTGAACTCCTTGGCGGTCCCAGGCTTGTTGGCACCGACTCTGCACCACGCACGATCAACGCAGCACACGAATCCATATGATCTCCAATTCGACCTCACTTCCGTGGACACCATGAGCCTTCCCGGTGAACTGCTCAAGATACTCGTCTGTCCCCGCTGTCATTCCCCGCTGGAGTACAGGGAAACTCCCCACGAGGTGCTGATTTGCAGGAACGATGGCCTCGTATTTCAGGTTGATGACGGAGTTCCTGTTTTGTTATTGGATGAAGCCAGGCCACTCGACGACGCGCAAGTGAATACACATGACTGAGGCAAAGTCGTCTCGGAGGCCCATTGCTGCACTCGTCACTCTTGTGATTGCTCTGGCAGTGGCAGCAGTGGGCTGGTACTATGTGGGCGTCGCTGCGGACGCAGGGGTGAGCCGCATCGACAGAGTTGATGCGCTTCGGGAGTGGTGTGCGGAGCACTATGCCGGCGCACAGTCGGCTGTTGATACAATGCGAGTGGACCGTCTCGCGCTTCCCGATACAATTGACCCTCAGTCAAGTGCAAGGATTGCACGGTGCGGTGACCTGCGTGACCAGATGGCTCCCGACAAGACCCCCAATCCGCGTGAGATGACCGGTGAAGAGATGCCGCGCGGGCTCAGGTGACATTGACATGACAAAAGAAAACAAAGCGGGATGGGGCAAACGCATTGCCGCCACGATCCTGCTGCTGCTGTTGCTGGGTTTTACAGCCTTCTTCGGGCTGCTGCCGCGCGTGGTTGATGGGAATATGAATGGCGTGGTGAGCACCGATCTTCCTGAAATATCACCGGAGGCCGCGGCGCTGCATCGCAGGCTCTTCGTGGTGGACCTGCACGCAGATGAATTACTCTGGGGCAGAGACCCGCTGGCGAGAGTCTCCCGCGGACATGTGGATCTGCCAAGACTTCAGGAAGGCAATGTGGCCTTGCAGGTGTTCAGTGCCGTCACAAAAACGCCGCGCGGGCTCAACTACGACCAGAACACCGGAGAGACGGACAACATCACTCTGCTGGCGTTGGCGCAGCGCTGGCCGCGTGAGACATGGACCAGTCTGCGTGCCCGTGCAGTGTATCAGGCCGGACGACTTGAAGACGCCTCGCTGCGTTCCGGTGGTGCGTTGACGCTCATAACCACTTCTCCATCACTTGAGGAGTTTGCAAGACGCCGAAGAGGAGATCCGCTTCAGGTGGCGGCCCTGCTGTCAATCGAAGGACTGCAGGCGCTCGACGGCAAAATCGAAAGCCTTGATACTCTCTACCGCGCCGGCTATCGCATGATGGGACTCACGCACTTCTTTGACAATGAAGTTGCAGCGAGTGCGCACGGAGTGAGTCACGCCGGGCTCACCGGGTTTGGCCGCAAGGTGGTTGAGCGCATGGAGGCAATGAGCATCATCGTGGACCTGGCCCATTCATCTTCGCAAACCGTGAGTGACGTGCTGGCCATGGCAACCAGGCCGGTGGTTGTATCACACACCGGTGTGGCCGCTGTGTGTCCCGGCCCACGCAACCTGAGTGATGATCAGCTCCGTGCAATCGCCGCCAACGGTGGACTCATAGGCATTGGCTACTGGGATGGTGCAGTCTGTGAACCCACTGTGAGCAAAATAATTGAGTCAATCAACCATGCCGTATCTGTGATGGGTGTGGATCACGTAGGGCTTGGCTCAGATTTTGACGGCGCCGTTGTGACACCCTTTGATACACGCGGCGTGTCCGCCATAACCGATGGTCTTCTCAAGTCAGGGATGTCGGCAGAAGATGTTGACCGTGTGATGGGTCGTAACGCTCTCGATTTTCTGCTGAACAACCTGCCGGTAAACAACCTGCCGCCGTCCCGCTGACGGAAGCTGTCTGGCAACCCAACGGTGCTGAGGTGGCTGCTCAGCTTTGCGGGCTGCCCGGCCCGTCGCCACTCAACAGGTTGAGAGTGGCGGCACAGAGATAGCGCAGGCCAATTTCCAGAGCCTGCTCATCGATCTGGAATCGCGGGTGGTGGTGCGGGTGGGTTATGCCCTTAGCCGGGTTTCCGGCACCCACAAAAGCAAATACCCCGGGCGCGCGCTGCTGGTAGGCCGAGAAATCCTCGCCGCCCATGGAAGGACGCATCTCCATAAGTGCTCCGGCTCCGAATGTACTCTCCACCACTTCCGCGAGCCGGGCGGTGAGTTCACCGTCATTCACCACCGGCCTGTATCCCCGCTCCCAGACGAACTCAGAACGGGCGCCGAAACCGCTGGAGATCCCCTGGATCATGCGCTTCATTGTGACGGGAATACTTTCGCGCAGGGCTGCATCAAAGCTTCTCACGGTGCCCGCGAACCAGGCCGAGTCGGGGATGACGTTAAACGCGGTGCCTGCGTGGAACTGCGTAATTGACAGCACCACCGGGTCCAGCGGATCCACGTTGCGTGAGACAACCTGCTGCAGAGCCGTGATGATCTGGGCGGCAATCGCAATGGGGTCCACCGTCTGATTGGGCGCTGCTGCGTGTCCACCCGCACCCAGTATGGTGCAGGTGAAGGTGTCGGGAGCCGCCATGGCCGGACCGGAAATCAGCGCGATGCGTCCCACGGGCAGCGGAGCCCAGAGGTGCAGGCCTATGATCCTGTCAACGCCGTCCATCACTCCCTTGTCTACCAACTCCTGGGCACCGCCGGGTGCCAGCTCCTCGGCGTGTTGAAAAATGAAGCGGACAGTGCCCTTGAGTTCTTCACGGTGTCGGGCCAGCAGTGTGGCAAGCCCCAGAACGATTGCCGTGTGGCCGTCGTGTCCGCAGGCATGCATGGCACCATCAATCCTGGACTTGTAGCTGACGTCGTTCTCCTCGGTGATTGGCAGGGCGTCGATGTCAGCTCTCACTGCGATTACCGGCCCGGGCTTTGCCCCACGCAGCTCAGCCAGAACACTGGTGGCTGTGGGCCGTACAATGCTTAGCCCGTCAATAGCCGACAGAAGCTGAAAGATGGTCTCTGATGTGCGGACTTCGTGGAACGCCACTTCCGGGTGCATGTCCAACTGACGGCGCCATTCGACGACCGTGGAGAGCATCCCGCTGAGTTCAGCGTGGGCCCAGCCCGGGAGCTGAGCGGCGCGAGGAGGAGTTGCTGTGCCTGATGCGGGTGCAAGCACATCTCTGGTCTGGCTCATTTTGGGCTCTGTCTCAAAACGGTTTGAGATCGGTTTCAGATCGGTTTAAGGTCAGTCTCTGGTGAGCCGCTGTGCTGTCCGGGAGTGAGGGATTCGAGAGGGGCCAGGATCCGGGCACTGCGGCAAACACTGGCGAATCGGAGTTGTAACCAAGTGCCAGTCCCACACGTAGTTTCCATCATGGTACTTCACCAAGCTACTATCTCGATGCCGGATGTCGCTCCGTCGGCACAACCAGGAGTGGAGAATCCAGCCGGGCCTCTGCCGCCACATGCCCAGCCTGTGGCCTTGCCACCGCACGCGATACAGCCGGGTCAGCCGGCTCAACCCACCCAGCCGAGCCAGCCCGGCCAGCCGGTGAGTGTGTCTGTAGGTGATGGGAAAGAGCTGACTCTCGTCCAGCCGGCTGCCGCTACTGCTGCGGACGTGGCCACGCTGCGGGCTCGCAGATCGGAGCTGTCCAACCAAATCACTTCGGCTCAGGGCAGACGCAATAGTCTGGTAAAGGAGCTTACAACAACGCCAGAAGGCGTGGCACGCACCGGCCTCGAACAGCGGCTGGAGGTGCTGGATCAGCGCATTGTACAACTAGAGCAGGATATTGCTGAAAACGGGAAGGCCCTGGCGCAATATCCGGAGCTCACAACAGAGAGCGCTTTGCCGGGAGTGATGTTGGGAGGCTTCAGTTCAGGTCAGATGACCGCGATTTCCATAATCTTTATCGGAGCCGTGCTTGCACCGGTAATGCTGGGTCTGGTGAGAATCCTTGCTCGTCGCTGGGGACAGCCCAAGCCTGACCCGAGGATTCTTGAGAGCACGGCTCGCCTTGAGCGCATGGAGCAGGCCATTGATGCGATAGCCATCGAGGTGGAGCGCATATCGGAGGGTCAGAGGTTTGTGACCCAAATAGTTGCCGATCGCAGTGCACTCAGCTTGCGCTCCGGGCAGCAGCCGGAGGTGATGCCGGTGGGTGCTGCCCGTGCTCCGGAGCCTGTGCAGGCCGCAGCCACGCGGCCTGCATCTGAATAACTGCCAGGGAGGGTTCGCGCCGGGCTCCGCTGGATGCTGAGAGCCCGCAGATTGCGCGGAAAGCCTCAAACCGGGAAGAGCATCTCACGGTAACGCGGCAGGGGCCAGAACTCGTCGCCCACGATGAGTTCAAGTGCGTCTGCAGATTCGCGCATGAGCCCCATTGCTTCACAGCCGGTGGTGGTGAGAAACATGGCCTGAGCCTCGAGATCCTCTCCCAGAGACTCCGCACGCGCTATCACCTTGCTGAGCTCGGCGCGTCGTTTCTGTGCCATCGCTGTGAGTCGCGAAGTGGCATTCGCTGCCTCTACCACCGGTTGCATGTTTATGCCCGCAGCAGCTCCCTGACCCGCCGATGACGCTAGCTGAGTGAGATATGCATAAGACGCCGGAAGCACCTGAGTGTCGATCATCTGCTGCAACGTGTTGAGCTCAATGAGTATGTCCTTGACATAGCGCTCAAGATGTACGTGATAGCGGCTCTCCAGCTCGGTTGGTGTGAGAATGCCCGTGTCGGCAAAAAGCTTGCGTGCTGCTTGAGTGTGCAGTTCGCCCAGCGCTTCGGGTACCTTGGGGAGATTGGGCAAACCGCGATGCCGTGCCTCAACCACCCACTCGTCGGAGTAGTTGTTGCCTTCGTAGCGAATGGCTGCGGTCTCTACAAAGGCTGCTCTCACTACCTTGAGCACTGCGTCGCTGGTGTTGTCGGTAGTTTCTATTTCCTTGCGCAGACTGGCCGTGAGATCCATGACCGCCTCTGCCACACAGGCTTGCAGCAGCATCACCGGGAAGGCGATGTTCTGCGAGGCACCCACGGCACGGAACTCGAACTTGGCACCGGTAAAAGCAAAGGGTGAAGTGCGGTTCCGGTCGGTGTTGTCCTGCTCCACCTCGGGCAGTTTGGCCACTCCGAGCTTGAGCATGGCCTGCTCAGCATTGCCCGTGGCCGTTTCGCCATTGGCGATGTCTTCAATTACCTGAGTGAGTCCCTTGCCCAGAAAAACCGATATTATGGCTGGTGGAGCTTCCGCTGCACCAAGCCGGTGTTCGTTTCCGGAAGTTGCAATGCCAGCACGCAGCAGGCCCGAGTGCCGATGTACACCCTTGAGAACTGCGGCCAGAAACATGAGGAAGCGCAGGTTCTGGTGCGGCGTTTTGCCGGGCTTGAGCAGGTTGGTGCCGTCCAGTGCATTGTCGGAAACCAGCGCCATGGACCAGTTGCAGTGCTTGCCGGTGCCGTTGATGCCCGCGAATGGCTTTTCATGTACTATGGCCTGCAGGCTGTGGCGAAGCGCGACTTTGCGAAGCACCGCCATCACCAGATGGTTGTGATCCACCGCCACATCTGCGTCTTCAAAGATGGGCGCCAGCTCGAACTGTGCGGGTGCGGCTTCGTTATGTCTGGTGGCTATGGGCACACCCGTTTTGTACAGCTCATGCTCGACTTCACTGATGCAGGCCTGCACGCGCTCGGGGATGCCGCCCAGATAGTGATCCTCAAGCTGCTGTCCGCGCGGTGACTGGGCGCCGATCAGTGTGCGGTTTGTCATGACCAGATCGGGCCGCAGAGCAAAGTGATCGCGGTCGATGAGGAAGAATTCCTGCTCCACCCCAAGCGTTGTATTCACGCGCAGCACACCCTTGTCGCCCATCAGCGAGAGCAGCTCAATGGACGCATGCGAAAGCACATCAGCACTGCGCAGGAAGGGTGTGGTTTCGTCGAGCGCTTCACCGTTGTAGCCAATAAAGACCGACGGAATGCAGAGGTACTTGACGCCCCCCGTCTCACTGATGAACACCGGCGATGCGGGATTCCAGGCAGTGTAGCCACGTGCTTCCCAGGTGGCGCGAAGGCCTCCGGAGGGGAAGGAAGACGCGTCGGGTTCTGACTGAATGAGCTGCTCGCCCGTGAAGGACTCTATTGGCAGCTTGTTTTCGTCAAACGAAAGAAAGGCGTCGTGCTTTTCAGCGGTGAGGCCGTTCTGTGGCTGGAACCAGTGGGTGAAGTGGGTGACACCGCGCGATATCGCCCATTCCTTGATGACCTGCGCCACCACGGGTGCGATTTCCTGGTCGAGCTTGCCACCCAGCCGGATTGACGTGGCGAGCTTGTGGTAGATGTCCCGGGGCAGGCGTGTGGCCATTTCGCGCAAACCCAGAGTGTTCATCCCGAACCACGCACTGGTGGGCTGCTGCACGCCGTTGGATCCAGGTCTTGGCACCACTCGCACCGGACGGTGCGTGATCTCGCGCATCGCGGCGCTTCGAGCTCTGTTATTCGGGTACATGGCAGGAAATTGTGATTAAACGTTAGTGTCACGAGAAATGTGCATCAGCCGCAGATAATGACGATCACTGCGCGCAAAAGGAACAGTAAAACCATTTGATGAGATTGCAATCGTGTATTTCGAGCAATTTTCATGTAGCGAGAGTGCTATCTGACATAAACACCGTAGATATGCCGAAGATTATTTCAAGAGTTCGGTGAGTGTGGTAGAGTAGTAGCATGGCCCGGACTGCTTACACTCTGCCTCTCAGGTTCAGCGTGCTCGCGGCAGCGCTCAGTGTAGCTGTGAGCGCCTGCGGTTCGGGCAGTGATTCCCAAACGCCGCCACGCTCCGCTCAACAGCCGCCCGCGGTTTCGCGGACTCCCACACCTTCGGATTCAGCGTGCCCGCGTGATGGCCTCTGGAAGCCATGCGCTCTGGAAGACCGGATCAACAAGGCCGGTATGCCGATTCAGGTCGTCGACACGCTGCAGCTACCCTATTTCAGCGAGCCCGGCATTCATTACCGCATAGGGCGGAACATGGGTATGGTGGCCATTTTCTTTGCGGACTCGCTTACCGGTGCAAAGGCAACCGCTGGGCTTGATCGCTACAGCCTTACGGCGCCGGGTGAAAGTCCCGGCCCCTGGCCGGCCGTTCCCAGAGAGGTGGTCCGGTCGGCCAACCTGATCGCCGTGCTTTTCAATGTCACTGAAACTCAGGCCGAGCGCTTGAGATTGGCCATCACTGCCGGTGCGCCCCAGCCGCCGCGGTCTACGCCGCCCGTCCTGCCCTCGATGAAGTCTGGTCCCCAGGACCAGAACTCAGTGCTTCAGCTGCCCAGATGATGGCGTCTTTATAGGCATCCGTGATTCGGGCCTGGCTTATGTCCAGTTCTGCCCCGATCAGAGTTGCGTTCTCAAAGAGGCCAATCTCATAACTCTCTACGAGATCCAGGGTCAGCGCGTAGGGTCCTGAACGATTCAACAATGCTTCGGTTGCCTCAGGACTCAGTTCCACTCGCTTAAGGATTTCTTCAAGTGGCATGCGGAACAGGCCATCCAGCAGGGAGAACAGGCCCACCAGAAAGAGGGTGCCTGGATCGCGGCGGTTGTTAGCGAACTGCTCAATAAAACGACCACGCTCCAGAGCCTGACGTACCAACTCCTGATCGACGTCTGTGCCAGCGCCCTTGCCCACAGCAACTGCTATTGCGAGCCATCTGAGGAAGGTGCTGCGCCCGATCAATCTGAGGGCCTGGCCTATTGAGCTGATTCCGCGACCGCCCAATGCGGACGAGTTGACCAGCCTCAAGAGCTGGAAAGTCAGAGCGGGATCCGTTGCGATGACGTCTTCAAGCTGCCTGTCGTCAACATCGCCGCTCCTCAACATGCCCAGCAAGCGCATGGCAGCCACTGTGCTGGCAGGCAGCTCGGCTGTTGGTAATGGCTCAGGCCGGCTGAAAAAACTGCCTTGAAACGCCGAGGCGTTGCCAGCCAGTGAGGCTTCGTAGTGTTTGAGCTCTCCGATTTCCGTGGCCATGCAGCGGGGAGAGGGGCGGTTGCCGAGCAACGAAGAGACACGGCAGGAAATGTCTGCCAGAGTCTCAGCGGGATACTTGCGGGCGTTCAACCTGATCCAGTCGGCCACAGGCAGCAAGGAGTCAGAATGACCAGGGGTCATCGACATGTCGTCCAGGGCTATTGAGCCTTCTGCCGCCCGGAATCGTTCTATTGCACCCATAACCTCGTCATCTGCGATAACGTCGGGGGCTATTACAGCGACAACGGATCCGGGCTGTGCTGTCAGGAGAGATCCGTCCAGCAACATCGCACGGCTGGTCCTTACAAACGCTGGGAGTTTGTCTCTTATTATGTCAAAGGTGCCGCTGAGCACACTGCTTGAGAAGTTGCCATCCTCTTCCGGAGTGAGCGCCTCGTTATATCGAACTTCGTATCCGAGCAGCGAGCCGGCGACTCCAAAAACGGGCTGTCGGACAACACAGGATTCTGACATGTGGGGGTGACTTCAGTGCCGATCAGTGATAGCGTAGACAGGAGCTTCCCCGTCAGTGTGCAGACGATCAAGACGTCTGCAGGGCACGGGTCAGACAGGTTGAATTTCCAGTGTTTCACGATGGACGGGCACGGATGAGTTTAGCGTCACTAGAGGGTAGCTTGCACAGAGGTTGCGGTGGCAGGTACAGCCTGCAGGCGGAGGAGGTCACGATTCGCCTGGGAGGCATGACGGCTGGCGTCACGCGCGAGTACTATCGTTGTGAGAAGTGCAATCACGAGCAACGCACCATTGATCAGCGTGAGGCGGCGGAGAAGACGGCGGTGGAGCTGATTCGGAGCGAGCATGACCTGCTCTCTCCCAGGGCCATTCGCAAGCTGCGGGAGTCGCTGGGTTTGTCGGTGCAGCAGTTCGCCGAGCTGCTTTATGGCACACCCAGGGGAATCGTGGATGGTTGGGAAAAGGGCCGGTATCTTCAGAATCGGGAGGCCGATGCGCTCATCCGCAGCCTTGCTGACCCGGTGGTGCTTGAGGAGCGGGCGGCACGCGCCGGAGTGAGCCTGCCGGTGTTGGCAGAGACAGGTGGCGATGCCGAACCGGTCACTTAATCACTCGTCTCAGGTTTCGCTTGTCCGGCGAGGTGGATACATTGCCCTGTCCGCCTCTCGGCGGCAATTCAGGCGCCGTAGCCAAGTGGTAAGGCAGGAGACTGCAAATCTCTCATTCGTCGGTTCGATTCCGACCGGCGCCTCTGGAAGTCTAAGCTGACCATTTCTGAAGGTTTCTCAGCATGACGACTCCACTGCTGCTCATATTTGTCGCTGCGGTGGCCTTTCTGGCCACACATGTGGCCTATGAGTGGCTGGCGAAGAGGCTTCTCATTGTATCGGGTGCGGAGTACCTGATCCTCGGCGTACTCTTGGGGCCTCAGGTCACGGGAGTGATCACGCCGGATGCCATTATGGCGTTTCAGCCCATAGCGATTCTGGGCATTGGATGGATGGGCATCGCGGCGGCACTGCCGCTGCGCCTGCCGCGGCTGGTACGCGTACCGGCAGTCAATTACCGGCTCTCCTTTGTCGAATCCATGGTAACTCTGGCCCTTGTGTCGGCCGGGGCTGCGTCAGCGCTCCACGTTGCCTTTGAGGTGGATTTTGCCACGGCAATGGCACCGGCGATCTGTCTGGGTGCGCTGGCAGTGGCTTCAACTCCCGATGGTCTTGATGTGGCCTACGGTGACCAGAGACGCGCCCCGGTTCTGCTCCAGATTGAAGTGGCCAACGGCATGGATGCTGTGGTGAGCATACTGGCCTTCGGCACCATGATCGCCCTCATGCATGTGGCGGTTCCCATGGGGCTCAGGCCTCTTACAACCACCGAGTGGGTGGTGGTGACGCTTGGCATAGGCGTGGTGGGCGGCACCCTGTTTCACCTCTTCCTTGGCGACGAGCGAAGCCACGACAGGCTCATTATTGCCCTGGGTGGTGCGGTGATTCTTACATCGGGTGCGGCCTCCTACCTCAAGCTTTCGCCAACACTTGCGGCCTTTGTAATGGGAGTTGTGCTGGTCAATTCGATCAGGCACCCGGCGCCGGTGGTGGAGGTGCTGAGAAGCGGTGAGCGTCCGTTGTACTATGTGCTGTTGCTCATAGCCGGAGCATCCTGGGCACCCGACTCCAACGTCGTGTGGTGGCTCATAATCATCCACTACGTTGTGCTGCGAACACTGGCCAAGCTTTGGGGCACCGGCATAGTGACATGGATGAACGGCGCACAATCGGAGGTGGGCCTCGACTGGGGGCGCGCACTCATAGGTCAGGGCAGACTCACAATTGCCTTGGCACTCGATTATTCGAGACGCGGGCTTCCCTATGGTGACGTGATTTTTACATGTGCCGCCGTGTCGGTGTTGTTCACCGAATTTCTGGCTGCGCGCTTTGTGCGCTCCGTGGCTGCACCTCTCATTGCACCGCTGGAAAGCCTTTCCACCACAACCGAAGCGGTGGTCGATTCCATGACGGAAACCGTGACTCATTCACTGCCGGAGTTTCTGCGAATGGACCGAGGTGACCACAGCGGCAAGTCGTCGCATCGGCACGACGGAGAGCACTGATGCGGCGTCTGGTGATACTGCTCATACTCTACGCCGTGATGGGTGGGGTGTTCGTGCTCGGCGGTGTGGATGCGGGCGCGCCAACTCTGATGCTTTTTGGTTTTCTGATACTGGCCGCGTACAGTGTTGGTGAGCTTGTAAAGCCGTTTGGTATTCCGAAGATTGTGGGCTATCTGATTGCCGGGTCGGTGTTCGGGCCGCCCGGCCTGGCGTATCTCAGTCAGCCGGTACTGGAAGAACTGACGCCGGTAAGCAATCTGGCTGTGGCGCTGATTGCATTTGTGGCTGGTGCAGAATTGCAGTTGTCAGAAATCAGGGAGCGTGGCGCTGCGATCATGAAAATGGTTTCAGTGGAGCTCTTGTTCAGTTTTGTTGCGCTCGCCACGGTGCTTTACCTGTTGCGCTCTCAGGTGCCCTTTCTTGCCACGGTGCCGTTCAGGGAGGGAGTGGCCTTTTCACTGTTGTTTGCAGCGGTGGCTGTGGTGCACTCACCTGCGGTCACCATCGCACTGCTTACCGAGACGGGAGCGAACGGGCCGGTGGCTCGCTACACCCTGGGTGTGGTGCTGGTAATGGACGTGGTTGTGGTACTGCTGTTCTCACTTGTGCTGGCTCTTACGCGCTCGCTGGCGCCGCCAATGGGTGGTGCGGCGGACATGCACATGGGTGTGATCCTGTGGGAAATAGGTGGCTCAGTGATAGTGGGTGCGGTACTGGGTGCCGCGATTGCCGCCTACCTGCGTTTCATGAGCGGCGAGCTGTTCATCTTCGGTCTGATGATGGCGCTGCTTGGGGCTGAGGTGGCGCGCATTCTTCACGTGGAGACTCTGCTCACTCTTCTTGTGGCGGGATTTGTGGCCGAGAACGTTGGCGGCGGCCGGGGAGAGGAGCTGCGGCGGGCACTTGAACGATCAGCGGCCCCGGTGTTCGTGGTGTTCTTTGCCTTGTCAGGCGCCAAGATCGATCCGCGCATTGTGATACCACTCTGGATGGTGGTTATTCCCGTGGTGCTGGTGAGAATCACCGCCATCTGGGGCGGTATGCAATTGGGTGGCAGATGGGCCGGCCTGCCACGTGAGATTCCCAGACGTGCCTGGATGGGTCTGGTGTCACAGGCAGGCGTGGCCATAGGTCTGGCGAGCGTACTTGCCGACGCCTATCCTGTGCGCGGAGGCGAGCTGCGATCCCTGCTGCTTGCAGGGATCGCAATAAACGAGACCATAGGCCCTATTCTGTTCCGCTTGGGGCTTAAGCGTGCGGGTGAGCTGACGGAGCAGACGTAGCGGGCCGCCCGGAAGCAGGAGGCGCGTCAGCCGCAGGTGCCTCAGTAGCCACAGAGGTGGATGGCACAGCCGGTCCGAGTACGGAACGGTATTGTTCTATCTCGTGGCTGGCGTAGTCGATAACTTGTCGCACATCCTCTTCGCTCAGTGTTTCAAAAGGCTTGAACTGAAAGGGATGTTTGCGGTTTTCTGCAGCGAATGCGTGCATGGCGGGCCATTCACGCGAGAGTGCAGGCATAAGCTCAAGTACGGTGGCGAGTACCTGCTTGGGGCTCAGTTCATCGCCAAAGGAATAGGCGAGATAGCGATCCTGTACCAGTCGCCAAAAGGCCTCGGTGGCTTCATTGATGCTCACTGCATCGTATTCGAGCGCCGTGCACATGAGACCCCAAAGAACGTGTTTTTCGCGGCCGCTCATGTTGCGCGTGGGCGACTCGGGTGCCTTGTGCCAGTGCCTGAGGAAGCCGTGGTCGAGTACATAGCCCGTGGGATAGCCGTTGCGCCACATGCGCAGATTGAGCTCGGTCCACTCACCCCAGAAGTAGCGCCGTTTGTTGAAGCCGCCAATGTCAGCAAAGAGACGTCGATAGCCGGCAATGAGCATTCCCTGAACGGGCATGTAGCGAATGCCGTCGAGATCTACGTAAGGCGTGGATTCGCGTGGCTTGAAGCGAATGTCGCTGTCTTCTTCATACGAGGGCATTCCCACTATGCCCAGAGGTGACTTGCGCAGCGTGCTTTCTATGCTCGATAGAATGTCGCCGTGCAGTGTGAGGTCGTCATCGACAAATGCTATGAGTGGTGTGCGGCAGACAGCGAGCTGTATGCGGCGACCTCCGCCTATGGTGGGGTCAGTGGCATTTACATAAACGCGGAGCGGCAGCGAGGGTGCCAGGTCGCGAATGTGTGCTTCTATGGCGAGCGGCTCCTCTTCTGACGCCGAGTTATGTACCACCACTACTTCAAAATCGGGCTCGCGTGGCAATGCTGCCAGCGATTCGAGCAGCTTCGCGAGATAGTCGATACGCGATGGTATCGTAAGGAGCGAGAAAGTCCAGCGTGGAGCATCACTGACTGCAGCCGCGCCAACGTGCGCGGGCGCGGTCACTTATCGACCCGATAGAGGTCCCTGTTCAGTTGGTTCAACATATCAATCCATCCTCCTGGACCTTCACTGTCTGCAACGACGGCTCCGGGGAGCTTGGCCAGGGACTCATGAGGTCCACGCTGCGGGTTGCGAATCACGAAGCGCAGGTCAGCTGCGGCCAGCAGCGACAGGTCGTTCTCTTCGTTGCCTATGGCAATGCACAGAGGTCGGTATCCGGGCAGTCCGGACCCAGCTCTGGCGAGCCCCTCGCCCTTGTTCTTGGCAGAGTTGGGCAGGCTGTTTTGCTGGCCGTTTTGCTTCAGCATGCGTCTCAGGGCATCCAGTGCAACGCCCTTGCCGCGTGCCGCGGTGAGGGTGAGCCACCGACCTCCGCGTTGCAAGTGTAGCGCACAAGAATCAGCCCTTTGATGTAGTGCAAAGAGTGCTGCTTCGTCAAGGACCTCGGGGTCGAGGAGTACGCTGTAGCATCTTTCCGCTAAGGCTCGTCTGAGGGCACCGGTGGTGCGGAACCCGAGAGACTTCTGCGCCTCCAGACTCAGTTTTCGGACATCGGCCTGGTGAAAGGCCGGCATGTCCTGCATCAGTTTTTCTATCTCAGATACTTTGGGCGCCAACTGTTCGGTTATTAACCGTCTGCGTCCTTCCACTCGGATTTCGCCTGTCCCAGGACCGGCGCCGCATGCGAGGCCGGCATCGGATGCGGCTTGCTGGCAATCCAGCGCCACGAGCGCTCCATCTTCCGCGATACATGGGCCGGGAATACCCAGAGCGCGCTGCAGCACGGTGAGTTCGCGCAAGGTTCGGCTGGATGCCAGGGCCAGGGTCACCGTAGTGTTGTGGCGCTCGCCCAGTGCCTTGAGGCGCTCGCGCAGCTCCAGTGGGTGGAAGGGCAGCCTTCCCTCGTGGTCTATGAGGGTGCCATCGACATCGCTGACAATGAGCAGTGGCCGTGGGCTTCCAGCGGTACTGTTGTTTGATGTATTCGGTAAAGAGTTCATGATTGGGCAGCGGGGTTCCCGCTGCCGGCAAGTCCTCCGGGCTTTTTTGTGCTTACGTGATGCTGGTGAATGAGGAGAAGGGTGCCGAGCACACCAGCAATGAGTGAGCCCGCAAGTATGCCGAGCTTGGCGGCGTCCACGTGCGGTCCGACGTCGAATGCCAGATTGGCCACGAAGAGTGACATTGTGAAGCCGATCCCACCCAGCACCGATACGGCGAAAAGACCATACCATGTGGCGTCTCTGGGGAGGCTTGCCCAGCCGGCCCTGACGGCGAGCCACGCCGCGCCTGAAATGCCGAGCGGCTTGCCGATTATGAGGCCCAGAGCGGTAGCCTGCATGGCCTTGTCGCCCACCAGAGTAAAGAGGTTCTCAGGCAGCACAACGCCGGCGTTGGCAAGGGCAAAGAGGGGGATGATGCCGTAGCTCACCGGAAATTGCAGGGCGTGCTCAATCTTGAATTCGACGCTGCTGATGCCGCGGGCCGGAATGGTGAAGGCCAGCAGCACGCCGGCGATACTGGCATGTATGCCGGACTGCTGCACCGCTATCCAGAGCAGGACGCCCAGTGCCATGTAGGCCCAGGGGTTCTGGACGGACTTCCGGTTGCAGAGGATCAGCAGTGACATGACAATCGCCACCGCGGCGAGCGCCGCAAGTGAGATTGTGGATGTGTAGAAGAGCCCTATGACCAGCACTGCTCCCAGATCGTCGGCTATGGCGAGTGCTGCGAGGAACACACGGAGACCGGCGGGCACGCGTTTGCCGAGGATGGCCATGACGCCGATCGCGAAGGCGATATCAGTGGCCATGGGGATACCCCAGCCATGGGCTGCCGGTGTGCCGATCGCGATGCTGCTGTAGATGGCGGCCGGCAGTAGCATGCCGCCAATGGCTCCCACTATTGGCAGGGCGGCGAGCCGGAATGAGGCGAGCGCTCCGGCCTGGAGTTCGAACTTGATTTCCAGCCCCACCATGAGGAAGAACAACGACATTAGTGCGTCATTGATAACATGGTGTAGCGACACCGATCCGATAATGGGAGCTTCCCAGAGACCGTGGTAGCTGTCACTCACGGCCGAATTGGCCCAGATCATCGCTGCGATGGTCGCTGCCAGCAGCAGCAGTCCGCTCAGGGATTGGCTGGGTCTGGTGGGCTCTGGTGTTATGTAGCCGTCATTTGGCGGCGTTTGATTGGGCCCAGGGTACTCTGCAGTCTTGAGAGAATCTGTCATGGACCGGGTGTTACGATCGAAAGTGGCTGCATCGTCATAAAGCTAACCGACAGCCCGACTTCCGGCGTTGTGTCTCGCCCTTGGTATCATCCTTTGTTTCCTGGTGTGCCCTGCGGGGATCCCAACAGGCTTAGCTTGGTACGAAGCTGCATAGAACATGCATCGTCACTGTTAACGCATTTTTCAGCCCGCTCCATCCATGCTCCCCGCTCTGCGTCCGAACCGCCTCTCGCTATCGCTTGGCTTGATTGCCGGGCTCGCGATGGCCTTTGGGGCAGGCATGTGGTACGAACGTCGGCGGGCAGCCGGCAGCCTGGAGTGGATGGAATCACACCTGCTCTCACAGGCCATTGACTCGGTGCGCGTCAATGCGCTCGACTCGCTCTCGGGTGATGAACTGATTCGGCGGGCCGTGGCCGGAATGCTGAGAGAACTGAACGATCCATACGCAGCACTTCTGGAACCCGAGGGCCTCAATCAATACCGTGGCAACCTGCTGGGTGAGGGACGGGGATTGGGCCTTAGCCTGAGACAGGAAAACGAGGGTGCGAGTGTCGTAAGAGTCGCTCCGGGCTCGCCCGCGCACGAGGCCGGCATTCGCTCGGGAGATCGCATCCTTCTGGTGGATGGGACTCCCACCAGTGAAGGTTGGGGGCCGCCGCGTGATAGCGCGTCAGCCCCGCCTCCAAGTCAGATCCTCACGGTCTGGCGGCTCAGAACCAATGACACGGGTCAGTACGTGGTGGCCAGATCTCTCTGGCATCAGTCGGCTGTGGCAGATCAGGGACTCCTGCTGGATTCGGTTGGCTATGTCCGCCTGGCCACCGTATCGGCCCGTGCCGCCGGCGAGCTGGAGGAGACAGTTGAAGAACTGGTTGCTCGTGGTGCCCGGTCGTTGGTGCTGGATCTGAGGGGCAATGGTGGCGGACTTTTTGAAGAGGGTGTAAAGGCTGCCGGATTGTTTCTGCCCCGTGGAGCGGTGGTTGCTTACCTGGCTGGCAGGGACGGGACGTCCGGGATGGAACACAGGGCTCCTGTGTCTCGTTGGCCGTCGATGCCGTTGGTGGTGCTTGTGGATGGAGGCACGGCCAGCGCGGCGGAGGTGATCGCAGCAGCTGTAAGGCAGCATGATCGCGCTCTACTGGTGGGTGCGCCCACCTACGGAAAGGGGGTAGTGCAGCGCGTGGTTCGTCTTTCCGATGATCTCTCACTGCGTCTCACTACGGCCCGCTGGCTCACACCCAACGGTACGGCCCTCCTGCGCCGCGAGGGACAAGGTACGTCTGCCCGTGGTGGCCTGGTGCCGGACGTGCTGCTGGATGACGCGCAGCGTCGTGATCTCACTAGTGTTCCTGCGGGCTGGAACAAGCCGGCATCGACCACACTCGACAGCCTGGCTGACGCGGTCATCGTTCACGCCGTTCGTGAATCATGGGCCATCACCCCGCTCAATCTGCTGGAAGCAAGAATGCGCATGGCCCTGGTGCAGATGATTCCGTCATCGGTTACTCAGCCGGTGGAGCGCGCGGCCTGGGTGTCGGCAGCAACGCAGATGTCCATGCAGCGGATGCTTGAAGTGCAGCGCGCCAGTGATCTGAGATTGAGACATGGTACACGAGTGGATCCGGCCCTTCATGCGGGGCTTGAGGTTCTGGCCCCCGGAGTTGAAGCGATGTCGATGCTGCCTTCCGTCTTGCCGGCCAGACTTGGTCGCGGTGTGATTGGGGTGCCCTGAGTGCGCTCAGGCAGAGGCATGGGCAGAGGCATGGGCAGGGGCTGAGGCATGAGGCTAAGAGCTTTGGTGGTGGCCAGCACGCTGGCTGGCTGGCTGTCAATGGGTGCATTGAACGAGGCGGTCAACGCACAGTCTCGGCCGGTTGTGGAATCGCTCGACACCTGGCTGGTGATGCGTTTCATAGAGCTGCGTCTCTTGCCTGACAGTGAGCCGGCCCGGGCCAACGAGCAGAGTCCGCTTGGCTCTGGTACGACCTTTCCCCGGGTTGAGGCACTGGTGCGCGGCCAGCATATGGACACCCTATTTGCGGTTCATTTCGGTAGCAGCACTTCAACGTTTGTGCTGCCGCTGCACGCCAGGGTACGCCTGGTGAGTCCGGATGGTGTGGTTGTGCCGACAACGGTTACGGTGAGCGCCAGACGCGCGTTTCGTGCACCAAGGTTGCCGCGTGCCGCAGAGAACACGGAGCGGGAGTGGCGCAGTGGCTGGGCCTATCTTGTGGTGATACCACACAACACCGACAGGCCGGTGGATAACTTCAGGGGGTGGTTGCTCCTGCCCGTGAGCGGATCATCGTTATGAGGCAGAGAACATAGAGAATGCATGGAATGCAGAGACTGCAGAGCTTGCGGCAACACCGTCTGTCGCGATGTGTGACGCATGGTGCGGCCCGCTGTGCGGCTCGCTGTGCGGCGCTTCTTCTAAGTCTGCTGCTGGTTTCACCGGGTGCATCGAACCGGGGTGCTGAGATTCTGGCACAGGAAACCGGCAATTCCGGCCGTACCCGGGCTTCAGACACAGGAGCACCCAGGCAGCAGCCCGTCTGGGGCGATTCTTCCGTTGACTCACTGGTGCAGCGTGCCATAGGTCGTCGTGGTCTCCAACTGGCCGACAGCAGCCTGCTTTCATATCAGGCTCAGGCCCATGGCTATCTGGCATTTCTGGCCAAGCTGGGCGACGGTGCGTTGCTGCCACCAAGAGTGGTGCAGAGCGAGGAACTGGCGCTGACCATTGCGTGGTGGCAGCCGGGCCGCAGTGCGCAGCGGCTTGTGGGCAGACGCGACACCACGCTGCTCCCGGCCGACGTGGGCTATTACCGCGATCGCTATGGCGTGGTGCTGGACAATCTCCCCGACCGGATTCGTCTGGGTGACGGGAGAGACGTGCGGGATGTGCCGCATCCACTTGCTGCAGGTGCGTCGCTTTTCTACGAGTACAGGCCTGGAGATTCCCTCAGCATAAGCATTCCGGGGCGCGACATAGTTGTGGATGAGGTGAAGTTTCGGCCCCGTGACCCGTCTCAGCCTGCGGCAGTGGGGTCGATTTATCTGGACAGGGAAACTGCTGCGGTGGTACGTCTGTCCATGACCTTCACGCGTGCGGCGCTGCTGGACCGTCGCATTGAAACGCTTGTGGTTACGCTGGAGAATGGGCTTGTGGAGGGGCGCTACTGGCTGCCGCGCCTGCAGGAGCTGGAAGTGGTGCGCGGCAGTACCTGGTTTGACATACCGGCACGAGGTATTGTGCGTGGCCGCTGGGAGGTTTCGAACTACAACGTGAACGAGCGCGTGCCGGCCGCCACCATGATGCAGCCGCGATGGAGTGCTGCCCCTTTGGACAGTCAGCGGGCATGGCCATTCACAGGCGACGTGGCTGATGTCCTGCCATCCGAAATAAGCATGGCAAGCAGTGAGGATGTGGCTCGCGCCAGACTGGAGGCCGAAGCCGCGGTTCGTGCTGCGATGCTCGCGCGTCCCACCACTGCTTCGGTATCAGGGAGAGGAGTTGGAGATCTGGCGCGGTTCAACAAGGCTGAAGGACTGGCCCTGGGCCTGGGTGGCACCCACCGGGGCAACCACGGCATCCAGCTTGACGCGCGGCTTCGTTATGGTTTTGCCGACAGGCAGTTGAAAGGTGAAGCTGCAGTGGGTCTGGCATCAGCATTCGGTCGAGAACCCACTCTGCAACTCTTTGCAGAGCGTGAATACAGGGACCTTGCCATGCCCGAACGCGCGGGTGTCACCAACTCACTGGCCTCAATGCTGTTTGGCAGTGATTACACGGCACTGGCAGATACGCGTGCCATCGGGCTCCGCTGGCGGCGTTCCATTGAAAGTGCATTCACCTGGCGACTGGCGGCGGAGAGGGACAGACCCACCGGCATGCCAGGTCGCTCGCTGCAGGGGCACTTTACGCCGTCGATCGCGGCATGGCCCATATCAGGCGGCAGACTGGAGCTACAGGGCCGGGGTGGGTCCGTTGGTGCCGGCCTTAATGGCGCGAGGAGGACCTGGAGCCTGCGGGTGTCCGCAGGTGCCTATGATGGCCACTCAACCGAGTCCGAGGGTTCGGGATCTCCGGTGGCCTTGCAGAGTGAGACGGGCTCGCTTGCCGTTCATCCTCTTGTTTTTCGTGCCGAGGGGGTGCTTCAGGTGTTGCGTCCGTTGGGTGCTTCGTTTCAACTGTTTCTTCGCAGCTCGGCCGGGGCCGTGGCTGGTCGGGACATACCTCCACAGTGGGAGATTCTGGCTGGCGGCCCCTGGTCTGGTCCGGGCTATGCCGCGCAGAGTTTTGTTTCGCGGGCACTTTTTTCACAGCGCGTGGAACTCCGAACCAGCGCCCCGGCGCCGTCGCTCCCCCTTGGTCGTTTTGGTGCCTCTCCTCCGCACGTTACGCTCGCTCCTTTTGTTCAGGTCCTTGGTACGGCATCCGGCACTGCCGGACTCTATCCATCTGCGGGACTTGGCGTGTTGATGTTCTACGACCTCCTGAGAGTGGATGTGGCGCGGGGACTCAGAGGTGGTACATGGCGTTTTGCGATTGACATAGACCAGAGTTTCTGGGGCATTCTCCAATGAGAGCCGGAGCGCGCTACGATCGTTCGTATTTTGACAAGTGGTACAGGGATCCGACGCACAGGGTGAGGTCTCAGGCTGAGCTGCGGCGTCAGGTCGACTTTGTTCTCTCCACGGCAGAGTTCGTGCTGGACCGACCTGTTCGGAGCGTGTTGGACGTGGGCTGTGGTGAGGGGAATTGGAGATCTCATCTGCTCAGGCATCGTCCGTCTCTCAGATACACAGGGGTGGACCCGAGTCCATACGCGGTTGGTCGTTTTGGCGCCAGTCGCAACCTGCTCCTGGGAGACATTACGCTGCTTGATGGGTTGCCTCTCAAGCCAGTCTATGATCTCGTGGTCTGCTGTGGTATGCTCAACTATCTCCCGGTCGCCCAATTGCTGCGGGGCCTTGATCAGGTAGCGGCTCTTGTTGGCGGTGTTGCCTATCTCGAGATTTTTTCGGGTGAAGACAGTTGCGAGGGAGACACCAATTGGCCGGCACCGAAACCTGCGAGCTGGTATCGTCGTGCGATTCGGGAAGCCGGCCTCGACCCCATAGGGATGCAGTGTTATGTGCCGGCCCGGGCCGTTCATCGCCTGTCGGCATTGGAGCATATGAAATCATGAAGTCGGGCAATTTTTCTTACACCGATGGCAGCGTGTCACCCATAGCGCCGGGCACAGCGACGGTTTCGGCAGAGCCGGAACATTGGTCTGAGTTTCTCGCGAGCATGCGGGAAGAGAGAGCCAGACATGACTCGGCGCGCCCCTTGAGGGCGCTGGCCGAAGAATTCGCCATGGTGGCGCTCGCACTCATGTTTCCGCAGTTCGCACATCCACTGCGACCGGGCCCCAGTGGTGTGGCGCAGGAAGCCGCGCGTCTTGTGGCCTTGCTGGAGGAGGCTTTGGATCCACTGGTGCCTCAAGCCGCGCGCTGCGCTGCCTCGGTGCTGGAGCGTTTACCAATTGTGCGCGAGATGCTGATGCAGGATGCCACAGCCATTCTCAACGCTGACCCCGCCGCCACAGATTTTGATGAGGTGATAATTGCCTACCCGGGATTTCTGGCCATAGCAATTCACCGGCTTGCACATGAGATGTATCTGCGCAGGGTGCCGCTGTTCCCGCGTGTGCTTTCGGAGTGGGCGCACAGGGAAACCGGCATTGATATTCACCCGGGTGCCACCATTGGGTTGTCATTTGCCATTGATCACGGAACCGGTGTGGTGATTGGAGAGACCAGTCAGATTGGTGATCGGGTGCGCATTTATCAGGGAGTCACGCTGGGCGCACATGCGGTGAGCAAGAAACTGCAGAACAGCAAACGTCACCCCACCATAGGGAACGACGTGGTCATATATGCCAATGCAACCATTCTTGGTGGCAGCACCGAGGTTGGTGATGGTTCGGTAATTGGTGGCAACGTGTGGCTCACTTCGTCCGTGCCTGCGGGCTCTGTGGTGCAGTTTGTGAGCACGGTGGAGCCGGGCATCGCTCCCGCGTCAAAGAAAAACAGCGGCTCAGAGTGAGCCGAGCAGGTCGTCTATGGCCTTGCGATCGGCGTCTTCAAGCGATTCCTGGCCGTGGATGATCTGTTGCAGGATATCAATGGCCTCTTCCGCCAGACTGTCCGGGTGCCTGCGGTCCTTGCTGAAACGTACTATGTGTCCCAGCAGTATGGTTTCGTAGGGAGGACTTGCGCCTTCCTCTTCGTCGTCATCACCACTACTTCCGGCGGACGCTTCATAGCTTGGAACGCTGGCCTTCCAGGGCTCATCACTGTGTGCTTCCGTTCCCATTGAGGAGCGCGGGATGAGGGCGAACAGACGACACTGCATGCCGGGATCTTCTTCGAACGCAAAGAGGCCAAGCGGTACGGGTTTCTCGAAGAGATTGAGGTCGATGAGGCGCTGTATGGCTTCACGCGGCATGGCACTGCGGGCCACCATGCGTCCATCGATATAGGCAGCCAGTGCTGAAGATTCCGGAGCCCTTGCATCGTCGAGTCGATTGATGGTGATGGGCACGGGCTCTCTTGTAGTGACAAAAACAGCCTGACGGGCGGCTTCACCGTCGGGCAGCTCATCGTCATCGGGGAACTCGAAATCGTCGGCTGGCATCTGGTCACATGGAATGGTGTTCCTGCAGCATAGGCAGCGGTCGCATTGACGGGAAGGGCGTGGGTGCCCGAAGACCCTGCAGTCGCATGAAATGTTCAGGCCGCCTTCATGGCCACATCGTTCACGTCAGTCTTGTCGAGTACGCTACCCAGCCACAGGATAACCGGTGCCAGCTCAGCCAGCAGAAGCAGTCCGCCTGCAAGCACTGAAACAGGGAGCATCCAGCCCGTCCAACTGGCTGAAAACCAGATCAGAGCCAGAGTAAGAAGAACCGGGAAGACCATCGCAACGGCGGCTATGAGGAGTGTGGCGCCCATGGTGAGCAGGTTCTGGCCCATGGTGTCAAAGCCGCCACGTGTTTGGGTTCCCAGACGCACCCAGGCTGGGAACAGGAGAGCAAAGCCATTGGCGATGGTGAACATGAGTGCATTTATAACCGGGATTGCAATGACGGCCGCCAGGAGAATCTGGGCACTGTCTGCCAGGTTGAAAATGGACTCAGGCGACTGCAGGATGATGGCGGCTGGAAAAAGTATGAGCAGCCAGACGGTGAGCGACTGCAGCAAGGTGACAGCAGATATTTCTGCGGCAACCACGCGCCAGCCCTTCACGGGCATGGCTTTGATCAGTTCGAGTTGCTGCAGGTCCAGTCGCAGGTCGTAGCGCATCCAGAGCGGTCCCAGAAAAAGCAGCATGCCACCCCAGGCGCCGCCGATTCCCAGGAGGAAGTCACTTGCACCCTCCGGCATACGGCGTGCAACAAGAGCCACCACTACGAATGCGATCATAAACATGATGAACTGAGTGCGCCATGTGCCGCCTCTGAGCGCTGCAACGATGTTTTTCCATGCGATGGCGGTCTCCGGGCGGCCGGTTGGAGAGAGCCTGGGAACCCACGCCAGCTTGCCCTTTCTTGAGCGGATCTGTCCCGCTTGTTGTGCCGTGCGGAATCTGTGAATGCGTTCTGCGCGTGATCTGGTGGCTTCCAGGGCTGCCTCTTCGAAGGCACTGTCGATGTGGATGAGCCAGAGATAGTGCACAGCCAGCACGGCTGCCGCCTGGGCGAAGAGCAGCAACCAGCCGTTCCTGCCGGCAAGTACCACGGGTGCAACAACTGCCCGCACCGGCCAGAGTGCGAGTGTGGCAATGGGCGATTCAAAAGTGGAGGCCACCGCATTGGCAGCGGTTCTCATGTCCACGCCAGCCGCGGCGCTGAGGGCTGCCCAGTTGCTTGATATTGCCCATGCGAGCCCGCTCAGCAGAAGCAGGTATACCACAACCGGCAGCAGGCTGCGACGTGTGCCAGCGGAGCCGTGTTCCACCATATTGCTGCGTACCAGGCTTGCGCCCAGCCTGTGAAAGGCGATGGTGCTGAACAGTACCCATAGTGCTATTGCGCGCTGCCATGGGGCTTCTGAGCCAGAGCCACCTCGAAGCAACAGGGTCCATATGACCACGTTCAGCATTATGCCGATCTGCAGACGCACGAGCTTGACGTGAATCAGGTCCCGGCGACGAATTGGTGCGGGAAAGAGGAAGTGCACCTCGGCTTGTGAGAATGCGAGGGCTCCGCGGTCGCTGCCGAAGAGCCACCAGCGTGCACTCCAGAGCAGCAGCAGGGCGCTGGCAAAGCTTAGCAGTTCATTGCTCCCCACAATGCCGGATATCGGGTTGTCATCGGCTGTGACGTTCCGGATGAGAAACCACCACAGATAGACGCCGGCGAGAAGAAGGGCGGTGAGGTATCTGGGGCTGCGCAGACGCGCTACCTGGTGTCTGACCTGATTGGCGAGGGCATGAGCATAGAGGTAGAAGAGGCTTTCAACGACCCTTGTGTCAGGCATCCGGCAGTCCGCTTCCGGTAAGTGAAAGGAAGACCTCCTCGAGGGAACGGCCTTCCAGCCAGGGTCGTTCTGTCACGATTTCCTTCAGGCTCCCAAAGGCAACCATGCTGCCTTTTCGTATTACCAACAGCTTTGTGCAGACCTCCTCGACCAGATGAAGCAGGTGTGAGCTGAGAATGACCGCAGCCCCGTCTCTGGCGCGGGCGGCGATAGTCTCTTTCATTCTGCGAATACCCACGGGATCGAGACCGGTGAGTGGCTCGTCAAACATGATTACGGCGGGCTCGTGCAGCAGACCGCATGCGATGGCGAGCTTCTGTTTCATTCCGCGCGAAAGCTCCGTTGGCAGGGCATTGCGCTTTTCCGTGAGTTCCAGTTCCTCAAGGAGAGGCGCCATGCGCGAGGCGGCATCCCTGACTCCATAGAGCCGGGTAATGAACTGCAGGTGTTCGCTGACCGTCAGGTAGTCGAAGAGCTGTGGTTCATCGGGAATGAATGCAAGCTTTGCCTTGGCTGCAGCCGGATCGTTGCTGAGATCGATTCCTGCAATGTGGATAGAGCCTGAGGTGGGCTGGATAATGCCGGCCATTGCTCGCAGGGTGGTGGTCTTGCCGGCTCCGTTGGGGCCAACCAGACCGAGGACATCCCCTGCTGCCACCTGAAAAGAGAGCGACTGAACGGCGATTGTGTCACCGTAGATCTTGGAGAATCCGGAAACTTCTATCATGTATGGAATGAGTGCCGGTTCTTGAGAAAAGAGACGCGCCAGGGTCTGTTTGGGCGATCCGGTGAAAATTCGGCTGATCCCGGTGATTCCCGGATCATAACGCGCTCGACACGAAGTCGCTCTGGAGGGTGACGTGGCGAATTGCTGCCGCGTCCTTGAGTTACGTGGTGGTACTGCTTGAGCATCAGTTTGATGGCTCCCGGGCCTGGTTGGCATGCACAAGCGGGCTTCTTTGATCCCTCAAGACTGGCCGGACCGGAATCCGGCTCCGGGCCTCTGGTTTATCGTAATGACCGTTATCGAGGCAGGTGCAGCTTCGCCTTTCACGACGCGAGATGTATTTGTGGCCCGGCAGCCCATTTTTGACAGGGCGCCGGAGCGGGTAGGCTATGAACTGCTGTATCGTTCCGCGCCTGATGCGTTGACTGCGCAGCCCGGCCCATCAGCTACCGCGATGTGTGGCGACACGGCTCTGCACGCACTGCTTTCAATAGGGCTTGATCGATTGACGGCGGGGGGGCGTGCCTTTGTTAACATCACGCAGGACCATCTGCTCGGTGAGTTGTACAAGGTCTTTGATCCCGAACAGGTGGTGTTGGAACTGCTGGAGTCGATTGATGCCAGCGCTGAGGTGCTTGATGCATGCCAGCGTGCGCTGGCCGACGGGTACGTGCTGGCGCTGGACGATTATGACGGCCGGTCTTCACTTGAGCCCCTGTTGAGCATGGTTGAGGTGGTGAAGGTGGATGTATTGCCGGACGTGATGAGGGGAGAACTGGCAGGCCTGGCCCCGATGGTGAAGCGGCTCAAAGAAATGGGTCTTACGGTACTCGCAGAACGGGTTGAGACGAAAGATGTACTGGATCAGTGCCTCGACATGGGCTTTGATCTTTTTCAGGGGTTCGTGTTCAGCCGTCCGGAAACGCTGGATGGGCGTTCCGCCAGTGTAGATCAGGCAGTGGTCTTCAGGATAATCACAATGTTGCAGCAGCCTCACGTTGCGGAATGGGAGCTTGAGGATGCGTTCAGAGTTCATCCCCCACTGTCTCTGATGCTGTTACGAATTGTGAACTCTGCCTCGTTTGGAGGGAGAAATGTTCGATCAATCTCTCATGCCATACGTCTTGTGGGCCTGGAGGCGCTTTCGCGCTGGATGCTCATTATGCTGGTGGCGTCGGTGGGTTCGCAGAGTCCGATGGCTCATGAAGCCGTGCTGATGACGCTGGTGCGCGGTCGTTTTTGTGAGGTTGTGAGTGAGTATGGTGGCTATGGTGATCCACCCGCACGCTTCCTGGTTGGGATGCTCTCCTGCATGGATGTTCTGCTTGGTGTACCGATGAGCGAGTTGCTGGAGCGTCTCCCGGTCAGCCCTGAGGCCCGGGAGGCTTTATTGCACGGTCGTGGACCTCATGCGGAGGTATTGCGACTTGTAGTGGCATATGAACAGGCTGAGTGGGATACAGTGGAGCAACAGGTACCGGGAATGCGTGGCATGTTTACGGAGCTGTACACCGAATCGGTGACCTGGGCAGTTGAGCACCTTGTTGCGCTGTAATGCCTCTGGTGGCCTGTCACAGTTATTCAGAAGGTGAAGTCCTGCGCTCCCTGTTGTGACTTGTTCAAGGGAGGAATCCTGTTCAATCAGTAGTTGCGCTGTATAGGCGAGACTATGGCGCCCACCATCGAATCCTGCTTTTCTGCCGCCATACTCTCCGCATCGCGGGCGCTCTCCGGAACCTCGGAGAATGGGATCAGAACGGTAATTCGGCGATTGGCTGCAGCGAGAGGATTGTCAGGCACCCGGGGCTGTGTAGCTGCATATCCGCGCACTTCTCTGATCCGATCGGCAGATATACCGGATGCCTGTAGTACCCGGCGCGCAGCGTTGGCACGGTCGGTTGACAGCTCCCAGTTGGTATAACTCGCGTCTTTGCCGAACTGTGCTGCATCTGTGTGTCCTTCAAGTACCAATGACTGCGGCATTGTCCTCAGTTCCTGGCCTATGAGCTGAAGCGTAAGCACTGTTACGGCGTTCATGCGCGCGGAACCGATCGGAAAGTAGATGTCACCATCGCCCGACTCTATCAGCTCGATTCTGAGCCCCTCTCTTGTAACCTGTACATCCACAACTGCGTTGAGTTTCTGGAGTGAATCGTTTGCGGCCAGTTTCGCGAGAATGTTTTCTCTGAGTTCCTGGAATGTCTTTTGCTCATTTGACCTGACCATCATTCGCAGGGGTGTGTGCCTGATGCTGTTGATGGTGGTGCCTGCTGAGAGAGGGCTGGCGCCGGTACCGTATCCTTTCTTGTACCCGACGGGGTTTGAGAAATAGCCTTCGATGGCCTGTTTGGTGTGATCATCCATGCCGAGAATCCACATGACCATGAAGAAGGCCATCATGGCGGTTACAAAGTCGGCATAGGCCACTTTCCACGATCCACCGTGGTGTCCGCCACCAGCAATGATCTTCTTGCGGACGATAACTACTTTTCTGCCACCACGCGGTGCCATGGTCAGGCAGCCCGCTTGCGGGTCAGGTCTTCCAGTTCTGCAAAACTCGGCCGCTCGTGCGGCTCGATGTTTCTTCGTGAGAACTCTACTGCAGTCATGGGCGCATCACCCCGTGCAAAAGACAGCAACGCCGTGCGGATACAGAGCATGTAATCGTGCTCGGCATGCAGCCTTGACTCCATGGCTTTCGATAGTGGCAGGAATACTCCGTAAGCGAGCAGTATGCCGAGGAAAGTGCCCACCAGAGCTGCGGCAACTTTTTCACCGACCTCGGACGCGGCCCCTCCAATGGATGCCATGGTGATGATGATTCCCAGCACTGCGGCTACGATACCGAACCCGGGCATGGCGTCACCGACGGCAGCCATTGCGTGCGGTGCCAGCATTCCTTCATGGTGATGCTTGTCGAGATCCACGTCCAGAATCTCAGCCAGGTTGTGGTCTTCGACGGTACCGGTGAGCAACACCTTGAGGGTGTCACAAAGCAATGCCACCGCGTGCTCATTACCAAGAAATGAAGGGTACCTCTGGAAGATGTCGCTCTGTTCGGGTTCTTCAATGTGAGCTTCAAGCCCCACCAGACCGTCTTTTCGTGCTTTCTGGAACACTTCGTAGAGCACCTGGAGGAGCTCAGCATAGGCAGTGGTGCCGTATGGGTTTGGCTTGAGGAGAGCCATTGTCTGGCTCACTATGGCCTTGAGTACCGCCGGCGGGTTCGCGATGATAAGGGTGCCGAGTGCGGCACCGCCCAGAATCACGAACTCGTTTGGCTGTATCAATACAGCTATCTGTCCATGATGCATGAGGTAACCGCCGATGATGGCGCCGAAGACTATTACAAATCCTATGATGACGAACACGTGGCTGAGTCCGGTTGGCGTCTGGAGGGGTCAGTGGTGACGACTGTGCCTGACAGGTGGCTGCGGTTGCATGACGATCTGCTGAGCGGACTGTCTCATTCTTTCAGTAACGGCATTGCGGCGGTGAGCGCCGTAAGCGGAGTTCTGGCCGGGGCCTTGTCGGATGGACGGGCTGTGGACAACAGGTTGTTCAGTGGGCTTGTCAAGAGCACGGATAATCTTGAACGTGCGCTGCACGCGCTCCGGCTGCTCTCTGTACGCAGGGACGCTGCGGTGCAACCGGTGCTTGTGGAGGATGTCACGGACATGGCAAGGAGTTTGCTTGCCTACCACCCCCTGCATGGTGCGAGCGCAGTGTCTCTGGAGGCTACTGGCCCCATCGTGCCCATCATGGCGGATCCCGGAATCATGGCGCATGTACTGCTCCTCCTTCTCGTTTTCGCGGCTGACGCGCAGCATGGCCGCGGCCCGGCGCAGCTCGTATTGCGCGCGGATATTGCTGATGACGAGGTGATCCTGTCGAGTCCGGTGTTGATTGACCAGGCGAGAGCCATGGCGGCCCGGAGTGCAGAGGATTGCGCATCGATAAACTGGCTTCTGGCCGGAGGCGACGATGCTCGCGGCTACGCTCAAGTGGGACCTAAAGGCTGCCGCGTACATGTTCCGGTGCTTGGTGCGCATCGCGGAAGGAAATAGAGGCAGGGTACAGACGGGCGTGGTGATGGGCATCAGTCGACCTGGCTGCCTTTCTGTTGGTTCATCGAATCGATGCCGCCAAGGGCCGTAAGCCACGTGTCACTGCCAGCAACTGCTGCACGCTGGTTTTCTTCTGTGATCTGCAGTGCAATTTCTCCGCGAAGAATGCGCACACTGTCAGGCGCTTCAATGCCCAGCCTGACGCCATTGCGGTCACAGGACACCACGACAATGCGTATGCCGCCTTCAATGAGCACAGAGTCGCCTTCGCGACGTCCCAGAATCAGCATCGGTTCAGATGAGGGAAATGAGTGTTTTCATCATTTCGTCTGCTGCTGTGATCATCTTGGCAGCGGCCTGGTATGACTGCTGTATTCGCAGCATGTTCACGAGTTCTTCGTCACTGTTGACACCACTTACCGACTGTCGTCTCAGCTCCGATTGCTGGAGCATGCTCTCGGCCGTTCTTGAGGAGTCGTTTGCGGCTGATACATCCACACCGAGCCGGGTAACGAGACTTCGGAAAAATCCAATGAACGAACCTGTTTCTGAGGTGCCGTTTGATGCGGTCCAGGAGACACTGCCGTCAAGAAGCCTGAGGGCTGCGAGTGCTTGTGCGGTGCCGTTGTCAGTGGGTCCGTTGGCGTTGGCGCTGGCGGCTATTCGGCCCGGATCGGCTGCGATGTCGGCGTCCAGGCTTATGGTGGCTGCCTTGACGGGATGGCTTACCGTGACACCACCCAGCACTTCTGTACCGTCAGCAAAGAAATTGCCTGCGCTGCTGCCTGGAACCGCATTGCCGCTGAATATGTATCCGGCGGTGTGCACATCGTTCACGGCGGTCACCAGTTGCGCAGCCATGGCGTCGAGGCGCCCCCTGTAAGCCGGAATGTCCTCGTTCAGTACAACGGTAATTGCCCCAAGCTCGCCGTCCAGCGGTGCGAGACGGTCAGGAGATCCGCCGAGACTGATCCGCACCGGAACGTCTGTAACCGGATCCGTGGGCGGTGGTGTGATGACCTCGAGTCTGGCGGAAAGGGCATTCCATGAATTGCTCTCCACCAGGGTTGAATTGGCAATTAGCACCGTAGCGGTGCCGTTTGGCTGGAATATCACGCGAGCACCGGCGACATGTGCAAGCTCGTCGAGTGCCTGATCTCTCATGTCCCGCAGATCATTGGCGACGTGTCCGGCCCCCTCACTTCCCAGAATGCGATTGTTGAGCTCTGCGACCTGTGATGCGAGTGTATTGACTCTGCTGACGGTGTTGCTGAGCAGCTCCAGGTTTGAGTTGCGCTGTTGGGTGAGCTGTGTGTCGTAGTCGTTGAAAAGCTGAGCGAGTTGCCGGCCGCGCTGTTGTACCACGGAGCGCGCGGCGAGGCTGTTCGGCTGAGCAGAAAGATCACTCCATGCGTTCCAGAACTGATCAAGTGCATTTGCCATTCCGGCGTCGCTGGGTTCGCCGAATATGTCCTCGACTTTCTGCATGAGGTCGCGACGCATGGTCGTACTGCCGGAGAGCACTGCAGTTGAACGGTAATTGTCGTCGAGCAGCAGGTCCCGCTTGCGCTGGATGGTATCAATGTGAACGCCGGTGCCGAGATTGCCGTTGTACAGCCGCACGGGGACGTTCGCATTGAACACCACCTCCTGGCGTGAGTAGCCCACTGTTTCCGCATTTGCAACGTTGTGTGCTGTTGTTTGCAGCGCGGTCTGGTATGACAGCAGGGCGCTTCGTGCAATGCTGAACAGGCTGGATCCCATGGCTACACCATCCTGTTTACGAGGATGCCGCGTGAACTGTCGCTCATGGCCGGTGACAGGCCTTCGCTGGCGTAGGTTGAAACCGGGGTCGTTGCGCCGCTCAGCGTCCGGGCATGCTGCTGCGTGCGGGCCAGGGCTTCACGGAGCAGCCGGCGATTCATGCCCACCTCTCTCGTGAGTGTGTCGGCAGCCTGCTTCAGGCGTGCCCGCGCGTCCTGCAGGCGGTGATCGATCTGACCACTGAGCATTTCCTCAAGCTCACGAAGACTGGAATCCTCACTTCCTCCCAGGAGCACATTGAGCTGGCGTCGACGCTGGCGTGCCTGTCCAAGTGTGGCGAGTATTCTGTGTGTTGCATAAGTGCTTTCGTCGACGGTCTGTATGTCGTCCACGGCCACGGCATTGCGCTGCCGTCGCATCTGGGCGATGAGATCATCGATCAGTCGCCGTTCACTGAACAGCGCGTCGTATAGCGTTTCGAGCATGGCTGGAGGCACACGCAAGCCACCGGCTGCGGCTTCAGTGTTGAGCAGTGTCGTCGGCGACATCAGTTCTTGTGTGGTACGGTGTCCGGGGAAACGGGATTGGCTGAACCTGTTGCACTTGTCGGCAGATGTCCGCGCAGTTGCCGGTATAGGGCTTCAGTCAGGCCACTCCCCAGTTGCCTGGGAGTCTCGGCAGCAAGATGCTGATCCAGAAGGCCCGTGAAGATTTCCTCCCCGGATCCGCCCGAAACGATTCCTTCCTGCTGTGGAACAGTTTCACGCATGACTTTGAAAAGCTGCTGTACGAATAGTGCTTCGAGCTGTTTCGCTGCGTCCCGAAGTTTCGCAGAATCGTCCGGCTGCCGGGTAGCGCTGGTAACGCCGCTCATGACAGACAATGCGCGCTGTGTGACAGGCGGCGTCATCGGACTATCACTTCAGCGGTTATGGCTCCCACCTCGCGCAGAGCCGTAAAGATTGCGGCAATCTCATTGACGGGTGTTTGCACTGCGTGCAGTGCGGTTGCCACCTGTTGAACGGGAATACCGGCCGGCAAGCGTACGCTACCGGGGATGGCTGTCGTGTCGTCATCAGCCAGATTGCCTATGGCGATGGTAATGGCGCCGTGGCTTACAGTAGCCGCGCCAACCACCATGTCGCCACCCACAACCACGGTGCCGTCACGGCCATCAATTACCAGACGCGGTCTGATTTCAGGCGATATGGAAAGCTCACGGATTTGCGCCATGGCCAGAGGTGCCTGCACCGAATCAGCGAGAGAGACTATAACCGCCCCCTCGTCTTCGACGTAGGCCGTCTTATTGCCCAATGCGCTGTTGATTGATGCTGCGATCCGCGTTGCCGTACCAAGATCAGGCTCTCTAAGCAGGAGTCGCGACACAGAGGTAATCGCCGGACGCGGCAGATCGGCCTCGAGCACACCACCGGACGGAATGCGACCAGTGGTTTCGTGAGTCGGGACATAGCGCGTTGTCGCCCCGCCGTCGCTGATCATCAGCGTACCCTGGGCGGAGGCGAGAGCAGGGCCATCAGGATCAGCAACCAGCGGTGTCATGTAAAGCACGCCGCCGCGCAGAGAACGGGCGTCACCAATGCTGGATACATGTACTTCAAAACGACCACCTGCGCGCAGATATGGAGATACCTCAGCAGTCACCAGGACCGCCGCTACATTGCGCATGCGAATGAGGTCAGCCGGAACTTCAACATTGAAACGTCGCAGTGCGTTCATCACTCCCTGCACCGTGGGTCCGGCCGTCTGCCCCCCGATGGCGCGATCACCAGTGCCGTCCAGACCAACCGCCAGGCCATATCCTACAAGCCGCACGGGCAGTGCACCCTCGGCTGAGGTTATGTCACGGATCTTTACGTCGTTTTGTGCACCTGCCACGGCTGCCAGTGTCGTGGCAGACACAAACGCGGCCGCAATGGTGAGAGTTGCGCGAATAATACGATGCCTGCTCATGGCCAGAGTACTCCGAGTATACGGCTGATCAAACCTTGTTTCGGCTTTCCGAGAGGACCGGGTGATACGTATCCGATCTGCAGATCGGCAACGCGGCTCGATTCAATGAGGTTGGTCATGGATATGTCCTGCGCCCGCACCCAGCCGCTGAGAGCGACGTCCTGTTTGGACTTGTCCACGTCGATGATCTTCGAGCCTTCAATTTCCAGCAGTCCATTCGCTCCCACCGAGATCACCCGCACGCTCATCTCATTTTGAAAACGGTTTTCACGGCGTGCAGTGCCACGCTGGGTCTGGTCTGCTGCATTGCGCGCATCGAGGCCGACATTCTTTGATGTCTCGGGCAGTCGTGCATTCACAGACAGGCCTCGTGTTCGCGTGTCCGTGGCGAGGTTTTCCTTCACAGCGGTTGAAATGGTATAGTCATCTATGAGCACCGTCAGAATGTCACCGACAGCGAAGTCTCTGCGATCACTGGTCCATGAGCTCCGGGGGGTAATTGTGGGAGGCAGTGGCATCCCGGATTTCATGGCAGTATCAGCCCGTGCGACCCTGCTGCTGTCGCCCGCAGCGGTTTGAGCGGGAGGGCTGGAAGTCACGGGCGGTTGTTCCTGGGCATGCAAAGCCTGTGCGGGGACATGGGCTGCAATCACACCCAGACAGGCTGTGGTAAGCGCGCAGCGAACGCGCGATCGTCGGGAAAGTATCATGGTGCCGACAGCGGATAGTGGTGTGGGAGACTGCCTTTTGGTGAAAAGCGCATGTCTGCTCATTGTTGCGAGAGTGATTTGCGTGTTGTGCATGAAAGGAGAACTGACACTGATCAGCGCAGGCGGACTGTGTCGACTGCCACTGCGACGCCGTCGAGCCTTCTGTTGCGGTCGATACGAACTCCGACAGGGGCACCCAGAGCAGCAGAGCCGATGGCGATGCCCGAGAGCACGAGCCGTACACCGCCGCGTTCCCATATCGCGACAACGGGATTGCCACTTGTAATTACGGGCGGTGGAGTCACTGATGGCGGTCGCAGAGTTTCTCCCGCTGAGATAGTGCGGTGTGCGATCCAGCCGGCGTCGGGGAGTGACGGGTTGAAGCTGCTGCGATCCCAGCGCCACATGGCAACGGTGTCAACAAGTACGAAGTCACTCGCGCGCAACGTGTCGCCGCGTGCGATCTGTCGCACTGCAACTGCGAGTGTCACTTTAAGTTGATTCCGAGCTGATGCAGCCGCAGGAATGGAATCCGCACTGATGGCAGATGAGACTTCCGCAGCCGTTGACAGTCGTGAACGCACAACATCGCGTTCGCTTTCCTGAGCGCCTGAAGCAGGAGCACTGACCGACAACGTGGCGATGGATGCCCATAGCATACCCGAGGCCCTGTATCGCATGGCTTGAATCCTTACCTGGTCAGGTTGTTGGCAATCTGACCCATCTCGTCCGCGGTCTTGATTGCCTTGGAGTTGATCTCATAGGCACGCATGGCGGCTATCATCTCCACCATTTCCTGGACGATTTCCACGTTGGAGCCTTCCAGACTGTTCTGCTGGAGTCGGCCCATGCCGTCATCGTTGGGAAATCCGACGACCGGGTATCCGGAAGCAGCTGTTGCACCAAGCAGGTTTTTCCCAAGTGAAAGCAGCCCGGATGGGTTCGCGAAGCGGGCCAGCTCAATGCGTCCGAGTTCGGTTGGCATGATGTCATTGGAGCGCCGTACGCTCACGATGCCGGTTTCCGAGATGGTAAGTTCAGCCGCATCATCGGGTATGCGTATGGGGGGCTCAAGAGTATATCCGGAGCTGGTTACCAGAAGACCCTGGTCCGAGATCTGGAGACTGCCATCACGTGTATAAACCGTGTCACCCGACGGGAGCTGTACCTGGAAGAAACCTTCGCCTTCTATTGCCACATCAAGGTTTCGGCCTGTTTCCTCTATGGGCCCCTGTTGGTGCAGTCGTTGGACACCGGCCAGACGCGTTCCGCGTCCGACCTGGATTGCCGGAGCTATTTGTGTGTCGTTTTCGCCTAGTACCTGCTGTCCCTGAACGGTCTGATAGAGCAGGTCTTCGAAGTGTGCCCGGCTGCGTTTGAAGCCGGTGGTGTTAACGTTGGCGAGGTTGTGCGCAATGATCTCGGTTCGTGTCTGCTGGGCAATCATGCCTGTGGCAGCGGCGCGGAGTGCTGGATCCATAGAATGTTCCTCAGACGGGCTTGGCAAGATCGGTCACAGCAACCCCGCGGACCGAGTCGATTGTTGAGAGTGTTTTCTGCGCGGCCCCGTAGCGGTGCAGCACGGAGATCATGTCAGTCATTGCGAGCATGGTGTTGACATTGGACTCTTCCAGGAATCCCTGTTTGATGCGGCGCTCAGCGGCTGGCACGTCGGTCCGTGACGCGTTCGGAACGAAATGTGTTCCGCCTTCATGTTGCAGATCGCTGCCATTGGCTACCCGTTCTACGCGGAGCCTTACCAATGGCTTGCCTGCCACATTGATGGTTCCGGTGCTGTCGATTTCCACGACGCCATTTGCCGGGATGCGGACCGCGCCGTTTTCGCCGAGTAGCGGATTGCCCTGCTCGTCGACAAGCTGCCTGGTGGCGTCCAGGCGGAAGCTGCCGCTGCGTACCAGGCGTTCACCGGTGGGGGTATCAATCACGAAAAAACCATCCCCTTCCATTGCGAGGTCCAGCGGATTCCCGGTTTCGGTGAGATTACCGGGACTGAGATCAAGCGCTGCGTCTGCTCTGGCAAGCTGGTTGTCCATGAGCCGGGCGAAGGTGGTTTCGGCCTTGAATCCATAGGTTGATGCATTCGCCAGATTGTTTGCGAGCACCTGCTGGCGACGTTCCAGCATCTGGAGGGCGGCAGCGGCGGCGGACAAACCGTTATTCTGTACAGGTCCTGGCATGACTGGCTCGGGAAGTGGTTAGTGGACTCTTCCCCTCAGAATGCAATGAGCGGGCCACTGGACCCGCTCTGGTAGTTATTGCGTAAGTTGTTGTGTAATAATCATTTACATTTACTGAATCGAAATGGGCCAATCAGATCTTTTCTCTGCAGGTCGGCATTTCGTGCCGGGTGGCCTCTGCGACGGCCATAGTTGCCGGAGACGCCCGATCGTCTTGTGCCCCTCAGTTCGCCATCGAAACCGGGCGTGAGATTTCCAGAAGCATGGAAACGGCATCAACAGGCAGTCCGGTTTTCCAGGCAATCTCGGTAGTGGAGGCACCGGAGGCAGCGAGGCTTTGGACTGCCCGTGGAGTGCGCGAGACCCGGCGGCTGCGTGATCGCGTTGTGCCTGTTGGTCCCACTGCGGGAACTGCGGGTCTTAGGCGGCGACTACGAATGTTCCTGAAGAGCCGCCCAGCGGCTGCGATAGTGACGCCGACTGCAAAGAGGCCAGCGACCATGGCGGCCACGATCAGGCGTTGCCGGGCGCTCACAAGAGGCGACATGAGAACTGCACCAGCAACCACACCAATGCCGGTTACCACCATCATCAACAAAAGGGTGCGCAGTACACCAATCAGGCGCTGAGATCGTGAAGGAGCCATCCGGGGTCTTACTGCGGTCATCGTATGCATGCTCATGCTACCTGTTCTCTGAGCGGGCGGAGTTCCTGCCGCAATCTGCCGAGTGCCTTGGTGCGGATTTGGGAGACGCGTGATTCAGTCAGCTCGAGGATCTTTGCGATTTCGTGCAGTTTGAGTTCCTCGTAGTAGTAAAGTGACAGCACGATTCGCTCCTGCTCCTTGAGGCCGAAGATTGCATCGCGCAGTCGGGCAGTTTCCTGCTCATGGGTGAGCAGATCCTCAATCTGGTTTTCATCGTCCGCGCTGAGAATATCGGTGGGCGCAGGGGCAGGGTTGCTCTCTCTCTCACCAGGTGCCCGATCCAGCGGGATATGGTGAGCTCCCTCTATATCTGATTGCCAGCGCCAGAGTGTGTCGAGATCCACGCCCATAATGTCAGCGAGCTCTCGCTGATCGGGGGCGTGTCCATGTTCGCGCTGGAAGGCTTCACGCGCGGTGGCAATCTCACGGGTTTTCCGTCGAACCGAGCGTGGAACGTGATCCTGTTTGCGCAGCTCATCAAGTATGGCACCTCTGATTCGTGGAGCCGCAAAGGTGCTGAAGGCCAGACCGCGTGACGCATCAAAGCCTTCCAGTGCTGCCATCAGGCCCACGGTACCTGCACTGACGAGTTCATCGAACTCGGCCCGCACAGCAAGCGACCGTGCTATCTGCCTCGCGACGTGATGCACCAGACCGAGATGTTCTTCGAGGAGCCTGTCTCGAGCTGAATCACTGCCCGCACGATAAGACTGCCAGAGTTGGCTGGTGATGATGGTGGATTCCCGGGATAAAGTGGATTGCACGTTCAGGCACCAATTCGGGAGGAAGTACGTATAGAAATGCTGTGCGTCACTACGTCGTGAGCGGCCACGGCGGCTGGTGATCCGACAGCTGCGTCCAGGAATGGAATTCCTCTGCGCACGGCAGCATCCAGGGTCGGATCGGCTGGGATTGCGCCGGCAAACGGAAACGAGGTACCGAGAAACTCGCGTATGCCGGCATTGATGGTTTCGAAGCAGTGATTGGCTGCGCTGCGTTCCAGTTGATTGACGAGCAACCCGATCTCAAGGGCACCGTGTTTCATGAGGACAGACTTGCACAGTGCGTATGTGGCAGCCGTCGCGATCGGATCGCTACCCGATGTGATAGCCAGCAGTTTTTCACCGGAGTGTGGTGTGAGCGCAGTCAGGACGTTTTCCAGACGCGAACCACAATCGAAGACTACCATGTCCATTCCTTCTGTCAGGCCGGACAGACGGCGCAGGCAGGCCTTGCGTTCAGTGGCGGAGAGCGTTGTCGCTGCAGCGGCTGATCGTCTTGCAGGCCCACCGGCTACCAGCGTGAGAGTGGTGCTCACGGGCGTCGTGACTTCCTGGGGTGTGGCACGACCCCCCCTGAGGTCCTGCCATGTTGCAAGGGGTGTGACGCCGAGCAGAATGGCCTGCGGCCCAACGAGATCATCGGTGTCCACCAAAAGCACTTTGTGTCCGTCACCGGCAGCCGCAGCAGCCAGGAGTGCAGCTATGAGAGAAGTACCTGATCCTCCTCTTCCACTGGCACACAGAAGTGTGAGCGGCCCGCGAAAATTGCTTTCTGCTGCTTTTCGGGTTGTCGCGCTGCTGCTCCACCTCTCACGTGGTGGAGCAGCAGCGGTGCCGGATTGGCCGCGTAATTGGGTCGCACCCGAGTACTGAGATGGCAGTGCGGCAGAAGTCATGCCGGTGTCCAGTCAGCTTCAGTTCCCACTGACATTCCCATGTTGCGCAGCAGGCGAGGTACGCCGTCTCCCAGATCCGCCGGGACATCCTGTCCATCTGCGATCCAGCGCACCGGCATTCCGATTGAAAGGGCGAGGTCAGCCACGCCGGTTTCCCGCGGAACTTCATCCAGCTTGGAAATCAGCAAGTGTGTAGCGCCACAGTGTTCTCGCGTTCCACAGTATGCGCGACCAATGTCTGTGGCCAGATCACTGCGCAGCGATGCGGGTATCACGAGATGCACTTCGTCAGGGGCGATCACATCCAGCAGAGAGCGCCAGCGCTGAGTGAGTTCAGCGTTGCCGGGGCTCCTGCCCGGAGTGTCCACCAGGACGACATCACAGGATTTCCCGAGACGGTTCATGGCGGCATCCACCTCTCGGGCGTCGTAGACGATTTCGAATGGTACGTCTGCCAACTCGGCGTATGTTGCCAGTTGATCAACTCCGCCCACCCGGTAAGTGTCAATGGTGAGCAGCCCGGCACGGGCGCTGCCGAACATGCCGGATCGCACTGCAAGCTTGGCTGCAGTGGTTGTCTTGCCCGCTCCGGTTGGACCCACCAGAGCAATGCAGTAGGGACGACCGTCAATGCGGCGCAACTTTCGCGGAAGCGGATCGGGCGCCAGCCGCTCTCGCGTGAGCTCCACGGTGGCGCCCGCGGCTGCAAGCACTTCCACCATCGGGACGCCGTCATCTCGTACGGTGCGCGTGTTCAGAATCATTACATCCTCGCCGAGCGCCTTGCGTGCCCTCTCGGAAACGCGGGTAATATCGACACCCCTGAAGCGCTCAATAGCGAGACGTGAGGATCCTGCCAACGCGGAGGGGCCAGCATAGGTCGTGCTGGCGTATGGAGTGCTTGTTGTGCTCGTGTATTCAGGCATTCGACGACATCTCCCAGGTGGCCACGCTGCTGAGCGTTATCTGTGCGGGCAGTTCGGCAAGCGAAACAACGGGCAGATTAGGCAGTACGGGCTCTATCAACCTGCGTACGCCCACTCGCAGTGATGGTGATGTAATGAGAGGCAACGGACGTCCGTCCACTGCGTGTGTGGTTGCGAGGTGGTTGAGATCACGCAGCATTGCAGCAAGCGATTCCGGGGTGAGTACGGGGGCGTTCGGCTGCGCAGTGCGGGGTGAGAACAACCCAACCAGCGCCGACTCGAGCTTTCCTCCAATCGTGATGCCGCGTACGGTGCCGGTCTGATCGGCAAACAGTCGTGAAATCACGTTTGTCAGAGACTTGCGCACCACTTCTGTGAGCGCTTCGGGGTCCTTGGTACTCTCTGCGCCGTCTCCCAGAGCCTCGAGAATCGTGACGAGATCGCGGATGGGTACACGCTCACGCAGCAGGCGCTGAAGCACGCGATGCAGCACACTGAGCGATACCTTGCCAGGGATAATTTCATCAACCAGCGCAGGGTGTGACTTTTTCAGAGTCTCTACCATTTCCTGCACTTCCTGCCGTCCGAGCAGCTCTGCTGCACTGGACTTGAGAGTTTCCAGGAGATGAGTGGCAACCACAGTGGTGGGTTCCACAACCACATAACCCTGAGCTTCTGCCTCCGTTCGACGTGCTGTTGCTATCCATCGCGCAGGCATTCCGAACGAGGGGTCGACGGTATCCATGCCCTCTATTTCAGTTACCACACTGCCGGTATTGAGAGCCATGAGAAAGCGCGGCAGAACTTCGGCTCGCGCCACTTCGGAGCCGCGCAACTTGATCACGTATTCATTTGCGGGAAGCCGTATGTCATCGCGAATACGGATTGCCGGGATGAGGATTCCCAGCTCCACTGCTGCCTGCTTGCGCAGCAGGGATATCCGTTCGAGCAGATCACCGCCCTGTCCTTCGTCAACGAGGGGGATGAGAGCGTATCCAACTTCCAGTTCTATGGGATCAATCTGAAGCAGATCCTGCATGGGGTCGGGTGGAAGCGGGGCCTCATCCAGCGCCACCGGCGCGCCAAGAGTGGCGAGTTCCAGTCGCCGTGCCTCAGCCTTTCCGGCCGACCACGCCAGTGCCGATGCTATTCCGGCCATGGCTATGAATGGAAACATCGGCAAGCCGGGTACCAGTGCGAAGGAGCACAGTACGCCTGCGGCAGTCCACATTGCCCGTGGATGTGTGCCGAGCTGCTTGCTCAGCGCGGCTCCCATCTTGTCTGTGTTGGTGGCCGCGGTCACCATGATGCCTGCGGCGGTGCTGATGACCAGTGCCGGCACCTGCGTAACCAGGCCGTCACCAACTGTCAGAATCGTGTAAGTTCCGGCGGCCTTTGCCAGGCCCATGTCACGCTGGATGACACCAATGAAGATGCCACCAACGATATTGATGATTACAACCAGTATCCCGAGAATGGCGTCGCCCTTCACATACTTGGACGCTCCGTCCATCGCTCCATAGAAATCTGCGGTGCGTGCAATCTCGTCGCGGCGAACCCGGGCCTCTTTTTCGTCAATCAATCCGGCGGACAAATCAGCATCGATGGCCATCTGCTTGCCGGGCATGGCATCCAGGGTGAAACGGGCCGCAACTTCAGCAATGCGGCCGGCACCTTTGGTGATAACAATGAAGTTTATGCCGGTCAGGATAAGGAATATCACTATGCCAACGGCATAATTTCCGCCTATCACGAACTGACCGAAAGCTTCAATTACCTTGCCGGCATGCGCCTGAGTGAGAATGAGGCGTGTTGACGAAACGTTCAGCCCCATTCTGAACAGGGTAAGCAGCAGCAGCAGGGCAGGGAAACTGCTGAAATCGAGCGGGTTGGTTGTGTGCAGGGATACGAGCAGCACCACGAGAGCCAGCCCGATACTTGCCGCCAGACACAGGTCAAGCAGAACGGGTGGAAGCGGGACTACGATAAGGGCAATAACCAATACAACCGCGAGGGCGATCGCTATTTCGGCTCTTTTTGCCCCGGCAGAAGTTGCCGGTATTGGTAGTGCTGCGCTGGTCATATGCGATACACTATGCAGCAGCCGTGCCACGCCAGCGGGAACCGTGCTGCTGTCGCTGACGCATAACGAAGGCCAGCACTTCCGCTACGGCCAGATACATTTCCACCGGGATCACTGTGCCCACCTTTGCGACCTTGATGAGAGCCCTTGCCAGCGGTTTGTTCTCTATGACGGGTACTCCGTGCTGAAAAGCAAGCGCCTTGATACGCTCGGCGATCTTTCGCTCGCCTAGTGCCACGACATAGGGGGCGGGTGCCAGTGCGGGGTCATACTTGATGGCAATGGCTATGTGCGTCGGGTTGACTATTACCACATCGGCCTTGGGGACCGCTGCGAACATCTGCCGTCGGATGCGCTCCCTTGCAATGGACCTGCGGCGTGACTTCATCTCCATATTGCCCTCCTGCTGCTTGGCTTCGTCTTTGACCTGTTGCCTGGTCATTTTCAGGTCTTCCCAGGTTTTCCAGCGCTGGAAGGCGTAATCGCCGCACGCGAGCACGAGAAACATCAGGCCCGCGTTTCTGAGCATGGCGAAGCCGTAACGTCTCACCACATCCAGAAGGGCCATCGGAGACGGACTCAGTGCGAGTGCCTGAATTTCCGTCCAGCCGTTGCCGATTGTGGCATAGACTGCCCAGCCGACAATAGCCATCTTGAGCATCGACTTCGCGAGCTGTGCGAAGGCCTGCTTGCCGAGGATGTTCTTGATGTTCGTGAGTGGACTCAGGCGGGACCACTTGGGCTGCAGTGGCTTGAAGGTCAGCAATCCGCCTGTCTGAGCGGCTTGTACAAGAACACCGATGACAGCCATGGCTGATGCCACCGCCAGCATGGCGGCCATCGTTCTGAAGCTCATGAACTGTATCCATGGGATCAGGCCGTCCCCCATGCGCTCTGTAGTGCCCGCAGATGCGAGGCTGTTCCCCATGGCATCCAGCAGAAAGCTCCATAGTTGAGGACCGGCAAATGAGAACACCAGGGTAAAGCCCAACAGAACCGCGGCAGTGGCAAATTCGGGGCTCTTGGCGATTTGCCCTTCTTCTCTCGCATCCTGGAGTCGTTTGCCAGTGGGTGCTTCGGTTTTTTCGCCGGATTGCTCTTCTGCCATTGGTATAAGGGGTCAGTGGCCTGATGAAGGTGGCAGAGCTGCCCGGGCGGCTTGGGCAAACGATTCGATGCTGTGGTCGAACGGAATCGACCACTCACCGAGTGCGTAGACGATAAATCCCAGAGAGCCAGCGAAAGTAAGAAGTCCGATACCGATCTGCATGGGAAAGGCCACGCTCATGATCTGCAACTGCGGAGCCGCGCGACCGAGAATGGCCAGTGCGATATTGGTGATCAGTACGGCCGCGATGACGGGTGCGGCAAACTGCAACCCCGTGGAGAAGATGGTGGAGGCAGCCTTTACCATGCCGGCAAGTCCGGCGTTGATGTCGAGAGGAGCGCCAAGCGGAAGAACAGAGAAGCTCCTGGCTATTGCCTCAAGCATTATGATGTGCCCGCCGCTGCCGACCAGCAGAGTGACAGCCATGAGCTGGGCAAGAGATCCAAGTATTGATCCCTGCGTGTTGCTTACCGGATCGAAAATGGCGCTGCCGGACAGGCCAATGGTTGTCGTAGCCAGCTCTCCGGCAAACTCTGCGCCGGCAATGATCAATCCTGCTGCCATTCCGAAGGCAAAACCAATGGCTGTTTCGGAAAGAAAACTGCCAGGCGTTATTGCAAGTGCACTTGTGTGGGCGTCCGGTATCGCCGATGGCAGCAGGAGCAGTGCAAAGAGAATCAGCACTGCCGTGCGAAGTCTCATGGGTACCGACTTGGCCGACCATGCCGGCGCAATGAGCAGCAGACCTCCGGTACGCAGCGCAACCAGCACAAATGCGTTGGCTACTCCAGGCGAAAAAAAGTCAGGCAGTCCGAAGATAAGTGAAGATTGCACTCAAACGCTCTCTTCAGCGCGACCCGGTTCAACCTACCATCGCGGGAATTCCGCGAATGATCTGAGTCGTGAACTTGACCATTACCTGCATCAGCCACGGAAGGCCGATAATGAATGCTGCACCGACCAGAATGAGCTTGGGGACAAAAACCAGCGTTTGTTCCTGTATCTGGGTGACCGACTGTATGATGGCTATTGCCAATCCTACTCCGAGTGCCAGGAGCAGCATCGGAGCGGCTACCATCAATGCGGTCAGGATGGCATCGCGAGTCAGGTCTATTACGAGTTGGTGTGACACGGAAGCAAATAGTTTGAAGGTACGGGAGTTCTGCGGAGTTTTCAGTCGTTTATCTGAAGCTTTCCACGAGACTGGTGATGGTCAGACTCCAACCATCAACGAGCACGAACAGCAGCAGCTTGAACGGAAGTGAGATCATGGCCGGAGGAAGCATGAACATTCCCATGCTCATCAGCACTGAGGCGACCACGGCATCGATGATTATGAATGGGAGGTAGATGGCGAAGCCGATCTGGAACGCTGTGCGCAATTCGCTGGCCACAAAAGCCGACATAATGACATGCAGCGGCACATCGTCAATGGTGTCCGGCTGCTCCATGCGACTGAGTCTGACGAATGTTTCCACATCCGCCGGTCTGGTCTGCCTCAGCATGAAATCACGGAATGGCTGCACGCCGGTTTGCATCATTTCTGTCTGGGTCATCTGTCCGTCCAGCCATGGAGAAATGGCCGTGCGATTGACCTCGTTGAGCGTTGGGCCCATCACGAAAGCGGTGAGCAGCAGTGCGAGGCCGGCAAGCAGGTGACTTGGGGGTGCACTCTGGGTTCCCATGGCCTGCTTAAGGAAATGCAGGACCACAAGTATGCGGGTGAACCCCGTCATCATCAGCAACAACGTGGGAAGCAGTGTCAGCAAACCCATCATGACCACTATTCCCACTGTGCCATTCAGATGGAGGCCTTCGCTTCCGTCCTTCCCGCCCAACTGAACGTCCATTTGTGGCAGAATCCGCATTACAGCATCGCCTGCAGAAATGGGTGCCGGGTTCGCTGTCTGCGCACGACTCCGAGGCTCTTGGGCAGGTACCGTGACCATGTGAGGTGATGCAGGGCCCTGGCCGGTTACTGCCGCCGCTGTCGTTGCTGAAGCCGGTTCGGCCAACGCACTTCCTGCCGGCAGCCCGGGAACCGTCGGCGGCTGGCTTGTGGGTGGTGAGATTGCAGGCAGTTCCAGGTTGGGCGGTGATACCGTGGAATTTGCTGTCTGGCCGTGCAGGGGCGATGTCATGGCCACTGCCGTGATTGCGCAGATCAGAGCTGCGAGACGCGTGGCCGAATTAAGTGACAGACTGAGAATGCTGTGAAAATCACCGGAACGGTGTGTGTCAATCTCAACTTTGGTGCCTTTGGTATGTGCATCTCCCGTAATACCGGAGGATACTGCTGCCATGGACCTGGTTGCAGCTTCACTCGATATGAGAGCATGCGGGATTGTGCTGGTTGCGAGCACCTGCAATCTGTCTGCCTCATCCAGCTCAAACAGCGGACGCACGCCTCCCTCCCCGACGCTTACGGCCATCACTTTCCCGCCGACGCGTACCACGGCCATTGCCGTCTTGGGCCCCAACGGAATGCGCTGGACAACTTCCATGGGCAGGCGTTTGCTGCCGCGCAGCAGACCTCTTCCCCAGCGGTTAATGGCGTAGAGTGAGAATGCGCCAAGGCCCAACACGAAGGCCAACGCCGCCACTACTCCGAGGCCGGCAATCAGCATGATTCAGAACCGGTTTTCATTTGGCGGTCTGAATCAGGCTGCGCTGGCGGCTGTGGCCGCAGCGGCATTGGCGAGCACGCGTGTTATGCGCACCCCGAAATGCTCTCCCAGGACCACCACTTCGCCTTCAGCGAATCTTCTGTCTCCAACGAAAATATCGATGGGTTCGCCGGCGAGTCTGTCGAGTTGAATGACGGAGCCGCGTCCGAGTCTCAGGATCTCCTGAACGGTCATGCTCGTGCGACCAAGCTCGATTGAAATGGGCAGTGTAAGGTCCAGCAATACTCCGATGGGGACCTCGGTGCCTCCGAGACTGACCCTTTCGAACTCTGTGAGCTGCTGTGCTGTCGGTTGTGCGCTTTCGACGGACTTGCTGTCTGGCATGGAAATGGGCTGACCTGCGGCCTTGGCTGCCTGAGCGCTGGCCACGAGGGCATCTATCTCTGCGGGATTCATGATGTTGTCCGCTGGTCGGGGGTGGTTGATGAGAAGACCGCATCCTGTATGCGCACTGCCAGATTGCCGTTTACGCGTCCGGCATGTCCGATGAAGCGTTCCTGTGTGCCGGCGCGGACCAGAACTTTTGCATCTGTGGGAATGCCTGTCGGAATTACGACTCCGGGGCTGATGCCGGCTATCTCCCGCATGGACAGTCGGAAATCCGGCAGGCGCGCGACTAATGGAACGCTTGTCTGTCGCAGCGCAGATTCACTGCGTTGACGGGTCAGGTTGCGCTCCTGCTCACTGGTGGCGAGCAAGGCAAGTCGCTGCTGGCCACTGGAAGTGAAAAACTTGTCGAGCACGGAAAACGGCAGACACAGAAGCAGCAGGCTGCTGATACCGTCTGCACTCACTTCCACGTTGGCGACCAGTACAGGATCTTCGCGATTGACTACCTGCAGGATCTCTGGCGACGACTCAAAGCCGGTAATGCTCAAGCCGATAGGAACATGATCTTCCCAGATTTCCTGCAACAGTGCGGTGATCTTGTCGGCAACGCTGCGAACGGCCATCCGCTCTATTGGTGTGAGCGCTCTTGAGAGAATGGAGCCGCCACCTTCACCTCCGAAGAGACGGTCGATGATGTACGTGCCGAACTCGGGACCGATGTCAATGACTCCTTTTTGCCCCGTACCTGCGATGTCGAAGACGAAAGATGTGCAAGGCATGGGCAGCGACAGCGTGAACTCACCGAAGGAGAACTGTTCCACGCTCTGCAATCGCACCTCGATCTGTCCACGCACGCGTGATATCAACCACGCCTCAAGCGCTTTCACCAGTCTTTCGTACATGGCTTCAAGCGTGCGCAGACGTTCCTTCGACACGCGATGCGGGCGTCGGAAGTCATAAACCTGAACTTCAGGGCTGTGTCCAGCAGAAACCTGGCTGGCTGCCGAGCCTCCGAGCAGGCGGTCGATATCGGTCTGGCTAAGTGTTTCCGAACTCATCGCTATGCCTGGATACGGAGCTTACTGGACAACGAACTGCGGGAAGTAGAGCCGCTTGACACCACGTTTTCCGAACCTGGACTCAATCATCGCTTGCAACTCGTTCTTGAACTCATCACGTCTTGTGATGTCAGTGAGCTCCTCGACGGTCTTCGTGCCGAGTGAGGTCAGGATGATGTCACGAAGCTCAGCATCCCTTGTCTTGAGTTGATCAAGCGTGGCGCCCCGGTTCAATTCGATCGCTACCGTGAGCAACAGAAAGCGTGTGCCTCCGCTGCCGGCCGGATTGAGCACCAGGTTTTCGAGCAGAAGAATGGGACTCGCAGTGCCGGGTGTGGCTTCACTCACAGAATCAGCAGCGTCTTCGGTGACGGCGCTGTCTACCCGGGCCTGAGGCACCTTACCCATGCGTTTGGCAACGATCGGGCCCAGAAAGGTGGCGCCGGTGCCTCCCCCTACCGCGAGCCCAACGGCTACCAACGCTATCAGCACGGGTGTCTTCAGGCGCGAAAGTGATGGAGCCGGTTGCTCTTCAGTTGTTTCTTGAGATTCTGAGCTGGACATGAACAGGGCTGATGAATGAGAATCGACGCCCGCTCTTGTTGCAGTCCGTGTGCCAGACCGGCCAATAATGCTCTCATAGTGTCCAAGTTGTTGTCATTCAACCACTTATGGAGTGCACACAGGCTTGGATGGGAGATGGCCTCACCAGCCGAAACCGGCAATTGCGTGCCAGTTCATGGTAAGTCGGCAGAAACTGCCGGGTCATTCTCTCTCCCGGTGAAGTGGGAATGACCCGGATTTCAGCCATCTCATTCATTCATTGCTGCCATTTCCGGAGCTATTGTGACGCCATCACTGGCAGGCTACTGCCAGCCATTCTCAGCTACTCCGCAAGTTCACCATTACCGCTTGATTGTCATCAATTCCTGCAGCATCTCGTCCGAGGTGCTCACTACCTTGCCATTGGCTTGAAAGCCACGCTGTGCCACGATCATGTTGGTGAACTCCTGAGCCAGGTCGACATTGGACATTTCCAATGCTCCAGACGTGAGTTGTGACTGGGATCCTTCAAGAGCAAAGCCCAGTACACCTCCGCCGGAGTTCGCAGACTCCTGATACATGTTGTCACCAATGCGGAGCAGGCCGCTCGGGTTGTTGAAGTCAGCCAGGACGATACGAGCCAGAGGCGATGTGGTACCGTTGGTGAAGAAGCCGGTTATGAGACCGAATCGGTCAATGGAGAAGTTCTGCAGGCTGCCGGCAGTATAGCCATTCTGGTCACGCAGCACAGCAGTCGAAGCAGTTGAAGCGAACTGTGTAAGCCCATTCACCCCGCCGCCCAGTACGATATCTATGCGAACCGGATTTGCACCCGGGACGGCAAAGTTCAGCGCGGCCGAAATGTTGGTGTTGAGCAGACCCGCATTGTCGAACGTAAGTGTGCCGGAGTTTTCGTTTGCCGTAGCCGTGTCGGGGCTCATGAAGTAGCCAACACGTACCTCGGAATTGCTCGGCATGGTGGCCGTGAACTGTACTGCAGGTGGTGGACCGTTGTCGATGTTGTAGTCAACTCCGTTCACATACTCCACACCCGTGGTGCTGTATACGCGGACGTTGTCGGGGTCAATCTCGTAACCAGTCGGGGGTACGGGCAGAAGAATGTCAGAAGGTGGAGAATTGCCATCCGTCTGCGTGTCGAAGACCTGAGCTGAGGCTATGGGATCTATCTTCCATTCCCACTCGTTGGGGCCCGTCTTCCACATTTGCAGCTTGACGTCGTGCTTGGTGCCCTCGGAGTCGAATACTCCAATCTGTGTTTCCGTCCAGGCTTTTTCGTTTATTGGGAGTGCCCGGTCAAGTGGGTCATTGAAATCACCCTGAAAAACCGGTGCCGATGCATTGAGGTTACCGGCGAGCTTCACTTCCGTTGTTGGCTTCGCCGATACCTTCTGGCCGAATGGCAGTCGAATATCCTGGATACCGTCCTGCAGGGAACCGTTTTCAAACATCTGGCCCTGTACGATGAAGCCGTTTGCCGGTGACACTAACTGTCCCAGAGCATCCACCTGGAAGTTGCCGGCGCGAGTGTAAAAACTCTGGTTACCCTTTCGCACCACGAAGAAGGAGTCACCCTGAATTGCCACGTCGGTGTTGAGACCAGTGGTCTCAAGGTTTCCCTGGTTGAAGATCTGATCAATTGAACCTATCTGCATACCAAGTCCGATCTGGATCGGGTTTATACCACCCTGATCACCGGGCGGGCGACTAGCACCCTGAAGCAATTGGGCAAATCCTTCCTTGAAGGTAACCCGTCCCGCTTTGAATGCGACCGTGTTCACGTTGGCGATGTTATTGCCGATCACGTCCATACGCACCTGGTTATTGCGCAGGCCGGAAACGCCGGCATAAAGAGAGCGAAGCATGGAGTCGAGTCCTCGGTGTCGTTGATGTTTGGATGGATTCGGAATCTCAGGCGCGTACCTGAGTCAGTTGAGACATGGGTACGGCCAATGTGTCGCCGAGAATCAGGATGGGATTCCCGTCCTCGTACTTCATGCCGGTGATTCTGCCCGCGGTGTAGGTCTTGGCGCTCTGATAGGCACCATCAACGGCAACATCAAAGCGATAGGAGTACTGCCCCGGTTCAAGAGGCGGATCAAACTCATAGTCGCCGAGATTAAACTGGGCCTGACCCGGTCCGACACTGCCTACGGTTAGCTGGCCCGCTAAGGCTCCGACAGAGTTTGTCAATGTGATGCGTCCCTCTCCCTTCAGCCCGAGAGTATCCACAACCACGATGCCGTTACCGTCGCGATCCACAAAAGCACTACCGCCGGGTGTCACGCCAATCTTGCCGACCGTGGCCATCGCCATCTGCCCTTCAACAAGCTGGGCAAGTTCCTCTGCACGATCGTTCTGTGTTTGTTCAAGCGAGCTAATGCCATCACTCATTGCCGCGACCGCCTTGGTCTGAGCATCCATTGATGTGTTCAATGCGATGAGCTGCTCAACTGTAGAGAACTGGGCCAGCTGTGCTGCCATATCCTTGCCGTCCATTGGATTCAGCGGATCCTGGTTCTTGAGCTGTGCGACCAGCATTTTCAGAAACTCATCCCGCCCCATGGCGCTGGCGTTTGAAGGCAGCGTACGCTCGGGCGACGGCTCGGCCGGTCCGACTGGCGGTTCTTCGTAAACGCGGTCATCCGGCCGGACATCGTAGATGGCACTTCCATACGCCGATATCGGAGATGTCATTCTGTCTCCCAGTTAAAAATGTTTCGATACTTCCGATCCTGCTCAGACTGCTGCCGTTCGTCGCGCGTGCGTGGCGCCTGCTCACGTCTGTCCGTGTCTTGGTGCTGCCACTCCCGTGGATCACCTTGATCACGATGCATGCTCCCTCCTCCCCGGGCACTCTCGCGAGCAGAAGCCGTACCAGCCGCGCTGTACAAAAGCTCACGATCGAGGGTTGTAACTCGTGAGGTATCGTCACTCTGCAGGCGACTGATCCGCACACTGTCTGCGTCCAGGCCGTGACGGCCCAGAGCATCCTGTAGTTGAGCCGTTTGCATGCGTAGCCTTGATGCGGTATCGCGGTCAGTTGCTATGTGAGTTTGCACGCTATTGCCACGAACATCGATGGTGATCTTCTCGGGTGCACCATCCTGACTTTCCAGGTTCAGCGTAATTCTTCCGACAGAGCCTCCGGTTGTCGAGCGAATGGAGTCGATATCGGATATTCGCTGAGCCAGCGAACTGCCTGATGCTGATTGCGATGCGGATGCAGACTTCGTGCCGATAGTGTTGGCACTGTGACCTTCAGGGCCAAAAACACTGCCGTCAACACCGCCACCTACTGTTGCCGCGGCGGCCGAGCTGCCGCTGGTTGCGTTTGTCGCGTGCCGTTTCTGTGACGATGAACTCCTGGCTTCCGATCGGGATTCACGTTGGCTGTCGCCGGCATTGTGATACACTCCCGATGTAGTGAGTGTCTGCGCCGCCGCTGTGTATTGGTTGTCAGCGTTTGCAGCAGAGGCTGAAGCAGAGACGGGATTCGCAGCGCCGGAAGTGACTCCGGCCACACTGGCGACCTGTGCCACGCCGGCAACGGCTGCCACTGCAGCTTGTGATGCGGTATTGTTTGCCGGTTTACCTGAGCTGCCAGGAAGTGATTGGTGGGGTGCTTCAGTATCGTCCGCCATGGCGAATCCGTTGCGCACAAGTTCAAGGTGTCCGGGATCTCTCATACCCAGGGTGCGCAGACCCTCCTCTCGTGCAATCTGCTGAAGGCGTGAAAATCCCACGGCATCTGAGTAGCTCCCATCGATCATCACATCCACGGCTTCGCCACGGGTGTGTGCAGAATCGCGGGTCCATGTAACCACACTGCCGCTGCGGGTACGGCCCTGTTCGTACAGCCAATCCTGGCGCTCCTGAGATCTGACAGTTTCGACCACGGTCACTTCGTGCCCGTACTCCTCCTTCATTCGTGATATGACGCGATCTACCCGGTTTCGAAGTACCGCGTTTACGTCGGTGAGTGCCCGATTTGCTTCGGATGGTGCAGCGGTGGCCGCTATTGTGCCACTGGAAAACACTGTCTGAGTACGACGCGCTCCAGCACCGAACGAAATGTTCGCCAGATTGTCATGGCCTGAGCCATTGTCATTCGCGAGGGATATCCCGGACTGGGAAATGACATTCAGCGCGGCCAGCCTTGCTCCTTCAGTTGTGCCGGCGTGCGATAGCAGAGCATCGAGTGCATTCTGCAATTCAGCAGATTTCACGTCTCCCATGGCGAGTAATTGCTGCACTGAACTGCTTCGGTCACGGTATGAATAGTCGGGCGGAAATTGTCCAGGTACGGTAGAGACGTTCCTGATGAGCGCTTCAGCGACATCACCTGCGCTGTTGAACGCAGGCTGTCTCCGCATATCGTATTGCAGGCGATCCTGCATACTGATGAGATCAGCTTTACGTTCAACAACCGCGTCTGTAGCGCTGCCTGATGGCATTTCCATGGCCTGCAGACCTGGGGCCCCGGAAGCACCATTCTTGTCTTGCAAGCGCAGTAACTTCTCATGGAGCTCCGGATGAGCATTCGCCAGCAGTACAAGCAGCTGAGCAAAATCTTCACCGGATGGATTGCGATTGACCGGTTTCCCTGAGCCCGACACACTGCGGCCTCTGCGAAGCTTTGACTCGCGCTCTGTTTCTCCTGGCTCCTTGTTGTCTGCTGCGCCCTGCGGTCGGTCGCGCCCGGTACTTGCCGGACGATCTGCCGTTCGGTCCGGTTTATCAACCGATGCCCGCGAAGTCAGTGAGCTGCCATGGCTCGTAAAAGGATTCATGCTGATCATGGAGGAGTCTCCCCCGGTATCGTTCTTCTTGTTACAGACGCGGCACGACTTGTGGGGAGTTGTGAGAGAATGGCTGCGGCCTGCCTGTCATTCATGAGGGACAGAATCTGCCTGACATCGGCGTCCGTCATCTGGTCCAGTACCTTTGCGGCTTCCTTCGCCGGCATAGCCGCAAAGATTTTCGCGAGGCGTTGCTCAGGAAGCGGCGTCTTGAGAGCCGCATCGCGAGCAGTCTTGATAACTTGTGCAGCACCGGCCGTCACACTACCGTCAGTCGTCTTTGCTGCTTCTGCAGAGTCGGTCTTGACAGGCTGTGCAGCGACACCCTGGTCTGTTCTGCTGGAAGGTGACGGAGCAGGCTTGCCAACCTCATTGCTTTGTGCCACAGGCCGATCACCGTCGGGCAGAGGCACGGCAGGGCTGATGCTGTCGACAGCTTGAAGCTGCCCACTATCGCCTGTTGTGGAGGCCGTGTCATCACTTGCAGGAACAGTCCGACCGTCATCGACGCTGGTGGAATCAGATGCATGGATGCTCAGGCTGTCAGCAAGTCGTGCTGAGTCGAGCACGAATTTCGCAACAGCACGCTTGTATGCGTATCCCGAGCCGCTGCCAAGTCCAACCGTCAGCCCGACCACGATCGGCAGAATCAGTCTCTTGTTCATGCCGACGCCCCGTCTGAATCTTCACCGGAAGTCGTGTCACGATCTCCGCCTGCCTGACTGCCGCGCTTTCTGGCGTATTGCACCAGGGCCACTTCATCCATGCGTATCCGGTCTTGATGAGCCTGTTCGCTGCGCCACGCATCCGCGTGGTGCGACTTGAGACGATCCAGTACCCGACGATCACGGGCGGCTTCTTCCAACAGCAGCCTTGCCTGATGCACGTCGGCATCAGCCTCCCTGACTGCATCACAGGCGACCACCAGACGTTCCTCCAAAGAAGAAAGAGCCTCATCCAATCTGCTCAAGTAACCGATCCTGCTTCCGCCATCGGTTGCGTGGCGGATCTCCATTTTTGAGTTTGCGCGCATGCTCTGCAGTGCTGCTTCGGCGCTCATGGCACGATCCGATGCGTCACGTGCGGCAGCAAGCTCTCTTGCCCGGGCTTGTTCGTACTGTTCACGTAACTGCAGTACGCGTTGCAAACGAAAGCGAAACATCAGTTGCGCCTCTCAATCGATGACTCGATCGCTTCGGCGATCGCGAGTAATGACTGATACGTGTCACCAAAATGCGTACTCTCGTCCGGACGCTGCCGGAGAAACTCCAGTACCTGGTGTCTGTATGTCATTGCAGCGTCCACATACGGGTCGCTACCCCTCTGGTAGGCACCCACCATTATGAGATCCTCTTTCTCGCGGTATGCCGCCTCAAGACGCAGAATTGCGCCGCCGCCAAGACGCTGCGCCTCATTAATTATGTGATCGCGTACTCGACTCTTGGAGTCGAGAATGTCTATGGACGGGAAATGGTTCTGGGCGGCCAGACGTCTCGTGAGTACAATGTGGCCATCCAGGATGGAGCGCGCTGCATCGGCAACAGGTTCGTTGAAGTCATCGCCATCCACAAGCACGGTATATATGCCGGTGATGCCGCCATTGTCGCTGTTGCCGGCGCGCTCAAGCAGACGTGGCAGATTTGCGAACACCGACGGTGGGTAACCCTTGGTTGTGGGTGGCTCACCGGTGGCAAGTCCGATTTCCCGCCATGCCATGGCCACACGAGTCACCGAATCGAGCATGAGAAGAACCTGTTTGCCCTGATCCCTGAAGTACTCGGCAATTGCAGTGGCCACCAGTGCCCCTCGTGCACGAACCAGCGCTGCCTGATCGCCGGTCGCAACCACCACCACCGAACGCGCAAGTCCATCAGCTCCAAGAGAGTTTTCAATAAACTCACGTACTTCACGTCCACGCTCACCCAGAAGTGCAATCACGTTTACATCGGCTTGTGCATGCCGTGCGATCATTCCCAGCATGGTGCTCTTGCCCACACCGGATCCCGCAAAGATACCAACCCGCTGCCCACGCCCGATGGTCAGAAGGCCATCGATGGCCCGAACCCCCGTTTCCAGTGGACTGTCTATTACATCGCGCTGCAGAGGGTTGGGTGGCTCCGCCGACAGAGGAACCCGAATACTTGGTTCGATCTTGCCCTTTCCGTCAATCGGATGTCCAAGCCCGTTTAAGATACGCCCCAGCAGACCGGGTCCAACATCAACGCCGAAAGTGCGGCCCAAGGGCTGTACGCTTGCACCGGCGTGCAGCCCGTCCAGCTCGCCGAGTGGCATGAGAAGGACATAGCGTTCATTGAAGCCCACTGCTTCGGCGAGCACCGAGCGATCACGGGAATGGCTGGTGATTCTGCACAGCGAGCCCAGGCCAACATCGATTCCGGTGGCTTCTACGACCAGGCCCACCACCCTGGTCACCCGTCCGTATGAAGCCAGACGATCACTCTGTGCGAGCCTCTCCGCAAGCTCACTGACAGCCGATGTCATGCTCATGCCTGTATGCCCGCCAGCGCGCGATAGGCACGTTCAAGCGCGATATCAACCCGACCATCAACGATGCGCTCCCGCCCCTCAGTAAGACAGCCGCCGCGTGCGATACTTGCATCAGCCATCCAGCGCAAAGAGCGTGTGGCACCCAATTCCCCGGAACGAATCATTTCGTCCAACACCGGACGACAGGCAGCGAGATCTTCCGGGTTCATTCGCACCGTGATCTCTTCGTCTGCCGGATATTGCTCCATTGCCCGCAGAGTGAGGTCACTCACCAGCGTTTCATCTGCCTCGATCTGCCGCTGAACCACATGCCTGGCTACCATCACGGCGAGTGCCGCAACATTCTCTTCCAGATTGCTCAGCCAGCGCACCGAATTCTCCTGGATCAACGTGATGCATTGATTCAGCGCGCGGCCGGCCATCGTGATCTCTTCCCGCAACAGGGCACGGGCATCCTCTTCTCCCTCTCGGCGGCCGCGCTTGTAGGCTTCTTCCATTGCGTGCAAGTGCTCGGGCAGGGCCACTACATCCGTATTTTCAGACTGTTCTTCAACGACATCCGATCCCGCAACCCCCAAAGGGCTTGAGGCATGAGACTCATCCACGAACTGTAAAGATTGTACGAGCTGAAACTCATCAAGTGCCCAGGGAATTGCGCGCAGCGAATTCATAGATGCAGCATCAGATGATGACATCGTCTGCTCCCGCGCTGAGCACGATCTCTCCGGTTTCCTCAAGAACACGTACTCTGGCCACAATATCAGTCTGGGCAGCCTCCACATCCCGCATCTTGACCGGACCGAGGAACTCCATTTCTTCTTTCAAGCCGGTCACAGCACGCTGTGACATGGTGCTCATGATACGCTGCTTGAGTGATGCACTGGCTGCCTTGAGCGCGAGTGCCAATTGCTTGACATCCACTTCGCGCAGCAGGCGCTGCAAGGACTTGTCGTCAAGAGTGACGAGGTCTTCAAAGACGAACATAAGGTTCTTGATTTCATCGCTGAGATGTGGATCCTTGTCCGCCACGTGATCAAGTACTTCCTTTTCCAGAGCTGTATTGACCAGGTTTAGCACTGCCGCCACAGCGGCCGGACCACCCACACTGCTCATGCCGGCAGAGAATGCCAGGTCTGCTTCATTGCCTATTGCGCGTTCCACGAGCGAAATCATCTCGGGTGAGACTTTCTCCATGCGCGCTATCCGGAACATCACCTCACCGCCCAGCTCGGGCTCGAACTCGCGGATGATGGCCGCAACGTGAGCCGGATCCAGGTGTGCGAGAATCAAAGCGATGGTCTGGGGGTGTTCGCCACGCAGAGTATTGCCAAGCTGCTGCGGGTCCGCGCGGCGCAGGCGCCCGAATCTGTCACTGTCCGCCAGTTGCCCCTGGATACGCTTGAGAATCAATTGCGCCTTGGCAGCACCGAAAGCCTTTTCGAGAACATCCTTGGCGTATTCCACTCCACCAGTGGTGAGCGAATCCACCCCAACCGTGACCTCCAGCCACTCAGCGAGGATCGCGTCTATGGCAGGCTGTGGAACACGATCCAACTGTGCCATCTCCAAAGCAACGATTTCTGCTTCCTCAGGATGCAGCCCACTGGTAATCCTGGCCGCGTGCTCCGCACCGATGGCCATGCATATAATGGCCACCTTTTGTCTGCCTGTGAGATTCTCGGGCGAATAACGGTCGGCAGCATTGCCGTTGCTTCGGGTTGAATGCACGCTGGCCATGGCGCCACTCACTGCCGCAGCCATGCCCGAACCACGCGAATCGCGGCTTCGGGTCGCTGTTCCACCGTTGCCATCGCCTGCTCACGCTCAGGTGTCGTGCGTGGTGGTGGCAACACTATTTGCCGACGCTGTTCTTCAATCTGAGCCTGATGACCTGCCTCCGTCAGCGCTTCCGGGAAAGTCTCCTCACGCTCAACCGCTACAGTTGAATCATCGGATCGGATAGCTGCCGGAAGCAATACTTCCCGACTGGCTGCCTTGCGTTTGCCCGGACGCAACATGACCATCATCGACAGTGCGAGAATAAGGAGCACCGTCAGAGCAGCAAGTGCGATTACAGGCTTGGGGTTGGCCTGAATCCGACCCAGCATATCCGTCGGAACCGGCAATGAGTCGGTAGCTGCAACGAGAGGAAGCGGCACGTCAAACGGCGCACTTACCACCGAAATGACGTCGCCCCGGAGTGAATCCAGACCCAGTGCATTGCGTACCAGCGACTCAATGCGTACAAGCTCTTCAGTGCTGCGGGGAGTGACGGCAACTGCTCCTGTCATCAACTGCTGCTGATCATTGCCGGAGTTGGTTGAAGCAGACGCAGGCTGACTGACCGCTTCCGTGCGATCTGCCACGAGAACTGCCACGCTCAGGCGCGTGATGTTGCCAATCGCTCCAGTGAAACTCTCCACACTGCGTGTATTATCAAACGATGTTGCAGTGGTGCTGTAGCCTGCTCCCTGTTCCGGAGTGCCAGGCGTCACCTCGGCCTTCTGTTCGGTGGCAACGGCCTGGCGATCAGGATCGACAGCCTGAACGGTGCGTTCCACACGATCAAAGTTCATTGCTGCCGACACTTGCACACGCGAGTTGCCGGAACCCACAAGACTGGAGAGGAGCCTGTTTGCCTTCTCCTCAAGATAGCTTTCCGTTTCGCGCTGTACTGCAAGCTGCGTGCTGGTGAGGCCGGCGACCGTACTCTGATCCTGCAGTGTGAGGGCCTCACCGCGCTCGTCAACGATGGTGACATGCTCTGGCTCCAGCCCGCCGACGCTTGATGCCACCAGGCTGCGTATTCCGTTGACCACCTCGGCGCGTGGAGTGCTGCCATTGGTCATCGCAAGAGTTACCGACGCCTTGGACGGCCGCTCATTCTTGCGGAAAAGTTGATCATCCTCCAGCGCAAGATGGACCTTGGCGCTGCGAATGTCCTTCATTTTTCCAATGGTGCGTTCGAGCTCTCCCTCCAGCGCCCTGCGCAGATTCACCTTCTGCGTGAAGTCCGTCATTCCCCAGGACTGGCGGTCGAACAGCTCCAGGCCCGGTCGACCGGAGTTGGGAACTTCGCCAGCCGCCAGATCAACGCGGGCACGGGCAAGATCGGCGCTGGCAACCATGATTGTTGTACCTGCGCCATCCAGTTTGAAGCTGATGCCGGATTCCGTGAGCTTGTCAGTCATCGCCTTGACCTGCTCAACAGGTATGTCGGCGTACAGAGGAACCAGAATTGGTCTGGTTGCCCATTGAGAAATGCCGAATACAAGAGCAGTCACAACTACGCCAGTGGCTATTATCATGGCCCGACGGGCATTACCCAGGCGGCCGGCCACGGACTCGAGGAAGAAGTTCATGAATGAAAGGATGAGTCAGTACGATGTCATGACTGCGCTAAGACTGCATGCTGATTACACTGCGATAGGCTTCGACCACTTTGTTGCGCAGCTCCACAAGCATGTCCAACGCGAGGCCCGCTTCTTCTGTGGCAGCCATCACCTGATGCAATTCCACGTTTTCACCGGCTGCAAAACGGCGAGTCAGCTCGTCAGCTCGATCACGTGAGTCAGAGATCTCATTGATCGCGCGCGTGAGAGTGTCCCCGAAAGAGTTGTTGTCATCACTGCCGACGGAGACCTTTGTCGTCAGACCGCGATCCTGCCCGAATTCGGGAAGGCTGCGGGTTATCAGATCCAGGCGAGTCTGCATGCTGTGTGCGATGGTGGGTGCGAAGAGTACTGCGGATGACGGAGATTCACCGCGCCGGACGAAGCTGGCTGAAATGGCCTGAACTCAGACACGTACGTCCAGGCGTACGCCGCGAGATGGTGGTGCCGTATTCGATGTGGATGCTGCCTTGATACGGCTGTAGGTGAGGGGGCCGAGGGCCGCAGTCTTTGCGAAAAAGTTGCGCTCCTCAGTGGTCAGGACGCTCCAGAGCGTGGGGTCTGTGCCTGGCGGTGCTTCAGGCGGGACTGCGGCCTGCGTGGGAGCTGCAGCGCCGGTGAGTGGCTGTTGTGACTTGAGCGTTGGCACAGACTCTGACCGCACGCGACCGTCTGCAGATCGCGCCATGCCGGCGTGGTCCCGTAGTGCATTGCGGTTGACATCCGTGCGGCTTGCCGCTGCAGGATTTGCAAGCGGTACAGAATGATTGATGCCGTTGACGCTCATTAGCTTGCCCTCGAAGACGACCGGCCGGGCATGAAGGGGAGTGGTTGCATGGCTATATGTCGATGGCTGCGCGCAGCATCGATTTGGCTGTCTGGAAGACGGCTGCGTTGGCCTCATAGATGCGCCTTGCATCCATGAGTTTGACCAGTTCCTGAGTGGTGTCTATGTCGGGGTAGCGGACATAACCGTTGGCGTCCGCATCGGGATGACCAGGCTCGTAGACCAGCCGCCCCTCGCCCTGATCTTCCGCAACTCCGGCAACGCGAACACCATGTTCCCCGCCGGAAGAGATGCTTTGCGGAATGCCGGAAGCGTCAATGTTGCCTGTGCCAGAGAGTACCGGCACCCGGAAGGTGGGCGCTGCGTCGGTGGTAATGGGCACCTGGAAAGGAGAGCGTCCCTCGATCGAAGGGGTGCTGACGCCGGGAAGCGCGAGGTCACCCTGGCTGAACGGTGCATTGCCCGCGCTGGCCGACTCCAGAATCAGCTCACGACGCTTGTATGGAGCGCCATCGCTGCCACGCGTGACATCCGCATTGGCGATGTTCTGGGCAATGATGTCCATGCGCTGCCGCTGTGCCGCTATGCCGCTTGCGGCAATACCCATGGACTTGAACATCGGACGAACCGGAGACTGCCCGGGTACCGGCAACAGAGCCAGTCGGCGTGTTGGATCAATTGGCATCAGCTTGCCGCACCCTTGATTGCCGTGCGAAGAGCCTTGTAGGTGCGCTCAAGCAAACGTGAGGTGGCAAGGAAGCGAAGTTGTTCATCCGCCAGGGCCACCATTTCGTCTTCCACATTGACTGGATTGACATCCGCCTGAGCGTTCCCGGTCTTCGCCTCCAGCGCGAAGCCGTCACCGTTGTTGAGCGTGGCTTTTGCTACGCGATCGGCGATGCCCCTGGAACGTTCGACGCTTGCGTTCAATCCCGACTTGAGGGAAGTGGCAGCAGTACTGCGATCGATGAGCCCGAAGAGTTGCATAGGTACCGGAGGAGAATTAGGGAAACCGTCCGGTGCCTGTGAGAGCAAGGGCTGGGCCACGACCCTTACAGTGAGCAAAAACTGGGCTTATGATTGGCTAAGACATTGATTTTAAAGAACTTACATTACTTGAAGACAAGAAAATTGATATATCCGGTCATCCGGATTGGTGGATATGATTCTAGAGAACGGCAAAATGTGCCGACCAAACCTGGTCTTAAATTGCCGCTTCCGGTGTGTTGAGCTTGTTTCTGAGCGTGCGGACGGAAATTCCCAACAGCTCGGCTGCCCGGGTTCTATTGTTGCCGGCTGCCTCAAGCGCGTGCTGGATGAGGACTCGTTCCGCTTCTGCCACGTTGAGCGAGTTCAGCGCGATATGGCCTGACTGCAGTCCGTCGGCGGTTGCAGCACCGCTCGGGGCACTCGGGGATGCCGTATGAATGCCAGGTTGGGCCGTGACCGACCCTTGGGCTTTACCTGGGAGTGAGATTGCACGTGAAGCTCCCGGCCCCAGGGAATGCGCCAGTCCAAAGTGCGTTCCCTCCAGGCAGTGCGGCCCAATAATCGGGTCCGGTGTCAGTATCACCGCTCTTTCGATGACATGTTGCAGCTCACGCACATTTCCCGGCCACTCATAATGAAGAAGCATATCAAACGCTCCTTCTGATATACCCTCAACCTTTTTCCCGATTTCCGTGGCCGTGCGCATAGCGAAGCGCAGAGCAAGGATTTGGATGTCCTCGCTGCGTTCGCGCAAAGGCGGGATGAGTATCGGTATGGTGGAAAGCCTGTAATAGAGGTCCTGCCGGAAACTGCCGTGCTCGACCTCACTGGCCAGATCACGGTTCGTGGTAGCGACGATACGGACATCAACCTTTATGGGTGTAGTTCCACCAACGCGCTCAAATTCCTGCTCTTGGAGCACCCTGAGCAGTTTCGCCTGTAAATCAAGGCGCATTTCCGAGATCTCATCAAGAAGCAGCGTTCCGCGGTGCGCTCTCTCGAAAGCACCTTCGACTCTCTTGATAGCACCCGTGAAGGCACCCTTCTCGTGTCCGAAAAGGGCCGACTCCACCAGCCCTTCCGGTAATGCGGCGCAATTGAGCTTTATGAATGGCTTCTCGCGTCGGTCGCTCTGGTCGTGAATGGCTCGTGCGAACAGCTCCTTGCCGGTGCCGGATTCGCCTTGCAGGAGGACCGTGGCACGCGTGGGCGCAGCCATTGAGACGGTTTGAAGGATGCGGCGAATTGCCGCTGAATCGCCCAGAATCCGTCGCTCATTGCGAAACTGCATGACCTCCTTGCGGAGAGCCTCGTTTTCGCGACGAAGCCGCACGAACTCAAGCGCCTGATCGACGGCCAGCTCCAACTGCTGGGGGCGCACAGGCTTGGTGATGTAGTCAATGGCTCCGGCCTTTATGGACGTGACCGCGTGCTCGATGCTGGCGTGCCCGGTCAGCATGATGAGCGGGATTTCGTATCCGTCCCGGGCCAACAACTGAATGAACTCCAACCCCGAGATTCCGGGCATCCGGTAATCCGAGATGATGAGGTCAACCTCATTCTGTTCCAGCACTTGCAGTGCTTCGGGCACGTTGGAGGCGGCGATGGGCCGGTGGCCGGCACGCTCCAGCGTGTCCTCAAGAATGAGGCCCACAGTGGGTTCGTCGTCTACATAAAGGATGGTGGCCATCGGTACGACACGGGAGCGAGGAGTTGAAAGTCAACTGAGCCGACCCGCACGGGGGTCGGATTGCGTGAGTGTGACCCTCAAGTGACAGAGGCGTCTATCGGTATGGAGAACTGCCGTACCCGGCAAAATTAGCCGCACGGCTCGCTTCAGGCGAGGGATCAGCCTCTCAGGTCAACCGTCCGTCTTCGTTCAACTCAAGGCCGATGGCCGGAGACCGATACTTGATCTCAGGAGTTTTTCCGTTTTGTGAACTATCGCCGGGCCGCCCCGATGCGTATCAGCAACTCGATAATCACAGCAAACAGCAAACAGCACCTGCAGGCTGGCCTGCAGGACATCGACCGGCTGCGGTCGGATATTTCCACTGGTATCCGGATAAAGAAAATCTCCGATGACCCCACCAGCGGTGGCGAGCTTGTACGGATGGGGAGTTCCCTGCGTGTCCTCACACAGTTCAAACGCAACACGGACCTGGGTGCTTCAAGGGCCAGCGCCGAGGAGGGCGTGCTTGACCAGCTCGGCAAGGCTCTCACCCGAGGTATAGAGTTGAGTGTCGCCGCTGCCAACGGCACTGCCAGTACCGCCTCCAGGCAGGTTGTGAAAATGGAAGTGGACCAGTTGCTGGATCTGGCTTCTCAGTTGGGAAATACGCGCTTCGGCGACGAATACCTCTTTGGCGGAATACGTTCAGGCGAGGCGCCCTTCAAGACGCCGCCGCCCGCGACTGGAACCTTCTCCGCTCTCGAGCTGGCCGGAACCCCCGTTGACCCCGGTGGCAACCTCACGCTTGAGATTGGCGACAACAAGTTTGTCACACCCAATCACAACGGTACCGAGGTGTTTCTCGATACGGATGTACTGGAGGCCCTCAGGGCTCTCTCGAAGGCTCTCGGAGACGATGACGTTGCTGCCATAACTGCTGCCACCGACCGTCTTAACCAGGCCAACTCCAACGTACAGGCACTTGTTGGCGCGCAAGGGGCGCGCATAAACGAAATGGAAGACGCCAAGACACGTCTCGCGCAGATGGAAGTCGATCTCAAGACATACCGTTCGGACCTGCGTGACACTGAAGTAGACAAGGCTCTGGTGGATCTTGTCGGCAAGCAGACGCTCTATGAGGCGGCCATGGGGGCCACCTCGCGAATCCTCGGTCTCAGTCTGGCCAATTATCTGTGAATACAAATACATCCACAGTGGCGTCTTCATCGTTGAACGATGCCAGCGTATATGCCGAAGCAGACGACGTGGTTGCCTCGAATCGGTACAGGGGCATGGATCTGAGATTTGAGCGACCGCTTCTTGGGTTCGACGAACACCTTGACTACACGCTGAGACCGGCGCCCAGACAGGGCCTGTGGTGGATGGAGTCGGCGAGCGAACCAAGGGTAACCTTCGTGCTTGCAGATCCATTCATTCTCGATGAAACCTGGGTGCTGGATCTGAGCGATGTGGAAACCGCCTCTCTGGATCTCAGTGATCCCTCGCGTGCACTTGTGCTGGTGATGCTGGCCATGCCGACAGGTGCGGGTGGGCAGCCAACGGCAAACATGCGTGCACCGATTGTCATAAATGTGGCGAATCACGCTGCGGCCCAGGTGGTGAGCAGAGTGGAAGAGCATGAGCTGAGAAGGCCAGTTGATCTGAGAAAGTTTGCGTTGGCGGAAGCTGACGGCGAAGCTTGATGGCTTCTTCACTTGCATCTCCATCGGTGTTGGAGAGCGTGCAGCAGAACGAAGATGGCTCTCCACGCTTCAGGGTATCGTCAGCGTCAGGCTGGGTCCACTGGGAAGAACTCGTTGAGAAGGAACGGACTGGTGGTTACCAGGCGGATATCCGTGCGTTCCTTGATGCCCAGTTGGAGCCAGACGACTGCTTTGTGGACACTGCTGTTGGACCCGGTATGGTATTGCTTTCCGCTCTTACCGCACCCGGTGGTTCACCACAGGTCGTAGCCATAGGCGATGGAGCAGAGGATTGCATCACGGATCATGCCGGCATTGAGTGCCACAATACTATCGAATGGTGGACGCTCAGTTCTCTTCTTGATGGAAGGCTCGCGAGGCATCTAATCCGCATTTCGACCTCGCTCACGAGGATGTTCATACATACCGACCTCCGGAGCCTGCCATACGCACTGCCGTCGCTCTCCCCGCTGTACGACTCTGGCCGTATTGCTGCTGTCTGCATCTCAGTGAGTGAGGCGAACAGGGAAGAAGACAGACTGCTGGCAGCCAGGCTCCTGCGAGAGTCCGGTTACACGATATATGAATTGCGTGAGTGCGATGATGGCCCGGCACTCTTTGCATCGAGTACGATTTGTCCTGCGATTCCGGTATTTGCCATTCCTGCGTTACACAATGTGAGTACCGATGATGGGCATTCAAAACGTGATAGTGCTTCTACCCCCACTGGTACCAGGTCGGAAGTCCGCCGAAGATCTTTCTCTGTGATGGCTCCCTATTGCCGGACCGGGTATGGAATCGCAGGCGCCAATCTGGTTCGTGAGCTTTCGGAGCTCGATGACAACATGGCCTTTTTCCCCATTGGGAAAATAGACCGAAGCGTGGTCCATACGGTCAATCTGGATGCCCTGCTCAATCGTCAGCAAACATTCGATCATTATGGGCCCAGCGTACGTCTCTGGCAGCAGTTTGATCTGGCAACTCATGTCGGAAAAGGTCCACGTGTTGGGTTTCCCATCTTCGAATTGAACGGGTTCACCGCGGGTGAAATACACCATTTACAGAGTCAGGACATGCTCCTGGTTACGTGTGAGTGGGCCCGTGATGTTTTGCGCGACAACGGAATCACAGTCCCAACGGAACTCGTGCCGCTGGGGGTGGACCGCGAAGTGTTCAATGAGGATGTTGTGCCTGTCGGCAGGCCCGACGATGACACGGTCTTCCTGCAAGTGGGGAAACTGGAAGCACGCAAGGGACAGCTGGATACACTGCGGGCCTTTGAAAGCGCGTTTACGCCATCGGATCGGGTGAGACTGGTGCTCATGTGTCACAATCCGTTCATTTCCGAGCGGGAAATGCAAAGCATGCTCAAACCGTTTCGAGACTCGCCTATGTCGTCTCGCATTCGCCTGATCACGTCTCCATTTCCGACACAGACAGCTCTTTCGCAACACATGGCTGCGTCAGATTGTGGTGTGTTTCCCTCACGTGCAGAGGGCTGGAACCTTGAAGCGCTGGAAATGCTGGCGCTTGGAAAATCTGTTATTGCTGCGAATTACTCAGCGCACACCGCCTATCTTCATGCGGTAAATGCAATGCTTGTCGATATTGATGAACTGGAGCATCCCGCTGGGATAACAACCGGACGCTGGGCGGCCTGGGGGGAAAATCAACATGAGCAGATGGTGGCTCACATGAGATCCGTACACGGGCGGAAGCAGGCCGGTGCGCTTGGAATAAACCTCATGGGGGTCGCAACCTCCAGAAAATTCAGTTGGCGCAACGCGGCTGCGACTCTGCTCTCCCGTATCTCCGACCTGTAGTGGATTTGTCAGCCCCGATATGGCCCATGGTGGCATCACCCCAATCATGAAACGTCAACAGGCCGCTTAACTCGCTCCGCTACTGACGTCCACCAAGAAAGGGGGGCTTACCGATCAATAACAGGTGAAAGCCAGGCAAGGAGAAGAAGGCTCAGGTTTCCTGATTTGCCAGAAGGTCGTGCAGCCTATCAATCGCGCCTGCCCAATCACAGGGATGGGGTTGACGTACCAGTCTCACCGAGTCGTACCATTGTGTGCGATCACCACTCAGCCCCCAGCGCCAGTCAGGGACGTGCTCCACCAGGATCCATGTTGGAATGCCAAGTGCTCCTGCCAGGTGGGCAATTCCGGTATCAACAGTGACCAGCCCATCGAGGCCAACAAGAAGCGAGGCGGTTTCTGACCATGAGGTTGTGCACGGCGCGAGCGGCAGAGAGGCAGGAGCCTGACCTCGTGCACTGCCTGCCTGCAGCCCGATCCATTCAGTACCGGGCAACTCGAGGACCGCCGAGAACAGATCCGGATTGATATCCCGCGTGCTGCTACCGGGATGTTCAGGATTCCCCGCCCATACGAGTCCCAGCCTTCGAGTCCCCACCGTGTTTGCATATCCACTGCGCTCTGCCGTGAGATAGGAACCGCTGGCAGTTCTCACAGAACTGCCGACGGACAGCCTGTACGGCAGCGACAGCATGGGAACGTACCACTCGGTGGCAGGCGCCGGGTGGTCACGCGAAATGGCATTGAGCCCGTTGGCATTGAGAAACTCAACGGCGTCAGGATGGGCTTGCACGAGTATCCGGCCAGCACCGAATTCTTTCAGTGCTGACACGAATCTTACGAATTGGAACTGGTCTCCGACACCTTGCTCGGCCATCACCAGGATCGAGCCGCCATTCATTTGCTGGCCATGCCATGAGTGGGCCAAGGTTGTCGGATGCGGCAGAGGTCGCGACTCCAGCAATTTCCATCCAGTCGCATTCGAGCCCCCGCTTGCCAGAAGCATCGTGTAAGCGCGCTGAACACGGGTGGGACCATGCGCAGGTCGAAGCTTTTCCGCACGGTCCAGCCAGTGGAACGCACCTTCCATGTCACCCAGTGAATGTCGGACCTGTGCTGCCGTGAGAAGATGGGCCGGTCTATTGGAGTCAAGGGCAATGGCGCGCTTAATGAGCTCCCACCCTTCGGCGGGCCTGCCGGCAGCCCGTAATGCCCCCGCCGTGGCAGCAAGGACTGCAGGATCGGATGGTTCAAGACTGACGAGAGGATTCAGGCACCCGAGCGCCAGTTGCGGTGCGCCCAGCGCAAGGAGAGAAGTCCCCAGTGAATAGCACTGCTCCGGGGTTACTTCAGAGTCGCTTGCCACAAAGGTGGCGAGTGTAGCCCTTGCCTCCAAAACATGTCCTGCCAGCCGCTGCGCATTTGCCAGCGCCATTACCAGATCGGCATTCGTTCTGTCCACAGCCAGTGCCGAAGCGAAATCTGCTGCAGCCGATTGATAGTCTCCGCCTTCAAGTCGGGCGAAGCCCCGCTCAAGGATTGTGCCTAGTGATTGACTGGTGTTCGTCATCATCCACCACAAGACGAAGAGGCCATGCCCGAGCAACAACTGCGTGACAGTTCGAGCCGTCGGGGTGAGGCGAATGAGTCCTATCCCGTTCATCCGTGACGGATTCGCCCGCCGGTGTGACGTGATACTCAAGTCGGTGATGTCATGTCCGAAACTGGAATCTGACCGCGATCCGGCAATCGGATCCGGATCGGGCACGGATGCCCGAACATTCATATCACGGAGGATACCCGCATGCGCATCAATACCAACGTAGGAGCGCTCACCGCTTCCAGAAACGCTTTCGTCAACAACCTCGCGACTGAAAGCAGCATGAGGAAGCTGAGCTCCGGTCTTCGTATCAGCCGCGCGGCTGACGATGCAGCCGGTCTGGCCATTGCAAACAAGCTGCAGACCCAGTCCCGCTCGCTGACTCAGGCGGCAGCCAACGCAGAGCAGGGCAATGCCATGCTCCAGATCGCCGAAGGTGCAGCACAGACGATCCAGAAGATCATCACTCGTCAGAAGGAGCTCATCACCGAGAAGCAGACCGCAACGAACAGCACGGTCACTGCAACAATCAACACCGAAATCAGCAACCTCCAGACTGAAGCCCAGCGAATTCTCACCGATGCAAACTTTCAGGGTACGTCGGTGTTTGGTTCGCATGTCTTCCAGGTATCGGACAACGATACCAACGGAAAGGTCACGGTCAATGCGGCTCTGACGCTGACAGCTCTTTCGGGCAGCTCAACTCTTGCCGACGCAGATACGGCCCTCGATGCGGTCAACACTTCTCTCGCCGCCATCGGCGCTGGCCAGAACGTGCTTGACTACACGGTACAAAACCTCAAGTCCGCGGTCGTGAACGTGAAGGCAGCAGAATCAACCATCCGCGATGTCGATATGGCAGAAGAAATGGCCAACTTCACCAAGAACAACATCCTCACGCAGGCGGCACAGGCCATGCTCGGGCAGGCGAACCAGAGTTCGCAGAGCATACTGAGTATTCTGCGCTGATCGCTGACGTTCTTCTGATGAAACAATCCCCGGGCACGGTGTGAGCACTGTGCCCGGGGCATGGCCTTATAGCAAGTGGCCGAGGCAATCATGACCGCACCCATGAATATTGGCGGACTCAGCAGCGGCGTCCAATGGAACGACATCGTCGACGCGACGGTGAAGGCCATGGAAGCTCGCACGGTCACGCTTACAACCAACGAAATCGATCTGAAGAACAAGCAGAAGGATGCCTGGACAACACTTCAGAATCTGACCAATTCACTCAACGACGCTGCCTATGCACTCAGGCGCGCCGGTTTTGGTGGTTATGAGGCAACCTTGCCGGCAAGCCCATCAACCGGCCGCAGCCTTTTTAGTGCAGCCCCTACGCAGGCCGCCACTGCCGGTCGTTACCGCGTAGAAGTGGTTCAGCTCGCAGATACTGCCAAGCTCGGTGGAATCTCGGTATCTGACACCGCAGCAGCACAGGGTTTGAATGGCTCGTTCACTGTGAACGGCTCCGCGATCGTGGTTGAAAGCACCGACTCGCTTGAGACCATTCGCAACAAGATCAATGATGCGGCAACGGGCGTGATGGCGTCAATCATTTCGGAAGGCGGCACAGCCGGCCACCTGGTTTTGACCAGTGCTGCGTCAGGAAGTACAGGAATTGAGCTGGTTGATGGCGCGGAAGGGCTCGGCCGGGAACTCGGATTCCTGGACAGTCGATCAAGGCCCATCTCTTCAGCCAATGCCGCTGCGGCTGCAGCACTCGGTCTGCCCACATACCCCTCCCCCGCTGCAGTCCGTATCGGGGGAGTCGTCGTCACTATCGACCTGGAAAACGAATCCCTCGCGTCTATCGCGGCCAAGATCAATGCTGCAGGTGGAGCAGCCTCAGTCCAATCGGAACTATATGGTGATGAGACTCGCTATCGTCTGGTAATGGACGGAAATGTGAGCGCGGTCAATGGTGATCCCCAGTCGCAGGCAGTAATCGATGCTCTTGGAATTGGCGTTGGAGCGTCGGGCCGCATCAACCAGATTGTACAGTCAGGCGCATTCACTGATGCCTCTGATGCGCCTGCCACGACCTCCACCGTGCTGGCAGGCTTGAAGGTGGATGGCGCTGACGTGGGACTGGCGGTTGGAGATGCCATAAATATCCGTGGACTTCGCGGAGATGGATCCGCAGTGTCCTTCGGACTGGTCGTGAACCCCGGAGACACTATCCAGGATCTCCTGGATCGCATCAATGATGCTGCCTCCGGTTTTGGTGCGGGCTCCCGAACTGCCAGTGCAGAACTTGGTCCGGACGGCAGAATACGTCTGGTGGATGGAAGCGGCGGAGCATCCCGTTTGTCGTTTTCGCTTGGTGTTACGCACGAAGATGGAAGCTCCGGGTCCCTCGGCCTCACAAGCGTTTCTGTGACTGGCCGCGACCGGCAATTGCAGGAAGGACGGGATGCGATCGTCCGCGTGGATGGCCAGGAGTATGTGCGGACCAGCAACACTTTTGCGGATGTAGTTGCAGGAGTTTCCATAACACTGCAATCAGCCGAGCCGGGCACCACCATTGACCTTGCCATAGACCGCAACGAACAGGGTGCGGTGGACGCAGCGAAGAAGCTGGTGGATGCTTACAACTCCGTAAGAGATTTCTACGAAGAGCAGCGCAAACCGGATGCGCCTCTGTATGCAGACAGTGGACTCCGGCGTCTGATGGATCAGTTCACCGATGCGCTTCATGCCGAGGTGGCTGACAATGACACATACCGCAACTCGGTTGGTATAGGCCTGCATCTGGACAGGTTCGGCAAACTCTCACTCAGTGAGGAGGAGTTCAGAAAGGCTTTCGCCGACAGACCGGGTCAGGTGGAGACACTGCTCGGTTCCAGTGGTATCGGGGGAGCATTTCTCACCTATACAGACGCTGCAAGTCGTTACGGCGTGGGTACCATCAGTGGCTCAATCAACAACATTCTCAATAACATCCGGACTCTTCAGAAGCGCGAAACTGAACAGAAGGCGCGCATTGAAGACCGTAGGCTGCAGCTCATCCAACAATTCACAAAGATGGAGGAAGCGCTTGGGCGGCTGCAGCAGCAGAGTGGGTCACTGCTGGCGTCTGTTTCAGGGCTTCAGATGAGCAGATCCTGACCGATACTCTGACGTATCCCGGGCATTACGCCCGTTGATGTTTGCAGATGTCTCTATCAAAATCCTTCACCGCTTGCCCTGCCTTCGCATGTCCTACGCAGCACGACAGACCAACTACCGCGAGATGGAGATTCAATCCGCCTCACCTGAAAAGCTGGTGTGCATCGTCTTCGAGCAGTTGGTAGTGAACCTGGAGCGTGCTCGCCTGGGCATGGAGCGGCAGGACGCAGGGCTTCGGGTGACCGCACTCAATCGGGCTCGCGGTCTGGTGTCAGAACTTCTCACCACTCTCGATGTGGAGCGGGCCGGCAGCCTGGGTGCGGAACTCGCGGGACACTACCAGGTGATTCTCACTGAGCTCGTGGACGTGGGAAGCCGCGGCGACCTGGGCACGATGCGTAAACTCATACACATAGCTGTTGAACTGCGCGATGGCTTTGTTGGTGCCGAACGTCAGTTGGCCTTGCCCGGGAGAAAATCAGCATGAAATCTGTAATTCCTTTGCACAGTTCACCCACGGCCACAGCAGCGTCCAGGCAGGCCAGGAGTGCAACAGGTGTTACACCGGGCAGGGAGGTTCAAGCTGCGCATGAAGCGCTCTCACTTTGCCTGGAGGTGGATGGGCTCGCCCGTGAGGCACTGCAAGCTGTTTCAGCGGACGAGCACGACCATTTCTTCGAGTTGCTCAAGCAGCGCGATGAGATGATGCAGGACCTGGCCGAACAGCTCGCAATTCTCACTACTGAGCGTCCCACGGCTGACGGTGTGCTCTTTGCCGCAACCGAACGCCTGGTGGATGATGCCGACGAGCTGGTTTCCAGGGTTTGCGCAGCAGTGGACCTCTCGCAGCGCCTCACGATGGATCTTATGGTATGCGTATCCAGGCGTGTGGGGGAGATTCGCAAGGAGCTCGACCTGGTTCAGCGCAGTGCCAGCGCGAGCATGAGCTATTCACTGTCTCCAGGCGCACGCCTGGTTGATCGCCGTCGCTGAGCAATCTATTTATGGACTCCTCCGCCAACCGCTTTGGAGAGCTCCTCAGGGAGACATTTGAGGAACTGGATCGAGCTGATGCCGAAGAGGCCGCGCGGGACTCAGATCCGGTGGAGCAGTTAAGGCTCGAAGCTGCCATGCTGCTTTCGGGCAGTGAGGTCAGGTCATGGCCGACAGGGGCCGCATCAAGATACCGGTCGGACCTTGCCTCACCATCAGTTCATCCCCCCACGTTCGATATCAGATATCCTGTCGAGTCGCGTCCCGGAGCTGGCATCGCTACCGATAGCGCGTTGAATGCCCGAGCCAGTGTATCCGTTCGCCCCAGGGCCCAAACCGGGCGTAAACGGTAAAGTTGCCGTCAGGTGCTGCCGATAGTCATCTGTTGAGGAGGAGACCCCCTATGAAGATCAATCCATACACAGATACAGCCCGTGTGCCCGCCGTTGATCAGACAGCGGTGCAGCGACCGGTACAGGAAGTCCAGCAAGCTCCGCCGGTTCGTCCCGTCCGCGCCGATTCCATAGAAATCTCGGATGCGGGGCGAAGGATGAACGCGGAGCAGCGCGATGCGCTGGACCCTGAGAGGATCGCAGAACTGCGGGAAAAGGTATTGTCCGGTGCCTATAACACACTTGATGTGGTGGACCAGGTTGCCCGACGCATTCTCACACGCGGCGATATCTGATCGCCACCCTTTTAACTCAGGCCAGCTCAGGAGAATGGCTGCACTATGAAGTTTCTCGTCGTGGACGACTCGGCGACCATGCGTCGCATCGTCATCAATTCGCTCCAGCGGATAGGGTTCACCGATACCGTTGAAGCAAGTGACGGACAGGAAGCACTGGCCAGGTTCGACAGCTCTGTGAACTTCATAATCACCGATTGGAACATGCCCAACATGACGGGAACAGAGTTCACCAAGGTGCTTCGTTCCAGAGATGATGGCAAGCAGGTACCGATTCTTATGGTGACCGCTCGTTCAGTGAAGGAAGACATTCTCGCCGCGATGGAAGCGGGAGTCAACAACTACATAGTCAAGCCGTTCACGCCACAGGTGCTCAAGGAAAAGATTGATGCACTGTTGCCAGCCGCGGCGGCCTGAGGACCTTGCGATGACCAGTACCAGAACGCGCGAAGTTCTTTATGAGTCTGAGGCAACGTTGCGACTTGTTGATCGTGAGTTGAATGAGCTGCTGGACGCTCAGGCTCCCGGACCCGAAGACCATCCTACCATTTCCCTTGCCGACTTGCCCAATATACTTGAGCAGGCAAATGCGCAGATTCTGAACGTTCTTGCACGCCTTCGCGAGAGCCGCGCAGCCCTGCAGACGACAGCTCTGGAAAGACTCCAGACCACGCATGAAAAAATCCGTGAGGTAACAACCGCGACCGAGGATGCAGCTATCAATATCATGGATGCCTGCGATCGCGCCACTTGCCTCGTTGATGAACTGGATACCATCGACGTGGAAGGCAACCCCAATCGTGAAAAGGCGGTTGACCTGCGGGCGAATCTCCGTGATGAGCTTTTCCTCATGATGGGGGCATTGCAGTTTCAGGATATCACGTCACAGCAACTCTCTCATGCTTCTTCTGTCCTGGTGGACATGGAAGAGCGGCTGCTCGACGTTGCACGCCTCTTTGATCAGAATGTCGATGTCTCGACAAGGCTTTCTGAGATGGAAGCGCCAGATGCAAGGACTTACGATCCCAATGCCACCACGCGTAATGCCGAGGGCAGGCAGGCGCTCGCAGATGAGCTTTTCACGAGTGCGAATGTGCCTGCCGCCTGATCCGGGCAAGCGACATGATCAAGGTACGACCCAGTGCGGCCCGTCCCAATCAAGGGAATCGGGCCGCCTCGCATTTGTTGCTCGCAGGTTGCGATTCGGCTGGCAGTATTCATCTAAACCCGGGCCGCACAGCGTCCGATACTAGTAACCGTTGCGGGTGTCAACGGTGATGCCCGGTAATTCCGTGACTATACG
>CAZWSJ010000004.1:39763-92427 GCA_964636415.1 uncultured Gemmatimonas sp. | reverse complement strand
CTGCTGGACGTGCGTGGCCTTGAGCCACCAGAGCCGATGATGAAAACTCTGGAGCTGCTTGAGACGCTGCCCGAGGGCCATGTGCTGGTGCAGCACAACGAGCGGGTACCGCAGTTCCTGCTTCCCATCCTCGCTGAGCGTGGTTTTGTTCACGAGATACATACCACAGACGACGACGGCGTGTATGTGAGAATCAGCCGCGGCTGATCAGATCTGATCATATTTGGTCACACGCGATCACCCTGATCGCAGCGCAAGCTTTGCGGTGTTTGCCTCGCGTCAATCTCTGCACGGTCAAACACAAATGCCGGCGACACTATGGTTTGGGTGTCGTCGGCATTTGTGATTAAAGCAACAGGTTCAGACTTTCGTGCCTGGATTGAGCTGTACCGGCATTCCTTCGCGCTCAAGCCTCGCTACCACTGCCTTCATATGATCATGCCCGCGCGTTTCAAGGAATAGTTCAATCTCCACGTCGCGCACTCCTATGTCGGCAAATGCACGGCTATGGAATACGTCGAGTACGTTGGCACCTTCCTCGGCAACGTAGGTGGCAAGTCTTGCCAGATAACCGGGCCGGTCCCGTACCGTAACGCGCAGGCGCGCCATGCGGCCGTCGTTGACAAGCCCGCGTGAGATGATGCGCTCCACGAGGTTCACGTCGATGTTGCCGCCAGAGAGCACCATGACAGCATTGTCCTCGGGCTTGAGCGGCAGGAGACCCGCCACGAGTGCAGCAAGCGGTGTTGCTCCCGCGCCTTCGGCCAATACCTTTTCGTGTTCAAGCAGCAGATGGACGGCACTGGCTATCTGGCTCTCATCCACTGCCACGATATCGTCCACATACTTCTCAATGATCGGGAAGGTACGATCTCCAACGCGCTTTACTGCAATGCCATCGGCAATGGTTTCAGAAGTCTCGATATGAACGGGGCTTCCGGCCTTGCGTGAAGCCATTGCCGAAGCTGCGGCTGATGCCTCAACGCCGAATATGCGAACATCAGGGCGCTGTGACTTGATCGCAGTGGCTATGCCGGAGATCATGCCACCGCCGCCAATGGGCACGATTACCGCAGTGAGGGAAGGCAGTTGCTCAAGGAGTTCCAGCCCTATCGTGCCCTGTCCGCCTATTACGCGATCGTCGTCGAAGGCATGCACGAGTATGCGGTTTTCTTCCTTTTCAATGCGCCGCGCCTCCACCATGGAATCGGAAAGCGTGGCACCGTGGAAGCGCACACCGGCGCCGAAGTGGCGTGTATTGCTCACCTTCACCAGAGGAGTGAGTTCTGGCATCACCACTTCCACCGGCACGCCCAGGCGCTGCCCGTGGTAGGCCACTGCCTGTGCATGGTTACCAGCGCTCGCGGTAACTATTCCGCGCTTGCGCTCATCGGGCGTGAGATCAAGAAGACGGTTGAGAGCGCCGCGGTCCTTGAACGAACCGGTTCGCTGCGTGTTCTCCAGCTTGATGAACAGGTTGCAGGGAAGCCTCTCGCGCAGGGCCAGTGCGGGTACGACGGGTGTCGTGACAATGCCGTCCCTCACGCGTTCGCGTGCGGACTGAATATCGGCCAGTGTGACCATGTTAGTCTCTGAGAATGAGAACGGGTCGAAAAAAGGAAGGGGAGAAGGAGGGAGCGAGGGACGGTTCAGTTGGCTGAGCGCCCGTCGGTGTGCCTGTCGGCCGTGTGGCCGTCGGCAGCATGTGCGACCACAGTAAGCAGGAACAATGCACCGCTCTCGCTTTCAACTCTGTGCTCTTCACCGTTGCCCAGCGTGAGCAGCGAGCCCTGAGAGAGCGGCCAGGACTGCCCGGCGGCCTGAAAGCGCACCGAGCCCTCCAGAACCTGAACGGTAATCGGGCCATCAGCGCGGTGCTCATGCAGTGCACCACCGGGTTTGAGACCGATGAGAGTGACACGTAGCGGGCCATTCTTGAGCAGAGTGCGGCCTATGCGCTCCGAAACCTTGGCCAGTTCGGTCCTGACCGTCTGCATTTCGTCGTGAAGCGAGAAGCTGAGCGCTGGGCCGCTTAGGGGGCGCTGCACTGGTGACATGACTTGTCTTCCTCCGGAGAACTGTGGCAATACCGCCAGACCCGATTGAGTATATGGAGCGGCAGTGATTTCTGCACCTGTCACTCAGGTGCTATTGTTCATTCATGAGCGTCAACAGTGTCGACACGCACCCGAACGTTTGCGGGCCTCTGACAGCGGCGGCAGCCTCGCCCTCGACGGCCATGCGGGAAACCATTCTCACCGGCGACCGGCCCACCGGCCCGCTGCATCTGGGCCATTTCGTGGGTTCGCTGCGCAACAGGGTGGGGCTGCAGCACCAGCACCAGCAAACAATTCTGGTGGCTGACCTCCAGGCGCTCACCGACAACTCGGGTCGCGCTGCTGACGTACAGCGAAACATCCTTGAGGTGGCTCTGGACTATCTCGCTGTTGGCATAGATCCCGCACTCACGACCATTGCGCTGCAATCGGCCATACCTGAGCTGGCCATGCTCACGGTGCTCTATCTCAACCTCGTCACAGTGGCCCGCCTTGAGCGCAACCCCACCGTGAGGGCCGAGGTGGAAATGCGGGGTTTCAAGCGTGACATACCGGCAGGATTCCTCTGCTACCCGGTGAGCCAGGCCGCGGATATCACGGCTTTCCGGGCCACGCTGGTGCCAGTGGGCGACGATCAGTTGCCCATGATAGAGCAGACCAACGAGATCGTGCGCCGGCTTGCGCACATGGCCGGAAAACCCGTGTTAAACGAGTGCAGGGCTCTGTTGTCGGCCACACCGCGCCTGCCGGGCGTTGATGGACGGAAGGCCAGCAAGTCTCTGGGGAACGCCATCTCACTCTCCGCCACGGCTCAGGAAATCAGCACGGCCGTGCGGGCCATGTACACCGATCCCGGACATCTCAGGGTGAGTGATCCGGGACAGGTTGAAGGCAACGTGGTCTTTGCCTATCTCGACGCTTTCGATCCTGATGCTGCAGCCGTGGAAGAACTCAAGCAGCACTACCGCGCTGGCGGTCTTGGTGACGTGCCTCTCAAGAAGAGACTGGAAGAGCTGCTGCAGGCGCTGATAGCTCCCATTCGTGAGCGCAGGGCTGGTTTTGCCTCCGATCCTGCAGCCGTGCTTACCATTGTCGAACAGGGCACAGAGCGTGCGCGCGAAACCGCGTCGTCAGTGCTGGCTGACGTAAGGGAGCTGTTCCATCTCGACTGACTGCGGCAGCTCGCAGGTGAAGGTTTCAGTGTTCTGATGCATCACCCAATGGCCGCGTCCGTTGGCCTTGGCTTCGTACATCGCGGCATCTGCGTCGCGTAGCATGAAGTCCATCAACTCACGCGGGTTCAGTGCAATGTCCGCGTGTGCAAGATTGAGACAGGAAACACCCGCGCTGGCACCAACCCGCACCTCGAGACCGTCGGAAATTGAGATGGGACGCGATATGCTTGAGATGATGCGGTTGGCCACCAGTTCCACTTCCGCCATGTCTCGCATGGGTGCCAGCGCTATGGCGAACTCGTCTCCTCCAAGTCTGGCAACCATGTCGGAACCACGAGTGGCAGAACGAAGCCTGTCAGACACCACAAGCAGAACTGCGTCGCCGGTGGCGTGACCGTAGCCGTCATTGACAGGCTTGAACCGGTCCAGATCCACATAGAGAACAGCCAGCGTGTTGCGACCCTCCCGGTCGTGAAGCTGTGAGCATGCCTGGTCAACCAGATTACTCAGAGTCTCACGGAAAAACGCACGGTTCGCGAGCCCCGTAAGGCAGTCGTGCTGTGCCCGGTGTGAAAGCGCCTCTTCCAACGCCTTGCGTTCGGTCACATCGCGAGCGTTCACCACCAGGCCCGAAACCTCAGGCATGTCGGACATGTTGGAGAGAATGACTTCCATGCACCGCGGCTGCCCGCTTCCATCGTTCATTACCCACTCGCAGGATGCGGGCGCAGTACTCATGTTCGCATTGCCTGCCGAGATGACTTCGGCAAGATCAGTCCTGATGACAGCCGAGGAGCTGTCAGCCGCCAGATCTGCTATCTGCCTGCCGATCAACTCATCCGGTCTGAGATTGAGAACCCGCACCACCGACTCACTGGCGTACTGGATGAGCCCATTGTTGTCGAGCACAAGAGTAACATCGGAGCCATACTGCACAAGTGCGCGATAACGTGCGTCGCGCATGCTGCGCTCGGCTACGAGTCGCACATTCATGCGCTGCACCGTTATTTGCCGCAGGACCACTATCGCAGTTACCAGCGCCGAGCCCATCGTGAGGATGGTGAGAGTCCAGTCTGTTATCAGCGATCCAGCAGCCCGTGTGACTGATGACAAAGCTGCATGCATGCCTGATTCGACATGCCATGCCTGTACCAGTGCAACCACGCTTACAAGCGCAACCACCAGATAGGGTACCAGACTGGGATCGTAGTAGTGTTTCTGCTCCTCACTTACGTCTGTAGTCTGTCGCTCTGGCTCATTGAGTTGCAGCCATGCCGCTCCCAGAAAGAGCAGTGCCACGGTAATGTAGCCTGCATCGTACCACTCCGTACCGCCTGATGCCTTGGGTACGAAGTCCCACATATAAACCACCTGTGAGAGCACGTTAATGGCGAAAGCCAATGCAAGCAGACGCACAGCCATTGTTGATCCTGTTCGGGGCCGGCGGAGCAGCAGTGCGGTGGTGGCAAAAAACAATACAGCGTCGCCCGTGGGGTAGAGCAGCACATAGGTAACCGTGCCCAGCGCCGCATCGTACGAAGCAAGAAGTGGCCTGAACAGGAGGTGCCACGCGAGTACTGCTCCAGCTATGGCAACAGTAATCGCATCCAGAATGATCGATTGCCTTTGAGCAGGGGCCCTGCTCCTGGTGGGATAAGCAACCAGCCCACTGAATGTGAAAAGGTAGTATATGATGGCTGCTGCCTGGCCACCCATGAAACCGAACATGCTCTTCTTGATGGTGAGCAGGAAGATCCAGTCCAGGCTCACACAGGCTGCCAGCACCTGACCTATTGCAAGCAGATACCACGAGCGTGCTGCGGCCGGATCCGTTCGCTTGATCCGGTTCGCTGCGCGCCACATCAGCCTGACTACTGCCGCGTACACTACAACAAGCGTGATCTGAGAGTAGAGTCGGCCATTGACCTCACCGCCCACGCTCCCCTGTCGTGCGGCAAACATCCAAAGCAGGAACAGCAGCGTACCGCCGGCTGTGACAGCGGCCAGCCATCGGTCGGCTCTGGAGGGGGCGGTTGTTCGGATCACGGACTTCATAGCAGCGGAGTCATTATCATTTGACCCTGACCGGCGTGCACGAACTTCTGGCAGAACCAGCCGAACCGCCAGGCCGCGATGGTATCGCTTTCAGGGTTAGATGTTCTCACCGGGACGACACCGCGCACAATGGTGGGTTGAATTCTCGCAATAACGGATCGCGGATGGATGATCAGGAACAATGACGATCAATGCCGGGGCTGGTCACGGCCATGCACATTCTGCCATTAATTCACTATGAGTTCAAAATCACCTCTGGATCTGGATCAGGCAACCATGCAGCGTATGGGCCGCAGGGTTGCCGATATCGTGGCCGAGCACATGGCCACCCTGCGGAATCAACCCGTAATTGCCGGCGGCATCCCGCTGGCCACACGGGAGCGGCTTTCCGCGCCGCCGTCCGAAGCTCCGGGTAGTTTCGACGCACTTGTAGATACCCTTACAAAGGACGTTCTGAGCTACACCGCACGCGAGCCGCATCCTGGCTTTATGGGATACGTGCCCAGTTGTCCAAGCTTTCCGGCCGTGATGGGAGATTGGCTGGCCACGGGCTGGAATGTGTTTGCCGGCGTGTGGACCATTGCCGAGGGACCTAATGTGCTGGAACTGGCCGTGCTTGAATGGTTCCGGCAGTGGATAGGCATGCCCGAGGGAAGCAGCGGCCTGCTCACGAACGGTGGCTCCGGGGCAACACTGACAGCGCTTGTTGCCGCCAGACATGCGGTCGTGGGCGATGATGCGTCGCGTCTCCCCAAAGTCACTGTTTATACATCCGATCAGGCTCATTCCGCAGTTGTACGTGCGGCATGGATAGCCGGCGTGCCGCGCGCCAATGTGCGTGTGCTTCCCACAGACGAGCACTTCTGTCTGCGGCCCTCAGATCTTGAGTCCGCCATACGTGAGGACAAGACAGCGGGCTTCATACCCTGTTGCGTGGCCGTGAGCGCGGGCACCACCAACACGGGCGCGGTGGACCCGCTGGACCGGATCGCTGATGTGTGCGCTGCCGAAGAGGTGTGGATGCATGTGGACGCTGCATATGGTGGAGTGGCCGCCATCACGGAGGGTGGCAGTGCCCTGCTCAACGGTCTCGGTCGGGCCGATACGGTGGCGTTGGACCCGCACAAGTGGCTGTATGTCCCGTTCGAGTGCGGATGTCTTCTGGCGCGTGATCCTGCCCGGTTGCGCTCAGCATATCAGATCATGCCCGATTACCTGCTGGACGTGAAGCCGGGCGAAGAGCAGGTGAACTTTGCCGACTACGGCGAGCAGCTCACCCGTTCGGCTAAGGCGCTTAAGATCTGGCTCAGCATACACTACTTCGGAATGAAGGCATTGCGCGAAGAAGTTGAGCGGAGGATTGCACTGGCTGAGCACCTCGAGCGGCGCGTGCGCGCAGAGCCCTTGCTTGAAGTGCTGGCTCCGGCACAACTGGGAGTGCTGTGCTTCCGTGTGCAGCCTGGTGGTTCAAAGAGCGCCGCGTGGCTGGATGAATTCAACGAGCGTGTCAACACAGCGGTAAACGCAACGGGTCGTTTTCTGATCTCCTCAACGCGCTTGCGCGGCGTATTCAGTCTGCGCGCCTGCGTGTTGGGATTCAGGACAACGCAGGGTGATGTGGACGACATGCTGTCCGCCGTAGTGAACGCGGCGAGGGAGATGCTGGCGGAGTGAGGTGTATGACGGCTGGATATCGTGATAGGTAAAGCAGAATATGGATACGCACACTACTTGATAATGCTTATTAGAGACTCATAATAGATTATGAAGAACCGTATTGACTGGACTCCTCGGGCTGCAAGGCAACTGCGTAATTGCCTCAGGCAGCTCAGGTAATCGTACGTGATGCGGTGCAGGACAAGCTGTCATACTTTCCGAAATGTACCGGCGTGAAGGCGCTGGTGAATCATCTATGCGGCTATCGCCTGCGGGTGGGTGATTATCGGGTGTTATTTAATTTTGAAGGCACCATCACGTTGGTACGCATCGAGGAGGTTGGGAAACGTAATGAGCGCCCTTACTGACATTCAGACGATCAAGGACGCCGAGGGGCGCCCCGCCTTTGTCGTGGTACCGTACGCTGAGTACATGCGCCGTTTCGTGCAGGGAGCCAACTTGATCCCTCATGATGTGGTCAGTGCCACGGTTGACGGGGCGAGCCCGATGAAGGCGTGGCGTGAGCACCTGGGTTTGACTCAGGCAGAAGTGGCCACACGCCTTGGAGTGTCGCAAGCCTCATATGCACAATCCGAGGCTGCTGCGCGGCCACGCAAGAGCACGGTGATGCGTGTCGCCAAAGCTCTGTGCATCGCGGTGGAGCAACTCGACTTCTGAGATTTGTCCATCCCTGCGTTGTTGGGACTTCTGCGTGACGATGCCACCTGACGGAAACAGGTTCCAGCGCTGACCGAGCTCTCGTATGTGGCCATCGACATGAAAATGCCCGGCCATTGCTTGCATTGCCGCCACACCGGGCGACAACAAAGTCGCCCGGTGTGGCACTGAGTCCACTACGCACTCAAACGTATTCAAACTCCGCCGAAAAATGCCGCAGGTACTTCGCCTGATGCACTATCCTCACGCCGCGCACTTCCTGAGCACGCTCCTTTAACTCACAAATCGCTTCAGCCGCATAATCAAAATGACTCTGTGTATACATGCGCCGCGGAAATGCCAGGCGAACCAGTTCCATGTTGTGGTACGACTCATGCCCATCGTCGGAACGTTTGCCGAACATTACTGATCCAATCTCAACACCACGTATACCTGCTTCCAGATAAAGTGCGTTGCACAAACTCCAGGCAGGATACTGCTCTCTGGGCAGATGCGGCAGAAAATCACTCGCATCAAGATACACTGCATGCCCACCCGTGGGCTCAACTATGGCCACTCCCGCGGCCTTCAGTTTCTCACCCATGTACTCGGCGGTGCGAAGTCTGTAACGCAGGTAGTCTTCGTCCAAACCCTCCTCAAGACCCACTGCAAGGGCTTCCAGATCCCGACCCGAGAGCCCACCGTAAGTGGGGAAACCTTCGGTAAGAATGAGCAGCGTCTTGGCCGCTTCCACCCACTCGAAGTTGTTGAGCGCAAGGAAACCACCGATGTTCACCATGCCGTCCTTCTTTGCACTCATCATGCAACCATCGGCCAGACTAAACATCTCCTGCGCTATTGAACGCACGCTCCGCTCTTGCATGCCCGGCTCGCGCATCTTCACGAACATGGAGTTTTCGGCGTAACGGCACACGTCAAGAATGAGCGGCTTGTTGTACTTGTTCAGCAACTCGCGGTAAGCACGCAGGTTGGCCAGGCTCACCGGCTGACCACCACCGCTGTTGTTGGTAAGCGTCATCATTCCAAAGGGAACCCGATCTGCATCACGCCTGAGCAGATCTTCAACACGCTCCAGATCGATGTTGCCCTTGAATGGATGCTGGCTCTGAGGCCTGAGACCCTCCGCAATAACCAGATCAACTGCTTCAGCACCCTGATACTCAATGTTGGCACGAGTGGTGTCGAAGTGCGTGTTGTTCGGAATTACATCACCCTTTTTTGTGGCCACACTGAACAGGATGCGCTCAGCGGCCCGACCCTGATGGGTGGGTATGATGTATTCGTAACCGGTTATGTCCTTGAGGACGGACTCCAGCCTGTAAAAGGAACGAGAGCCTGCATAGCTTTCGTCGCCTTCCATTATGGCACCCCACTGCCTGCTGCTCATGGCTCCCGTTCCACTGTCGGTAAGGAAGTCCAGCAGTACATGCTCAGCCGGCAGCTTGAACACATTGAGCTTCGCCTCTAACAGCCAACGCAAACGCTCGTCCGATCGGCTCATGCGAATGGGTTCTACTGTCTTGATGCGGAATGGCTCAATGCGTGTGTGAATCATGGCAGGATAAGGTTGCAGTGGAATGATGGCCGTCGTCGACCGGACCAACTTCTGAAGGACACTCGAGTGAAAACTAATTTGGGCGGCTCAATCCCGGTGCTGCTGACGGTGGGAACAGGAACTTTCATGTCTGCCCTGGACGGCAGTGTAGTGAATACCATCCTGCCACTCTTGTCGGAGGAGCTGGGCACCAGCATTGCCGGAATTGAATGGGTAACCACGGTGTACCTGCTGGTCATCAGTGCACTGCTCCTGGGAGCTGGCAGGTTGGGTGATATGAGAGGGCACAAGCACCTGTATGTGGCCGGCTTCGCGGTTTTTGTAATCGGCTCCATGCTCTGTGGTTTGGCCACTTCGGCAAGCATGCTCATAGCGCTCAGGGCTCTGCAGGCGGTGGGCGCAGCCATGCTCTTTGCAAGCTCGCCGGCGCTGCTTACGGCAGCTTTTCCGGCAGAACGACGTGGCATGGCTCTGGGCACACAGGCCACGTTCACCTATCTGGGCCTTACCGCCGGCCCGTCGCTGGGTGGCTGGATTGCGCACACCTTTGGATGGCGCGCGGTGTTCTACATGAATGTGCCCATAGGGCTTCTGGCAGGCTTCCTGGCGCTGCGCGTTATCAGCCCCGATCACAGGGGCGAGCGCCAGGAACGCTTCGATGTGCGGGGCGCCGCGTACTTTGCCGCTGGAATGGTGCTGCTCCTGCTTGCTCTCAATCAGGGACACGCGTGGGGATGGCGATCACTTCCAACAATGGGGCTCATTGCTGCGTCCATTGCGCTGCTCACAGGCTTCATTACGGTGGAGCGCAATCACGCTTCCCCAATGCTCGATCTCACGCTGTTTGACAGCCATCTTTTCTCCTGGTCCACCCTGAGCGCCGTATTCAATTATGTCTGCGTGTACGGGGTGGTGTTCGTGGTGCCATTTCTGCTCATCCAGGCTCGCGGCCTCAATACAAGTCAGGCTGGTCTGGTGCTCACGGCCCAACCCATTGTAATGGCTATTGTGGCGCCCATAAGCGGCACGTTATCTGACAGGATAGGGGTGAGACTGCCCGCCACACTGGGCATGGTGGTGATGGCTGCCGGACTCGGCATGCTGGCCCAAGCTGCCGCGGGCGGGTCAATCACTGCAATCGCCACGGCGCTCGCCGTGGTGGGCTTTGGCACCGGCGTGTTCGCCGCCCCAAACAACAGTGCAATCATGGGTGCCGCTCCCGCCAACAGGCAGGGCATCGCCGCCGGAGTGCTGGCCACCGCGCGCAATGTGGGAATGGTGCTTGGGGTGGGCCTGGCAGGAGCGGTTTTCACCACGGTGCTCTCACATTCAGGCACGGCAATGGTGTCGCCCGACTCTGTTCAGGCCCTCCAGCAGGGCGCTCGTGTAAGTCTCTGGGCCATGGCTGGTGTTTCCACGATTGGCGCGCTGACCAGCTATTTACGCTGAGACCTCGTGGTTCGCGGAACTCAGGAAACGACGCGGCATGAGGAAGAGTGTGAGAATCACCAGCACTGCCACCATGGCCATGGCAACAAACAGATGCCTGGTGGCATCGGAGATGGTGCTGCGCAGAAACGCGCTTGCCTCAGGCACCAGTGTGGAAGAGTGCAGGGCCTCTATCACGGAATCCACGCTCTGTGGCAGTTCCGGCTTGAGCGTGGCCGGCGCTAAACTCAAACTTCTGGCCACTGTGGCGTTGAAAATGGGCCCGAAGATTGCTGCACCAAGGCTCTGACCCAGATAGCGGGAGAACATGTTGGCACCGGTCACCACACCCCTTTGATCCCAGCCCACCACCGACTGCACTCCCACCAGCAATGGTGTGGAGAGCAGTCCGAATCCGGCGCCCAGAGAAATCTGGTTGAGCACAACGGCCCATACGGGCTGAGGCTCAGGCAAGAACACGAAGCTGAGGCTGGCCAGAAACACCACCAACGCTCCCCACAGGGCGGTATTCCTGAAGCCGATGTGCAGATACATACGGCCCGACAGCGCAGACGCGGCCGGCCAGCCTATGCTCATAGTGGCAAGCACAAAACCCGCCGCTATGGCGCCGAGGCCCTGAACCGACTGCGAAAAGGTGGGCAGGTAGGCGTCTGGCGACATCATGATGAGCCCGAAGCCCATTGTGGCAAGGTTGGAGCCTGCAAGAACTCTTCGCTTCCACAGCCAGCCTGGCATGACGGGCTCAGCTGCACGTCGCTCAACCAGTACGGTCAGGAAGAGGAGAACTGCGGTGAGGCCAAAAACCACCAGGCTGCTTGTGGAAAGCCACGGCCATGCCTGACCACCCTGCAAGAGGCCAAGAATAAGCGTAGCCACGGCGGCCAATACCAGTACTGAACCGGCATAGTCGATTCTGGGATGACGACGCTCAAAAGTTTCGTGCAGGTTCACGCCTATCATGCCGAGTGACAGCGCACCCACTGGCAGGTTGATAAGGAAGATCCAGCGCCACGAGGCATAATCGGCAAAGGTGCCGCCCAGGAGTGGGCCCGCAATAGCTGCCACACCCCATACGCTCGATAGCCAGCCCTGAATGGCGGCACGCTCTCTTACTGAATAGAGATCGCCAGCCAGAGTGGCCACTGTGGCCATGATTGCGCCCGCGCCCAGCCCCTGCAGCCCGCGAAATACAATGAGACTGGTCATGCTCCAGGCCAGCGCACAGAGCGTGGACCCGAACAGGAAGAGCAGGGTGCCGATCATGAGAACAGGCTTTCGACCATACAGGTCGGAAAGCTTGCCGTAAACGGGAATGGTTACCGTTTGTGCCAGCAGGTAGATGGAAAACACCCAACTGAACAGTCGGAAACCGCCCAGATCGTCCACTATCTGGGGCTTGCCGTAGACACGATGGTGGTATCCATCGCTGCCAGCATCATGGTGCACATCAGTGCGAACAGCACAAGGCGGCGCGAGTCTGCAGGCTGCGCCGCCGGAGATTCTGAAATATCGGTCATGTATGGGGACTTCGTTCGTGATAGCGGCCTTAACACTGCATTCTACGCAGTGACACCTTTTCTACGCTGACACGAATTCTGAAAATTGAGCGATACGAAAGCAGAGCGACTGTAAAATAGTACCTCAGCACCTTGATTCTCACTTGCAACTGCTATTCAATGCATGCGGTGACGCAACGTTCAGCGTCGCTGGCAATCAACATGACTAAGGAAGGATTCAGATGTCGCTACGCATCAATGACATAGCTCCAGACTTTACTGTGGATTCCACCGCAGGCAGTCTCAGCTTACACGAATGGATGGGGAACAGCTATGCGATCCTGTTCTCGCATCCCAAAGACTTCACACCCGTCTGCACCACGGAGTTTGGCGCCGTGGCACAGCTCGTTCCCGAGTTTGAACGCCGCAACACCAAGGTCATGGGTGTATCGGTTGACAGCACCGAATCGCACCTTAAGTGGAAGCACGACATTGAGGCTGTGGCCGGTGTACCAGCCAATTTCCCCATTATCGATGACTCGTCCCTGAAGGTTTCCAAGCTCTACGGCATGTTGCCCGCCGATGCCTACTTGCCTGATGGCCGTACGCCGGCACACAGCGCGACGGTTCGCACGGTGTTCATCATTGACCCCAACAAGAAGGTTCGGCTCATGCTCATCTACCCCATGTCAGTGGGTAGAAACTTCGCCGAAATCGTGAGAGCTCTCGACGCCATTCAGGCAACCGACCGTGCACCTATCTCAACCCCGGCCAACTGGGTGCCAGGCGGCGACGTAATTGTGTCCTCAGCGCTCAACAACGAGGAAGCGGAAGCCCGGTTCGGGCCGCTCGAAATCAAGCTTCCGTACCTGCGTTTTGCCAAGGCTCCCCGGGCCTGACCTCTCAGAAGCGGAGTCGGGCCACGGCGACCAGCAAAAACGGGGCGGCATCGAGAAGATGCCGCCCCGTTTGAGGTCTCTACCGCTGGTGCCGGATGCCATCGTCAAGAAGCACCCGGCCGCTCCGGCTCAGTAACGCGGGTTGGTCTTTCGGGGCGCGTCACCACAGTTCTCCGGCCAGTTGGCTGGCCAGGTGCCGGGCGACTTGGTGCGATCCATGAAAACAGGGTCTTCAGACGCCATGTAAGCGAGCATCGCCACCAGTGTTGCGTTGTGCTTCAGGTCGTCGAAAACAATCTTGTCGTAGGTGTCGCGGTTGGTGTGCCAGGTATAGGTGTTGTAGTTCCAGCCCAGCGCACCCAGTCCAATGGATGGCGTGCCGTAGCAGGCAAACACAGCGCCGTCAGTACCGCCGGGGTTGCCGGTGGGCATGTCGCGGAAGCTCCAGGATATAACATTAGCACTCATGGGGTCGGTATAAAAACTGGGCAGTCTGGAGTACCAGTCACGCAGGTAGGGGCCCATGGACGTGAGGCCTGCCGCCGACATGGACGTAACGCGCCCGGTTCCGTTGTCCTGGTTGAAGAGAGCATGAAGGCCCTTCATGATTTCCGGATGATCCTTGGCGAATGCGCGCGATCCGTTGAGACCCTGCTCCTCACTTGCCCAATGGGCAGCCATGATGGTGCGCTTGGGGTTCGGATAGGCCTTCCGGAGAATGCGCATGGCTTCCATCATCATCAGGGTACCGGTTCCGTTGTCGGTGGCTCCGGATGAACCGTCCCATGAGTCGAAGTGAGCCGAAAGGATCACGTACTCATCGGGCTTGGTGCTTCCACGTACCGTACCCAGCGTGTTAAAGACCGGGACTTCTCCAAGCAGGTCAGCATCGCCGTCGAGCTTCACCATGGGCTTCTGGCCGTTCTCAGCGAGGCGATAAACCAGCGAATAGTCTTCGCAGGTGAGAGTGAAGGCGGGAGCCACGGTGTTGTAGGTTTCAAAAATCTCAATGGTGCCCCAGCCGCCACTGCCCTGCTGCACGTTAGCTGCGCGCTGTGCCTGGAGTATCTCCGGGGCAGGACCGCCGCCATTCATGCTGTTTCCCGCGGGTGCATTGCCGCCACCGAAACCACCAAAGCCACCCATGCCGCCACGGCCGGAGCTGATACCGAAACCGCTCAGCTTGGGACGCGAACTGATGGTTCCGGCGATGCCGGCCTTCTCGAGACGCATGCCCAATGAGCCGGTGCCCAGTCCCATGGTGTAGCCGGTGCCGCGATAGGCCACTGCGCCGTCACGGGTATCCGTGGACCACTCAGCCTGCATGAGGCTCACCAGCGTGTCCATGCGGGCGTGTGAGGCAGGTGTGGCAAAGCGATACCAGTCTTCTGATCCGCGGCAGGTGGGCCACGATGGGGAGAGCAGAACAATCTTGCCGCGAGCCGCGGGCAGCCACTTCACGAACTCAGTGCTGTCCTTGAACTTGGGCAGGATAATTGCTTCGGCGGTTACGGGCTTGCCATTTGTGCCCGGGCTCCAGGCCAGCATGGTCCCTTCAAGTGAGCGAAGACGGGGCTCCATGAGGTCTATGTGGGAAAGCCCGCGGCGCCAGCCACGCCAGGTTCCGTAAACATCGCGCCTGGCATCTATGCCCCACTTCTTGTACTGGGCAACAACCCAGTCACTTGCCGATGCGAAGCCAGGGCTGCCCGTGAGACGGGGACCTATGGAATCACTGAGCGCCTGTGCCAGTGGCTCAGTCATGGAACTGTCCATTCCGAGAGCCCAGATACGCTTGATGACCGGGTCGTCGGTGGGGAAGGTGAGCGGCACTGCACCAGCCTGGACAGATGCGGGGCCGGCAGCAGCCTGTTGGGCTGCCAGGGGCTGCGCCGGTGCCAGCGCGGCCGTGAGAGCAGCCGCAGCAAGCGTAAAGCCTGACAGACGGGGAAGTCGCATGAGGCAAATAGATGGTTGAAGGGGAGGCAAGAAATGAAAACAATTCCGGATACTATCAATGATAACGCGAAAATGTCTGCTACGCAGCCGTCTGCGTGGCGCTCACATAACACCCGCGTGCGGCTGCCTGGCGGCCTCTCGACATGGCTCATGCTTCTGGCGAGCTTTCATACATCTCAATACCAACCGTCGATGGTTGGAAGGAGGCTCACGGTATGAGCAAACATGTGGTCACCATCAAACGCGCCTATGAAGAACCGTCTTCCCACGACGGCATGAGGGTGCTGGTGGACCGTCTCTGGCCGCGCGGTGTGAGTAAGGACGAAGCCCGTATAGATCTCTGGCTCAAGGACGTGTCCCCATCGGATGATCTCAGGAAATGGTTCGGCCATGACCCGGTGCGCTGGAAGGAGTTTCAGCAGCGTTACAAAGCGGAGCTCTCAGCTGGCACTGGCGGCGCAGGCATGGACGAGCTGCGATCGCTCGCAGACAAGCACCATCTCACGCTGGTCTACTCAGCCAAAGACGAAGAGCACAACAATGCCGTGGTCCTCAAGGAAATCCTTGATCATCGCCACTGAACCCGCTTTTCTGTGAACCCACTGGTACGCCGTTTCCTGCGCAGCGCCATTTTCTTTCTTGCTATCGGTCTTGGCATTGGCATATGGATGATTTATGCGCGCGAGTTTGGAGGCTCATTGCCTCCACGCATCCTCAGCGCGCATACACATTCGCTGCTGGTGGGCTTCGTGATGCTCATGATCACGGGCGTGGCCCTCTGGATGTTCCCGAGGCCACGCCCTGATGACAATATCTACAAGCCCTTTCTGGCAGAACTTTCCTGGTGGGGAATAGCTGGCGGTACACTGGTACGCGTGGCTCTCGAACTCACGCTCCGCGGCAGTGCGGCAACCATCTGGAGGGCCTTGCTGGTGGGGGCGGGCGTGGCCCAGGCTCTGGGTATGCTGCTCTTTTTTGCAAACATGTGGACACGCATCCGCTCATCGGGCGCAAAGAGCCCGGGCCGAATCTAACGCGTCTTTTCCAGAGCCAGCTTCACGGCCGCATAGGCATCCACAACACCCCCCGAGGCGGACAGGTCGCCAAAGGGAATCTTCTCTCCTTGGGCACCCGGCTTCTCTACAAGCTGACCGGGAAAGTGTCGTACTGACTGCAGCAGAATGTCGCGCACCTCGCTTGCTGTGAGTGAGGGAAAGTAGCTCATGATCAGAGCCGCAACGCCCGACACCACCGGTGCGGCCATGCTTGTGCCACTTTCACGCTTTACATCGCCTCCGGGAACGGTCGAAAGTATGTCTTCGCCGGGAGCAAAAAGATCCACCGTTTTCTTGCCATAGTTGGAAAAGGAGGCGGCCAACTTGTCAGGCCCCTTCCAGGAGCTTGCTCCAACCTCAAGCCAGGTGGGGATTTGTGCGCCATCAAGCGTGGTACGCGATGGGTAAGCCGGAATTGAATCGTTGTCCTCAGCATCGTTGCCTGCTGCATGTACCAACAGAACTCCCTTGCCCGCGGCGTACATCATGGCACTGTCAACCGAGGCCTTGCCCGGTGAGTATGGCTTGCCAAAGCTCATGTTGATTATGCGCGCACCCTGATCGGCCGCGTAGCGAATTGCACGCGCAATGTCTCCATCGCGCTCATCTCCATCAGGTACTGCACGAACCGCCATTATGCGCACCGATGTGGCTATGCCCTGTACCGGATTGGCCGCGTCACGAACGGCGGCTATGATACCCGATACATGTGTGCCGTGCATGGCGTCGGGTCCCATCACATCGCGCGAACCAACAGAGCCCGACCCCGCGTGCGGGTTGTACATGGTATCAAGGCCCCAGGTGGCCTGCGATTCGTAAGCCTTCTTTGCATCGGCCAGCATCTCACCGTCTATGCCGTTTTCCGCCAGTTGAAGGTAGACAGCCCGCGCCTGACTCTGCCGCTCGTTGCCCGGCCTCAATGCCTCAACCTTGGCGCGGGTTATCGAGTCGCCGCCGAGCGCCGTTCTTAACTCGGCGGTCACCTGCTGGTACATACCGTCAATGGACGTTATCTGGGTGAGAGTGCCCTTGATCTCGCTGACTTTCTTTTGGTACTCACCGGCAAGCGAGTTACAAGTGGCGGCGTCTGGCGCAGTAAGCGAGCCCCCTGCCGGTTGCCCGTGGCAGGCTGCATAGAGTCGCGTGAGCTCAAAGGTGTCATGGTCCACTGCAGCGCCACTTGACGTGACGGGGAAGTTCCAGCCGCGCGTGTCGTCAACAAAACCGTTGCCATCGTCGTCCTTACCGTTGCCAGCCACTTCTTTGCTGTTGATCCACAGATTGGGCGCGAGGTAGCGGTGAAGGGTATCGACTCCGCCATCCACCACTGCCACCACCACCGGCTGAGCGCGGCGGTTGCCAAGCAGCTCGCGCAGAGCGCGGTCCGAACCCACTCCAATCATTCCGGTCTGATCTGCGTCAAGACGATGCCAGTCGGCGGTGGCGGAATCGGGCTTGAGAAGAAGAGGAACAGCGGCCTGCGCCGCCGCTGCCGCCTGCCTGTTGCCAGCCGGGGGCAAACCGGTGGAGACGGTGGACGCCGGCCCGGCGCAGGCCGCGAGGAAGACAATCGTTGCGAGTAGCAATGGGGTTGAACGGGACATTGCAGTTTTGTGAGAGGTCCTGGACGATGTGCTGAATCGGTAGGGTGCATGTAGCCGGCCTCAGGAAATCTAGGCTCATGAACGGGTTACAAAGCAGCCAGGTGAATAAGGCAAGTAAGTACTTGCCTTACTGGTAAAGCCTTGAGCCAACGGCTAGACTGTCTGCGTACACCAGCGTCGCGGCCGTCGGCAGGAGTGCCGCGCTGGAGGCGTGCATTGCATAGGAGTCGGGTATGGGGCAGAACACGGATGAAGTAATTGAGAGCCATGTCGTGTCTGTCAGCGGCCAACGTGCCACGAAGGTGGTTGCCTGCCTGAGACTGGCTTCAGCCGCTGCCATGGCCGTGATTCTTATGGTACTGGGATCGGTCTTCGGTAAGTGGGCCACGGGTAATCCTGTTCCCGTGACAAGCTGGGCGGCGGTTCTGCTTGCCATAGCTGCGGCAGGCTTCTTTGCAGGCTTTGAGATAAGCTACGGCGGAGCCCAGGCCCGTATTGAAGAGAAACGCATCCGCGCAACCTTGCTTGAAACAGTGTTTGCTGCACAGTCATTGCCGCGTGACAATGAAGCCGAGTTCGGGTCGGGAAGACTCATACAACTCATGACCGACAACACCGAGAGGCTTACTGAATACCGCCAGGTGTACTACGGGTCCACGCTCGCAACCATGCTGATCCCGGTGGGAGTGCTGCTGGCCGTTGCAGTATTCATTGATCCGGTTGTGGGCCTGGTGACTCTGGCCCTTGTTCCATTCATACCGTTGCTCGTTTGGGTGTTCATGCGTTTCTTCCGCAAGACGTCGGCGGAGTCACGCAAACAAAGAGCCCGACTGGCGGGTCGTTATCTGGATGCGATCCGAAATCTGGTGCCCATAAGAATGCTTGGGGCCGGAGAACGCATTGAAGCCCAGCTGCGGGAACAGGGCGAGGCAAACCGTGGAGCAATAATGAACCTGCTGGCGGGAAACCAGCTGGTAATTGTGGTGGTGGACGGACTGTTCGCCCTGATTCTCATCTGTGCCACCACTGCGCTGGCAATAACTCGTATGACTTCAGGCCACATGGATGTGGGCGGGGCCATGGCCGTGGTGTTCTGCACCATACTTTTGCTTGAGCCACTGGGCCAGGTGGCGGGTTTCTTTTACATAGGCATGGGCGGGATGGCGTCCGAGAAGGCCATCGGGCGCTATCTCAACAAGGCAGGCGCTGCACGGGCCGGGCAGCTCGCTGGCGTAGCACATGCAATGGACACGGCATCGATATCGCAGCCGCAGGCTATGCAGGCTGTCCGATTTGCGCCGCGGCCTGTTGCGCCGGGACCTGTTGTGCTGGAACCGCAGGAAGCAGACATCACCATTGAAATTGCTGACCTGCGCTTCGATTACGGTCGCGGAGAAGTATTGCACGGAGTGAACCTGTTGGTACCGCAGGGGCACAAAGTTGCAATTGTGGGGCGTTCCGGAGCGGGGAAATCCACCCTGCTTTCGTTGCTGCGCGGTTCGCTTCCAATTCAGTCCGGGCGTATTAGCCTGAGCGGCAGCAGCCTCGCTGATTTGCATCCCGAAGCTATCCGGGCTTTGAGTGCAAGTGTTTCACAAAAGACCTGGCTGTTCACCGGGACCATTGCCGACAACCTGCGCATTGCCAGGCCTCATGCAACGGATGAAGATCTCTGGGATGCCGTGAGGCGGGCATACCTCGCCGACGACATTGAGCGCATGCGCCTCGGCCTCCAGACGGATGCAGCAGAGCAGGGTGCTGCGCTGTGAGGCGGACAGGCTCAACGCGTGTCACTGGCCAGAGCACTATTGTCCGGACGCCGTATTCTGCTTCTTGATGAACCCACTTCACAGGTGGATGTGGCATCAGAGGCAGAGATAGTGCGTGCAATCGCCGAGGTGGACAGCAGCTTCACACTGCTGGTGGCAACTCATCGCAGGTCGCTGCTGTCGGTGATGGATTCCGTGTATGAGATGCGCGATGGTTATCTGACACGCACGGAAGGGAGTGTTCTGAGGTGAGGGAAGATCCGTCGCTTCTCATCGTGCTGCGCTGGCTCACTGGAATAACCAGGCCCGTGCACCCGCCGCTTTATGCGTCGACGGTGTTCAGGATACTCGGCCTTGCGTTGCAGATCGGTTTCTATGGCGTGGCTGGTGCAGGTGTAGTGGCCGTATATCGGGGAGCGAGCGCCTTGCCCGTGTTCGCCTGGCTCGCAGCAATTGCACTACTCAAGGCAGGCCTTTACTACCTGGAACAATTCACCGGTCATTACGTGGCCTTCAAGGCACTGGAGTTGTTACGCACAACTGTGTTTGCTATGCTCTGGCCGAAGGCACCGGCGGTGGTGGCACAGAGTCGCTCGGGCGACGTGCTTGCAAGTCTCACACGTGATGTGGACCGCATAGAAGTTGTTTACGCCCACACTTTCGCACCGGTGGTGTCTGCTTTCGTGGTTCCGCCAATCGTTCTCATGGTCATCGGGTACCTGCACGACTGGCGGCTGGTGGCCATACCGGCAATTTGCGTGTTCCTCTCGCTGCTGGTGGTACCCTGGTGTGGCTTCAGGGCGGACCTCCTGGCGGGTAATGCATTGCTCGCGGCCCGTCGCAGACTTTCGCATCATGTGACTGACTCTGTATTCGGTGCAGAAGAGATAATGGGCTACGGTCGACAGCAAGGTCGCCTTGCAGAGACGGATCTCCTTGGTGACGAAGTTGCCATGGCTTCGGTTCCTGCACGCAGGCACGCGTCCTGGCGTCGGGCTGCCAATACGGTCCTTATGCTCACAACCACGGTTTCCACGCTCTGGATGGGCTTCGCACTTGATCTGGATGCTGTGTGGCTCGCCGGTTTCGCTGCGGGCTCGTTGCGACTCTTTGAAGGCCCCAGGGGAATTGAGGATGCGGCCGGTTATCTCGACAAGTCGCTGGCAGCTGCGCGCAGGTTGTGGCAGATGAGTCATGCCGAAGCAGCAGTGAGCGATGGAGCGGAAGAGCTGCTGTTGGCAAGTGCGCCCGAGATGCGACTGGAAGCTGTGTCATACGCCTACCAGAACGCGCAGGGCGTGGCTGGCCCTTTGGCGCTGGAGCGTGTAGACATCACATTCCCGGCCGGTTCACACACACTTGTTGTGGGGCCCAGCGGTTGTGGAAAAACCACCACTGTACACGCGCTGCAGCGTTACTTCGATCCGGACAGCGGACGCGTGACACTCAATGGCAGGCCAATTGGTGATTTCACGCTGAACTCCTTGCGGCGTGCCGTCGTGGCGGTAACACAGCAGACACTCCTCTTGAATGCAACAATCGCCGAGAATCTCCGGCTCGGCGCACCGCACGCGAGTGATGAAGATCTCGCACGAGTGCTGCGCATTGCAGAGTTTGAAGAAGACCTTAAGGCGATGCCCGAGGGGCTCAAGACTCAGGTGGGACAGAATGGAACGAGAGTATCCGGAGGTCAGGCGCAACGTCTCGGGCTGGCCCGAGCGCTGCTGCTGCGGCCGCGGGTGCTCATACTGGACGAGTTTACCGCACACCTCAATGACCGCCTTGCGGCGGCCATCCGGGAAAACGTGAGACGTGAGATGAAGGAAGTGACGCTCATAGAGATCACGCACCGCCTCGACAATGAACTCAAGGTGGATCAGGTGATCTTGCTGGATCGCGGCAAGGTGCTGGCTACTGCATCCGGCAGCGAAATCGATGCGCTGGATGGGGGCATGCTGGAATTTTTCAGCACTGCTTCCTGAATCGGCTGGGACCAGACGAAAGTAGCAGGACGTAGCTGGCGGTGCTGACGCCTGCTGCTATGTTGGCCTAAGCCACTCACATATCAGAGGTCATCCTCCATGTTCGCAAAGTTCCTGACCACAACCGCCATGGTGTTGGTTATTCCTGCGCTGGCACTGGCTCAGCAGCCGCAAACGCAGCCGTCCACGGCTCAGGGCCTGGCGGCATATCCGGCTGGTGCGCTTTCAGTACCGAACGCGGATCCCTTTCCCAGTACGTATCAGCGGCCTGATGTCAGGCCGGTAGTCATTCGTAACGTGAACATCTACACGGCTGCGGGTCCACTTATCAGGAACGGTGCCATCGCTATTCAGGACGGGCGTGTGCTGGCAGTGGGATCGAGCGTCAGCACGCCCGCGGGCGCTGAGGTGATTGATGGCAAGGGCAGGTACATCACGCCCGGCATCATCGACGTGCACTCGCACATCGGTGTCTATCCGGCGCCCAACACAGCCGCCCACCAGGACGGCAATGAAATGACCAACCCGGTTACGGGAAACGTATGGGCGGAACACAGCGTCTGGCCTCAGGACCCGCAGTTCCCGCGTGATCTGGCCGGCGGTGTAACCACGCTGCAGATACTGCCGGGTTCTGGCAATCTCATAGGTGGCCGTTCGGTGGTGCTCAAGGTGGTGCCCGCTGCGTCAGTGCAGGGCATGAAGTTTCCGGGTGCCCGGTACGGCCTCAAGATGGCCTGTGGTGAAAACCCCAAGCGTGTGTATCAGCAGCGCGGACCTTCCACCCGCATGGGCAATGTTGCGGGCTACAGGGCAGCCTGGATCGCGGCCGATCAGTACCGCCGTCGATGGGATGCCTGGCTGGCCGCTCCCCAGGGCGATCCACCGGCGCGTGACCTCAACAACGAAACCCTTGCAGAGGTTCTCAGGGGCAACATCCTTGTGCACATGCACTGCTATCAGTCGGACGAGATGATGCAGCTCATAGACGTGTCCAAAGAATTCGGCTACAAGATCCGTTCTTTCCATCACGGAGTGGAGGCCTACAAGATCGCCGACGTTCTGGCAAGAGAGGGCATAGCAGCCTCGCTCTGGAGCGACTGGGGTGGTTTCAAGATGGAGTCACTTGATGGTGTGCGCGCCAATGTCGGTTTGGTGGACGCAGCCGGAGCTCGTACCATCGTTCACAGTGATGACCCGAGCGGATCCCAGCGTCTCAATCAGGAGGCGGCAAAATCACTGGCTGCTGCGCGCGCCATAGGACTGAACACCAGCAATGAAGAAGCCATTACCTGGATAACCCGCAATCCCGCCTGGGCACTGGGCCTGGACGATCGCATTGGATCATTGCAGCCGGGAATGAACGCCGATCTCGTGCTCTGGAGCGGAGATCCGCTCAGCGTTTACACGCGCGCCGACCGGGTCTGGATAGATGGTGCGCTGCGATATGACCGCTCTGACCCGGCGCAGCAGTGGCGAACCGATTTCGAGCTGGGCTACGTGCCGGTGAACCGTGGAGGAAGCCGCTGATGAGACCGACCACCATACCGCTGGTGAGACCGCAAACGAAACCGCACATGAGAGCCATGGCGATGCTCCCGGCGTTTATTGGCGCGGGCTTTCTGGCCTTTGCAGTTGCCACTTCGGGCCTTCAGGCTCAGGCATCCGGAGCGCAGCAGGCAACAGGTAACCGGGTCATCGCCATCACTGGCGGGACAGTGTACCCGGTAAGCGGCCCCAAGATCGAGAATGGCACAGTAATCATCAGCGACGGCCGGATAAGTGCCGTGGGGCGAAACATCGCGATCCCCGCGGGTGCAACCAGAGTGGATGCCAGCGGCAAATGGGTAACGCCGGGTCTCTTCGATGCCATGACCACGCTTGGCCTTGATGAAGGTGGAAGCCCACAGTTCTCCGGTGGCTACAACGATGCGCAGGCCACAGCCTCAGACCAGATCGCTGCCACTTTTGACGTGGTGGATGGCCTCAATCCCGCCAATACTTTCATCCGTCCCACAACGGAAGACGGTATCACCACAGTAGCCGTGTTCCCCACGGGCAACTGGATAGCGGGGCAGGGCTCCGTGATAGATCTCGATGGCAGCAGCGTTGATGACATGCTGGTCAGGCGCGGCGTGGGTATGCAGATCAATCTCACGAGTCAGGCTTCCGGTACGGGCGCTCGCGCTGCCATGTGGGCCAGGCTCCGTGCCCTGCTCGACGACGCGGTGCAATATCGTGATCAGGCCGCCCGGCCTGGTGGCGCTGATGCAGCGAATGCCACGGGTACCACGGGTTCCACGAATGCCGCAGGTGCTTCATCCACCTCGCGCCGGCAGCTCCAGGCCCTGCAGGGCCTGGTTACCGGCAGCATGCCACTCGTGGCCGCTGTTGACCGCGCAAGTGACATTCGCGCAATCCTCGCGATTGCGAAGCTCTATAACCTCAAGCTCATCATCACCTCCGGCGCAGAGGCCTGGGAAGTGGCCGATGAGCTGGCTGCAGCGGGGGTGCCGGTCATGGTTGGTGCCCTCAGCAACATCCCTGAAACCTTCGACAAACTGGGTCAACGACAGGAGAATGCCGGCCTGCTGCGCGCTGCAGGCGTTGACGTAAGCCTCATCGGCAACGGCCCCGGTGGCCCCACTGCTTTCAACGTGCGCAACCTGCGCCAGGAGGCCGGTAACGCGGTTGCCTATGGCATGAGTTGGGACGACGCGTTAAAGGCCGTGACACTGGCTCCTGCGCTCGCCTTTGGTGTAGAAACCCAAGTGGGGTCGCTCACACTCGGCACTCAGGGCAACTTGGTGGTTTGGGACGGTGATCCCTTCGAGTTCAGCACGCGTGCCACCCAGGTGTACATACGTGGCATGCTGCAAACCTCAGCTTCCCGTCAGGATGAGCTTGTGGCTCGCTACAGAACACTGCCTGCGCAGTTCTCTCAGCCCAATACGGGCTCATCGCCGGCTGGCAACCCCGGTCGGCCAGGTACCGGCGCACTCGGTCTTGCTGGCGATCAGTCTATTCAGGGCGACTGGACTCTGGTGACGCTCAACGGCACCGCCAGCATTGAGGGACTCGAAGGCAAGCGGCCGACACTCTCTTTTGGAGATGGCAGAGCATCAGGTTTTGCTGGCTGCAATCGCTTCAACGGGAGTTACACACTCACCGCGGGTGACGTCTCCGGTGCAAACGGGGCAGGCCTTCATTTCGGTGCCCTTGCCAGCACCATGATGGCGTGTGTGGGCGCTGGAGACGCGATAGAAAGGGCATATCACGCAATGCTGGCCAAGGTTACCCGGGTGGTGGTGAACGCGGGCTCCCTCACGCTGCGTGATGACAAGGGTGTACTGGCTGTGTATCGGAAGAACTGATTCAGGCTGCAAGCGAGATCTCGAATGGACGGGCGTCACGTGAAGCTCACACTGCTGGAGTCGACCCGAAGTCCCCTTGCATGGCTGCGGACGCCATGGCTGGTGGTGGGCTTCGGGGCGATCGGGGCCGCTGTGAGTTCCGCCTTGATCGCCACCACGGTCCCAACTGTCCTGCCAGAACCGGTAGTGGACGCGATTGCCCGTTTCATCGCTCCACCCAAAACCGAAGCCCGGGCTCAATCAGCGGAGCGCCTGTCTTATATTGGGCTTGGCAAGCCCTCAGCGCATGTAGACGGAGTCGTTGCCACGCCAAAGGATGAGGGTACCATTGCCGTAGCCGCCGAAGCCGGCGGAAACCGCCTCGAAGACCTGCTGCCGGCTGCAAACCTGAAGGTGCAGCTCGCACTCACTGAGATCGAGGTGGACTCTGCGGCATCGCTGGATCCTGCGGCAGGTGGACCGGAGTACCCCGCCAGGCTGCTCCGGGAAAACATTGAGGGTGTTGTGCTGGCTCAGTTTGTTGTGGACAGCCTGGGCAGGGCTGACACGTCCACTTTCGTGGTGCTGGAGCCGGCCAATCCCGAGTTCATCACCGCGGTCAAGACAGCTTTGCCCAAAATGAAATACCGACCGGCCAAACTGGCGGGTAAGCCAGTGGCTCAACTCGTACAACAACCCTTCGGTTTCAGGATACGAAAGGTAGGAGTGCCGCTACTCTGAGATTCCCAACTTTTGCTTAACGATCCCTTGGCACCGATGGGGCAGTGGCGGGAAGCCACGCCTGTGACAGAAGCCGACCGGGAGCGCGCGATTGAGCTGCTCTCTCAGGCTTTTGCGTCGGACAGACTGGAAATGGACGAGCTGGACAGGCGTCTAGCCGGCGTTTATCGCGCTCGCTGCTGGGCCGATCTGGACCGGCTTCTGGTTGATCCGGCAGACCCCTCACACTCGCTTGAGTCCGGAAATTCGGCTCCACGTGTTGCCAGAGCTGACGCAGTGCCCAGCCGTGGAGTTGCCGTGGGAATTATGGGCGGCTTTGATCGCTCCGGACCATGGGTGGTGCCTCGGCAGATGCGCATCACGGCTCTGATGGGCGGGGTGTCGCTGGATCTCACACAGGCGCGTATAAGCGAGGGAGTCACCCGCCTGGAGATTTTTGCCATGTGGGGTGGCGTGGAGATAATTGTGCCCGACGGACTCAGGGTTGAGGTAACGGGCATGGCAGTGATGGGGGGCTTTGGCGTGAAGGGTGGCGGCGTTGCCGAAGATCCGTCGGTGCCCGTGTTGCGAGTAAGCGGCCTGGCGCTCATGGGAGGTGTGGAGATCCGACGAAAGGGCAGGGGCCGACGAGCTGACAAAGCCTATCGCAAAGCTCTCGATCGCGCCAAGAGCCTGCGTAGCGGCTGAGTTCGTGCATAGGCCCGTGCGTTAAGCGCTAAGCGCTAAGCGCTAAGGCTGAGACTGAGCTCCAGGGGGCTCAGCCCGCCTTGAGATCCATGCGCATGGGGATGTGAGTGAGCAGGGCCTCGCGCACGGCCTCCAGTACCGCTTCCGGAAGTGGTGCGCCATCATGTCGTCTGGCTGCTTCAGACACCAGAGTGAGCGCCCTCGCCTGAGCTGTGTAGGCAGCGAGCAGAGCGGCACCGGCGCCCGGAGTCAACATGATGTCGTAGGCCAGATCTTCGAACTGTCTGCTTAATGCCGCATGCATGGAGCTGGAGGCACCAACCGTGGAGGCGGGCGAAGCCGCGATAGGCTGTTCGTCTGTTCCACCGAAGCCCGGAAAGGCTGATGGGGCGAGAGCCTCTTCCACTGCACGGTTGCTCGCTGCCTGGGCCGCCAATCGACGACGGGCCATCTGTGACGACTCGAATCCCACTTCCTGGTCTCCTGCGGATGAGATATCTGCCATGGCAGTTGAGCTGCCCACTTGACAGATGTCGGGGTGTTACATAAATGCGACAGTGACACATGTATAGACCAGATCGCTGTCTCCGGTGGTGTTCGTGGCAACTCTCACCATCGGGGCAGTTTGTCTGGCTGTGGTGATTCCATGTTCGGGCCTTCCCACTCTCACGGAGTTGGCTGGATGCACGTTCTTGCACCAACAACCGACCAAGACCTGGCCGCGCGCGATCTGGCCGAACTTGCCAGAGCCACGCTCGATGAGCATTGGGCGGTAGCCGCCATAGCAGCGGATAGGCGAAGTTTGCTTCTTGAGCGCGCCGAAGCTGCTGCTCTCCTGCCGGGTGATGGGCTCGGCGAGCCCATTTCCGACGGTCTGGCACTGCTTGGTACTGCGTATGAACTCGCCGCACTCAGTCACCTCGATGCGGCCCTGCAGCCCACCCCGGGAGCCGCCCGTGATCTCGCCCAGGCCGTGCTCAGCCTGGGTGCAGCACGTGCCTTCAAGTGCAGCGCGGCGCTTCGCCCTCCGCTGGACGACGGAGAGTCGGCCACCATCTGGGCACTGAGGCTCGGAGCCCTGGCTCTGGCTTCCCGACAAAGCGACTCCTACGTCCTTTGGTGGACTGCAAGAAACGGCATTGCCGAAGCGGTTCAGCGCAATGCTTCCAAACTTGATCGTGAGCCCTGGGATTCCTACGCCCGCGGCACCCTCTGGATGGCCTGGCTGGGACTGCTGGGCGCACCTGTTGCCGCCTTGCCCGAATACTCCAGCGAAGAACTGCCCATGCTCTCCGCCACGCGCAGTCGTCTTGCCGCATTCCGGGAGAGGCGCACCGAGCATGATGTGAACACCGACTCCCCGGTGGTGAACCAGGCCGCATTCCGCATGCGTGTTGTTGAGTTCGCCATACGCCACCTGGCTGATGCCACGGAACTCCTCACCGTCGCAGTGGTCAGGAGAACACTCCCCGACGTGACGGCCGAGTTCAAACTGCACCTCAGCGCCTCGCGCTCTGCCATGGCGGGCGATCATGGACTCGACGTACTCCTGGCCTGGCTACAGGTAGCTGGTGTCACGCTGGCAGGCGGCGTGACCGCGCAGCTCGAATTCCCAGGACTTTAGTCTTCCCGCCAAACGACCTGCCGGCACCAGACCGCCAGACGCGGTAGACCCTGCGGCCTGTGCTGCCCACAGGAAACGCCACGCGCCCGCCACCGAGCGGCAGCACGTCGCACAGCATGGCTCCGAGGCGCAGGCGTTCAGCGTCGCTGGCCACTGGCTCCAGACTCTCAGTGTGAAACCTGTACCAGACAACACCATCTGCAACGTTCTCGTCATTCCGTGCGCGGAGTACGTAGCTGCCATCGCTTGTCCAGAATGCATCCAATTGGCTTGACCCCCAATTTCTGTGGATAGCGAAACTTGTGATTGGGGCGGTTTCCAACTCACCTGTTGGTGCATCACAGACAACCAGATTCATGGCAAGATCCAGCATGGGTCAGGAAAGTGATCCGACATTTGCAGTGGAAGGCAGTTGTCGGTCCATGGGCGCTGATTTTATGACGATCACACTGTCAGCGCAATACACTCGATCGAGCTAAGTTATTGACATAACTGTAGATAGCTGTTGATATCGTTGTGGATAACTTCTAAGTTGTTCTTGTATCACTACCTGGCAGCATACTGTATGTGGAAAACTCATCAGGTTTCAGAAGCAATAAATCGCCCGCGATGCTACGATGTTATCCACATCATCGTTATCACATAGCTGATAAGAGAAAACGTGATGTTGTGCGGTGTTGTGTAGCGCCATCTGCCTCAATTCTCCATTCCGGCTTTCCCACCGGCTTCGCTCCTGAGTCTCCGCGGGTTCATGTATTGCTCATTTGACTATGGCGCAGTTCGTTTCCATGTCGCATTCTCTTGTCATGTTCAGCTTCTTTCATGAGGTGACCTGACGTGTCAATCGAACCACGGATTGGTTTGCTGGTGGGACGGGAGTGGTCCTTCCCGCCGGCGTTTCTGGAAGCAGTGAAGGCCCACAAGAATTCTGTGCCCGCCGAGTACATCAAGCTTGATGCGACGCGGATGGCCCAGCATGTGCCTTACACCCTCATCATTGACCGCATATCGCACGAGGTGGGCTTCTACAGAACTTTTCTCAAGCATGCCAGCCGCATGGGCACCACCGTGGTGAACAATCCGTTCATGTGGTCGGCGGACGACAAGTTCTACGATGCCACGCTTGCGGTTCAACTCGGTGTGGCTCACCCGCGCACTATGGTGCTGCCCAACAAAGACTACATCCCCGGCATCTCTCACTCGGAGTCACTGCGCAACCTGGCTTACCCACTCGACTGGAAGGGCGTGGCCGAGTACATAGGCTTTCCATGCGTGCTTAAAGACGCCCACGGTGGCGGCTGGCGCGATGTTTTTGTGTGTGAAAGCATGGAAGAGCTGCTTCGGCACTACAACGACAGTGCGCTGCTCACAATGGTCGTGCAGGAGTTCATAAGCTGGGAGGCTTACGTGCGCTGCATGGTGCTGGGCCGCGAGGAGGTATTGGTAATGCCTTATGATCCGCGACTTCGCCGCTACATACCCGATCCTGGCTATCTGGGCCGCGAGCTGGAAGACAGGTGCAGAAAGGATGCGCTCGCTCTCTGCCGCGGTCTGGGCTACGACATGAACACAGTAGAGTTTGCCGTAAAAGGCGGTGTCCCTTACGCCATTGACTTTATGAATCCCGCACCGGACATGGATATCAACTCGCTCACTCCATCCTATTTCGAGTGGGTGGTTGAGCACATGTCAGACATGGCTATTCGACTTGCCACGGCCCCGCGCAGTCCCTTCCCTGCGGGCCCGGCATTGGAATCACCTCCTCCGCTGCCTCCCAGATGAGCGAGAACACGGGGGACCCTGTCTGGCAACGCTACCACGAGCTGCTGGCTGAGGGTGGAATGGCCGCTGATTCTGCAGCGGTCATGGAGCAGCAACTGCACGACCAGGGACTTCTTTTCGGAGAACGGCCGCTTTGTACCGTTCTCCGTCCGCGTTTTGTGTCCCTGGCCGAATACCGCTTTATAAGTCGTGCCTGTGCTCTTGTGGGGAGTGCCTTCGAAAAGTTGCGCCTGCGCGCCATGGTGGATGCAACGCTGCGCAGCCAGTTCGGACTCGATGAGTGGGAGGAAGAACTCATCCATGCCGACCCCGGATTCCGGGCGGCCAGCCCTACTTCCAGGCTTGACGCGTTTCACATTCCCGGCCGCAATCAGATTCAGTTCACGGAGTACAACGCCGAGACTCCCGCTGGCGCTGCCTATAACGACGCTCTCTCCGATGCATTCCTGGCAATGCCCGTGATGCAGGCTTTTGCCCGTACTCACATGGCGATTCCCATTCCGGCCGGCCCCGGTGTGGTGAACGGTCTGCTGGACGCATGGCACGAATGGCGGGGCACGCGGGAGAGGCCCAGGGTCGTGATACTCGATTGGAAAGAGGTGCCCACCTACAGCGAGTTCGTGCTCTTCGAGTGGGAGTTCCATGCGCGCGGAATCGATGCCTTCATAGGCGATCCGCGCGACGCCGAGTACAGCAACGGCCAGCTGAGGGTAGCCGGCAAGCCGGTAAACTTCATCTACAAGCGTGTTCTTATAGATGAGCTTGTAGAGCGCGAGGGACTCGATTCGCCGGTTGTAAGAGCTGTCAGGGAGGGTGCTGTGTGCATGGTCAACCCCTTTCGCTGCAAGCTCTTGCACAAGAAGGCATCACTCGCTGTCTTGAGTGACGAAAGGCAGGCTGATCTCTTAAGCCCTGACGAGCGTGAGGCTGTCAAGAACTATGTTCCCTGGACCCGTCTGGTGGAAGAACGACACACCGATCATGCGTCCGGCTCGGTCGACCTGGTCCCGTTTATTATCAGGAACCGCGAGCATCTCGTGCTCAAGCCCAACGACGAGTACGGCGGGAAAGGAATAGTACTCGGCTGGCTGGTTGATGATGCCGTCTGGGCTCAGGCCGTCCAGACTGCGCTCGCGGAGCCTTACATTGTACAGGAGCGTGTGACAATTCCGAGCGAACCATGGCCCGCAGTTGTGGATGGCTCCTTGCACATAAGTGAGCGCATGCTCGATACCGCGCCGTTCCTGTCCAACGGAACCACGGTTTCGGGTTGTCTCACACGAATCGCCACGGACCCGCTGCTGAACGTGACGGCCGGTGGTGGCTCCAACATACCAACCTTTTTAGTGGAGGCGCGCTGATGGCGCGACCCTTTGATTCCTATCGCCCGACAATCGGCATAACCACACAGACACTTCATTCCATAGACGGCATACCACCGGCCCTGCCGTCGTCATGGGTAATGAACCAGCGGTATTTTCTGGCCGCCACGCTCGTGGGTGCAGTGCCATGGATGATTCCTCTGCTTGATGACGACATACCCACGCTGAGGGAGATCTACGAGCGTCTGGATGGATTGCTTATCCCCGGTGGTGTGGATATCAACCCCACGGAGTACGGCGAAAAGATCCGACCTGAGTGCGGCAACATTGATGGCGCGCGTGACAGGGTGGAGCTGCAGCTCGTGCGCTGGGCCGCCGAGGAAGGGAAGCCGGTGCTGGGCCTTTGTCGAGGCCTGCAGGTCATCAACGTTGCGCACGGTGGAACTCTCTGGCAGGACCTCGCCTCGCAGAACCCGGCATTCCACAAGCACGATTTCTTCCCCACGGCCGGTTTCGCACGCGATCATGTTGCTCACTCCGTGGATCTGGTCGAGGGCACCATGCTCTCGCAGTTGCTCGAATCCACCAGAGTGGGCGTCAACAGCATGCACCATCAGGGAATCAAGCAGATGGGCAGTGGACTCAAGGCTTCAGCACGTTCCGACGACGGATTGATTGAGGCCGTTGAGGGCGTGGGTGAAGGCTTCCTGGTGGGTGTTCAGTGGCATCCCGAAGTATTCGAAATGGCGGACCCGCATACCCGCCATCTGTTTGCAGGATTCATCAAAGCTGCCACAGACTGGTCGGCAGCGAACAGCACGACCCGAGTGGCCGTGGGAGGATGAATGCGTGCGCCAAGCCTGACGTTGGGGATCGAAGAAGAATATCAGATCATTGATCCCGTCACGCGGGACCTTACACCCGGTTTTGATACCATGACTCAATCGGGTGAAGGGCCACTGGCCGATCTCAAGGCCGAATTGCATCAGTGTCAGGTTGAAATTGGCACGGGAGTATGCAAGAACGTTCCCGAACTTCGCGCTGAGTTGATAGAGCTGCGCCGCCTGGTAATTCAGACCGCTGCGCAGCATGGCCTTACCATAGCGTCGGCTGGCACACATCCGTTTTCCGACTGGATGAACCAGGAGATGACGCCCAAGGAGCGCTACCTTGGCGTCAAGGCGGAATTGCAGGATCTGGCACATCGGCTGCTCATTTTTGGCACTCACATACATGTGGGCATTGAAGATCCGGAATTCCGCATCGATTGTCTCAACGCGGCCAGATACATTCTCCCGCACCTGCTCTGCCTTTCCACATCTTCGCCGTTCTGGCTTGGGCGAAACACAGGCCTGCACTCTTATCGCAGCATAGTATTCAAGAATTTCCCGCGTACGGGGGTTCCCCGCATTCTTCACGGCTGGAGCGATTTCACAGATCTGGTGGACACGCTTCAACGCACGCACAGCATACCGGATGGTTCAAAAATCTGGTGGGACGCAAGGCCGCACTATGCCTACCCTACGCTTGAGTTCCGCGTGTGCGATGTGAATACCCGCGTGAACGAAGCCATTTGCGTAGCCTCCATTGTTCAGGCAGTGGTGGCAAAGATGTGGAAGTTGCGCCGCGACAATATGACCTTCAGGGTCTATGCTGCAGACCTGATCGAGGAAAACAAGTGGCGCGCAGTTCGCTGGGGGCTCAGTGGCAAACTGATTGACTTTGGCAAGAAGGAAGAGCTGGCCGCGCCCGTGCTGATACGGGAGTTGATCGAGTGGTTCCTCGACGATGTGTTGGATGAACTGGGAACAAGGCCGTATGTGGAGTACGCCTTCAGAATCATGGAAGAAGGCTCCAGTGCCCAGCGCCAGATAGCTGAATATGCACGCACGGGTGATCTGCGCGCGGTGGTGGATCAGCTCATAAGAGAAACGGCAGAGGAAGTGTGCGAGCCATTCCTGGGGCCGCCGCTGGACATCACAGCAGACCCCATTCGTATACGCCCACAATCAGCGCCCATACCCTTGAATCTGACAGCACGCGGCCAGAGCATACCCTAGCCCTGGCACACACCGGGGCACTCTGGCATGCCCCGGCACTTGCTGTGAGCTTGTGGCTCACAGTGAATTTCAGGGTTCACCAAGCATGGCAGTGTCCTGAGTGGCTCCACCCAGCAGGAACTTTCGTGCGACCATGTCGGGCAGCTCGCTCAGATGCATGCGTGTAAGGGGTGTCGCGGAATCTGCCTCACTGTGCTCAACTGCCACACTGAGAACAGTGGCAGGTCCTTCGCCGCCCGCCTCCCCGACGAAACCTGCACTGCGGCCTGTTCGTCTGTGGCTCACCTGCATGTGACTGGTGCCATCGGCCGATTCGGTGAACAGCACCTCGTAGGCTCCCAGCGTGGTGTCGGACTGTCCTGCTGAATGCAGCGCCAGAAAACTCGCTGCAGCGCGTAACATGGGGTCATGTCGCGGCATGGCGTCGCGCACGAAAACTTCGGCCGCACTCACTGCACCCGGGGTAGTGCTGCTGGCCGTTCCTAACGCATCCACGTACTCCGGTGTGAGCCGGGCCGCCGCTCCAGACAACTCAATACAACGCGCAGCATAGCGCAGTGCCTGACGCACCTCTATGCGATCAACGTCGTCGAAGAACCAGGCACAGGATGTGAATGTGCGCAGCGATGCACGTGAGAGCTCAAGCAATTCACGTGCTCTCTGCCTCTCTGATGCATTAGCGTCCTCCCGAACCATGGCGCCAACAAAGTCGGAGAGGGCATCTCCGTCGAAGGCAACCACATCACCATAGGCATCCCTCACTTCCCATGGATCTCCACGGAAAAGCTCCCTGCCTTCGCTTTCGAAAACCGCACGACAACGTTCTGCAAGGCTGTTCATTGCAGCACGTAGCGGCGCACGCCATTGCTGGGCAGGTGGACGGCTGGTATCAACACGACAGCCGCAGTTGCTGCGCCAGCGTTCCACTCCATGAGCACAACTCCAGGAAGACGGGGACTCCAGAGTTATGTCTGCCACGGGATCATGCGTGGCCACGAGCGCTGCAGTGTTGGTTAACGCAGACGACGTGCGACGCGAGAGCATGGACATGGCCTCAGCCAGTGTTGCCTCGCCACCGTGATGGTGATGCCCAAAGGTTTCGCCATCAGTTGCCATGGTGGTGCACTTGCTACCGTCCAGCTCACGTCCCTCCCATGGGGTGAGGCGATGCGAGAGTGCGCGTGCATCGTTGAGCAGGCCGCCGAAGGCCACGTCACCGGCCAGTGCACCATCGTACGGTACGATGATCAGCTCACGACCGCTCTTGCCACGCCAGCGAACAGGCAGGCCGCTTCCGTCAATGCCATGCACCTGGTAGGGCGCAAGTATGGTGAAGCGCATGCCTTCGGCAGCCACGGCCTCGAGCGATTCGTTGTCAACGGCACATTCGGGAAACCAGAACCCCTCCGGGGCGCGTCCGAAGCGACGGGTAAAGTCTTTAATTCCCCACCGAATTTCTGTTCTACGGTCCCGCTCAGAGGCCAGCGGAAGTATGACGTGGTGATAGGGAGCTGCCATGGCATTGCCGTGACCCCAGCGACGGATGCTGGCCGCATCGCCTTCAATCATCGCCTGCATCACCTCAGGCGCTTCGACATCGAACCACTCGCAGAGAGTAGGACCCACGTCAAAAGAACACCAGGCATAGAGGTTGATCATTCTTGCCAGGCCGGCAGGCGCGTCACGCTCAGCGGGAGATGGTGCCGCGCGCGCTCCTTCAAACAACCAGGCCTCGGCAGCTCCCTGACGGCCATAGCATTCCCGCGTGATACGCCTGTTCCAGTCGTGATCAGGTGCCGCTGATCTTTCTGCCTCTATCATTTCCAGCCAGGGATTTTCTCTTGGTGGCTGGTACAGATGTTGATGAACGATAACCGAATGTCTGTGGCCCAATCTCACTGCCTCCCGCTTGCCGCTCGTGCAGCCCGTGCGTAAACATCGCTGTAGAGCGCCGCAACATGCTTCCAACTGAAGTCACGCAGCATGGCGTTCTGTACCCTCACTTTCCATGCTTCGGGATCGGAGAAACGCGCCAGCGCACGCGAGATGGCGTGATCGAAAGCTGCGGAAGTGAACTCGTCAAACAAAAAGCCTGTTTCGTCATCATCAACCGTATCAGCAATCCCCCCAACCCGACGTCCGATGGGAAGTGTGCCATAGCGCTGGGCCCGCAATTGTGTGAGGCCACATGGCTCATACTGTGATGGCATCATGAACATGTCACCGCCCGCCATGAGGCGATGTTCCATCCTGTCGGTGAAGTTGAGCTGAACTCCCACGTTGCGAGGGCGCTCGCGTGCCAGCGAGAGCAGAGCGCGCTCATAACGCGCCTCACCTCCTCCAAGAAATACAAATTGGGCGTCCAGGTTCCAGACGTGATGTGAGTCCAGAATCAGATCGAGCCCCTTCTGTGCAACCATGCGCCCGGTGAAGGCGAAAAGCGGCATTCTCCTGCGCTGGGGCAGACCGAATGAACGCTGCAGAGCCACCTTGCAACGGATCTTGTTGGAAGGATCGTTCGCGCTGTAACGCGCCGTGATCTGATCGTCAGTTGCAGGGTCCCACACAGATGGGTCGACGCCGTTGGCTATTCCCATGAAACGCGGTCCCAGCCACTGGAACACCTGGTGCAGGCCAAAACCACCACCCGCAGTACGCAGCTCCTGAGCGTGGGTGGGGCTCACGGTTATCACCATGTCAGCGAAACTCAGGCCCACCTTGAGAAAATTGATCAGGCCGTACCACTCTGCGTGGCGGAAGTTGAAGAGCTCCGGCGGTATGCCGCAATCATTGAGCATGGACGGCGGAAAATGGCCCTGATACCCCGCATTGTGTACGGAGAGCACGGTGGCCGTGCCGGCGAAGCGCTCGCGCAGCGCAGGATAGCTGCGCATGTACATGAGCGAGAGCGAGGTGTGCCAGTCGTGTGCGTGCACCAGAACCGGTCCAACCGTGAGCCTCTGTATACCCTCAAGCACAGACCGCGAGAAAAGAGCGAAACGTCTTGCGTTGTCCGGATAATCGCGCCCGTTCTCTCCATACAGTCCGCTGCGCGCGAACGCGCTGGGGATGTCCACGAACACCACCTTGGGGCCCGCGGCCGGGTGTACCTCCCTGAAGAATCTCACTTCCTCGCTGCGATAGCCCAGATCAACAGTGATGGGTCTGCCAAGTGGTGCAAGATCGGGGGCGTGATCGCGAACTGAGCGATAAAGCGGCAAAAAAACCACCACATCTGCGCCATTTCTTGACTGCTGAGTTGCCAGTCCCCTCACAGCTTCAGCAAGACCTCCGCTGCGTGCAAAGGGACTGTATTCAGCCGTGAGGTGGACAATCGTGGACTGCTTGGTGCTGTCGGCAGCCGGAGCTGGCGAGGCGCTGGCTGCCGGCGTTGCGGAATTGTCTGATAGTGCCATTTGCTGCGGTGTCCAGTGTGCGTGAGATGAGACTTCTACGTGTGTGAGCTCACCTCACGGCATGAATTTGTTCGCTCTTCCTGTCCTGCGTGCAGTTCTCAGGCTGATGGGGGATCATCCGGTAGCGCATCGCCCAGAATTGAAGGGGCGTAATACCCGCGTGCGTACTGCTCAACCATGCGCCTTGATGTGAACTGCTGGCCCGCAACGCGAATTGCCTGTTTCATAGTGAGCAGCCAGTGTCTGGGCAGCTCGTTCTGATCCCTGTCGTAGAATTGCGGTACCACTTCATTCTCCAGCAACTCATATAGTCGATTCGCCGTATTGGTTCCCTCGTCGTCGTCTATGTCAGGAGTTATTGCCCAGCCGTTGACCTCCTTGTAGCCCTCCTCCCACCAGCCATCCAGTGTTGAGAGCTGTGGTACGCCGTTGAGTGCTGCCTTCATGCCGCTGGTCCCTGAGGCTTCCAGTGGTATACGCGGAAGATTCATCCACAAATCCACGCCCTGAACAAGTAGATGTGCCACGTGCATGTCATAGTCCTCGACGAATGCCACACGACCTTCGAAACGCGGATCGCGGGTGTATTGGTAGACGTCCTGAAGGACATGCTTGCCTGGATCGTCGGCGGGATGGGCCTTGCCAGAGAATACGATCTGGACCGGGCGTGAGGGATCGGTAACGAGCGCCCTCAGGCGTTCCACGTCACGGAATATGAGATTGGCTCGCTTGTAGGTGGCAAAGCGACGGGCAAAGCCGATCGTGAGTACCTCGGGGTCGAGAAGCGTGCCCGCGCCAGCCAGCTGAGTTGCCTCAAGTTCACTTTTCGAAAAATCGCAACGTGCCTGTTCTCTTATGCGCCGCATGAGAATGTGCTTGAGCGTCCTGTGAGTCTGCCAGAGCTGCTCGTCTTCCAGTGTGAGTACCTGATCCCAGCGTTCCGGATCGTTGCTGTAGCCCCACGCGCTGCCAAGATGTCTGTTCAGGAGCTGGATCATGGAGTTCGCCATCCAGGTTGCCAGATGCACGCCGTTGGTTACGTGCGAAATGGGCACCATGTCCGGCTCGCGTCCATTCCACAGCGAACGACTCATGCTTCTGGTAACCACACCGTGCCGTCTGGAAACAGCGTTTACCCTGCGCGCCAATCTTATCGACGCTGATGTCATGTGGTAAACGGAGGCGCCAGACTCGGGATGATATCCAACCCGCAGGAATGTCTCCGCGTCGATGCCCATGGTGGTCCATGGGGCTTCGCCAGCAGCACATCGCTCAACGTCCCGGGCAGGGAAGTGGTCGTGGCCCGCAGGCACGGGCGTGTGGGTGGTGAAAATACTCTCGTTCCTGACCCGCTTCACCGCGTCTGCGTAGCTCAATCCCGAGGTGCAATACTCGCGAACCCGCTCAACCATCATAAAGGCCGCGTGGCCCTCGTTGGCATGCCACGCGGCGGGTGACAAACCCAGAACCCTGAGCGCCCTCACACCGCCAACGCCCAGCAGCCACTCCTGCCGCAGTCGCATGGCAGGCCCGCCCGAGTACAGACGCGACAGCAATGGCCGGTCGTCGGGGTGATTCTCCTCAAGATCCGAGTCCAGCAGAAATACGGGGACGCGGCCCACCTGCACTTGCCAGACCCGAATGTGTACGTCACGGCCGAAAGTGTTGACCGTGACCAGGTGTTGTGCCCCGTCTTTGCCCACGAGAGGCACCAGAGGAACCGATGTAAAATCCACCGGATTGTCGGAGTTTTCCTGCCAGCCGTCCACGCGCACGTGCTGATCGAAGTAGCCGTTTCTGTAGAGTATGCCCACGGCCACCAGAGGCAGGCCAAGATCGGAAGCGGTCTTGATATGGTCACCCGCAAGTACACCCAGGCCGCCGGAGTAAATCGGAACCGAGTTGTGGATTCCGAACTCTGCACAGAAATAGGCTATGGGCCTGCCGCGCAGCTCCGGAAAGGCGCTGGCATACCAGGTGTGCTCGTCAGAGTGCTCGGTTTCCAACCATTGCATTACCCGGTCGTAGTTGGCACAGAACTGAGCGTCAGTGGCCAGTTTCTCAAGGCGTGCAGAAGACACGTCACGCAGAAGCCGGATAGGATTGTGACGGACTGCCTGCCAGGAAATGTCATCGATCTCCCGGAACAGATTGCGGGCTTCGCTGTTCCAGCTCCAGGCCAGGTTCTGTGCCAGCCTTGCCAGGCCCTCCAGTCGCTCGGGTAATACCGGGATTGCCCGCAGGTGAGTGGGGGTGAGGGCAGCAGCCCGGACCGAGATCGACTTGTCGTCAGCAGGAATTGATGAGAATGATGACATTTCGCATGGAACGAGTGGAAAACAGGCCGCAGGTACGACCATCTCTTGACTCTCCAAAGTTATGCAAGGGTCTGGCGCGGTGGGCAGGTGCGCTTGAACCCACACGCGATAAGAGCGCGAGCGGGCCCCGGATGGGCCCTGAGCCTTCCAATCAGCGCTACACGAGCTTCATTTCAGCATCTTCAAGGCTCCCCAGGCCCGCTCTGACCCCATTAAATCAAGCAATCGAAAGAAATGAGTATCACCCCTGATTCACTCTTCCTGCCCGAGTCCACGCCTGCCGCGGTACAGAGCGTTCAGCACTGCGAGTCCTGCGGTGGTGAGCTGGCAGAGCTTGAAGCCGTATCTGCATGTCCTGCCTGCGGCGGACTTCTCGACATTATTCATCGTCGGCCAGTGGATGAGTACGGCAGGCAACTGGGAGCGCCGGCGCTGGCCCTTGACTGGCAGCGGAATTGTGCCTCGGTCAGCTCGGGAGTGTGGCGCTTTCGCTCGCTGGTCATGCCTGATGCGGGCGACGCAGTGGTGAGTCACCCGGAAGGCAACACGCCTCTGCTTCAACGCTCCGGGCTGGAGGCTTTTACCGGCTGCCGCGAGCTGCTGGTCAAGCACGAGGGCTATAACCCGACGGGCTCCTTCAAGGACCGCGGCATGACCGTGGCTGCCACCCAGGCTCGACGCATTGGGGCAGCGGCGGTGGCCTGTGCCTCCACCGGCAACACATCGGCGTCGCTTGCTGCCTACGCCGCCCAGGCTGGAATACCAGGGCTGGTGTTCGTGCCGGCCGGCCGGGTGGCTCTTGGAAAGATGGCACAGACTCTCGCCTATGGTGCCCGCACTTTGCTGGTGCGTGGCGACTTTGACGACTGCCTCAGGTTGGTACAGCAGGCGTCGAAGGAGTTGGGGATCTATCTGCTCAATTCAATAAACCCGTGGCGTATCGAAGGACAGAAAACAATTGTGCTGGAGATGCTGCAGCAGCTCAACTGGACCGCGCCTGACTTCATTGTTCTGCCTGCCGGCAACCTCGGTAACACATCAGCGTTCGGGAAGGCACTGCGCGAGGCTCATGCACTGGGGCTCATTTCCAGATTGCCACGACTGGTTTCCGTTCAGGCGGCCGGTGCCGCGCCATTTGCAAGGTCTTTTCGCGAAGACTTCGCCATGCGTTACAGCGTCCAGGCCGAAACCATTGCCACCGCAATCAGAATCGGCGACCCGGCAAGCTGGAATCGTGCGGTAAGAGCCATCCGGGAAACCAATGGACTCGTGCTGGCGGTGACGGACAACGAGATACTGGAGGCCAAGGCCGCCGTGGACGCCTCGGGGGTGGGCTGTGAGCCGGCAAGTGCCGCCTCTATTGCCGGGATTCGCCAGCTCGCAAATGAGGGCGTGATAAAAAGCTCGGACCGCGTTGTCGCTGTACTCACCGGCCACGTTCTCAAGGATCCCGGCATTCTGGTTGAAATGCATCAGACACGCGAGGATTTTGCAAGCGCCAACAAGCCCGTGGAAATCGACGCCGATATCCGCGCGGTTGAACGCATAATCAACTCCTCGGATTCACTGCCGGTCTTTCCGTTTTCGCACTGATAACAAACTGATCGCAAACGGTATGTCCATCGATTCTCCACACAGGACCCTGGTCACTGGCGCCTCACATCCACTGGGCCAGGAGCTGGTGCGTCAATGTCTCCTCCGTGGGGACTTCGTCTACGCAGCCTGTCGAAGCCCGGCCCGTGTTACTGCGCTCACCGATCTGCGCGCCGGGTTCAGTGGACTGGAGTTGCTGGAACTGGATCCGGCTGACGCTGCCTGTGTTACCGATGTGATTCCTGTTCTGCAGGAACTCACTGACAATCTGGATCTGCTTGTTATTGGGCCGGCAGAATCCGGTTTGCGTGGCAACCGCGAACGTTTGTCTGTATCGCACGCGCAGGGCGCTGACCAATTCACGAGTCTCTCGGGTACAGCATTGATGGAGCATTATCGCCGACATGCGGTGGCTCCGCTGCTTCTCATCCGTACTCTCCTGCCATGGCTTACACATTCGGACAGCGCAAGAGTTCTGGTGATCAGCCCCGGCTCCAACCCTGTTAATGGAGACGGGTCGGGAGCATCCTATGCAACAACGGCGAGCGCCGTGGCGCTTCGTGCTCTGATGGTGGCCCTCGCCCGCGATCTTGATGAACGGAATGTGGTGGTTTGCGTGGGAAATGCGGGCTCCGCCGGCGCCGCCAACTGCGGTAGTCACGATGGTCACGACGTGGATGCAGATCTGTCAATGGAGGAGGTGGCGAGGGGTCTGTTGCACCAGGCAGAGCGTTTTCCCCGCTATCGCAGCGGTGAAGTGGTTGACTGGACGGGCATGCAACACGCCTGATCTTATGCTGGTTTTGGGAGCTGTTTTCTTCTTCTGAGGTTGGCTGTATGACAAGACCTTCAATAGCGCGGCCCCTGTTGTCTATGGTGGCGCTGCCTGCACTTGTGCTGATCGCCGAACCCATGCGCGCAAACGTTCATGCGCAAGCGCCGGGAGCGGTTACTGACAGCGTGACGAGGCACATCATGCAGCGGCTCTCTGCGCTCTCTGCCGACTCAATGGAAGGGAGACGGGCGGGATCCGTGGGCAGTGCCAGAGCACGCGCCTGGATTGTGGGAGAACTTGAGAACATGGGTGTTCCTCCCGCAGGTGAGTCCTACACCACGCGAGTCACTCTCAGTCCCCGCGGCGGAAGCACGGACACGATCGGTGCAAACATCGTGGCGAAAATATCGGGAACCCGGGGAAGCGGACCGATACTCGTGTTGAGTGCTCATTACGATCATCTGGGCATACGCAACGGCGAGGTATTCAATGGGGCCGACGATGACGCGTCAGGTTGCGTGGCATTGTTGACCATAGCCGAACGCCTGATCAAGAACCGTCCACTTCATGACGTGGTGATTGCATTCTTTGACGCAGAAGAAAGTGGCATGGTGGGTTCGCGTGCATTCGTGGCCGATCCGCCAATTCCGCTTGAGCGCATCGGTCTCAACATCAATCTTGACATGGTTGCACGACAGGATGGCGGTGCGTTATGGGTGTCCGGCACTTCGCATTACCCGGGACTCAAGCCGCTTGCTCTCAAGGTGGCTGAGTCAGCGTCCATTCCTGTGCGTTTCGGACACGACACAAGAGACCTCAAGCCCGGTGATGACTGGACCAATTCATCCGATCATGCTGCCTTTCACGCAAAGGGAATTCCATTCTATTACCTGGGCGTTGAAGACCATCCTGATTACCACAAGGCCGGTGATGAGGCAGACAAAATAGACCCTGTCTTTTATCGCGGCACCACAGAGTTTGCGGCAGCGCTTGTTGCCGCTGCAGACAGCTCACTTGAAGAACTCTCAAAGCTCCGCGTAGCGAAGTAACAGAATCAGAGCTTCTGCAGATACAGAAAACACAGATCCCCCGACTGCCCGGCCCGCGGTCAGTACGGGGGATATCTGTTTTTAGCGGTTCGTTGACGAGAGGCCTGCGTCAGGCGCCTGCCTCACCCTGTGTTCTGCAACGAATCAGGAGGGAATGTCACCCACCTTGGTGCTGCGGGTGTGTGAAACGAACCGGTTGGACAGAATGGAAAGCCAATGGATCACCTCCTGATGCAGGGTTTGACAACGGGCTCTGCTACCGTGGACCAGGGCTTGGAACCTGAACCATGGAATCAAACGAAAGCGGGTATTTGTGATATCCGAACAGGGTGTCCGGCTTCACGGGTACTGAGAGTTGTGCGGACGCTCCTCCGCACGAAGGATATGCTACGGTCTGGTACGTCAGGTGGCAAGCTTCATTTTGCCGGTGCTGAAACAGTTCCCGTATGGTGCTATCTTCATTTCATTGCGATCAGAGGGAGCTTCGGCTTTTGTTCGCATTAAGCGTGGGTACCCAACACAAGCCGCTTTTCCTGCGTAATACGTCAATCCCCTCTGTGGCCCTTCACCCCGGAAATCGATATGCAAGCTTCTCTCTCCTGGCGACGCGCCACAGGCGCATTAGTTCTGTTGGCTCTTGCCTCTCCGGCGTTGCTGCTGGCGCAGCCGCCCGGCCGCGCTGGCCAGGGTGGTGCAAATGCCTCGGCAGCGCAGCGCGGGAATCAGGCCCTGCAGCCACTGCCAAAGGGTCCGCGGGCCATGATGCTGCGTGACTGGTATCGCGTGGCAACCGTCAGCAGCCCCGCTATGTCGCCCGACGGAAAGCGTGTGGCCATGACCGTCACCCGTCCAGTCGAGGCAGACAATCGCCGGCACAGCGAAGTGTGGGTGGTAGGCACAGATGGTGGTGAGCCTCTGCGCTGGACCGCACCCAACACGGAAAGCAGCAATCCGCGTTGGTCCGACGACGGTAAGTACCTCTTCTTTAGTTCGCAACGCGCTGGTGGCACTGGCAATACATGGGCCATCAGGCTTGACCAGCCGGGCGGCGAGGCCATCCAGGTTACCGGTTACCTCACTGGTTCCACTCCAAAGGACGGCTCTTTTTCCGTGTCAAGTGATGGTGGTGGCGGATTCGGCGGTTTTGGTGGCAGCCCCTTCGGCGGTGGCGGCGGCGGAGCAGCCGCAGCTCCCCCGGGCCCCGACCCCTACGCCCAAATGCCTGCCATGGCCAGACCGCCTTATGGTGCAATAACGCGTCCGTCTGTGCCGGGCCGTTTTGATGGCATGCAGATCGTTGACATGCGCTATAAGGTGAACGGGCAAAACTTCGTTCCGGGACCCCGTGTTGCGCGCACTTGGCGTGCCGGGCAGATCGCACGCCAGAACTTCGGTGAAACTGAAAGAAAGGTCATCACCAATACCATCTATTCTCACAGGTCACCTGTTGTTTCCCCCGACGGAAAGCTCATTGCCTTTACTGCCGATGCGCAGCTGCGGGCCGATTCCGTGGTGGACCTTGAGCGCGATTCCATTGCCAAGCTGCCCTACAATAAGACCCGCGACGAAGCCGATGTGAATTCGTCGGACATCTACATCATCGACAGCAACGGTGGCACTCCACGCAAGCTGGTGGAGTGGATGGGTACGGAGCAACAGCTTACCTGGTCGCCCGACGGAAGCCAGATCGCGTTCGTGGGTCGCTCATCGCGGATGAAAAATGCCAGCATCTATGTGGTGGACGTGAATGGAGGAACTCCGCGCAATCTTCTTCCTGGCTGGCAGTATGAGCCCGGCTCCTTCAACTGGCTGCCAAACGGCACCATCCAGTTCACCGCAGAAATCGGCGGACGCACCGCAGTTCTCAACGCCGATCTTTCGGGCAAGTCTGCACCAACAGAGGTAATCGGTGGTCGCAGGCAGATTCGCGGCGTCAGCTATGACGCAACGGGGAGCAAGATCGCCTTTGTTGCCACCTCCATGAACAAGCCCACTGAGCTGTTCATCGCCAACGCCGATGGCACGGGCGAGCGCAAGCTTACCGGGTTCAACGATGAGGTGAACGCGGATGTGGTGTGGAGCGACGCAGAGCGCTTCACTTACAAGAGTGTAGGCAACATGGAGATCGAAGGCTGGCTGATGAAGCCATACGGCTATGAGCAGGGCAAGAAGTATCCGCTGGTCATCTACATTCACGGTGGCCCGCACTCCTCCTATGGCGAGGGCTGGTTCGACGAGTTCCAGAATCTGGCTGCCAAGGGCATGTTCGTGCTCTTCACCAACCCACGCGGATCCAGCGGCTATGGCGCTCCCTTCACTTACAGCACCCGCGGCCGCTGGGGCATGGAAGACTACCAGGACATCATGAAGGCAGTTGATCTCATGTCGGTCCGTCCCGACGTGGACAGCACGAAGATGGGTGCCACCGGCGGCTCTTATGGCGGCTTCATGACAACATGGATTGCCACCAAGACCACTCGCTTCAAAGCCATTGAAACCGACCGCACCATCACCGACTGGACCTACTGGTATGGCTCCAGCGATGCGCAGTCTCTCACTGAGTTCGAGTTCTTTGGCAAGCCCTGGGACAATCAGAAACTCTACGATGAGCTTTCCCCCATTCGTTATGTGAACAAGGTGAAGACACCCATGCTCATTGTGCAGAGCGAGGAAGATCATCGCACTCCCATGGGCAACGCTGAAATGTGGTTCATGTCGCTTAAGAAGCAGGGTGTGCCGGTGGAGATGATTCGCTATCCACGGTCTACACATGACCTGAGCCGCACGGGTGAGCCATGGCTGCTGGTCGATCGCCTTGGCCGCCTCCGTCAGTGGTTTGGTTACTGGCTGCAGGGCGTTGAGCCGGGATCGCAGGTGAACTGAAGCTGAACGGACGATGATGGGCTGACAGGCTGACAAGAGACTGATAAGCCGTCATCCCACGGGGTGACCGGGTAATTCTGCTTGAATACTTCGGTCACCCCGATTCATTTGCTACCGTACCGGTTCAGTCAGGCAGGCTCCCCATCAACTCCATTTTTTTCTTTACAACAGAGCGAGTAGCTCTTGTCTTATTTGCGGCGGGCCAGACGCTGGCGCTGCTGATACTTCTTCGACGTCTTGCGCCGGGCCGTAACCGCAATCCTGCTGTATCGCCACTGCTGGAAGAGCGCAGTGACACGTCATTGAGCGTTCTCATTCCCAGTCTCAATGAGGCTCGGAGAATTGGTCCCTGTATTGCCGGTCTCAAGGTTCAAGGGCTCCCGCTCACCGAGATTCTCGTAATCGACAGTAATTCCAGCGATGGTACCGCCCAGCTTGTGAGCAGGGCGGCCGAGCTTGACACCCGGCTTCGCCTGCTGAGCGACGGAGAGCTGCCAGCGGGCTGGGTTGGCAAGGTTTGGGCGCTCCAGAAGGGACTTGAGAACGCCACGGGAGAATGGGTGCTGGGCATTGATGCTGACACAGTTCCGCAGCCTGGGATGGTGGGCGCCTTGCTAGCTGTGGCCGAGAAGAACGGCTACGACGTGGTGAGTTTCTCTCCGCGCTTTGCTGGCCAGACGGCAGGCGAACGCCTGGTGCAGCCCGCCATGCTCGTGTCGCTGGTATACCGCACAGGCGCTGCAGGTGCTGACCAGCCGCCCGACCGCGTGCTGGCCAACGGGCAGTGTTTCCTCGCACGACGCAGAGTGTTGCTGGAGCATGGAGGTTACGCTGCGGCGCGCAACTCATTCAGCGACGATGTGACACTGGCTCGGCACCTTGCCCGAAGCGGCCTGCGAGTTGGCTTTGAGGATGGGTCCCGCGTGATTCAGGTACGCGCCTACAGAGGATTGCGCGAAATGTGGCGTGAGTGGGGGAGAAGTATTGATTTGAGCGACTCAAGCAGTCTGGGCCAGCGTTGGGGTGACGTGCTGCTCGTATGGCTGGTGCAGGCACTGCCACTCCCGATTCTTATAGCATTGCTTCTGCAATCTGGTACCCAGGCAAACAAGGGCGAGCTCATTCTGTCGTCGCTGCTGTTCGGCTGGGTGTTTTGTGTGAACCTGATGGCTCTTGTTGTCAGGCTTTCAATGCTGCTCGCCATGCAGGGGAGTTACGTGAAGCGCGGTTTGCCGTACTGGCTTTCCTGGCTGAGTGACATGCCCGCTGCGCTCAGGCTCAGTGCAAGCATGTTGCGTGCGCCTGCTGCGCAACGGGTATGGCGTGGTCGACGCTACGTACAGCGTGGCCGCGGGCATGTTTGATAGCCCTTACACCGCTCAGAAATCACGATTGTTGAAGATTCTGCGGGCAAGGAATGCGGGCACGGACATCCAAAGCAACAGACCAATAACTGCTGAAAGAGTGCCCAGTGGTGTACCGAGGAAGCGTTTGAGCACCGCGCCGGTATAGCCCATGAGGGCCGCCGTGTCGCTGTGCAGCACGATTACTGATCTTGCCAGGTCGATAGGGTTGCCGAGCATGAGAGCGAGCATTGGGCGCTCAAGCGGATAGTCTGAGAAGGTGGTGGACACCAGCAGCACCAATGCGTCGTAGCCAACACTGAGCAGAAGCCAGAGCATGAGTCCTGCCACGACGCTGCGTAATCTGTCGTCGATGCGTACGCCTATGAGGAGCGCAAAGCCTCCAAATACGAAGGCCAGTGCCACACCGCTGCCGATGGTGGCGAGCGCCAGCGGCGCCACTTCAGGGCCCAGCGCCCGGTGCATTGCGAGTGGGAAGAAGACTGCCAGGGCAAATCCCACAGCAAGCGGCAGCACTTGTCCCAGATAAAGCGCCAGAAAGAGGCGTGTGCGTTTAACGGGCTGAGTGAGAAGCAGCTCTGTGAACTCGCGTGAGCTGTGCCAGCCTATGATTCCCAGCATCAATGACACCAGAGGGACCAGAAACAGCACAAGATTCAAGAGAGAGACCAGGCTTCGCTCGGCAGATCCCGTGAGGCGCAGTACGCCCTCGGTGAGCAGCCATGTACCAATCGTGAACAGCACTACACCGCGATTTCTGCGCACGCTGCGCCATTCGTGCATCAGCACCGTTCTCACCACGGCTGGTGATACAGACGTTGTCACGGACCTGATTGCAGCTTTGTCGGTCTGGCTTGCGAGTGTCAGATCGTTGTTCATACCTGTGCCCCTGCCGGCACTGCGATGGAACCGTGCAGCATGAGATGTGCTATTGCCTCTTCGAGTGTGGGCATGCCGGTGTCTTCCAGAAGTGTTCCAACGGCACCATGCCAGGCCATGCGACCCTCGTGCAGAAACACGATGGTATCGGCCAGTTCCTGAAGCTCGCTGAGGATGTGCGAGGTGATCACCACCGCGCGGCCGTTGCTGCGAACGCGTCTTATTGCCCTCTTTAATATGCCACTCGCTATGGGATCAAGCCCTGCGGTTGGTTCATCCAGCAACAGGAGATCGGGGCTGAAGAGAAACGCCGCGGCAGCGTTGATGCGCTGCCGCTGGCCGCCACTCAGTGCGCGGGCGGGCTGGTCAAGAAACCGTTCAAGCTCGAAGGCCTCTATCAAACCGGTATCACGCGCATTGGACTCACCGCGCAGTTCACTCAGGAGCGAGAGCACGTCTCGGCCCGTGAAAGTTTCCGGATAGCGTGCAAGTTGAGGCATGTATCCGATGCGGGCGCGGTGATCAATGCGGCCGGCAGTATCCTGACCGTCAAAGGCTATGCTGCCCGTGCTCTGACGGACCAGGCCCAGTATGGCCTTGTTGAGCGTGGTCTTGCCTGCGCCGTTGGGCCCGATAATGGCAGTTACAGATCCGCGCTCAATATCCAGCGAGACACGGTCGAGTACGGTACGTGAGCCATATCTCTTGCTCAGATCCCGAATGCTGACGATGGGTGATGGCGACATGATTCAGTGTTGCAGAAGTTACGGCAGTTTGCGAGGCGCACGCATGAGTGGTGACTCGTCCCTGAGGGCGGCGGGAGTGAGAGCTGGAACCACCCGTTCAGCAATGTCCAGCAGATCCACCAGAAGTGAGCGCACAAGCACCATGGCCGGCGGAGACTGTTCCACCAGAATGGAAAAGAGGCGGACGGGTGAATGCGGCACGTCTCCTATGCCATCACGATCCAAATCATAGCCGCGGTAGCGATCCCACCAGTTGTTGCGGAAGGTGGAAGTGTAACTCATGCGGCTGTTGGTACCAACGTCAAACAGATTGCCCTGAAACGCGTTGCGTTCGACCATGTTGTCCTGTGCGTCCGCCAGAATCCTCACAGCCCATCCGTTGCGCACGAAATCGTTGTCTGTCACCAGGTTGCGGCTGGAGCCGTCCAGGTGCATGGCAACGGAATTGTCAACGAAACTGTTGTTCCGGATTTCGCTGTCACTGATTTCCTTGAGCAGCAGTCCGTAGGCTGCGCTCCCCCGGTTGTGGAGGAAGCGGTTGTTTGTCATGTGTATGTACTTGGCATACATGACGGCCACGCCGGATTCGTTGTCGCGGAACTCGTTGTCCTCGTAACTGCATGAGTCGGAGAACATAAAGTGCAGCCCGTAGCGCAGGCTGTTCGTGCTCACGTTGCGGCGTGCGACGCTGCCAACGGTGAACTCGAAATAGATTCCGTCCCGATGCCCGTCGATGACATTGTCCTCGAACACCAGATTGCGGCTCGCCCAACTGTGCAGGCCATTGCCGGTGAGTGTCTGAGAGCCTTCAATACCGTGCAGTACATTGTGTCTTACGAGACAGGAGCTGGCTCTTTGCATGTACACGGCAAAGAGAGTTGCTTCAAAGCGGTTGTTCTCGATAAGGCAGCCGCCGGCCTCCATGACGCGCAGAGCTGAGCGATCGGTGGTGAGGCTGACACCGGTGTTCCGAAACGTGAGTCCGCGCACTGTGACGGAATCGGCATTAACAACCATCAGTTCACGCTGACCCTCACCGTCAATCACGGCATTCGGATCGGCGTCGATTGTGAGTGGTTTGAGTACTACTATGGTGGGTTCGCGGTACACACCAGGTCTTACGCGTACCACACCGTGACGATTCACCTGATCGATCGCATCTGCGATCTTTGTATAGTTTCCGTTCTCACCGCTTGCCGACACCCACACAGTATCGGCATTGACGGGCGCAGTGAGAACCAGTGCGTTGATGGTTTTGGGGCCCGAGGGAAGGCCCAGGGCGAGCGCGAGAGCGGCAACAGACACAAGCTCAGTGAGAGTGTGCATTTGCTGCTCCTGCATCGGGTGATTCTTGAGGGGTGGCAACAAGTTCTCTCACCGCTGCCCAGTCTATTACGCTGCCTCCATGGGCACGTTGCAGTGCCTCACCGTCGGAGTTGGCTGCGAAGGCCACCAGATCGCGGCCCATCGGGGAGCGAATCTGGCTGCCGTGCAGGAACACAGCGTTGTTGGCATCAACCCATTGGGAAGGGTCAGTGAAATTGGCCACCCAGATGGCACGAGGTGCGTGATCCGGCAACTGAGCTGCAACCCAGTTGGCTGCACACTCTATGGAGTCAAATGTCTGCAGTTTGCCGCGATCACTGAGCACCAGTGCACCGAAGCGAAGATCGTCGATGGTCATGCGACAGTAGGCGCAACTGTCCTCGCCACGTACCAGTGCGCGTGGAGAGTCGTTGCTGCAGCCGGCAGCCAGTGCCAGCGCGATAAGTGTGATCATCTGCCTGCGCGTCACGCCGTAGCCTCACGCGCGCGTACAGAACCGTCCTGGGGCTCCGGTTTGTCTTTTTTCTCCTTGTTGTCTTTCATGCCGATAGTTGCCGAACTCACAGCCAGAATGACGGCGACTATGGCCATGATACCGCCGCTTGCGGGCCACGAAGTTGCGGTGAAGTTGAGCAACTGCTTGGTGCCAAGCAATGGAGGCTGATACGTCATGCCCGGAACCTGAATCGGTGCGTTTTCCAGGTCGAGATTGTGGCCGTAATCATATTCCCAGAGGTAGAAGTCCACCATTCCCGCCAGGCCGGCGATGAGCAGTGCAACAACCCAGGTGCGCATGAGAATACGATTTCCACGCCACGCCACCAGAAGGCCAAGAACACACATGGCCACGATGCCGGGCGGCATGATCTTGAGCTCCGGGATGCTGTCGGGCTCAATGGTCTTCATGCCGATGTAGTGATTGAGCCCGTTGATGTTGGGCAGGTCCGTGGGATTCACGCCAGCGACGGTGTGTGCCCAGATGTGCATGCCCAGCCCTTCGGGATATTGCGGCGCAATCAGCGACACGCGCCAAAGCGGAAAGAAGAGGGCAAGACCCAGTAGTGTGGCGGATGCTGCAAGCATCCAGCGGGCTCTGACGGGAACTGTCATGTATGTGGATCCCCGGGAAGATCCGGAGTCTGGTGTCTGGAGCACCAGATCTCCGGTCTCCCCGCAGAGGATGGTTTCCTGCGAAGGTGAGTGATCAGCGAGTGCCCGGTCCGCTGCTCGCGGGCGAGCTGCCGGTGACAGCACCCGGCGGAGTGGGCAGTGAAACGCCACGCTCTGCTGCCCGGGCCTGCTGGTTCTGTGCCTTCACGGTGTTCGCTGAAAGCGGCACGTTTGAACCCGCCGGTGACACGCGTACGTAACCGGACATCTCCTGGTGCAGTGCGGAGCAGAAGTCCGTGCAGTAGATCGGGAAGATTCCCGTGGACCGTGGTACCCAACGCAGTGTGCGCGTTTCACCGGGCATTACCAGCAGCTCCGCAGTGTTGGCACCCTGAACCGCAAATCCGTGCGGCAGATCCCAGTCCTGCTCCAGGTTGGTTACATGGAACAGCACGGTGTCGCCAAGCTGCACGCCTTCGATGTTGTCAGGCGCAAAGTGCGAGCGAATGGCCGTCATGCGAATATGTACAACCTTGCCGCTCCTGCTCACACCCGCTTCGCGTTCGGTACGGGCGACGTAGGCATGCTGGTTCTCAGCCAGGGAGTAGAAGCGCTTCTGGTTGTTCACGATCTTGGAGGCTTCGATCGCGTTTGCGTAGTGCGGCTCTCCCGTGGTCGGGAAGTCGAGCAGCAGCTTCATCTTGTCGCCAGTGATGTCGTAGAGCTGCGCCGACTGGGTAAGCTCGGGGCCGGTAGGCAGGTAGCGGTCCTTTGTGATCTTGTTGAGCGCAAGGACGTACTTGCCGGTGGGCTTGGTGGTGCCGCCACCGGGGATCATGAGGTGTCCGATCGAATAGTATGTGGGTACCCGATCCACGATCTCCCATGTGCCCAGCTTCCACTTTACGATCTCGGAAGAAATGAACAGCGAGGTGTAGGCGTAACCCTTGCCGTCAAACTCTGTGTGCAGCGGACCCAGTCCGGGATCCTTTACTTCACCCGCCATCACGGCTTCGTACTTGAGCACGGGAATGCCTTCAACCGTGGTCTCAAAAGCCTGATCCTTGATGGCCTGCTGCATCTTGGTGAAGGAGTGCACCGGAATCACCGTGGCGAGCTTGCCACCTGCAACGATGTATTCACCCGATGGGTCCACGTCTGCGCCGTGCGGAGACTTGGGCGTGGGCAGGAAATAGATCGCGTTGGGGCAGGTGGTGGGATTGAGCACCTTGACGGAAGACTTGCGCTCGATCTTGGCCGTGTGACTGAACTCGTCCATCACGTTGTGCATGTAGTCGGCCGGCCAGGTTTCTGCCTTGCCGTCCTTGTTGCATGCCTCAAGGGTGCGCCAGTTGATCGCGGCTATGTAGTCCTTGTCGTTCTTGGATGCGTTGACTTCGAGCTTTTCGTAGGCCTGCTCGGTGTTGTAAGACGTGAGGAACACCCAGTCTTTTGACGGCCCCTTGCCGGCACGTGCCAGATCGTAGTTGTAACCGGGCACCAGAAGCTGGAACGACACATCCATCTTGCCGGGATCGTCTGCCTTGATAAAGGAGATGGTTCCCTTGAAGCTCTTGGCGTAGTCGCTGATGGGGATGTCGGCCTGTGGTATGGGCAGTGAGAAACGCGTTGATGCTATCACGTACTCTGTGTTCGACGTGATGAACGGCGAGCCGTGATTGCCACCCGTGTTGGGGATCTGCAGAATTTCGGCAGTCTGGAAGGTCGTCAGGTCAATACGGGCAACACGTGGGGTGTTGTTCGCGTTGACGAACAGCCAGCGACCATCGTCGGCACCATCGGTCTGAGAGAGCGCCGTGTGATGGAGATCATCCCATGGTATAAAGCCGAATGTGGTTTCCAGCATCGGCTTGGTTTCCTCCGCGTAACCATACCCGTTTTCCGGAAACTGGGAAAACACGGGAATGATCTTGAGGAGTCGGCCAGACGGGAGGCCGTACACGCCCACCTGTCCGTTGAAACCACCGGAGAGGAAAGCGTAGAACTCGTCGTGTGAACCGGGAGGAACGTAAACCTTGCTTGCGGCATCACCAGCGCCGATAGCGCCGGACGAACTGCTGGACGGTGCACAGGCGAAACCGTAGGCGAGAGTTGCCACCACGGTTGCCGTTGCAACGAACCACCCGGTGCGGTGAGATAGAGACATGTATGCGGGTCCCCGCAGAGAATGGAGGTACACGGGAAAGCGAATGACCGGCCTGGCCATCCAACCGTGCTGGCCAGAATATC
>CAZWSJ010000004.1:0-39663 GCA_964636415.1 uncultured Gemmatimonas sp. | reverse complement strand
GAGGCCAGGCCAAGCAGCCAGGCCTTGAGAAGCCTGTTGGGCGTGCCTATGGCGAGCAGTCGCGGACGGCTCAGGGCGAGATTCAGATAGAGCACATGTGGCAGAATCTTGGACATCACTCCCATCACCAGTGTTGTGAGCCAGCCCAGCAGCAACACCACCATGATCGCGGCCCAGCGATTGAGTGCCAGCGGACTCACTGCAAAAATTATCATTCCCATTACCACCGCCGTGCTCAGCGCAGTTGCGGCCACGACCAGATGTCTGAGTGAGCTGTCCAGGCTGCGTTGCCGTCTCCTGAACCAGCGAGCCAGAATCAGTGAGCTGATTACTCCGGCCACCAGCACCGTGAAGGCCCCGATGCGGATAATCCAGTGCTGAGTGAGAATTGCACCAACCCCGAACACCAGCAGCCCCACACTGGCAATGAGAAGCTGGTTTGACAACCAGCGACCATCGTTGCCGGGCGCATTGAGAAACGTGGGTAGCATGCGGGAGCCGATACCAATTGCTGTGAGCGTACCGAAACCAACAGCACCGAAGAGTGCGTGCGCTGCCAGAAGATAAAGCCTGTCTATGTGCCAGAAACCAAGTGTTTCCCCTATCCTTGCTGCTGCAACGGCCATTGCGAAACCAAAAAAGCCGTGGGATATGGTAATAAAGGCTCCCACGATTTTTCCGTTTACTGTTCTGCGTCTCGCGTGCAGCGTGTTCTGGGCGTGTGCGCCAATGGCGCCGAAAATGATGAGCCAGCCGAGAGCCTGAAGCCAGCCAATCCACCACCAGAAACCTGCAATCATTGTGGCGACGCCGAGCTCATAAAGTACGAAGCCAAGAAGACCCAGTCGGGCATCGTGCAAAGGAACCCCGAGTCCCACTGGTATGAACTGCAGCAGCGTGCCGAAAATCGCTGACCCTACCACGCCCAGCATGATCATGTGCACGAACGCAATGACCATCGGATCGAAGGTCATGTTGCGCAAGAGCCTGTCTCCCACCGGGTAAAGCACCGGTGCAGCCACGCAAAGCCATGTCAGGCTTGCTGCGTAGTGCAGCATTACAGTGGAAAGCGGTGGTGCTTCGGCCGGTATTCCGGCTTGTGGCAGCCCGGCGGATCTCACGCCCGGCCCCGGTGCCGCAATGGGTATGCTCATATTGCGCTCATCCTGCAGAATTACCCGTCTCGGCGATTGCGCCCGGGGGTTGCCGCGCGACTCCATGTTGCACAAGCAAAGAGGCGCCCACTTCGGTGTGCGCCTCACTGGTCCAGACTTCAGCCGTCACTATGGCCGGTACCGCTTTGCGCCAGCGAACAGAATCAGCGCTTGCGTACCGCGTCCTGAATCCAGGTGAAAGGAATGATCAGCAATGGAGTCAGGAAGTTGCTGAGCAGTATGTTCAGCCACAGAAGACCCATCCAGTAGCCCGTCATGCCCAGTGTGGCCCAGATGGTTCCCAGGGTGCTGTGTGATTCCACGGTGGTGCTCCGTAAAGGCGCCAGTGAGTTTGTTGGCCAGCTCTGTCGGGGTGAACAACTCATGGTCGTTCCTGCAACACAGGGCTGTCGCTGCCCGAAGCTGCATGAGACAAGCTGGCTCGTGCTCACGTATGCTAGTGCGGAGTTGGCCTCAAGGGAATGGGTTGCAGTGCGAATGTGTTGCGCGAATGCTTGAATTGGGAGTTGACCTTACAGCCGCGCCGGGACATTCCTGCAGGATGATGAGCGCGGATCCTGAGAGTGAATCGGGTTGGCGACCTGCAAGTCCGATTTCGGAGCGTGCTGCCGGCGTGCTGCCGGGTGCGAGCGCAGCGCCGGCCGCCGCTTTCGCGGATGTCGCAGCGGCTACAGGAGCTGCCGGCAACATGACTCATGCGGCCGTTGATGCAGGTCTGGCTCTCCGTGCCTCTCTGGAGGCGGCATTGGCCACCGGTTCTGATCGTCTGTTGCTGGCCGTGTCTGGCGGCAGCGACTCAATGGCCCTCCTGTTTGCCGCCGCTCGATGGGCCCGAGGCCGTGTGGCTGCGGTGGCCACCTACGATCACGGCACGGGCGCATATGCATCGGAGGCGAGCTCACTTGTGGTGGCTGAGGCCAGGCGCCTGGGGCTCGCGGTCGTACGCGAGAATGCCAGGCGCCGGGTGCGAGGGGAGGCGGCATGGAGGGAGCTCCGCTGGGAATTCCTGCGGAGGGTCGCCGCTGGCTTCGGGGCTCAGGTTGTCACTGCGCATACTCGCGATGACCATCTGGAGACCATAGTCATACGCATGATGAGAGGCACCGGAGCACGTGGCCTTGCAGCGCTGGCCGCTCCCTCGTCCGTGTTGAGACCATGGCTGAACCTGTCACGCACAGAGCTTCGGCAGTGGCTTGAGGCAACCGGGCGCCCATTTCTGGATGATCCGATGAACATCTCCAGGGCATACCAAAGGGTTCGTGTAAGGCTTGACCTTCTGCCGGCACTTGAGCAGGCGTCACCAGGCTTCGGCCGCGACATGATAGCAATTGCCGGGCGTGCCGCTGCACTCCGTCTTGAGCTGGACTCACTACTTGAGAGATCAGGCCTGGAAGTGACAAAGGGAGGCCGGGAAGTGGAAGTACCGGCCTCGGTTGTTGAGTGTACAACAGCAGAGGGCAGGGCGCTGCTCTGGCCGGCCATTTGCGCAAAAGCCGGTGTCACACTGGACACAGCGGGTATCCGGACTCTCGTGGCCTTCACCGGGGCACAACGAGTGGGTGCGAGCGCGACGCCGGCCGGCGGGCGTGTGACCCGTCTCCGCCGCCGTCAGGTAGACGGGAAGAAGGTCGATGTCTTTGTTGTGGAAACGCGTGATGCCGCTGACCCGACTGGTGTGAAAAGCCCGGATATGGTTATCGAACCTGAAGCGGGCCGCCAGCCCACGGACCAGACACCCTGGCGCTGGCGCGGGAGGTGGTCAGAGCTGCCCGCGAGGCTCGGAAAATGGCGTTTCAGAAAGCTGGATACACAAGAGCCGACCAACTTATGGGCCATGGGCCTTGAGGCCGGTACCATGGTGGATCTGCGACCCTGGCAGGCAGGTGATTGTCTGAACACGAACGGTTTCCCCACAGGAAGGCGCGTCACAAGGTATTTTTCGGAGTTTGGAGTTCGGGTACCCGATCGTCGGCTCTGGCCGGTGCTCGTCGAGGGTGACGAGGTGGTCTGGGTTCCCGGCCTCGGTCGCAGCGAGGCGGCACCGTTCCGGTCCGGCAGGCCGGAATTGTTATGGTATTTATGTGAGCGCGAGCCAGACTGAACCGGGTGTGCAGGACCCAAGGCTTAAGGGCGAGGTGCCGGCACGGATCGTGTTCGCTGCCGATGCCATTGCCTCACGCGTGGCAGAGCTTGGCGCCGAAATCACCGCCGCCTATCCCGATGGAGACCTCCTGGTAATCGGTCTGCTCAAGGGAAGCTTTGTTTTCATGGCCGATCTGGTACGTCATATTGCCAGACCGCTGGATGTGAGCTTCATGGTGGTCTCTTCATATGGAGAGGCCCGGGAGACATCCGGAGTGATCAATGTGCTTTATGATCCGAAAACTCCGATTTCGGGGAAACATATTCTGGTCATTGAGGATATCATTGATTCGGGCCGGACATTGAACCGTCTGGTAGAGCTGCTTCTCAAACGTCATCCACGCTCGCTGGAGATCTGTGCATTCCTGCACAAGCGGATCTCGAGTGAGCTTCATTATCCCACGCGGTTCATCGGTTTTGATGCCCCGCACGAATTTCTGGTCGGGTACGGGCTGGACCACGCCGAGAACCTTCGGCACCTGCCGTATGTGGCCAGTCTGTAGTCAGGCGGTGATCCCATGCCCCCCAACATGACGCCATCTCCCAAGAAGCCTGCGGGCTGGGGCCGTTGGTCAAAAACTGCTGCTTTCTGGATCCTGGTCATCATGATTCCGGTCGCGCTCCTCTCATACGGGAACGGCCGCGAAGTCCAGGCTCCTGAAATCGGCTATTCAGACTACCGGCAACAGCTCGAAGCAGGGAACATCAAGTCGGCAACATTCCAGTCCGACAACGTGGTTGTCGGTCAGTTCAACCAGTCCATCCGGGTGCTGAACCGCGAGGCCAAGCGCTTCACGGTAAGGCTGGTACCCGGTTCGCTGGCAGATGAACAGGACCGCCTCTACGCACGTGGTGTGCGTACTGCCACTCAGGAGCCAAGATTCAACCTTGGCAGCTTGCTTACCAGCTTGCTGCCCATAGCCCTGCTCATTGGCTTCTGGATCTTCTTCTTCCGCTCCATGCAGGCGGGCGGCAACAAGGCCTTTTCCTTCGGAAAGAGCAAGGCCAAGCTGCTCACCGGTGACACCCCCAAGGTGACCTTTGCCGACGTGGCCGGTGCAGATGAGGCCAAGGTCGAGCTTCAGGAAATCATCGAGTTCCTCAAGGATCCGCAGAAGTTCACCCGACTCGGCGGCCGCTTGCCCAAGGGCGCGCTCCTGGTGGGCCCGCCAGGAACGGGCAAGACCCTGCTGGCGCGCGCTGTGGCCGGAGAAGCCGGACGCCCCTTCTTCAGCATGTCGGGCTCCGACTTCGTTGAGATGTTTGTGGGTGTTGGTGCTTCGCGCGTGCGGGATCTCTTTGAGCAGGGCAAGACCAATGCGCCCTGCATCATCTTCATAGATGAAATCGACGCTGTGGGTCGCCATCGCGGCGCCGGTCTGGGCGGCGGACACGACGAACGCGAACAGACACTCAACCAGCTTCTGGTGGAGATGGACGGCTTTGAGTCCAACGACGGTGTGATACTCATTGCCGCGACGAACAGACCGGACGTGCTTGACCCCGCACTTCTGCGGCCCGGTCGCTTTGACAGGCAGATAGTCGTGGACGCCCCCGACCTTCGCGGACGGGAAGGCATCCTCAAGGTGCATCTGCGCAACAAGCCCATCGCTGACGACGTAAGCGTCACTTCGCTCGCTCGCGGTACCCCGGGTATGTCGGGCGCCGATCTGGCCAATCTGGTCAATGAAGGCGCGCTGCTGGCAGCGAGGCGCAATCATGAAAAGATCTACATGCACGACCTTGAAGACGCTAAGGATCGTGTCATGCTGGGCGCCGAGCGCAAGTCACTCGTTATGAAGGAAGACGAGCGCAGACTCACGGCCTTCCACGAGGGCGGCCATGCAGTGTGCGCAATGATGATTCCCGGCAACGATCCCCTGCACAAGGTCACCATCGTTCCACGTGGACGTGCGCTGGGCATTGCCTTCACGCTTCCCGAAGATGACCGCGTGTCTGTTACTCGTGAGCAACTGGAAGCCAGGCTTGCCATGGCCTACGGAGGGCGCGCTGCAGAGGAGATCATCTTTGGCCACGGTCGCGTGACCACAGGTGCTGCCAGTGACATCCAGCAGGCCACCAACATTGCACGTCGCTACGTCACACAGTGGGGACTCTCGGACACCATTGGCCCCATTCTGGTGGGCGAAAATGAGCACGAGCTGTTTCTGGGTCGTGAGATCCAGTCGCGGCGCGAGATTTCCGAACAGACTGCGCAGCTTGTTGACGCCGAGGTGAAGCGTGTGGCCTTTGAGGCCTACGCGCGAGCGGTCAACGTTCTCACGGAGCACCGCAGCCTGCTTGAGGCAGTGGCCAATGCTCTGCTGGAGCGGGAGACTCTCACGCGTGACGACATTTTGCTGCTCAAGGCCGGAAAGCCGCTGCCTCCGCGTCCCGAACCACCGGTTGCGCCTACCACGCCGGCAGCGGTGGGTCAGCCTGCGCTCTCACCGCGTCCGGCCACACCGCCGCTTCTTGGCGGTCCTGAGGTCGCACCGGCCTGATGTCCAGAACGACACTCCGCAGATGACGGCGTGAGGGACTCTCTGGGCATCCCGTTCGAAATAACCTGGCGCGACGGGCTCGATATCGGGCTCGTCGCGTTGGTCTTCTACTACCTGCTGGGCTTCGTTCAGGGCAGGAGGGCATTGCAGATATTCGGCGGTGTGGTGGTACTCGCTGGCGTCTACGCATTGGCCAACTGGCTGCAGCTCACAATGATTCGGCACTTGCTGGGCCTGCTTTTCACTTATGGCTTCTTCGCGCTGCTGATCATCTTTCAGCCCGAGTTGCGCTCTGCGTTGTCGCACCTGGGTCATGCACCTCTGGGCAGGTTATTTGCCCACGATGAGAGCACGGGTGTACGCGAAGATGCCATAGCCGACGCCGTGGAGCGCCTGTCACGCAGTGGCGTGGGGGCCATAATCGCGATTGAGCATCAGCTCGCGCTGGATGACTATATAGAGACCGGCTCGGCCCTTGATGCGCGCCTCAGTGCTGACCTGCTGGCCACGATTTTCACGCCCTACTCGCCTTTGCACGATGGTGCGGTCATAGTGCGTGGTGATCGCATCATTGGTGCGGGCTGCATACTTCCGCTTTCGGCGGGCACGTTGAGCCAGAAGTCGATGGGTACCAGACACAGGGCAGCCCTGGGGCTGGCCGAGGAAACCGATGCTTTTGTAGTGGTGGTGTCCGAGGAGACCGCCGGGATATCGGTGGCCAGAGCCGGTGAGCTGGTAACGGGGCTCACGCCCATGCAGGTGCACGACATGGTCGCGAAATTTGCTGATGAAGGCGGTGACGGCAACAGGGTGGCGGTGTTACAGTAGCATTGAAGCAGGTATTGGGACTGCCGCCCGGCATTACTTGTGTAGGGTCGCCGAGAGACCTAACCTTATAAGTTATGCCAATTTGGGACCAGAATCAGATCAACGCTGAGCAGGTGCGAGCGGCCGTCGGGGCCGTGCGCGAACGCATTGCGCAAGCTGTACAACGGGGCGGTCACAGGCAGGAGGTAACGCTGGTTGCCGTCACCAAGACCCATGGTCCTGATGCTGTGGAAGCCGCCTATGCCGCAGGTGTTGTGGACGTGGGTGAAAACAAGGTGCAGGAGGCAACGGCCAAGATGGCGCTGGTTTCGGCACCAGTCCGTTGGCATCTCATAGGGCATCTGCAGCGCAACAAGGCTGCACATGCGCTGGACTTCGATCTGGTCCACAGTGTGGACAGTGAGCGTCTGGCAGTGGCCTTGCACACGGCGGCTCTCAAGGCGCAAAAAGTTCTCGAAGTAATGCTCCAGGTGAACGTGAGCGGCGAGGAGAGCAAGGGGGGCATTGCGCCTGCCGGCGTGGGGGCTTTGGCGGAGCGCTTGCATGAACTCAGCAACCTTCGCTTCCGCGGAGTCATGACCATGGCTCCACTTAATGCAGATGAGCAGATGCTGCGCAGGGTATTCACAGGCGCCAGAGAATCACGTTCGGTGCTTCAGGCATCCGGGCACCCCGCCGATTGGCTCAGCATGGGCATGTCGGATGACTTTGAGATCGCAGTTGAAGAGGGTGCAACACACGTGAGGTTGGGCACAGTGCTTTTTGGGAACCGCATCTGAGGAGAGCCGGCATGACCGACGAACAGTATCAGGGGTTCCATCTCACCGCGCTTGATGTGCGGCGCTACGATTTCGGCAACGCACTGCGTGGCTATGACCGTGCGCGCGTGGATCAGTTCCGCGAGCAGGTGGCCGAGGAATTTGAACGTCTGGCGCGAGCCAATCAGGATCTGGAAGTCAAGGCGCGCAACTTTCACGAACAACTTCGCGTGTTTCGTGAGAGGGACCGTGCACTCAACGAGGCATTGGTGAGCGCCCAGCAACTGCGTGGTGAGATTCGTGAGCAGGCTGAACGTGAGGCTCAGCTTATCATCCGTGAGGCACAGGCTGAGGCGGAGAATCAGTTGGAAGCAGTGCGTGATGAAATCAGGCGGGCTGAAGACGAACTGCAGATGCTCTGGCGTTCACGCCGGGCCTACCTTGCACAATTGCGCAGACAGCTCGAGCGGCAGCTTGCCGATATTGATGCTGCAGAGGTTGAACCGGCGCCCGGATTTCCGGCTGCGGCTACCCATTCCGCTGCACCGGTCGCGCAGGCTGCAGCCGGTGGAACATCGGCTACTGATTCCGATGGCCGACGTACTTCGCTGGAAGCCGGTGGCCGCAATGCATCGCTCACGCCATCGTGGCTGGATGCAATGGACGAAGAGTCCTGAGTGAGACTTTTTTCAAATAGTGTTTATCCATGACCGATTCGCAGGACGTGCTGTACCCGCTGCTCCCGGAAGGTGATACCGACTCGTTCGAGAACGCCATGCTGGAACGCTGGGAAAGTGAGAAACTTTTTGCCCAGACTCAGGTTCCGCGTGAGGGTGCGCCCACTTTCGTGTTCTTTGAGGGGCCGCCGACCGCAAATGGCAGGCCCGGCATACACCATGTGTTTGCACGCACCATAAAAGACCTGTTTTGCAGGCACCGCAGCATGCAGGGGCACTATGTGCTTCGTAAGGCCGGCTGGGATACGCATGGTCTGCCGGTGGAGATTGAAGTCGAAAAGGAACTGCAGCGCGAAGAGGCCGAACGGCGCGGCATTCCCGTTGCTGAAGTTGCGCGTTTGGGCGGTAAACAGCTCATAGAACAGACGGGGGTGGCAGAGTTCAACAGACGCTGCCGCGAGAGTGTGTGGAAGTACCGCGGTGAGTGGGAGAAGCTCTCACGCCGTACCGCTTATTGGTTGGACTACGACCATCCATACGTCACTTACAGCCATGACTATGTGGAGAGTGTGTGGTGGGCTCTCAGCGCTCTTCATCGCAAGGACCTGTTGACGCGTGGACACAAGATTCTGCCCTATTGTCCACGCTGTGGAACTGCGCTTTCGAGCCATGAGGTGGCCCAGGGTTACAAGGATGTCGAAGACCCCAGCCTTTTCATTGCACTCGACCTGCTTGATGAGACCGGACAGCCATTCGCCGAGCGTCGTCGGATAATTGTGTGGACCACCACGCCGTGGACTCTGGTGTCCAACGTGTCTCTGGCGGTTCATCCGGATCTCGACTATGTGGAGCTGCGCAAGAAGTCGGGCGCACGCTGGACAATTATTTTGGCAGGTGAGAGAGCTGCGGGCGTTCTGGGTTCCGATTGGCAGGACCGCTGGGAAGTTGTTGCCTCATTCAAGGGCACTGCACTTATTGGGCAGCGCTATCAGAGGCCGCTCGACTGGGTGCCATTCCCGAAGGGCAGGGAACACGAGATTATCGTGGGCGAGAGTTTCGTGTCTGCTGAAGACGGCTCCGGCGTGGTTCACATGGCTCCCGCGTTTGGTGCAGACGACTACGCCGCGGGCCGGCGCCACAATTTGGCTTTCTTGCAGCCGGTTGATGCGCGTGGTGAGTTCATGGCCGACGTGCCAGTCGTCGCGGGACTTTTTGTGAAGGACGCTGACCAACGCATCGTGGAGGTGCTCAGAGAGCGCGATGTGCTTTGGAAGGCAGGCAGCGCCGTGCACTCATACCCTCACTGCTGGCGTTGCGGTACGCCGCTGCTCTACTACGCTCGTGAGTCATGGTTTGTGCGCAGCACGGAAGTGCGTGACGATATGCTCACACGCAATGCTGCAGTCAACTGGAACCCGCCCGAGATTGGCTCTGGTCGTTTTGGTGAGTGGTTGTCCAACAATGTGGATTGGGCCATCTCACGTGATCGATATTGGGGCACGCCGCTGCCGGTATGGGTGAACGACGAAGACCCGGATGAAGTGGAAGTGATGGGCAGTTATGCCCAGCTCGCAGAGCGCGTGGGCAGGCCGCTACCCGAAGACTTTGACCCACACAAGCCTCACATAGATCAGTACACCTGGCCTGCGAAAAGCGGTAAGGGAACCATGCGACGGGTGCCAGAGGTGATAGACACCTGGTTCGATTCCGGCTCGATGCCCTTTGCCCAGTGGCACTATCCCTTCGAGAACGCCGACAAGTTCGCCACACAGTATCCGGCAGATTTCATCTGTGAAGGAGTGGATCAGACGCGGGGCTGGTTTTACTCACTGCTGGCCATAGCCACGTCACTCGGCGATGATCTTCCCGGCAACAGCGGCGCTCTTGCCGCTCCGTATCGCAGCGTTGTGGTGAACGATCTGGTTCTTGATGCTCAGGGACAGAAGATGTCAAAGAGCCGCGGAAACGCGGTAAATCCCTGGGAAGTTCTGGCGCGCCATGGCGCTGATGCCATACGGCTCTTCCTGGTGGCATCAAGCCAGGTATGGGTGCCGCGGCGCTTCGATGAGGCGGCCATTCGAGAAACAGCCGGCAGATTTCTGCTCACGCTGCGTCACGTCTACAACGGCATCTACGCGCAGTATGCCAATTTTGGCTGGAAGCCCGGTGTCAATGACCCGACACCATCCAGCCGCCCTGCGCTTGACCGCTGGATCCTCTCCAGGCTTGCCACCGTGGAACGTCAGGCCAATGAGGACCTCGAGAACTACGATCCCACGCTGGCCATCCGCAAGATCATGCAGTTCGTGGACGAAGACGTGTCCAAGTGGTACGTACGGCTCTCTCGTGCTCGTTTCTATGACGTGGTGAGCCCGGACAACCTTGCGGCCTTTGCTACACTCCATGAAGTACTGACCATTACCTGTAGGTTGCTGGCGCCCTTTGTTCCGTTTCTTGCCGACGCCATGCACCGTGCCCTCACTGGAACCTCAGTGCACCTGGCGAGGTACACGCGTGCAACCGGGCCGGGAACGGAGCTGGCAACGGATCCCGAGCTGGAGGCGGCGATGGCCGATATACGGGTTCTTGCGGGCCTGGCACATGCCGCCAGAGATATGGCGGACGTGAAGGTGCGCCAGCCGCTACCGTCTCTGCAGTGCGTTGTGCCCGGCGATACTGCCAGAGTGGCATCGCTGGCTGGTCTGTTGGCAGCGGAACTCAATGTCAGACGCGTCGAGTTTGTGACATCCACGGACTCGCTGGTGACGCTTGAGGCAAAGGCCAACTTCCGGGTTCTCGGCAAGAAGTTCGGCAAGGATACGCCCCTGGTGGCTGCGGCGGTGGCCGCCATGGATGGCCCGAAACTGCGTCATTTGGCGTCTGGCGAGTTGGTGACTCTGGACGTGGAAGGGATTCCCCGCTTGATTGCGCCCGAAGATGTCGCCATCATGCGGCGCGCCTCTGGCGCCGCCGTGGTTCAGGAGTATGGGGGATACGGGGTTGCACTTGACCCCAGCGTGACTCCGGAGCTGCGCGCGGAAGGTCTGGCGCGTGAAGTGGTAAGCCGTATCCAGCGTCTCAGGAAAGACGCACAGCTGGCCGTCAGCGATCGCATCGTGGTTGCGGTCGCGGGTGATGCGGAGTTGGAAGCTGCGGTCGCCGTGCATCGCGACCACATCGCGCAGGAAGTGCTCGCCTCAGTGTTGTGGCTGGGTCAGGAGGCGGGTTCGCCGTTCAGTTCCGGCAAAGGAATTGACGACAGCATGTGGACTGCATCGTTGCTCGTGGATGTCGAAGGACGTCCGGTTCGACTTGCACTCACCAGGGATGGTTCTGATGGCTGAATCAAAGGTGGCATCAGCAAAGGATGTCAAAAAGCCGAAGCCGATGACAAAAAAGCAGTTGCAGCATTTTGAAAAGCGGCTGCTGGAAGAGCGCGCACGGGCGCTGAAGGAGCTTGGGCACCATGGGGAGGCATTCGGGCCGAACGGCGAGCAGGATGGCGGTGACTCAAGTGCCTACTCGTTCCACATGGCCGATCAGGGAACTGATGCCATGGAGAGGGAGAAGGCGTTCCTGTTTGCATCCAAGGAAGGACGCTTTCTCTGGCACATAGATCAGGCCCTGCGGCGCTTGTACCGTGAACCCGCCAATTTCGGCAAGTGCCACAGCTGTGGTGAGTACATCACGTTTGAACGACTGGATGCACTGCCGAATGCCCGCTACTGCATTGCGTGCAAGCAGGCAGAGGAAGACGCCAAGAAGATCTGACGTGAAGGCAATCGTGGTAGTGCCGATTTTCATCGGTGTGCTGGTTCTTGACCTCATAACCAAGGCCGTGGCAGTGGCTGTTCTCGCACCCTCAGGTGTGGCCGTGCCCATAATTGGCAATTGGTTGCGTTTCTCGCTGGTATACAACCCGGGTGCGGCCTTCGGGCTGCATCTGGGGGCTTACTCGCGCTGGCTCTTCATGGCTCTCACCGTCGTGGCACTGGGCGTGCTGTGGCATCTGTATCGTCAGACGCGTGTGGGGGATTTTCGGCGCCTGCTGGCTCTGGCCCTGGTGGCTGCGGGTGCCGTGGGGAATGTGCTCGACAGGATACGCTCGGCACGTGGAGTGGTCGATTTCATTGATGTGGGAATTGCCACGCACCGCTGGCCCACCTTTAATGTGGCCGACATTGCGGTGAGCTCGGGTGCGGTACTTCTCGCCCTGGTGCTCTGGCATGAGGAGCAGGAAGCGGCTGCCCGCGCGGCCGCGGTGGGCGCGGCAACGCATCCGGGCGACTTGAGCTGATCCCGGACCGCACTTGCCAACATGAACTCAAGCATGCGTACTGCCAGCGCCTCGGCTGTTCTTGAGGGCATTCCCGCGGCAGCCGCAACCCTGCGGTTCTGGGTCATGGTGCTGGCGGTCGTGGTGGCAGACTTCATCACCAAGATGCTCGCTGTGGAATACCTCGCACCACGGCATGTGCCACACCCCATTCTGGGTGACGTATTGAGGTTCACGCTCGCATACAACCCGGGTGCTGCTTTCGGCATGCATCTCGGACCCGCGTCGCGCTGGATCTTCTCCGTGCTGTCCGTGGTTATCGTGGCGGTACTGCTTAAGGCCACGGCTGATCTTACGCGCTTTTCACGTATCGCGGCCCTGGGCGTTCCATTCATCGTGGGCGGTGCCATTGGCAACCTGCTTGATCGCGTAAGAATGCGTGAAGGAGTGGTGGACTTCATCGACATCGGTATAGGGACAACACGGTTCTGGACCTTCAATGTGGCCGATGCCGCAGTGACCATTGGTGCGTTCTGTCTTGTTCTGGCTTTGTGGGAGCTGGATCGCCGTGAGCAACAGGGAAGTGCGCAGGACACATGAGCGAGCCTGAAAAATCGCTTTCAGAGTTCGAGGTTGGCCATGCGGCAGGCCAGCGGCTTGATGTGCTTGTGGCGGCGCATGCGTCTCTTTCACGCACGCAGGCTGCCACCCTGATAGCCGGTGGCAACGTGCTCGTGAATCAGGAACTGCAAAAGGCTTCCTACCGGGCTGAAACGGGTGATTTGATTCAGGTGAGCATACCTTCCCCCAAGGGTCGCGCCGTGGTGCCCGAGGACATTCCGCTCAATGTGGTTTACGAAGACGAGCACCTCATGGTGGTGGACAAGCCCGCCGGTATGGTGGTGCACCCGGCTCCGGGCAACTGGACCGGGACGCTTGTAAACGCGCTGCTGGGCCGTGGCCAGCCTCTGGCATCGGGGGGCGGCGAAGATCGTGCCGGCCTGGTACATCGTCTGGACAAGGACACATCGGGTCTCCTCGTTGTGGCCAGGAACGACAGGGCTCACCGGATACTGAGCAGTGCTCTCGCTGCAAGGCGCGTGGTGCGCAGGTATGCCGCCCTCTGTTGGGGGCACCTGAGCGAAGACCGCATAACAGTGGACAAACCTCTGGGCCGCAATCCACGAGACCGAACCCGCATGGCAGTCGTCCAGACAGGCAAGGCTGCGCGAACGGATTTTGACCGTCTGGCCCGTTTTGATGCAGTGGATCTATTGCGTGCAAACCTGCATTCCGGGCGAACGCACCAGATCCGCATTCATCTGGCTTCGGTTGGGCATCCGGTGGTTGGTGACGATACCTATGGTGGAGGGGGTGGACGTCGTTTGTCCGCACTTCCGCCGCGACGGCACTTTCTGCATGCCGCGTGGCTGCGATTCAGGCATCCCGTCAGCGGGCAGGTCATAGACCTGCATTCGGCACTTCCCGAGGATTTGCGGGTTTCGCTCGCGGCGCTGAGCGGAATGCCGGAACTGGCCACGCATCCCGATCCGTTGGAGGTTTTCCATTTCTACGACAGCGAGCAGCATAACGACGACTGACGACGACCAGCAGGCCCTGTGCCTTGTGGTTGAATCGGATGCTGTGCTGTATGGAATACCGCTGGGTCAGGTGAGGGAAGTGCTGCGAGCAGCGGGGCTGCACCCGGTGCCCGGTTCGCCCCGGGTTCAGTCGGGAATTGTCAATGTACGGGGCGCCATTGTCACAGTGCTGGACCTGCTCGCTCTTCTCACAGGTCGTCGTGCCGAATCACCGGCTTCGATCGTCCTTCTTGAGGATGGTACCCGTATCATCGGACTGACGGTTGACTCAGTCCACGATGTGCGCCTGGAACCGCGAAGCAGTGAGGGAACCGTTGCGGCTGCATTGACGGACACATCTGCTGTCACAGATCCGGAAGTTTCCCCGACTCTGATTGCGAATCCACCTGGCGACGGGTTGCTACACCTGGTTGATGACAACGTGGAACCACTGGATGCGGTGGCTCTCTGTATCAGATACATGCCCAGAGTCGAGGAGAGGTAACGGTGAGTCAGACAGTATTGATCTGTGACGACGCGATCTTCATGCGCACCATGGTGGGTGATATTCTCACTCAGGCAGGCTATGAGGTGGTGGGTGAAGCCGAGACGGGCCGACAGGCGGTGGAGAAGTACAGGCATCTCAAACCGGATCTCGTGACAATGGATATAGTGATGCCCGAGATGGGTGGTATTGATGCTGTCCGTGAGATCACTTCTCATGATCCTGCGGCCAGAATTCTTATGTGCAGTGCCATGGGACAGCAGGCGCTGGTGGTGGAGGCCATTCAGGCCGGGGCCCGTGATTTTGTGGTCAAGCCCTTCCAGCCTGCTCGTGTTCTTGAGGCGGTCTCGCGCGTTCTCGCCGGCTGACGCCGTCGCGTAACACAACCTGGCGGCTGCCAAGGTTACAGTGACTCCCGCCAATGGCGCCGCACAGGCCCTGGACCTCAGTCGCTATGCGGCGCTCTTCCAGAGTGAAGCCAGAGAGCATCTTGAGGCGCTTGACGCTGCGCTGCTGGCACTGGAAAAACTGCTCCACTCTCCGGGCGCTACGCAACAAGTAAGTTCGGTAGCCGACGATCAGGTCACTGCGCTCTTCAGAAGCCTGCATACAATCAAGGGCATGGCCGGCGCGATGGCCTACACAACTGTTGAACGTGTGGCCCATGAGCTTGAGTCACACTGTGCACATCTGCGTGAGAGCAACCGGCCTCCCGATGATGCATTTCTGGTGTTGCTCTTTAACGGCACTTCAATTCTGCGGAGTGCCATAGACGAATGTGCTTCTGCGCCTTCAGTGGCTGCTGCTGTGGACAGCGCAGAGGTGTCGGCCCCGCATAAACCTCCGCCAACGCCTGCGGCTCGCAAGCGCCCGGTTGGCACTCCGCGAACCCTGCGCATTGAGGCTGCTCGGCTCGACAGCATGTTGGATCTGGTGGGAGAGCTGGTAATTGTACGTGACCATCTGTCACGGGTCTCGGAAAACACCGCTCATACCGAGAGGGAAATGCAGTCGCTGGTGCGAGAGAATGCCCGGCTCATTTCAGCGCTGCAACAGGAAGTGCTCAAGGCCAGGTTGCAACCTGCATCGGTAGTCTTTGATCGATTCCCAAGACTGGTAAGAGACATCGCACGTGAACTGGGCAAGGAAGTGAACTTCCTTGCTGAAGGCCGTGAAATGGAACTGGATCGTTCGCTGCTTGATGCCATCGCCGAGCCGCTCATGCACCTGCTGCGCAACGCTCTGGATCATGGGCTTGAGATGCCTGCTGTGCGTGAAGCTGCAGGAAAAAATCCTGTAGGTGAGCTGGTGCTGCGTGTGGCGCGCGAACGTGAAAGCATCGTTTTTCAGGTGCAGGATGATGGCGCCGGAATTGATCGCGGGAGAGTGCTGGCTCGCGCTCGTCAAAAAGGATTGGTTGGCCCGGAAGTGAGCGAACTGTCGGATGGTGACCTGTTGGATATTGTGGCTCACCCGGGATTCTCCACCAACAGCAGTGTGACTTCTCTCTCGGGCCGGGGAGTTGGCGTTGATATTGTACTCACCCGAGTGCGAACTCTAGGAGGTTCTGCAGAGCTCGCGACCATTGCGGGGGTGGGTACTGTGTTCACCCTGCGCTTGCCGGCCAGCCTGGCGATCGGGCGTGCATTGCTGGTGCTGGTGGGGAGCGCCGTTTACGCAATACACACCAGCATCACGGAAGAGGTTGTTCCCTGGCGCACAGACGCGACGTCTCCCGAAGCAATGACTCAAACACAGACGAGCATCACGCTTCGGGACGATGTCATTCCCGTGCTGGCATTGAGCGAGCTTTTTTCCGACCCAGGCTCGTCAGACAAGGAGAGCAATATCACGGATACTGATGCTCTGGACATGCATGTGGTGGTTGTCGACACGGCAGGCAGGCGGGTTGGTTTACTGGTTGATGGAATCGTTGGGCAACAGGAGATCGTGATCAAGCCATTGCACGTTGTTCGTGGTGCGAGACGATGGTTCAGTGGTGCTACCATATTGGGTGACGGCTCTCCTGCACTCATCGTCGATGTTGTGAGTGTGGTACAGGAAGCGATGGGCAACTCGCTGCGTTCAGGAACTGCCGGAGTGGAGAGTGAAGGCTACGGTGAAAGCATATGACGGCGGGCATAACGGCTTATACGGCGGCGAGTTCAGGAGCAGCCACGACATGAACAACACATGAGTGCCGTCCGGTCGCTGGAGGAACTCCAGCTTGATGCGCTGCGTGAAACTGCCAATATCGGTGCAGGCCACGCTGCAACTGCCCTTTCTCAGATGGCCGGTTGTACCATCATGATCAACGTGCCGGCGATAAGCGTGGCAAAAGCCGACGAATTTCCGGTGAAGCTGAGTGATGGCGAGGAACCGGTGGCCGTGGTAATGATGCACATGCTGGGTGATCTGGCTGGCAGGACATTGCTTGCTTTCCCCAAGCCAACGGTGCTGCGCCTTGCGGAGTTGATGCTGAGGCGTCCCATGGGGTCTTCCGTGGCATTCACTGAGTTGGAGACCTCAGCCATTAAAGAGGCAGGCAACATACTCTGTGGTGCCTACATGAATGCACTGAGTGACTTTTTAGGAATGCTCTTGCTACCCTCGCCACCAGATATTTCGGTGGACAAGGCCGATTCCGTTCTTGCAAACGTTCTGAACAAAAGCGGAGGAGATCCTGAGGCGATGCTTTGCGTGGAGAATGAATTCGTGCTGGCTGAAAACGCCACTTCACTGCGTGGGTTCTTTCTGCTCCTGCCTGACCCTGCATCCCTGCAGGTCATGCTTCGTGCCCTCAGAATAGCCTGATCGGCGAGCGTTCGTCAGATGTTGGAGACCCCAACGGCGCCGGTGCTGGCAGCTCGTGAAGTGGAGCTTCTGCGTGCCATGCTTGGCCGGGTAGACCAGTCAGATCCCGGCGCATTCAACAACCTTGGCGTGCTATACCACACGCGTGGAATGTACAGCGAGGCGGTTGAGGCATTTCTCCGGGCGTTGGCGCTGGAGCCACGAATGTATACCGCAGGACGCAATCTCGAAATTGCGGCCGCGAGTCCGGGCGCCTGCGATGCTCACCTGGAGGAATTGGATGCACGCGTGGGGGCTGATCCGGACGACCTGGACGCGATGCATGCGCGTGCGCGTCTGCTGCGGCTCATTGGCCGTTTTGATGAGGCAACCCGACAGCTTGATGCTCTCATAGCCGAAAACCCGGAGGATGGAGCGGCGCTGCTTGAGCGCGGCTTGATCGAGCAGCGAAGTGGCGATCTGAGGCGTGCCCAGCGCTGGCTGGAGCGAGCCATAAATGCGGGTGCACGGGAAAACTCATTCCTTCATTTGGCCGAAGTGCAGTATCAGCGCGGGCTCAATGAGCAGGCGCTGGCCACTATTGAGGGAGCACTGCTGCTTCAGCCCCATGATGCCGACCTGCACCGGCTTCATGGCTTCGTGCTTGGCGACATGGGCCATCAGGACCTTGCCATGGCCGCGATGCAGCGGGCAACTGATCTGAATCCTGGAGTGAACGCAGCAGATTCTGACCTGAGCATTGATGCAAGACGCAGACACAGTCCTGTTGTTGCATCGATGCTTTCAGTGGAACCGGATGGAGCACTGGCGCACTATGGCCTTGGTCTGGCTTTCCGTCAGCGTGGCTATTTTCATGAAGCCCGACTGGAACTGGACAGGGCTTGGGCAGTGGGGGAGGACCGTCAGCTTGTCTTGCACGCCATGGCCGAATTGGATCTGATGGAAGGCCGCGCCGTGGCTGCCCGCGTGCGATATGACGAGCTTCTGGCTCACAGCAACAGCGCACGCTGGTGGAATGAGCATGGCGTTGCATCTCATCAGGCGGGAGATCTGAAACAGGCGGCTCAGAGCTACCGCGAGGCGTTGCGCCTGGATCCGCGCTATGCTCTTGCTTACAACAATCTTGCAGTGGCCCTGCACGGATCAGGTGATGCCGAAGCTGCGGCCGCTGCGTTGCGTCGAGTGGCCGAGCTGGACCCTTCGCTTGTGCTTGCGCGGCGCAATCTGGCGTACCTGATGTCCTGGCACGGTGAGCTGGCAGCAGCGTTGTCACTGCTTCGCGAACTCGTGGCATTTCACCAAAATGACCCTGAGGTGTGGTTCGGGTTTGGTGTTGTGCTGGTCAAGGCTGAAAAGTATGACGAAGCGCGGGATGCCCTCTCCAGAGTGGTTCGCCTCAGACCTGGTCACGCGGCAGCACGGTTTGCGTTGGCTGAAACACTGGATCGACTCGGTGATGCAGAAGGTGCGCTTCGGGAAACGGAACAAGCGTTGTGCCTCTCTGCTGTGAGGCCCGAGGTGAACCTTTGTGTGGGTATCGATCTTCAGCGTGAAAGCCCGGAGGTAATTGGCTCCATCGATCTGCTGCGGCTGGGAAGAGGCATGCCTCTAACCGGAGTGGAGCTGGCTGATAAGGACATAGGCGAGTGGCTGCCTGAGCGGGAGATTCCGCAACCTGATCTTCCGCTGAACGCAAGAATGGCGATGCTCTGCGACGAGGCCGATGATCTGGCTGGTCGCACTCTCTATGGCGAGGCTGTGGAGCGTTACGCTCGTGCCCTGGAACTCAGCTCTTCGCCGGAGTATGCGGACACTGGTCTTGCGTATCGTGCGGCCTTGGGTGAGGCCCGTGCCTGGTGTCTCCTGGGGCGAGCTGCGGCAGCGGGAGAATTACTTGCAAGACTCTCCAACGAATCTCCCGGTGACCCGGAAGTGATGGCGCTGCTGGCGGCTTATCATTTGGCGGAATCCATTGAAAGTGGCCACGAGGTGGCAGCGGCGCTGCTCATGCGTGTCCATGATTCAGCGCAAGCTGGTGCGGCGCTGCTGCACTATTCCGGTGACCTTGCGTGCCGTGCCGGCAACACCAAATTGGCTCTGAGCTTTTATCGGCGTGCCCTCACTCGTGATCCCCTGCGGCCAACGCCGCGCCTGGCAATAGCGGCTGTGCTCAGGAGACGTGGTGATCTCGCGGCGGCGCTGCTGGAGATAAGTGCAGCTCTGGCTCTCGTGCCCGGCTGGCGGGAGGCGCGAAGCGAGCTGGCTCGCATACATCGTGACGCTGAGCGTCATGCTGAGGCGCGCTTGCTCTTGGTGCAGATGCTTCTCGAAGTGCCAACAGACCTTGAGGCGCTCGAACTGCTCGCAGGCGCACTGGTTGCCGAGAATCGCGACGATGATGCCCGTGTGGCAGTGACCCGTCTTCAGCATCACGACCCTATGCATCCGGCTGCTATGTGGTTCGAGGGAGTACTGCTGGCGCGGCAGGCCCGTTTGCGTGATGCCCTGGCGCGTTGGAGGCAGCTCGCCATGGATGTAACTGCAGGTGAGTGGCGAACACGTGCGGAAAGAGCAATCAGCGAGATGCCCGATGGCTGGGTGCCGCCCTCCACCTACGCCGCCGCACGGCAGCTTGCCAGAGACGAAGAGCGCGGATCTGACTGCTCTGCCTTGTCCAAAGCCGGGTTCACCGTGAGTGCAAACCCGTTCGGGGAATCCCTGTAATGCACTCCGCCTCAAGTGTTGCTTCTGCAAAGTCCGGTTTCGGTATTGAAGGCAGTTTCCGCGATCTGAGCCCGGCCGAGGTGCTGCAGTTGATAGCAGGTGGTCGAAAGACCGGTACGCTTCACTGCGATACCGCCTGGCTTGGCCAGCGTGCGCGAGTTGTGTTCCGTGACGGACTGGTGGTGTGGGTGGACGTGGAACGTGAGGGTGAGAACCTTCTGCAGAAGTACACACAGATGTCGGCCGGTCGTGAGTTGAACCAAGGCCAGAGAGATGGAGTGAGTGAGGGGGGAGGGGAATCAAAAGAGGAGAACCAGTGGCTCAGTGAAACCGAGAGGTTGGCCGAGCTGCTGCAGGATGTCATCCGCTGGCGTGATGGGAGTTTCCGTTTTGTGCCCGATGACCTTCAGGCCGCAAAGGGCACACTCCGAATGGCCATTGAGCCGGTGCTCATCAAGGCTGCAGAGCGTGCCGAGGTTTGGTCTCGCATCGAATCGCGTGTGCCGCATCTCGGAGTGGTGCCGGGATTTGCTGACATGGAGCCGCAGAATCTCCCTCTCCTGCGGCTGAGCCCTGGCGAGTGGGAACTGCTGGGTCAGGTAGATGGCGAACGTGACTTGCATGGCCTGGCGCTGGCCATGGAAATAGACCCGGTGGAAGTGGCTGCCCGGGTTGCTGAGCTTCTCGACGCCGGGCTGCTGGTGTTGAGACAGTCGCGCCAGTCTGTCAGGCGGGATTTTGCTCTCGTCACCCAGGATCTGATAGAGCAGACTGAAGACTATGATGTAAATGATGTATTCTCGGTTGCGACACCTGCTCCTGAACCGTCCTTGGTGGGAGGGGAAACGGAGGTGTGGGGCGAGTCCGGGACTTTGTCGTACCCGCAGTATCCGGAGTGTGACGAGTTGGGGAACGCTTGCGCTCTTCGCGGAGACCTGACCGGCGCAATCGAACACTGGCAACGGGCTCTCGACAGGACACGTTCGGCCGAAGACATGCAGCAGCTTGGCGAAAAGATCTCGCTCGCCAGCAGGCTGGCCCGTCTTCTGCTTCGCTGAGCGTCTTCGGCTCCTCTCATCCTGAGGTTCGGGAGACCCCTTGCCTTTAGTGGCAAGGGCTCCGGTCCCTCGCGGCATCGGACCATGCGGAATCGAAGAGGAGCGGGCTCATGCCCATTGTGGATCATGCCTCGCGGCTGATCACCTGTAAACTTGTCTACTGCGGGCCTGCGCGCTCGGGCAAGACCACCAATCTCACTCACCTGCACTCAGCATTGCCGGAGGAGCAGGTGGGTGCTCTCACGTCGCTGGCCACGAGACAGGACCGCACGCTGTTTTTTGATTACCTGCCCGTGGATCTGGGAACCGTGGGCACCTACCGGGTGAGATTCCAGCTCTATACCGTGCCTGGGCAGCCGTACTATCGCGCCATCAGGCAGTTGGTTCTGCAGGGTGCCGACGGCGTTGCTTTTGTCGCTGACAGCCAGCGTCATCGCTGGGATGAGAATCTCGAGAGCCTCCAGGATCTTCACGTCAATCTGGCCGAACACGGCATTGACGCGCGTGCTCTGCCTCTTGTTCTCCAGTACAACAAGCAGGACCTGCCTGACACGCTCATAGCCAGCGTGGCAGAACTGTCCAGCGCGCTCAATTTTCGCGCGGTCCCCGACTTTGCAGCGGATGCACTTGCCGGACGCGGTGTCTTTGACACATTGCGGGCGCTTGGCAGGCGCGTGCTTCACAGGCTGGGCGCTGAGGATGGAACCAGTGCCGGCAGGCGTGCTGAGCAGGCAATGCGTACGCCTTTGCACGGCAGGGTTATTGCTCCCCAGGCTGGCGCCGTTATGGTTGTCGACGAGAATGAAACCGATGGATCAGGCGAAGCTCGGCTCGAGTCTGTGGCGGGAGCCGCTGCGTGAGTCTTGACGTGGACAGTTCGCTTCGCTTCGAGACTTTTGTGGTTGGTGCCTCCAACCGACTGGCAGCCTCTGCCGCGCGTGTGGTGGCGGATTCTCCGGGCGAGGTTTACAACCCTCTGTTTATTTACGGCAACTCAGGGCGTGGCAAGACCCATCTGGTCGCCGCCATCGCAGCCTGTGCCACAGAAAGAAATCCCGATCTGCAGGTCATGTTCTCTTCGGGAGAGGAAGTCGCCGAACACCTCACTTCAGCCATTGCCGAAGGCAGTCCGCAAAAGTTTGCCGAACGATACAGACACTCCCAGCTTCTCATTCTCGACGATGTACAGTTTCTGACCGGCCAGCGTGAGACACAGAATGAGTTGCTGCGCCTGCTGAACATGATGATGCGCGACGGGCAACAGCTCGTTCTCACCAGTGATCGTCAGCCATCAGAGATTCCCGATGTTGATCAGCGTCTGCTCTCACGCCTGTCCGGTGGCCTGATTGTGGATGTCGGTGCGCCTGATTTCGAAATGCGGCTGGCCATTCTCCGCAGCGCTTCTGCCGACAGACAACTGGAGTTTCAGGCAGGGGTACTGGAAGAAGTGGCAAGGCTTCCCTTCGCCAATGTTCGTGAACTCAAGGGTGCTCTCAACAAGCTTTCTGCCTTTCAGCAACTGGAGGGCGATCCAATTGCTGCGTCCGACGTGCGGGCTGTGCTTGGTGACGGCTTGCCGCGTGGCAATTCCGAGATGAGAAGCCCTCTGTCAGAGTCAACGGCTGCCTCCGGTCACGCAAATTCCTCTGGGCCTGGTGACGCTGGTCGCATTACCGCAATTATTCCGAGTGGTACCGACTACGAGGGTTTCCTTGCAGACGTTCTGCAGGAAGTGGAATTCAGGGTGGAACCATGGCGCATGCGTCTTGGTGAAGCAATTAAGGAATGGGGAGGGCGTGGCTACGCTGTCGGCATTCTTGAGCGTGCAATGGCACTCCCATCGGTACCGGATGTGGATGGCCTGTTGAGGGCCTACAAAAAAGCCACAGATCGTCTGCAGGAGCTGGAACGACAGGCGGTGGTGGTGGATCCGGCCTGGCAGGGACATGCGGCATTCCGTAATCCGGAGGACATTCCCGCCGCCGCGGAGCAGCTCGAGGACGCCATGGCACTGGCGGTCCCTCTGCCGCAACCCTCAACGGCATACAAGCTCAGCGGCATCAGCGGCTCGGCCGGAATGCAATTGGCATTGCAGGCTGCTCAGGCTGTCCTTTCCGAGCCCGGCCGCCGCTACAATCCGCTGCTGATACACGGTGCGTCTGGCAGTGGTAAAACACATCTGGCCCACGCCATTGCAAACGCTGCGCTTGAGCTGCGTGGTGGAATGCGTGTGGCCTGCCTCTCTGCGAACACTTTCCTGGAAGAGTTCGTGATTGCCATGCAGGACGACAAGGTCGCACGCTGGCGTCGCCGCTATCGTGCAGCCGAGATGCTGGTGCTTGATGATGTTCATAACCTGATGGACAAGGAAAGAACCCAGGAAGAGTTGTTTCACATTTTCAACCATCTGGTGAATCGTGGCTGTCAGGTAGTGCTCACCGCCGACAGGCCACCCAATCAACTGAGTGGCATAGTCGACCGACTGCGCTCACGCTTTGAGGGAGGCCTGGTGGTTGAGTTGCCCGAGCGCGAACGGGTGAGAATACAGCAGCTTGTGAGATTGGCGCCCGGTGAACTGGACCACTTTTTCGAGGATCGTGAAAAGACTATTTGGGACTGGCCCGATCTGAGTGGGCTTCTTATGGAAGATTTTCGCTGATGAGGAGAAGCTGAATGGCCATTCGCGGGAATCTCAGCGAGGCAAGTCTGGCAGACGTGTTGCAGCTCCTGGCTCTGGGTCGCAAGAACGGCTGCCTTAGCCTCGCGGGGGAAGCTTGTTTCGGCGCCGTGCAGTTCATTGAAGGCCGCGTGGTGTCAGCGGGAATAGTGAATAACCGCGACAGGCTTGGCGATCGGCTGCTGCGTTCGGGTGTGACAACGGCTGATGAGCTGGCGCGTATCGTGGCGGACTGTGGACACGATGATGATCGCGTCCTCGCCGAAGTACTCATGGCCGACAAGAGTGTCCCGTTGGACGTAGTACAGCGCGAGTACCGTAACCTGATGGAAGAAGTTGTCTACCAGTTATTTGGCTGGACCGAGGGCAGCTTCACCTTTGAGCCCGATGCCATTGGACCCGGAAGCGGAGTGGTTGTCCCGTCTTACTCAATGAGCGTTGACTCACTCTTGCTTGAGGGGGCAAGAAGGGTGGACGAATGGAGTCTCATTGAGAAAAAGATACCCGGCTTCGACATCATATTCGAAGCTGATAACGAGAAACTGAGCGAATCCGAAGTCTCTCTTGGGCCGGTGGAAGAGAAGCTGCTCGCACATATTGATGGAACCTGCGATGTGAACATGCTCATGGACCGCACAGGCCTTGGGCAGTTCGAGACAGGCAAGGCCTTATACGGGCTGCTGTCGGCTGGATACATACAACGAGTTGGTCGGAGTGCGGCACGTCGGCAGCCGCCACCCGAGAGCAGAGTCACCGAGCATCGAAATCTTGGCGTTGCTTTCTATCGCACCGGCATGCTGAGGGAAGCGGAACGGGAGTTCATGCGCGTGCTTGAATTGAGACCAGGCGACGGCGCGGCCATTTTTTATCTTGGCCTTGTGCACGCCCGGCGTGGTGAATGGCGGGAGGCGGCCGGAGCGTTTCACGCTGTGTCGGAATTGCCGGAAGCTCCGGCGGCTGTGTTTCACAATCTGGCGTTTGCGATTGCCAGATGCGGTGATCTGACTCAGGCGGCGCATAATCTCGCTGAAGCAGAACTTCGTGCAGGCAGTGATCCGGACCCGCGCCTGTCTCTCTCTGCGGTGCAACTCGCGCTTGCGGACGAAGATCTTCACGAGGCGGAACTGCGGCTTGAGGAGGCCCGTACGCGCTGGTTGCCGCGTCAGCCATCTGCCGCCTGGTTTTACCTGGCTGGTCTTTGTGCTGCACTTGCCGGCGACAGAGACCGGGCCGTTAAAATCCTTGAAGAAGGGATTGATCTTCACCCGCACTCCGTACCTTTGCACAACAATCTCGCAGTGGTACTGGAACGCATGGGTCATCACGAGACTGCTGCACGCGCGCTCGAGCATGCTCTGCTGGAAGACGCGGCTTCTGCTCATCTGCACAAGAATCTTGGCGACTACCATTACCGGGCCCAGCACTTTGATGAAGCGCTGGAGGCATACACGAGAGTGCTCAGGCTTGCTCCGCGACACGGGCCAGACGTTTATCTCAAGATCGGCAATGTGGCCTATCGCCGCGGAGAGATGAATGAAGCCCGGTCGGCGTGGGAGCAGGCTCTGACACTTGATCCGGGAAACCGAATAGTGCATGCCAACCTGACTGCACTTGGCGCAGCAGGATCGTCAGTTCTCGTTGCGGCCACCGAAAGCGCCTGAGCGCGATCTTCATGAGGAGTTGCTGATGGCCGGCGAGCTTCAAAGCGTGCTTGTGGTGGATGACAGCGCATTTATGAGGCGCATGATCAGTGACATCATTGCCGCGGATTCGCGATTTGAAGTTGTCGGAACCGCAAATGATGGTGCGCATGCTCTGAAGCAGGTCGCCCTGCTTGACCCGGATATAGTGACACTGGACGTGGACATGCCCGTAATGGATGGATTTCAGACTCTTGATGCGATCATGTCCACCAAGCCGCGAGCTGTGGTGATGCTGAGTGCTGCAGCTCCCACCGGCACGCCTGAGCCAAAAGGCGCCGGGAGCGCGGCTTCACACTTCGCTCGTTTAAGTTCGGATGCTTTGTGTGGCCGCGCCGCATGCAGCGCTGACACAACATTGGCAGCCTTGGAACGCGGTGCCGTGGACTTCGTTCGCAAGCCGTCCGGTTCAATAAGTCTCGATATGGAACTGGTCCGGGACCGACTGCTCGAAGCGCTGTCGGCAGCCGGAAAAATTTCGCAGAGTACGTTGCTGGCACGTCTGGGATCAGGAGAACATGTTCACTTTGCAGGCGGCCAACCACGGCTTCAGGCCAACATGGCTGATTCCGCCCGGCCCCAAGCGCTCACGGTTGCTCCGTCCTTTGTTGTTGTGATGGCTGCCTCCACTGGTGGACCGGCAGTGCTGGCAAAACTTGCACGAACACTTGTGGTGCCTGCTGATGTAGCGGTCCTTATCGTGCAGCACATGCCGCAGGGCTTTACGGCCAGTTTCGCACGCCGTCTTGGTCAGCACTCCGGTATTCCCGCAAAGGAAGCAGAGTCTGGAGAGCTGCTCATCGGCGGACGGATATATGTCGCGCCGGGCGGACGTCACATGACCCTGGCGGGTTCCACTCATTCACCACTGATCAGGCTTGATGATACTGACCCACTCTGGGGGGTGCGGCCTGCGGCAGATCATCTCTTCTTCAGTGCTGCACGGTACTACGGCAATCACACTGTGGGAGTGGTGCTCACAGGAATGGGCTGTGATGGCGCTGCCGGACTGACGGCCATCAGGGAGGTGGGGGGCTGGGCCGTGGTTCAGGACCGGGAAAGCTGCGTGGTGCCCGGAATGCCCGACGCGGCGAGAGCCGGTGCCGGCGCGGATGCGACGGCTTTGCCGGACGATCTTGCTGAGACAATCGCCCACGGCATTGCCGTGTGTCGCAACATGAAAAGATTGGATGGATGCGTGTGACGGCGCGTTCTCTGCCTGTGGCTTGCAGGCTTCAAGTATACTTGTCGGACATACCGATGCATCAGGTTGAGAGAATGTCTGGCGCTGGCAGTTTCTTTGTGGTTGATGTTCTCCACACGGTTGCGGGACTTGTTCCTGCGCAGAATGATTCCACCAACACCTGCAGGAGAGCCGATAGTTGAGCGGCAAACCAACCAGCGATTCTGTTGAAACACAGTCGGATGCATCCTCCCACGCTTTCGATGCGATATCTGCGATTGCCTCTGGCGGGAGCGTAGGCTCTGCAGCACTTGCGGCCCGAATAATTGCACTTTCGAAGTCTCTTGATGCTCCCCTGCACAGTTCGAACAACGGTAAGCTGCAGGCCGGTGAACGGGCCGCTCTCAAGGAGAGCATAGTAGGGCTGTTCCGTGAGGCGGATAAGGCACTCCGTGAGGCAACTGTTCTCAAAGATGCGGTGAGATCTTTGGCTGAGTCATGGAAGAGGCTGGACCGTGAAGCCACTGCAGGAGAGCGGGGTTCGGTACACGGCGGCTCAGAGCCGGGAGAGACCGGCGACAGCGGGCGGTCGCCCATGGCACTTCGTGCAGACCATCTCGGTGCTTCCACCTACATAGAAAAGGGCTGGAGCTGTCTCGCACTTGATCAGGCTGAAGAGGCTGAAAAAGCATTGAGACGGGCACTGTCACTTTCTCCAGGCAGTATAGAGGCCACTACCTTGCTGGCATGGTCACAGGCGCTTCGGGGGCTAAGTGAAGACGCACTGCAAACTCTCCTTCCCGTTCTTGAGCAGGACCCTTCTGTGCCCCTGGCTCAAGTGATTGTGGCCTATGTTGACATGCGTGAAGGGAGGTATGAGGACAGTGGCAGGAGGTTGCGCCAGGTAACGCAATCGAGTCGTGACAGACGTGCCATCATTTATGCATGGCTGTACACGGGTATGCTTCACGGGATCAAACGTGAGCTGCCTCAGGCAGTTCATGCTTTTGGCCGTGCGCTGGAGCTGGGTCCCAACCTGATTCAGGCATGGTTTGAACTTGGCGGCATGTGCTGGCGCAATGATGATCGTGCGGGAGCGCTGGACGCGTGGCAGCGCGGGGCACACACGAACAGATTCAGTCCATGGGGGAAGCGCTGCGGAGACCTGGCCGCGACACTGGAGGCGGGCGGAGAGCCGGAGTTGAACGGTTGAAGCCACGGCGGCCGCATTGGACGCCGTGGCCAGTGCGGTCGCGATTTGTGATGCATTTGGTACTGTACCTGATCTTGCAGTTATTGCTGGTTGCCGTGGCAGTCCTTCCCGTTGCGGCTGCCCAAGCGGATTCTACGCCGCGCGGAGGCATCCGCCTGGATGAGGGCCGCTTTACGGTGGTTGCGGACCGCCGCGATGAACGTCTGGCGCGAACGATGCTCAGGCTGGCTCTGGAGCGAGACACTTTCCCGGGCCTGCCGCGTCCCCGTCTGCATGCGCTGATAGCGATCGCACCTGATGCAAATGCCTTCCGTGCCTGGAGCGGAAACTCGGTGGGTGCAACTGTGGCTGGCTACGCTGTGCCCGCCGAGCAGCGGGTTGTGCTCAAGGGAGCCTGGGCCGGCGGTGACACGGGGGGGCCCGGCGTGGTGCTCAGGCATGAACTGGCACATCTCGCCCTGAATGAGGCACTGGGTGATCTGCCGCCACGCTGGTTCGACGAGGGCTATGCTGACTTTGCCACCGGCGACAAATACCGCACGCGCGGTTTTGAGACTTCGGTAAGCATGGTGTGGCGCACGCTGCCCTCAATGAGCGAGCTGGATGCAGGCTTTGAAGGTGGTGCTACGGAAAACTCCTGGGCCTACAGCACGTCTTATCTCGCTGTGAGCGAGCTGGCTGCACTGGGAGGTGAGCGCGCACTTGCCAACTTTTTTGCGTCCTGGAAGTCATCTGGCTCCTTTGAGATGGCGCTGCGGCAGGCCTATGGAATGACTGGGGAGGCGTTCGACAAACACTGGCACCGGCAGGCCCGACGGCGATATGGCGCACTTTCTGTGGTTACCAGCCTGTCGCTGGTGGTAGGCTTCTTTTCGCTGCTGCTGGCACCGATGGTGATTGGCAAGCGTCGTCGGGATCGTGCAAGGCTTGAGGCCATGCGGGTGTCGGAGGCCAGTCAGGAAGCTCGCCAGAAGGCGCTCGATGAGGTGCTCAGGGACACGCTGCGGGATGTCGCGGAGAATCGACTGAAGTCTGGGGCTGCCCGGGTGTCAGATGCGACTGAAGTGATCGACGCAGTGGAGCTCGGTTCGCTTGAGAACAAACAGTAGGACTTGGGGCCACGCGATGCCGCTGTCGAGGGAGATGGCGGTACCTGAGGCAGTGAATGAGGTTCTCGCAATTCTGCCAGGCAATTGAAAGTGATTGAATCGGCACTTGCAGGCAGCAATGCAGGGTCGGTACACTTGGGGATGTCCGAGATCGACAAACATCGTATATCGCCCGCCATCTATTGGGGTGCCGCAGCGCTTGCACTGCTCCTGGGTTATCTGGACCTTTGGCGCGGTGGCGAGACTCTGGCACCCCTGCTTTTGATCATCGGATACGTTGTGCTGGTACCACTGGCGATTCTCAAGGGCTGAGCAGAGTCTCAGTCAGGCGACCCGTGGGTCGGCTCAGGATGTCGACGGTGGGGTTGCTGCGCCGAACATGAAGATTCGGTTAAATTCTCGGGTCGCCGGGATCCCGCTCGCCTTATCGTTGTACTTTAGGGTAGGTGTAGGGCTGGTTGTGCCCTGGCGAGCGGTTGCTGGTCCCGTGAGGGCGAATAGCTCAGCTGGTTAGAGCACCTGTCTTACACACAGGGGGTCGGGGGTTCGAGTCCCTCTTCGCCCATGAGGTCTGAAGTGAAGCTCCACGTTCGACGACTGAGGCTTCAAGCCTTGTCGATCGGAACTCACTTGCGCAATTTCGTTGTTTCCGCTGTACAAGCTGTCAGCAAGAGCTGTTTGCAGTTCCCGCAGTTTCACGGCACCCCTCGGGTGCAACAAGCAGGCCCGTGAGCCGGATGTTCGGCTGCGGGGATTCCAATGCCCGACAAGTTCGGGCGTCACGGTTCACGGTGTGGAGGTAACGACTCTGATGTCACGGCAATTCCATGCGTTGGCTGGGATCACTCTGATCCTCGGAGGCTCATTGCTGCCTTCGATGGCTTCGGCGCAGAACAATCGTGTTCCCGGTCCGAACGCATCGCGCGTGCTCGTCACCGTTTTCCGTTCTGGCGAAAGCGGCCTGGGAGTAGAGGCGGCTGAAGCTGTACACGACCGGGTCAACAGGGATTTTTCCATCAAGGACGTGTATGTACTTCCCAAGGAAGACATCACGGCTCAGTTGGAAGGCTCAGGCTTTCCCACTACTGAGGCGCTTGAACCCTACGATCAAAAGGCTCTGGCAACTCTCGTGCGTGCTGACGAGTACCTCACGGGCGATGTGACCAAGACGGAAACAGGCGTCAAGGTTACCGCTCAGCTGGTTCTCTCGCGTGATAATTCAATTGTGCAGCCACTCGGCACCTATGAGGCCAAGAACGTCAAGGACGCTGCCAAGGAAGTGTCACGCGAACTCAAGGAAGCCCGTAAGCAGATTGAGTTCGAGAAGAAGTGCACCAACCTCGGCCGTCAGGGCCAATACGACGAAGCCATAGCGGCGGCCGATGCTGGTATCGCAGCGTATCCGAACGCCACCATGGTGCGTGCCTGCAAGGCGCAGGTGATGATTTCCAAAAAGGCAAGCCCGCGTGAGCTTCTCGAGGTTGCCAACGAAATCACGAAGCTCGATCCGGAAAACAAGCAGGGTCTCGCCATAGAGGCGCAGGCTTATCGCGATCTCGACAAGCCGGACTCGGCAGTTGTGATCCTCACCAAGCTTCTGGCAACCGATCCCAAGAACCCGCGTCTCCAGAAAGACGTGGTGGACGCCCTCACTTCAATGGCGGACCCGGCAGTTGCAAGGCCCATCATTGATCAGGCAGTGCAAGCCAATCCGGGCGACATAGAGCTGCTTCGTACACGCTGGATCATCCTGCTTGGCCAGGGCGACTACGCCGCGGCCTTCACTCAGGGTGAAGAGCTGGCACGTATAGACAGTTCCTTCGCTGACACCACCTATTTCATTCGTACGGCTCGCGCCTATGCCGCTGACAGCCAGCCGGCCAAGGCGGCAGAGATCGCCTCGCGGGGACTTCAGAAGTTCCCGAACCAGCCCTCGCTGGTTTATGAGCAGATCCTCTCGCTGCAGAAGGCAGGTCAGCTTCAGCAGGCGCTGGATGCGCTCAACCAGGCAACCGCGGCCAAAGTTGAAGTGGAGAACAGCTCCCTCATGCGAGTGCTTCTCCTCAAGGATCTTGGCCAGGACGTAGGACCCGCAGTAAAGGCAGCGATTGCTGATGGGGATACCACCAGTACGCTACGAGCGTTGCTGCTGAGTTCCGCTCAAGATTCGTACAAAAAGGCTACTGCGAGCAAAGCGGATGCTGACTTCGACGCAGCGATCGAACAGCTCAAGTACGCCAACGATGTTGCAACGCCTGACATCAGGGCGCAGGCCCAGTTCCTGCTCGGTGCCACCTACTTCTCCTACGCCCTCAAGAAGGCTCAGGAAGCAGGTGAAGCTCAGCAGTGTCTGGGTGCCCAGTCTGCCAAAGACATGCTGGTTGAAGCACAGATCTTGCTTCCGGCCGGCGGACGATTCTCTCCGGAAGCCACACAACAGCTTCTGGGGCAGCTCCCGGCAGTGCAGCAGTACACAGGTCAGGTCATAGCCGCCTACTGCAAGTGACCACCTGATTCTGGCCATCACCTCCGGTCAGAACGGGCCCACTCTCCACAGGAGGGTGGGCCCGCTTGCTTCTCCGGTACATCTTTAATTCATGCTGCATTTCACATCGTCTTTCTTCTGTAAGTGACACACGTCAGACCTTCCATTCCGGGAAGCGGTTCAATCGGCGGATCGTACCACCTGCCCGTCCTCCTCGCAGATGTGCAGGCCCTGCTGGCTCAGGCCACAACTGTACTCGATTGCACCCTGGGGGGCGGCGGGCACTCAGGTGCACTTCTCGACGGCGGAAAACGGGTTACGGGCGTAGATCGTGACCCGCGCGCGCTCGCCGTTGCCCGGGAGCGCCTCATGGCATACGAGCGATCAGGTCAGTTCAGGGCGCTCCTGGGTAACTATGCAGACCTGAGCGCCGCGGGTCTGGCAGATGTGGAGCGGTTTGACGGAATCCTGCTGGATCTTGGTGTCTCCTCGCATCAGTTCGATGACGCCTCTCGCGGCTTCACCTTCCGTGAGGGTGCTCCTCTGGACATGCGCATGGGCACGGACGCCGACGTTGATGCCGCAGGCCTGCTCAACACCATCGACGAGGTCGATCTGTCGGCACTTCTTAGAGCCTACGCCGATGAGCCGCGCGCAGCCAGGCTGGCCAGGGAAATAGTCCGGCGTCGAACCAAGCGACCGTTCTCAACGTCTGATGATCTGGTGGATGCCATACGTGCCGTACATGGACCAAGAAGTGGCCCGTCCGAGTTTGCCAGGATATTTCAGGCCATTCGCATCGCAGTAAACCACGAACTTTCGGGCCTCGAAGTGGCACTGCCGCTTTTGCGTGACAGGCTCACGCCGGGTGGCGCACTGGTCATCATTTCGTATCACTCGGGCGAAGACAGGCTCGTCAAGAATGCCTTTCGCGAATGGAGCGCAAAGTGCGTGTGCCCTCCGCGCCAGGTGATATGCACCTGCCGTGGCCACGCACTTGGTACCACCATTACACGCAGGCCCATAGCAGCCAGTGAAGGCGAGATCGCCATGAACCCCAGGTCCCGCAGTGCGCGTCTGCGTGCGTGGCAACTTGCCGGGTCCTCGTTATCTTGAACCCGTGCTGCGATAGGGTCAGCACATGAGTCCGCGGCGCAAGACCCGGAGAATGAAGGGAAGGAGCATGGTGGCTCTCGGCCTCATCGTATTCCTGATGCTGGCTGCGGCCGTCGTGTGGCGTCGGAGCACGGGTGTGGCAACTACCAAGGAAATACAGCGCATGGAAGCCGAGAGCGTTGAAATACGTTCGCAACGTGCAACGTTGGAAGGCGATCTCCGGCGAGCCCGGAGCAGGGCGAGGGTTGTGGGTGAAGCCGAACGCAGGCTGGGCATGCACGTGGCAACAGAAGCTCAGACGCGCTTCATAGACGATGATTCATGGACTGTCGCGGCGGACAGCAGCGAGAGCAGTCTGTGAACACGCGTAGAATTTCTTTCGTCCATTTTGGACTGACGCTGTTCGCTGCGCTTATTGTTGCCCGTCTGGTGCAGGTACAGATTGTGGAGCGTGATACCTGGCAGCGTACTGCTGAAAACCAGCAGCTCAGAGAACTCACGCTTAGCCCGCAGCGCGGTTCCATTCTCGATGCCACTGGCAGCGTGCTTGTTGAATCGCGCGAGCAGAGGCGACTGATCATTGAGCCACAAAATCTTGTGGCCACCAGACGCAACCGGAAGACAGGGGCCATTGATTCTGTTGATTATCGACCGCGCGTAAGGAAGTGGCTTCAGGAACTCCGCGTTCCCAACAAGTTCATGACTCGGATTTTCAACTCTCCCAAGCTCATCTCCGTGGAGCTTCCGGGTCTATATCTTCCAGCCGATATTGCGCGCTTCAAGGGCACGCCCGGAGTGACCTCACGCGCGGCCACGTCGCGTGTCAATTCTGCTTCGGACGGCCTGCGTGGGGTGGTGGGTGCACTGGCGCAGACGGGTGAGGCTGTGAGCGGCCTGGAGTTGGAGATGGACTCCTATCTTCGCGGTTCCGCTGGCCGAAGGCCCGTGGTCCTTGATGGACTTGGTGGACGAATTGCTTCGCCTCAGTTTGATCCCGTGGAAGCTCAGCCGGGCCACACGATAATACTCACCATTTACCAGAGCCTTCAGCAGATCGCCGAGCAGGCGCTGGCAGATGCGCGCAAGCGTACGGGTGCGACTGGAGGTGATGTCATAATCATCTCACCGCACGATGGTGCCATACTTGCCGTGGCCGGAGTCCGAAACGGCAAAGCTGCACTCACCAGTACGCCAATCGCTGAGGCCTATGAGCCTGGTTCTGTAATAAAGCCATTTGTGGTGTCGCGTTTGCTGGATCAGGGACTCGCCAGCGCGGATGAGTTGATCAATACTGAGAATGGAACATGGGTTCTTGCCAACCGCACCATCAGAGATGAGCACAGGTCGGCAAGCATGTCGGTGCGGGATGTAATTCGCTTCTCCAGCAATATCGGGGCGTCCAAGCTTGCAATGCGGCTTGATGATGATCAGGCGTATCAAACCTTCCGTGACTTTGGCTTTGGCAGCTATACCGGTGTTTCCTACCCGGCTGAGTCGAGGGGCAGAATGAGCCTTCCCGGAAACTGGACCGGGCTCACTCTGGCCTCTATGGCGATGGGCTACGAGATGATGGCCACTCCCTTGCAGATAGCGTTGGCATATGCAGCGATTGCCAATGGCGGTGAGTTGCTTGAGCCATCGCTGGTGCGCGAAGTACGTAGCGCTGACGGTGACGTGATATTCCAGCAACACAAGCGGGTGGTGCGCGAGGTGATGTCAAGCGAGACTGCAGCTCTGATGCGCGAGATGCTCAAGAGTGTTGTGGACAGTGGAACTTCGACATCTGCAGGTCTTGACTCATATGGAGTGGCGGGCAAATCTGGCACTGCTCGCAGGTTGGAGCCCGGTTCACGTACTTATGCTGCGGGCCACTACAATGCCACCTTTGCAGGCATGTTTCCGGCCGACGATCCGCAACTCGTGATAGTTGCGCGCCTCATCGATCCTTCGGGCGTGTATTTTGGCGGGGTGGTTTCCGGAGCCATGGTCAATGCCATCATACAGGGCGCTCTGGCCGCACCGGATGCCGGCCTGGATCGTGGCGTGCTGGCGCGCTTGGCTCAGCGGTCTCAGCATGTGGACTCCGTTGGCGCACAATGGCTGGCGAGCAGAGCGCAGGGCGCTGCGTCCACTGGTGATTTGGCAAGCCGGGATGCATCTGTGGCTCAGGATAGTCGATCGGACAGGGAAGAAGTCGATTTTCTCACTGTTCCGAGTCCCTCAGTAGTCGTGGTGGATCTCCCTGTGCCTCCGGCCGGCTCCAGGAGCTCGGCCCGTGTAGGTGAGCTGGGCGATGTTCCTTTCGTTCGCGGCCTGGATGTTCGCAGCGCAGTTCGGGTGTTGCACGCCGCGGGTTATGCAGTGCGAGTGGTGCCTGGCAGAGAGTCAGGCACCCGTCCGGCAGAGGGTAGTGCACTGCGTCGCGGTGCAACGGTCCAACTGCTTGTTCCGGGCATACCGGCTGTCCAAAGCCGTGCGCGTTCAGTTGGTTCCATATCCCGACGCTAATTTATCCGGAACACGATAAGTGAACACTGCCAGGCTGATTGAAGCACTGAAGGATGCTGGCGAGTATGTCGATCAACTCGGCGAACTGCCGCATGTTTTCACCGACGTTACCGACGACAGCCGGAGAGTGACTCCGGGCTCTGTTTTTGTGGCTGTGCGTGGCGTACAACAGGATGGTCATGAATGGCTGCCCGCTGCTCAGAGGGCGGGTGCTGCCTTTGCCATTGTCGAGCGGGCTGATGCTGCTGCGGCGTCGCGATTGAGTGCTCTGGTCGTTGTAAACGGCAGACGCAGCTCGGCAATCGCCGCTTCAGTACTTTGTGACTGGCCTGCGCGTGAGCTCCGCCTCATCGCGGTTACTGGCACCAATGGCAAGACCACCACCGTGGGGCTGCTTCGTCATCTCCTTGACGAACCCCAGGCCACAGCGGCCTCAATTGGAACGCTGGGAGTTCTGATTGGGAGCGCCGGTGAAGCCCTGCCGGGTGGTGATGGCCTCACAACTCCCGGCGCTGTTGAGCTCCAACGCATATTGCGCCAACTGCTCAACCATGGTGTGCGGACTGTGGTAATGGAAGCAAGCTCTCATGCACTCGATCAACGGCGCCTCGATGCCTTGTCTTTCGATGTCGGGATCTTCACTAACCTCACGCGCGATCATCTTGATTACCACGGCGACATGGAAAGCTACAGGCAGGCTAAACTCCGCTTGCTTTCGCTCATGTCTCCCGATGCTGTGAACTGTACCAACGCCGATGATGATGCCTGGCGTGACATCGGGTGGAGCGGCAAGAGCTGCACTTATGCCGTTGAGGTTAATGGCAGTTGCAGGGACGCTGATGTCCGTGCCGTGAACCTTTTGTTTGGCGCTTCGGGAAGCGAATTCAATCTGCTGCACGGCAACGCGAGCTCTGGAGTGAAGCTTCCCCTCGTGGGTGACTACAACGTGGCGAATGCAACGGCTGCGGCCGCTGCGGCGCTTGCATGCGGCATGGACCTTGTCACCATTGGCCAACGTTTGTCCTCGGCACCCCAGGTTCCCGGGCGGCTTGAGCGCATTCTGTCTGCGCCTTCGGTGGTGATACGCGACTACGCGCACACCCCGGATGCTCTTGAGCGTGCCCTCAGGGCTGTTCGGCCCTTCACAGGTCTCACTCATGGCAAAGCGGGCCGCCTCGTTGTGGTTTTTGGCTGTGGTGGCGATCGGGATCGTGGCAAGCGCCCGCTCATGGGCAAGGTCGCCGAAGCACTGGCCGATGTGACCATCATCACCAGCGACAATCCACGCACTGAAGATCCCGAGCGCATACTGGATGATATTGAAACCGGAATGAATCAATCCGGGCATCTTCGCATTGCTGATCGCAGAGAGGCCATGGCCGCGGCGCTCGAGCTTTCGGGGCCGAACGACGTGATACTGCTGGCCGGCAAGGGGCATGAGACGTATCAGATTCGTGGCACCACCCACTGGCCCTTCGACGAGCGCCAGGTAATAGAGGAATTGCGCGACGAGTATTTGCGCTCGAGGGCGGGGGATGGCTTGTTGAGAGTTGAGACCGCTGAAGGCTCACATGGGGAGAGTGCGAAGTGAGCGCGGCAGACATGTCCGATCTGGAGTCCAGGGGCATCCAGTTTGAAGCAAGGCCTCTCGTTGTGCCAGAGACCCCGCACCCTTTCTGGACCTTTGCGCGGGTGGCGGGCGCCCTCTGCGGCGGGCCGTCGTCTCTTAAGCCACTGGCTGGAATCAGCACCGACACCAGACGCATCAGGCGGGGTGATGTATTCGTTGCACTGAAGGGTGAGAATTACGACGCACACAATTTTCTTGCCATAGCCCGCGACGCTGGTGCTGCGGCGCTTGTGGTGAGCGATCCCATGGCTGCGGCAGGTCTGGCCCTGCCCACGTATGTTGTGCCCGATACGCTGGTGGCGCTCGGTAAGCTCGCCAGTGAATGGCGAAGTGCATGGGGTGGCACCGTAGTGGCCGTGGCTGGTTCGAATGGCAAGACCAGCACCAAGGAGCTGCTGAGGGCCATGCTCGGCCGCGCGTTTCATGTTCACGCGACGTCAGGAAACGAGAACAATCTTGTTGGTGTGCCGCTGTCCCTGCTTGCGATACCGCCGTCCGCCGAGTTGGCCGTAATAGAGCTTGGAACCAATACGCCGGGAGAAATTGCGAGGCTCCGTGCCATCGTGCGACCTGACGTGGCCGTGCTCACCAGCATAGGCGAGGAGCACCTCGAAGGCCTGGGTGACATGGCAGGCGTACTGCAAGAAGAGTGTGAAGTGTTTCGCGGTGCAACTCTCGCAGTCCTGCCTCAGGTGTGTACTGAGGCGCTGGCCCTGGCACGCGAGCGATCCCAGGCCGTGATCTCAACTGGCCTTGACCGTGAGGCACAGTACTCACCCGATGAGTGGGGTATCGATGATCGGGGCCATGGCTGGTTCACCATAGACGACGAACGTTTTTCCGTGCCGGTTGCGGGGGGCCATCAATTGGCAAACGCCGTACTGGCCGCTGCCGTGAGCAGGGCCTGTGCTGTTTTGCCTTCTGCTGCTGCGGCCGGCCTGGCGGACATGGTTGTGCCGCGGATGAGAGGTACAGTTGAGACCCACGGAAGCGCTTTGGTGATCAATGATGCATACAATGCCAACCCGCCATCAATGCGGGCGGCGCTGGCCCTGCTGGACAGCATGGCACCCGGACGGCAGAAAGTGGCTTTCCTTGGCACCATGCGCGAACTTGGTGTTCACAGCCGATCACAGCATGAGCTCATCGCACGGGCAGCAATGGACTCATCGGCGGATCTGGTTGTGGGCATCGGTGAGTTCGCCGCGGCCTTTGAGGCTTTATTCAGCTCGGCCATGAGCGGTGTGAAGCCCCGAGTGTTGGTGGCCGCTGAACCCGTCGAGGCCTGGCAGCTCGCCAGTCCACGCATTGACCGTGATGCGGTGCTGCTTCTCAAGGCATCGCGTGGTGTGCGTATGGAACAACTGCTACCCCGGATATCAGCCTGGGCGGATTAATAGTGCTCTATTTCTTGTTTCAGCCGTTCGCACGCGATGTGCAGCTTTTCAATCTTTTGAACTACATCACCTTCCGTGCCGGTGCCGCATTTGTAACGGCCCTGCTGGTTTCTTTTATTTTCGGGCCTCCAATCATCAGGCGTCTGCACGCAATGTCGGTGAATCAGGTGGTGAGAGAAGGCACACCATCCACTCATGCTGGCAAGGGTAGCACTCCCACCATGGGTGGCCTGATAATCCTTGTTGCCACTCTCTTGCCAATACTCCTCTGGGCCAGGCTCAACAGTCGTTATGTGCTGCTCGCAACCGCGGTCATGATCTGGATGGGTATCATCGGTTTTATCGATGATTACCTCAAACTCCGGCAGAGGCGGGAAGGGAAAAAGAATCTGGGGTTGGTGGAGAACTACAAGTTGCTTGGCCAGATAACCTGCGGCCTGGTGCTGGGTACTCTTTTGATTCTCTGGCCGGTCTCAACTCTTCCCGGTGCCAGTACAACACTTCCATTTTTCAAGTACATACTCATCATTCCGGCTGCCACATGGGCGGTTTGGTTTTACGTACCCTGGGTCACCTTCATACTCACGGGTGTGAGCAATGCGGTGAACCTCACCGATGGCCTCGACGGCCTGTCATCCGGGCTGGTGGCCATAGCCGTGACCACGCTGGGTCTTTTCGCATACGTTCTGGGTCGGGTGGACACGAGCTCGTACCTCCAGGTTTTCTATCTGCGCGGGGCGGGAGAGCTGACCGTCTTTTGCGCGTCGGTGGTGGGCGCGTGCATTGGATTTCTCTGGTACAATGCCCACCCTGCTCAGGTGTTCATGGGTGACACGGGCGCGCTCGCGCTGGGTGGTGCCGTTGGGGCAATAGCAATCCTGCTCAAGAGTGAGTTCCTGCTTCTCTTCGTGGGTGCAGTGTTCTTCGCGGAAACGGTGTCGGTCATTATTCAACGCGGCGTGTTCAAGTACCGACGTCGACGCTACGGCATTGACTATGCAAGACAGAATCGAGTCTTTCTCAAGGCTCCACTACACCACCATTTCGAGATGCTCGGCTGGCCCGAGACTCAGGTGGTGGTGCGTTTCTGGATCATTGGAGTGCTCTGTGCGATTCTTGCCCTCAGCACCCTCAAGCTGCGCTGAAATGGTTCATATGCTGGATATTTCAGACAAACAGAGCTGCGGTTTCAGGTTGTAAGCATGAGTATCAGGATCGACAGCGAAAGCAGTATCAGCGAGCCTCCAGCCGGCAGGCTCGTCGCACAGAGCGTCGTGGCACAGGCTCTTGCACAGACAGTGGCACGGCGTCTTGCGGAGCTTTCCGGTGAGTTCGCCGTCATAGGTCTTGGAAAGAGTGGCAGGGCGGCTGCTTTGCTCCTTCGAAGAGCCGGAGTTCCTGTTTATGCCTCCGACTCATCGCCAAGTGCATTGTGTGATGCGGAACTCTCAGAACTCAAGCTTGCCGGGGTGAGTGTTGACAGCGGCTCGCATGATCTGGAGCGGATTGCAAGGGCGGCAGTTGTGGTTGTGAGTCCGGGCGTACCACCTCAAGCCAAAGCTCTGGCTGCCGCGAGAAACGCCGGCGTGCCAATCACGAGTGAG
>CAZWSJ010000003.1:0-99536 GCA_964636415.1 uncultured Gemmatimonas sp. | reverse complement strand
CTGCCCACATTACCCTGGCCTCCACCAAAGCCGCCAAATCCACCACCACCGCCGCCCTGGTTGGGATTGTTCTTCCTGTCCTCCGCGATCTTCTCAGTCATCGCAGCCACGTACTTGGGCGAGACTGTCCAGTGGTCTTCATTGCCGGCCTGGATCTGGTCGTTGCCCATTACCCAGCGGTTGAAGAGGAAGGACTCGCGGTAGCGTGAGAGCAGATCGAGGAAGGCGTAGTTGGCCGATACCGAGTAGTCGATGGACTGACGGAAGTGCCACTCTTGCGGCTCGATGGGAGCGGGGAGACCGGCGTTTCGGAGCTGACGGTCAGGCACGAGCGCCACCCGCATTGGGTTGGGGCTGCCGATCGTCTCGGTGAGAATGCCGATCATATTGTGGTAATAGGGCGCCGTGCGGAAACCGCCGTTCCACCATGTGGAGTAGTTGGAGCCGCTACGGAAGGTGAGGCCGGGTTTGTGCTCAAGCACGAAGCGGTGATTGAGTGCCGCACCCACAAGATCCAGGCCGGTGATCATGGCCGGATGGAACCAGTAGTTGGCCGGATCACGGTAGGGTGGTGCTGCCATCACCGTGCCCGTGGGGCCGGTCTGGTGGTGGTTGTACATGATCTGCGGGTTCCACTCGATGTAGAGCTGACGCCCCACATTCTGTGTTTCTTTGAGCGCATTCATGTACGAGTCACGGTTGTTATCGTGGCCTGCGTACTTCTCGTAGAGACGCGGAATGCCAGCCGTGCTGCGCTTAGTGGGCTCGGGTTCCCTCATGTACCAGTCCGACACCATTTCCATGCCGTCGGGATTGGCGTGCGCGAGAAGAATGATAACGTCGTCGAGTATGCGCACGGTTTCTGCATCAGTGCGACTCGAAAGCTGCCACAGCGTTTCTATAAGTTGCTGTGCACCGAGCACCTCGGTGGCATGCAATCCGCCATCGATCCAGATGACAGCCTTGCCCTCTTGGGAGAGGGCTGCAGCGGTGGCGGAATCGATTCCTTCGGCCTTGGCCAGCTTGGTGGAGATTTCCTTGTAACGATCGAGATTCCTGAGATTGGCCGGGCTGCTGATTATGGCCATAATCTGCGGACGGCCTTCTTCGGTGAGGCCGATGGTATCGAGCATTACGCGGTCGCTTTCCTGGGCGACCTTAATGAAATACTCGTGGAGCTGGGTGTAGTTGGGGAGCACATAGTCGGCTCCGATGTCATGCCCGAAAAACTGTTTGGGCGATGTACGCTGCTGAGCCGACAGTGCCAGCGGAGAGGCTGTCACTGTCAGGGCCAGCGCGAATCGGGTGACGCGACGCAGTCGGGTCATGCTGTGGGACTGGTGGTGAGAAATACAGGACGGATGGATCCGGCCACCGGATACACCGCAGTGGTGGGGCTATAGGACTTACGACTGCCAGCCGCACGGCGTTGGACCGAAGAGGCGGGCAGTGCTGGCCGGCAGAATCCCGGTAAAGCCCGGAAAGAGCCGTGGCAGAACCGTGGCGGAGCCGGCAGGGATGGCTTATCGCCACCCAATGCAAGAACTTACAGCACTTGCACTATTACTGCCATTTCACCTGTCCCTCGGGAGACCTCCGATGTCACTCAGAACCGTTGTGCACCGCGCCACCCGTGAAGTGAGCCGGTTGACGCTTACACTGGGGGCTCTGCTTTTTGCCCTGAGCGCTGCCGTCACGGCTCATGCTCAGCAGGCTCCACCTTCTGCTCCTCCTGCCGGGCAGCCGCCTGCAGCCAAGGCGCCGACCAAGGCACCTGCCAAGGCACCTGCCAAGGCACCTGCCAAGGCACCCGCTCAGCCGCCCGCCATGGACCACGCATCAATGGATCATTCCGCCCCTGCCGGTCCCAAAGTCACATGGAAGGAAATGGATGCATTCCACATGCTGCTAATGGCCACCTGGCATGCAGCCAAAGACAAGAACAACCTGGAGCCTACAAGGCAGATGGGAGACAAGCTGCTGGCCTCCGCCAAAGAGCTTGGCGCCTCCAAGGTCCCCGCAGCCTGTAGCACTCCAAAGATCGTCAAGGCACAGAAGAGCATGCCGGCTGGTGCCGAAAAGCTCACCAGGCTGATTGCATCCAAGGCTTCAGATGCTGACCTCAAAACAGCTCTGAGTGCACTTCATGACAACTTCGAAGTGCTGGAGGAGGGCTGCAACACCGGCATGATGATGATGCACGACAAGTAGCCGCGTTTTCCGACGGTTGTCTTTCGCTAAGCGCCGGCCGGTTGTCGTTAAAACGACACCGGCCGGACACCCTGCCAGTTTATCTCGGGTGAGCGGTAGAAGTTCACACCCAGTGCGCTCAGGCGCGGCCCGTGGGCTGCCAGGCGAACGCTGAAGTTCGACCAGGAGCGTTTTGCCTGACTGGTCCAGCCGAGTTCAGCCACGGACAGGAGTCGCGGGAAAGCCATGAACTGGAAATCAGCCGGTTTGGTGAGGGTCTCCGACCAGAGGGGCGCCTCCACTCCCAGAATGGACGACTCTGAAACTCCCTGGGCCTTGAGTGCTGTGCCGGGATCCCAGTCGTAGGTTTTCCTGATGGGCACAAGACCGGCCCAGCGCAGACCCAGCATGGTGCCGTTCTCGTATTTCATGTCGAGATAAAGATTGCTGCTGTTGGAGAGGATCACCGATCCGCCCCGCCGGGCGTGAATCTGTGCGGAGTCATTCTTCCAGTGTTGCACCACGCTTGTAGAATCGAGCATGGCGGGAGCGATTTCTCCCCAGCCGACAAGACGCTTGCCGTGCGATTGTACAATGCGTTCCACGCGTTCCACAAAATTGATGTACTGCTTGCGGGTGAGCTTTTCCACCTCGTCGCCGCCCATGTGCAGGTAGGGCCCCGGGGTGATTGCGGCAAGTTCGCGAAAGATGTCATCAATCACCGCATATGTGCTATCGCTTTCCACACAGACAGCACTGAAACCCACGCGTGTTCCCGAGTAGGGTGGCCTGGCCACACCATCGCAATTGAGCACCGGAATGGAAGCCAGTGCAGCATTGGTGTGGCCCGGCATGTCGATTTCCGGAATGATCATCACGTTGCGTGCCGCAGCATAGGCCACCAGCTCAGAATACTCCGCCTGTGTATAAAAGCCGCCCGGCCCGCCGCCAACCTCGTTTCGTGAGCCTATGGCCGTGAGCTCGGGCCTGCTCTTGATCTCAATGCGCCAGCCCTGATCGTCGGCCAGGTGCAGGTGCAGGCGGTTGAGCTTGTAGAGCGCCATGAGGTCCACGTGTTCCTTAATGGCCGACATTGGAATGAAGTGACGAGATACGTCGAGCATGCTGCCGCGCCATGTGAAGCGCGGAGAATCTTCGATCCTGACAGCCGGCACCGTGAGGCGGCGTGGGATCATGGCGCGGTATTCCACGTCTACCGGCAGCAGTTGTCGCAGAGTTTGAATGGCGTAGAAGAGCCCCGCGGCTGTGCTGGCGTTGAGCGTGACTGAAGTGGCGCTGGAGTTCAGTGTGTAGCCTTCATCAGGGACTTGAGCATCGGGCGTAATGGCGAGCACTATACTGCGCGCCGGTGTTGTCTGGCCGGCAGTGAGTCTTTGCGGTGCCTTTGCTGCGGGGGAGAGCATGTCCCTGAGCATCAGTGCCAGGGTGTCGGCCACAGCGGGCGAATTGGCGGACACGAGTATGCGGGTGCCCGTATCAATGACAAATGGTCCCTGCTGTAACGTGGTGATGCTTTGCGGAGCGGGGATCAGGGCGGGTGGCTGGGGTGCCGGTTGCGGTGCCGACTGAGGGGGCCTGGCCTGGGCGTGGAGCGGGGCGGCACCAGCGATGATGAGCGGGAGCGCGAGCTGTAGCACCAGCGAGAGCGCTAGGAGGGCCGGTGGGCGCATGGTAATGGTTGTGAAGTGGCAAACTACCTAAGTATGGACCTGGCTCTGAAACAACTCTCCACCGTATATGAGAGAGAGCATAATATGGGTCCATATCGGCATCACTGAGTATCTCAAACGCGTGACGGAAGCACTATGTGCACGCCTTACTGTGTTGTGCCATAGACGCCGCTTCCTGTCCTGTCACTCTCGGCTTCTTCGTGGCTGCGGGTCTGGTGGATACAGACCCGGCTCTCAAGGCTGCATGACTTCAGCACCACCGGCAGTGATGCGGATTTCATCGTCAAGGTGATTGGTTTGTATCCTCGTCAGCGCGCATAGTACTCAACAATCGCCGCATCATTAACCGCAAACGGCACACTCTCTCTGGTTGGCGGTGATATCACTCGACCCTCATACCGGGCGTCGTCGGTCTTGGCCAGCCAGCCCGGAAGCCTCACCTGAGGACCCTTCCCGGTCTGCTCCAAGACATGCGGGTTCTCACGCATGCCCTCTTCAATACTCACCAGATCGCCGGTACGAAGCCTGTAGCTGGGCCGGTCCACACGGGAACCATTCACCAGAATGTGGCCGTGTACCACCATCTGGCGCGCCGCCGGAATGGTGCGGGCGAGACCCAGCCTGAACACCACATTGTCCAGCCTGGCTTCAAGCAAGCCCATCAGTACGTCACCGGTCTTGCCGTGACGGGCGCGTGCAGCAGCGTAGGTCCGGCGCAACTGGTTCTCGCTGATGCCGTAGTGGAAACGCACGGCCTGCTTGGCCTCGAGTAGCTGCCTGTAGAGGCTGGTCTTGCGCCTGCGAACGGTGGCCTGACCGTGCTGGCCAGGAGGGTAGGGCCTCCTGGAGCTGTCCTTGGAGGTAAGGCCCGGAAGCTGGATTCCCAGCCTCCGGATGATCTTGACCCGCGGGCCGAGTCGGCTCATTCGCCCCTCCCCGGCCCCGGGCACAGGTAATTCTGATGATTCTTACTGTGTGATTTCGGCTGCATCTCAAGGCATCCCAGGATTGTTTGTTGTGAAGCAAAACAATCTAAGCAAGAAAGGCGAGAAAATCACTCGGAATTCTACGGATGCCCTGAGCCTCAGCCGAAATCACATTTTGATCTTCTTGGTCTCGAGCTTTTTGGCCTGCTCGCGCAGGTGCTCGTCCATCTCAATGCGCGGAATGCCGTCCTTAAGCCACTTGGGAGCAGGCTCGCCCTTGAGGTAGCTGTCCCAGTACTCCATGAGCCGGAGTGAGTAGTCCTTGCGGTTTCGGAGCTGCGACAGCCCATGGTTCTCGCCCACGTACTCCAGCAGGATCACGTCCTTGTCCAACTGCCTGAGGGTATTGAAGAAGGTGATGCCCTGATTGAAGTCGACTGCTCCATCTTTGTCGTCGTGCAAAATGATGAGCGGCGTCTGGACTTTGTCGGCAAAACGATTGGGTGAGTTGCGGACGTAGGCGTCCCAGTTGTCTATGAAGTTACCCTTGAATCGACCCTGTGAGCTTTGGAAAATGGCCTGATTGGTGCCACCGCTGTTCCAGTACACCGAGCTGTACATGCTCACCATGTCGGTGAGCGGTGCACCGGCCACGGCGCTCTTGAAGATGTTTGTCTGGGTAACGAGGAAGGCCGTCTGGTAGCCGCCCCAGGAGTGTCCGTGCAGCCCAACCCGGTCGGCATCCACTATGCCCGTGGCTATGGCCGCCTTTACCGCCGGAACCACGGCCCACACTGCACTCATGCCGGGATCGTTGATCTTGTAGACAATGTCGGGCAGCAACACCGCGTAGCCGCGCGAAGTGTGCGCACCGATCAGAGCGTTCGGGGAGCTGGAAAATGTTGGTGAGTAGAAGGAGTTGAGTGCATCCGACTGCAGCTCGTAAATGAAGGTGAGCATGGGATACTTCTGCCCTTCCTGATAACCGGCTGGCAGATACAATGCGCCGGTGAGAGTATCACCCTTGTCGCTGACGTATGTGATGAGTCTGGAGCCGGGCGACCACGCCACGCCGTTCATGTCGGGGTTGGCGTCGGAGAGCCGCACCGAGTCGGCAAGTCCATTACTGCCGAGCGTAACACGCCAGTAGTCGGGAAAGCGCGCCGAGGTCTGTATGGTGCTCACCCACACCTCGGCGTTCTTCGCGCGCATGGGTGCATGGCGTGCATCACGCCATCCTGTAACGGAAACCACGCTGTTCTTGACCGGATCAACACGCACCATGGATTCCTTCTTGGTGTCGCGCTCCATGGCGATCATGTAGAACGGCTTGGACAGATCAATGCTGCGCTCACGCGGGTCGGTGTATACCACGCGGCTGTAGCGGATGCGGTTGCTGCGTCCATTGCCTGTGAGGTTGGCCCAGCTCCTGCCACCAACTCCCACACGCCACACGTCGTAGTTGTCGCTTATAAGGGCAAATCGGCCGTCCTTGCTCCAGCCAATTATGCTGGTGGGGGGACGGTCTACGTTGTGGTCGTCTTCGGTATCGATGAACGAGGTGGGAGCACCCTCGGTGATGTTGGTGTACTTCGCGCCAGCAACATCATAGGCGTGGAAGTTGCCGTCATCCCAGAAAATCACGGTGCGTCCATCGGGCGAAAGCGACGAAGTGCCATTGAACTTCTGTTTGATACTTGTGCGCTTGCCGCTGCGCAGATCGGTGAGATAGAGGTCACGGTAGTTGATGCCGTCGACACTGGAGGATCGGAGATATGGTCCGCTCTCTGTGCTCAGCAGCCAGCGGTCGTGCGCCCCCGGATTGCCGGAACGCACATCGTCGTCGGTGAGACGAACCACGGTTTCGCTGGCGGGCAGGTAGGTGGCGAGGTAGGAGAAGTTCCTGTCTGCCTGTTCCTGAACCAGTTGCTGGCTCTGCAGACGGGAGTCCTTTTCGTGCCACAGGATGAGCGTCGGCCGCTCGTCGTTCTCAATCTGGTCGGCCTTGGCCACCTTGACGGTGGGTGCACGGAGCCCGATTAGCAGGGCGTCCTGCTGTTCCAGCCATCGGGGCGCCCGGGTTTGAGCGACGACAAGACCGTTGGGAAGCGCTGCCTTGCCGCTGCCGCCAACACTCACCAACTGCTGCGAAGCAGAGCCCACTCTGGAGAGGCCGTATGCAGCCCATGTGGTGTCGGTACCCGCGCTGTCCACCGTACCCTTGAGAAAGGCCAGGGCTGGCAGGGTATCGGTCCAGGCGAGGTTTCGATACAGGGCCTTTCCGGCGTCAATTGATTTCACAACACCGGTGGAAAGTTCGCGAAGCTGGATGCCGTTGCCCGACTGGTTCTGCGCATCTATGGAGTAGGCCAGCCAGCGTCCCTTGTCGTCAAAGGAGAAGTCGGCAACGTTGCCAATGTTGAAAAGCGTGCCGGTGCCCAGTTCATAGAGCAGCATGTCGGTTCCCTGAACCCTTGCTCCTCCTCCGCCGAGCGGGTTGCCACCCATTCCGGGTGCGCCGGGCAACGGGCCGCCGCCGCCGCCGCCACCCCCGCCCGGGCCGGCGCCGGCCGCTGGCGACTCAGGTGCATAGGCCTGCATGGCCAGCCAGTTTGGATTATCTCCGCCGAATGATATTCGTCTGATACGATCGAATTCATGCTTTTCTTCGGTGGCTAGGTTGATTACCAGAGCTTTGCTCGTAACCTGCCGGCGCTGCTGGCGCATCTTCTTCTGCTCTTCACTGCCCGGGTATACCAGAATGGCTGCCCACTTGCCGTCTGCTGAAAGCTGCAGACCGGCCACACCACCGCCGCCGAATGGGCTACCGCCGCCCGCAGGCGCCTCTCCAATGGGGAAGTGCAGTTCCTTGCCCCCAGCGGCTGTCTGACGTATCACAGCCTCTGCATCGCCCTCGTTGGGTGCCACGATGTACGCGAACCAGGCTCCGTCATTTGAAAGACTGGCACCACGAATGCTTTTCCACGCCGATATGTCGGCGGGCGTCATGGGGTGACCCTGAGCGGAAGCGCTCCGGGCAGCAACAAGCCCTGCACCAACCAAGCAGAAAACAGCCAGAAATCCGCGTCGCAGCACACGGTCTGAACGCACTGCACGCCTGCGTCCAAGCTGCCCTGCTGCGGCAGGCACCATTCTGCGAGGTGTGATTCCTGGAGGGAGTGATGAGAGTGGCCGGGAAAACATGTGGATGGGGCTCCTGTTATTGGCGGGAAGAGGTTGAGGAATATTATACCGTCCCGACGCTGGAGGCATGTTTCGTTTACCTTGCATCGATAGCCACCCGGAATAGTTTGCATTCAGGAGCACCGGCTACCGAGCGGCTGCTCTTCCCGCCAAAACGAGGTTCAAGCTCATGTCAAACATGATCAAGGCCGGTATCGGTCTCGCTGCCGGTGCCATGCTGCTGATTGCCGCCAGTCCACAACCGGCTTCTCTCGCGCGGAGTTCCTCACCCGCTGTTGATCCGTCTCCTGCTGCCTCGGGCGTGTCTTTCACCTATCGCGTTACCTCGTCCAGCAGTGACAAGAAGGTGCGTGAACAGAGCAACATGCTCGCCACGGTTCAGGTGGCCAATGGCAATGTCCGCATAGACTACACCGAAGGACTGCTGCCCACCGGTGACAAGAGTGGCTATGTGATTATCAGCGGTGAGCCCGCGCGGTTTCTGGTGGTGAATCCAAAGAAGAAACAGGCAGTGGCCATGGACCCGGCCGCGCTTGGAGGTGGCATGGGCGCGATGGCAAACAATCCCATGGTAAAGATGTCGGTCAGCGATGTGTCTTTCCGCTATAAGGATATGGGGGCTGGTGAAGACATTCTTGGATACAAGACGCGCCGCGTGCGTACATGGTCCACCAGTACCACCAGCATCAAGGTCACCATGTTGCCGGAACAGAAAACCACGACCACAGATTCTTCCGACATGTGGATTGCCACCGGAATGGATGTCGATCTGCGTGACGTTGAGCGCTGGGGCAGATCATTTGCCATGTCCATGAAGACTTCGACTCCTCAGGTGGATGCCGAGATGGAGAAGTTTTTCAGGGAATACGGCGCCTCGGGCATGCCGCTCAAGACTGTCACATGGTCAGTACAAACTGACAAGAACGGAAAGACCAAGGCCACAGATGAGATCACCGCGGAGGTGACCGATCTCAGGATTGGTGCGGTGGATCCTTCGGTGTTTGAACTGCCGAGTGATTATGAAGTCATGGACATGTCCAAGATGATGGAAGGCATTAAGCGCTGATCGCTTTGGTAAAGCCGCGGTGAATCTGCAGTGAATCTGCTGTGAAGCTGCAAGAAACACTGATGCCCCGGCGCAGAGTGGCCGGGGCATCAGTGCAATACATCTGAAATACTGATGAAAAGCGAGGTAAATCAGTAGGCCGCGATCTCCAGAAAGGCCTTTCTGAAATCATCCACCTGCGGCAGAATGGCGTCTTCCAGTGAAGGCGCATAACCCACAAAGTTGTCGCTGCTGCCTACGCGACGAACGGGTGCGTCCAGCCACGCGAAGCACTCGTCGGCTATCTTTGCGGCGATCTCCGCACCATAGCCCCAGGAAAGCTGGTCTTCCGTTGCAACGATCACGCGATTGGTCTTTCGCACGCTGTTGCACACGGCTTCTTCATCCCAGGGAGACAGGCTCCGCAGGTCTATCACTTCCACGCTCGGGCCGCCCTCTTCAGCAATCAGTCTGGCTGCAGTGAGCGCGCGCTGTACCGTTGCACCGTAGGTTACGAGCGTGACGTCGCTGCCTTCGCGCAGTACCGCTGCCTTGCCAAAGGGGATCATGAAGTCGGGCCCGGGATACTGGCCCTTATTGTAGGTCTGGCGGTAAAGGTGTTTGTGCTCAAGGAACATCACAGGATCGTCACAGCGAATGGCCGTGCGAAGCAGACCGTTTGCATCAAGCGCAGAGCTGGGGCACACAACCCGAAGTCCTGGGTTCTGTGTGAACAGTGATGCGCCTGTCTGTGAGTGGTAAATGGCACCACGGATATAGCCGCCATAGGTGGTGCGCACCACCACCGGTGCGGTGAACGCATTGTTGGACCGCCAGCGCATGGTTGCAAGCTCACCGCGCAACTGCATGAAAGCCGGCCATATGTAGTCGAAGAACTGAATCTCCACCACGGGCTTGAAACCGCGCTGCGCAAGACCGATTGCGCGGCCGATGATGTTGGCTTCGGCAAGCGGTGTGTTGAACACGCGCGTACTTCCGAACCTGCTCTGAAGTCCGTGGGTGACCTTGAACACTCCACCCTTGCCCTTCACCTTGCCCAGATATTCTTCGCGCGATGCATCTGCAACGTCTTCGCCAAAAACGAGAATGCGCTCGTCGCGGGCCATCTCGTCGCGCAGGCATGAGTTGACCAGATCCACCATGGTTGTGGGCTGGCCGCTGAACTCGGGTGCGTCTTCTGTGTCGAAGTCGCTGGACGTCGGATCGATCTCGGGAGAGTACACGGCCCAGCCAATTGTTTCGGCACCGGGCTGCGGCTTTTCCAGTGCGTCGTCGGTGGCGGCTTCAACCACAGCGTCTGCAGCGTCACGGATGGCCTGGATCTCTTCCTCTGTGGCATGGCCCTCGGCCACGAGCCATTCGGGGAATCTCCTGACCGGGTCGCGCCCTGCGTCGGCGTCGCGTTCTTCAGGCGGCCTGTAGTGCACTTCATCGTCTGAGAGCGAATGCGAGTAGGGCCTTATCACATGCGCGTGCACCAGGGCCGGTCCCTTGCGCTTGCGCGCATACTCAACCGCCCGCGTCATGGCATCGTATGAGGCCAGCAGGTCGCAGCCGTCCACTTCCTCTATGTACAGATCCGGAAACGACGCCACCAGTTTGGAAATGGAACCACCGGCGGTATTCACCTCGACAGGCACCGAGATGGCATAGCCATTGTCTTCCACCACATAAACAACAGGCAGCCTGAGATTGGCAGCCGTGTTCAGTGACTCCCAGAACTCACCTTCGCTGGTGGTGCCATCGCCTGTGGTAACCAGCGTCACTTCATCGCCTTTGAAGGCCGCGTCCTTCAGGCCCAGCAGGCTGGCCCGCATTGATGCTTCACCGCTGCCCACTGATTGCAGGAACTGTGTGCCGGTTGGTGAGGACACCGAGACGATGTTCAGTTCTTTTTTGCCCCAGTGGCTGGGCATCTGTCGCCCGCCCGAGTTGGGGTCTATTGCAGCACCGACGGCGCTGTAAAGCATTTCTGCCGGCGTGAGCCCCAATTGCAGGCACAGTGCACGGTCGCGGTAGTAGAGGTAGAACCAGTCGTATGCGGGCTTGAGAGCCAGGGCTGCCGCAGTACCTATGGCCTCGTGGCCGGCACCTGATATCTGGAAAAAGATGCGGTTCTGGCGTTTGAGCTGAATCTCCTTGTCATCAAGACGGCGTGCGGTGTACATGACGCGGAACGCATCCAGCAACTGCTCGCGGGAGAGGCTTTTGGCGCCCGGCGCCTTCCCTGCTGCCTGCGCCGATCTGGTGCGGCTCGGACGGGTCGAAGTGGCCATGGTATAGCTCTTGGGTACGAACGATTGTAACGGTCAACTATTGAAGATAGTCAGCGAATGAGGGGATTCGGAGTCTCAGCCTCTCATCCACGCTTGCCACTGCCGGCCCGTACGGCCAGCTTGACAGACAGCCGATTGTCTCAATTTGTCGTGAAGATCTGAGGGCCATGGTGTTTTCCCCAAGTCAAGCGGTCAATTCCGGCCCCATCAGGTCTCAGAAGGCGGCCCCGTGGGCCGGTGCTGCAAGGGCTGTAAGGGCTGCCATGTGCGCCCGGGCCCTCTCGCTGTCCCTGGCCGGCGTTGTGCTTGCCCTGAGCCCGGCCCCATCCCACGCGCAGGTACTCAAGGCAGCGGCGTCCGATTCCATCGCCCGTCTCGCAGTAAATGCTTCGGCCATACGCGGTCTTCCCTTCGTGACACTGCTTGACGAGAGAACGTTCATTCTCGACAGCACGGGGACTTCGAGCACTCAGGTGCGCCAGGTCGTGCAGGTGCTCGATGCTGCGAGTGTGTCGGCCCTGTCTGAACGTGCCTACGGCTTTGCCGCCTCACATCAGGAACTCACCATCCGCTGGGTGCGCGTACTGCGACCCGATGGCACTGTGCTCAGTGACAAACCCGCGCATGTGCAGGATGCGGATGTACCCGCACCGATGAACTCCCCCATATACAGCGACCAGCGTGTGCGGAGAGTGTCCATAGCGAGCGTGGCGGTCAATACCATCATTGACCTGGCCTTCACCATGGAAGACCACAAGCCGTCGCGGGCCGGCGACTTTTTTCAGCAATGGCCATTGAACGGGCCCATACCCGTGAGACGAGGCGTATTTACCCTCGATGTTCCTGCGGGCTACAAGCCTCATATCAGCGAAACCAACCTCGGCACTCACCGCTACGAAGAAGATCGGGACGGTCGTCATCGTTTCCGCTGGGAGACCTTTGACACAGCACCCGTGGCGCGTGAGGCTTTTGCGGCTGATTCCAACGGCGTGAGCCAGACCGTGGCCATCTCGGGCTCGGGTGACTGGAACTCGGTGGCAGCGTGGTACGACGCGCTCGCACGGGACCGTTACTCAATAACACCAGCGGTGAAGGCCGCAGCCGATTCCGTGCTCCGACGCGCGGCAGCGAAAACCCGACCTGATACCATCCGTGCCTGGCACCGCTGGGTTACACAGGATTTTCGCTATCTCTCCGTGGCTCTTGGAATTGGCGGCTACCAGCCGCGCAAGCCGGAGGAGGTGCTGCGTTCCGGATACGGTGACTGCAAGGACAAGGCGACACTTTTCATTGCGCTGCTGCGCAACGCCGGCATTGAGGCTGAGCCCGTGATCCTGGCTCAGACGGGACGCCCGGATGCTCTTGCTCCCAGCATTCACCAGTTCAATCACGTCATAGCAGCGGTACGCGAGGGTAACGCCTGGCGTTTCACCGACCTCACCGCAGAGGTCTTCCCCTATGGTGAGATTCCCGAGACTTATCAGGGGGCATTTGCCCTTCAGGTATCGTCTGCAGGAAGGGCAAGAGAAGTACATTTTCCGCTGTCGCAGCCCTCATCAAATCGCCTGAGCTTCAGTTTTACTGCTTCGCTTGATGACTCGGGCGCAGCCGTGGGTTCGGTGAGCGAGGCGGCCAGCGGCACACAGGCTCCTGTACTGCGCGGTCTTCTGGTGGCCGTGGCCGATTCTTCAAGTCGCCGCGCGGCAATGGGCAGTTTGATCCAGCGGTTTGCTGGCAGGGAGGCGGCCCCCACGGCCAGCATTGACAGCCTTATCGGTAGCGATGGCCGTGACATGGCAGTGCCGCCCGCGTTTCGCTACAGGGCGCGGCTGCCCGGTGTTCTCACGCAGGTTGGCGACTCCCGCGTACTGCGGATCCCCGAAGTTGTGCGCGGTCCGGCACGTCAGATAAGAGCGCTGCTGGGTCAGGTGGATACTGCCAGAGTTCGTCTCATGACCATTGATGCCAGCCGGGTGATACCACCCACGTCCATAAAGGTGGAATGGCGTCTGGAGTTGCCCGCTGGCTTTACTGCAGAGTTGCCTCCCAGAGTGGAAACCAGCAGTTTCTTTGGCCGGTACCGGTCACAGTGGTCTCTGGCAGGCCGGGAACTCCGGGTAGTGCGTGAGCTTGAAGGGGGAAGGGGAGTATTTGGGCCCGAGCGTTTGCCTGAAGTGCTGGTCTGGCTGAGACTGGTGGGGGCCGACGATCAGGAGTTCATTACTCTCCGGCAGACGCGCGACTGATCGGTGTTTTGTGTGCTCTAGGTGTTCCGTGGCCTGTTGCGGCTGCCGCGGCGGCTGTTTCAGGCACTGCACGAATAGTGCACCGGGTTGTGTGCGAGTTGTGAAGTTCAGCTAATTCAGGCGCGGAGGCGCGATGCGGTGGGCCCCTGGAGGTCGCAGTCAGAATCTTGAAGACCGGCGCGGTGGCGGTGGCGGCGGTTTGATGGGCGGCGGTGGTGGAGGCATGAAGGTGGGGCTGGGCGGGATGCTGCTCCTGCTGGTGCTAAGCCTGGTTTTCAAACGCGATCTCGTGTCTCCGCTCATGAATGCCGGCGGCGGTCTGCCGGGCTCGTCGGCAGATGCATCGGCGCCAGTCAACGATCCCGCTGAAGAAAAAATGGTGGAGTTCGTTTCCTTCGTGCTCGACACCACACAGGCCACATGGCAACAGAAGCTGCCCGACTACCAGCCGGCCAAGCTGGTGCTGTTCCGCGACGTGGTGCAGTCGGCCTGTGGCAGAGCAGAGTCGGCCACAGGTCCGTTTTACTGCCCTGGCGATCAGAAGGTCTATGTAGACCTTTCATTCTTCGATCAGCTTGACCGGCAGTTTGGTGCTCCGGGTGATTTCGCGCAGGCCTACGTACTGGCTCACGAGCTGGGCCATCATGTGCAGAATCTGCTTGGCACCGAGGCGGAATTGCGTGCGGCACAGCAGCGCATGCCAAACCTTGCAAACCGTCTGTCAGTGGCAATGGAACTGCAGGCCGATTGTTACGCCGGTGTCTGGGGGCATGAAGCTTCGCGAGCTGGCATTCTGCAGGCGGGCGATCTGGAAGAGGGGCTGGGCGCAGCATCGGCCGTAGGTGACGACCGACTGCAGAAAATGGCCACCGGGCGTGTAAGCCCTGAGTCGTTCACTCATGGCAGCTCTGCAGAGCGCATGCGTTGGTTCCGTCGTGGCTTCGATTCCGGCGATTTAAACCAGTGTGACACTTTCTCCGCGATGTCGCGTTAAACACTCGGCGGTGGTGCCGAACGCTGCGCCACTGCCGGTCTGCTGTCAGTCCGTCAACGGCGGCCGCATATCAGTAATCCACCGGCCTGTGCCAGCCCTCGCCGATTCCCGACTGACTGACGAGGGCGGTGGTGGGGAGCCGACGTTTCCAGTGTGTGCTATTGAGTTTGCGAAGCACGGTTGACAGCGTATCGGCGCCGAAGCCCCGCGCTCTCATCTGGTCTTCGGTAAAGCCGTTGAGCACGGCGTTCAGAATTCTGTCTGCATCGGCATAGGTCACGCCAAGATCGCTCTCGTCCGTCTGGCCGACCGCCAGGTCCGCAGTGGGCGCCTTGTCGATGACCACCTGTGGCAATTTCAGGCGCCTGGCCAGAGCCCATACCTGTGTCTTATAAAGATCGCCCAGTGGATTGATGGGCGGCGTATCGTCGGCGTGCCAGGTGAAGTAGCCCAGGAGGCGTTCAGTTTTGTTTCCAGTACCCAGTGGCAGTGCGTGATAGCGCTCTGAAAGATCAAAGAGTGCTATCATACGCATGCGTGCCATCACATTGCCGCGCCGTTTCGCATCGGCATCCGGCTCGTTGGCGAGATAGGCATCCACAGCTCCCGATATGTCAACTGTTCGCGATTCGATGCCGAGTGAATCGATTACAAGCTGTGCGTGTGTGAGCGACTCTTCGCTTGAAGTTCTGTAGGGTAACCTCACGCCAATCACATTCGCGGCGCCAAGTGCCCTGACGGCCAGTGCCGCAGAGACAGCGGAATCTATGCCTCCGGAGATTCCCAGCAGCACTTTGTCGTAGTTTCTGTGCTGGAGTTCCTCGCGAATGAATCCGGCGAGCCAATTGACGGTGAGTTCGGGATCTATCTCCAGTGATGGAGGTCCGCCGTGTGAGCTCAGGTCGTAGTGTGTTACCGGCAACAGGGCGCCGGCGTGTCGGTCTTTGCTCTGGGAAGCTTTGAAGCCCGCTGTGACCACTGAGTTGTTGTCCACGAATCCCGTGCTGTCCAACAGGTCTGCAGCAGAGGGTTCAGCACCATCCCACGTGAGAGCTGTGGGTTTGCCATCAACCACGCGGCGAACGTTCTTGAGCAGATGCGGCAGGCTCACGCGCAGGTCACTCAGGAGTGGGGCGTCGGCGCGAGCCCGAACGATGTCGTCCAGGTCCAGTGTGAACGAGACAAAGCTCTCCTCCCAGAGCGGCGCACGGCCTCTGAGCTCGCCGTCGGGCCCCACCAGTTGTGAAGCCCCAAAGAACCGCTTGCCACCCTCAGAGCCCACCAGGTTCACAAAGCTCAGATACATGCCCTGTTCCGCTGCCATACTGCGCAGCAGTGTTTCCCAGCGCGTCAGATTGCCAGGGGCAAGTGGAGTGTCGGCATGGGGGATGAGGCCACGTGCCGGGGCTGCAGAAGACGCGAACAGGATCTGCGCTCCGTCGAGCGCGGCCAGCGTACCGGCAAGCGAATGCCAGACGTCTTCGCAGATGAGAATGGCAGCTCTTCCCCAGGGAGTCTCAAAGGCTCGGATATCGCTGCCACGTTCCACAAAGCGTTCTTCGTCGAACAGGCCGTAGGTGGGCAGAAAGTTCTTGCGGTGAACGTGGCGGACAACGGGCGGACCGTCATCAAGTCCTATCGTGATGTAGGCGGCGCTGTTGTAAAGCGTGTCCTGCCATTGCTCGTAAAAGCCGAGTATCACGTCCAGTGCACTCACCTGCCTGCCGCTGCTGTGGCAGGCCAGCCTGTAGGCCTCATCAAGGTCGGTGGCCAGGGTGCCCGTGGTAAGGGCCAGTTCCCGGACGGCACCCTCCACGAAGTAGCCTGAAACCGCGGTCTCGGGGAACTGCACCACCTGAGGCCTGGGTTGCAGTGAGGCTGCTTGTGCGCAGAGTGCACCCAGTCGGGCGATGTTGCGCTGTGCGTTGCCTTTGTCGGGGGCGAACTGGCAGAGCGCGATGGTAAGCGGACGCAGTGAGTCGGCTGGCATGACATCATATTAGCGCCTGAGACGGCCAGTATCCCGCCCGAATTCAGGCTTTGGCGAACAGCTAGAGGCGTATTGTGTAGTATTGGGCCATGGTTCATCACCGCATCCGCCTGGGCGGGCCCCGGCTATTGGCCGTCATGCTCTCGGTCTCGTCCTTTCTGGCTGCGCCGCTGGCCGGGCAGGTCCGGGCATCGGCCGGATCGTCTGCTCAGCCGCCTGCAGCAGAGGCGTGGGAGATAATTGTACCGCCGCAAGCCTCTCTGGTACTGGGCCGCGATGGATCAGTAATTGGCCAGATAGGCCGCGAGCGACGCGTGAGCGTTCCCATTCAGTCACTCCCGACATATGTGGGTCAGGCCTTTATCGCGGTTGAAGACAAGCGCTTTTATCAGCACGACGGAGTTGACCTGGTTGGTGTTGCGGGTGCGCTCAAAGACGCGGTCACAAAGGGGAGCCTGCGAGGTGCCAGCACCATAACGCAGCTTCTCGTGGGCAACATGCACCCTGACCTCATTGATCGTCGTGACAGGTCGCCGGTGCGCAAGCTTCGTGAGCAGGCTGCCGCACGTGAAATGGAGCGGCACTACTCCAAGGAGCAGATACTTGAGGCCTTCCTCAATCAGATTGCTTTCGGACGCGGTGCCTATGGCATTGAAATGGGAGCACGTCAGTACTTCGGCAAGGGTGCCGCCGATCTGACCCTTGCGGAGGCGGCATCACTGGCGGCCATGCCCAAGAGTCCCGTGCAGTACGATCCGGCACGTTATCCGGACAGAAATCGCGAGCGGCGCAACACTGTACTGGCTCTCATGGCCGAGCAGGGCTACATCACCAAAGCGAGGGCGTCAGCGGCACAAAAGGAACCGGTTCGCACCGCCGCCAGGGGTGAGTTGTTCAATGCCCCCTGGATCGTTGACATAGTGCGTGTTCAGGCTGAACGGGCCGGCATTCCCGTTGCCAATGGTGGCTACAGAATTCAGACCACCATTGATCCAGCGCTGCAGGCGGCAGCACAAAAGGCACTTACCAAGGGAATAGAAGAGGTTGAGCGTCGTCCGGGTTTCCGAGGGCAGCGCTGTGCTGCGCAGACGGCTGCGGCCACCCGAGCTGCCGGTACGGGCGCCAGCTCAGCCAGGAGCGGAGCTTCGGGTAGTTCCTGCCTGGAGGGATCCGCCGTGGTGATCGATCCCGCAACCGGTGACGTGCGTGCCTTGGTGGGCGGCAGGGACTATGCCCTTTCTTCATTCAATCGCGCGGTGGACGGAAACAGGCAGCCCGGCTCGAGCTTCAAGGCTTTCGTTTACGCACAGGCGCTCGCCCAGGGCTTTACAGCCAGCAGCCAGGTGGCCGATACCGCACTGAGACTGCAGCTCGACAATGGAGACGTTTACTCGCCGGAGAACTCGGATCGCAAGTTTCTGGGTATGCTCACTCTGCGCGAGGCACTCACCCAGTCCCGAAACCCGGTGGCGGTGCAACTGGCCCAGACGGTGGGCTGGGATTCGCTCACGGCACTGGTGAAGCGTGCCGGTCTTCGCGCTCCCATAGCGCCATATCCCTCAAGCGCCCTTGGGGCCAGTGTGGTTCAGCCGCTCGACTTCGTTGCTGCCTATGCAGCCTTCGACAATGGCGGCGTTGGTGTTGAGCCGCGCTTCATTACGAGAATAGAAGATGGGACGGGGAGGGCGGTCCTGTCGCCACTCAGGGCTCCTGTTCAGCCTGCAATGGATCCGCGAGTGGCCTTTATTGTCCGGGACATGATGCAGGATGTGGTGGCTCGCGGCACCGGTACGGCAGTTCGTCAGTATGTTCCGGCGTCGATTCCGCTCGCGGGCAAGACCGGCACTACCAATGACAACAGCGATGTATGGTTCGTGGGCATGACGCCAGAGCTGGTAGTGGGTGTGTGGATGGGTTTTGACAAGCCATCCATGATCGCTCCCGGCGCGGCGGGCGGTTCTCTGGCTGCACCGGTTGCAGGTCGCATTCTTGCAGCGGCCTATGGCAGTGGAGGCCTGAGGAGCGGTCGCTGGACGGCCCCTCCCGGCCTGGTTTCAATGGTGCTGGACAGAAACTCCGGTAAACCGGCCACCTTCTTCACGCCCACTGAGCGCCGCTACACAGAGTGGTATCTGGAAGGCACCGAACCCGGCGCGCTCACATGGCCCTGGAGCCTGTTCCGCGCTGGTCCGATCATGCGCTGAGGGCTGTCATCCCTTGTCGTCCTGAACAAGAGCGATGTCCAACACTTCGCGCAGCGTCTCCACCGGGTGGAACACAAGCTGCTTCTGCACCTCTTCCGGCACGTCCTCCAGATCGCCCTCATTGGCCTTGGGGATGATCACTTCCCTGATGCCGGCACGGTGTGCGCCGAGCACCTTTTCCTTGAGACCACCTATTGGAAGCACGCGCCCGCGCAGGGTGATTTCACCGGTCATTGATACGTCCCGCCGCACCTTGCGGTTGGAAAGCTCGCTCACAAGCGCCGTACCAATTGCAATGCCGGCGCTGGGGCCATCCTTGGGAATTGCACCGGCCGGAACGTGTATGTGTACCTCACGAGCCGCTGCAACTCTGTCTGCCGGGATGCCCAGCGCCGCAGCGTTGTTGGTGGCGTAAGTGAGTGCGGCGCGGGCGCTCTCCTTCATTACGTCGCCGAGCTGACCCGTGAGAATGAGTGCGATCGGCCCCACCGAAGTCGTTTCTGACGTGGTTTCTCCAGACACCTCATTGTGGCCCGTCTCCGCCTTAAACGCGGCATGCCGTATGCTTGCCTCAACAAACATGATGTCACCACCCATGGGCGTGTAATACATGCCCGTGGATATGCCCACCTCGTCCCGTTCCGCAGCACGCTCGGGATGGACCTTGGGCCTGCCCAGGAGCTCGCGCACTTCTTCAGCCGTGATCTCACTGTCGGTGATTGGACCGGTGTCACCCATTGCCACGCGGCGCGCAACCTTGCGTGCAACTGCTCCGAGCTGTCGCTCCAACTGACGAACACCCGATTCGCGGGTGTATTCACTGATGATCTTCATCACCGCTTCGTCGCTGAAAGCCATGTTCCTGTCCGAAAGACCCGATTCCTCGATCTGCCTGGGTATGAGATAGGTGGTGGCAATTTCCTTTTTCTCACGTTCCGTGTAGCCGCTGAACTCCACTACTTCCATTCTGTCGAGCAGCGGACCGGGAATGTTCTGCATGAAGTTGGCAGTGGCGATGAACAGCACCTCACTGAGGTCGAACGGTACGCCAAGGTAGTGATCGGTGAACGTATCGTTCTGTGCGGGGTCGAGCACCTCGAGCAGAGCACTTGAGGGATCGCCCTGGAAGGACTGGCCCAGTTTGTCCACTTCATCCAGCAGGAACACGGGATTGCGGGTGCCCGCGTGTTTGAGCCCCTGGATTATGCGTCCCGGCATTGCGCCCACGTAGGTGCGTCGGTGGCCGCGGATGTCCGCTTCATCGCGGGTGCCACCCAGGGCCACGCGCACGTACTGTCTGCCCAATGCGCGGGCAATGGACTTGGCTATACTGGTTTTACCCACGCCCGGCGGGCCAATGAAGAGCAAAATCGGTCCCTTGGCCATGGCACGGGCCTTGGCTTCACGTGTATCCGTGATCTGCCTGTGATCCTCCGTGGAACTGCCCAGCACGGATGTCACGTCTGCCTTTTCTCCGGTAAGCTTCGATACCGGGAACTCACCCGTGGTGGCCACTTCGGCAGCAATCTGTTCGGCCCGGAGTTGACGAACGGCAAGGAACTCCAGCACGCGATCCTTCACGTCCTTGAGTCCGTAATGGTCTTCGTCGAGAATGGTGCCCGCTCCTGCCAGATCGAGCCGGTCGTCGGAGCGTGAGTTCCACGGCAGCTCGGCGATCCAGTCGAGATAGGTGCGAATTACCTGCGCCTCCATGCTTTCGCGACCGGCACGCTCGAGGCGGCCAAGCTCGCGCTCTACTTCAACGCGGGCATCGTGAGGCAGCTCCAACTTGTCGAGCTTTTCACGGAGTTCGGAAATTTCCTTGCCCGTGTCGTCGTCGCCCAGCTCTTTCTGAATGGTCTTGAGCTGCTCGCGCAGGAACATTTCACGCTGACGCTCGCCCAGCTCTTCCTGGACCTGGCTCTTGATGTCCTCCTGGGCTTCAAGCAGTCCGATTTGGCGCTGTACGTGAACCAGTACACGCCTCAGCCGCTCCTCCACGCTGAGGGTTTCAAGCAGTCCCTGTTTTTCTGCGACGGTGAGCTCTATGTAGCCCGCCACGAGGTCGGCGAAGCGACCAGCGTCGTCAACCGAGTCGAGCACCTGGTGCACGACTTCCTCCGGGAGACCGCGTTTTTCGCCCAGCTCGGCCGCACGCTCACGCGCCTCCTTGTGCAGAGCCTCAAAAGCCGGGTCCTTGAGGTCCAGCGGCAGCATCTCCTCAACTGGTACAATTACGGCGGTGAGGTGACCTTCCTCTTCAGAGTAGTGCAAAGCCGTGGCTCGCTGCTCACCCTGAAGCAGCAACTGCACTCCGCCCAGACCGCGCTGCACCTGTCCGATGCGCGCGATTACGCCGGTGGTGAAAAGGATGTCAGAAGTGGGTTCCTCGTTGTTTTCACGCTGGGCGACAGCGAAAACCAGACGATCACCCTTGAGGGCGGTCTCTATGGAGCGCAGAGTACCCGGTCGTCCGGCAGCTATGGGCGCCGTGATACCCGGGAATATGACTGTGCCGCGAAGGGGCAGTACTGGAAGTGTTTGACGCTGACCCATGTTGTCCTTATTGAAAGCGAATTAGGGATGACACTCTGATTATGGCATGATCCGGGCCGTGTCTGAGCCGCCAATGCGGCAGTATTTGTAACTTTTGACCGTCTCTCTTACGTAGGGTAGCGTTGCGGGTCTGCCGGGACGGCGGATTCCAGGCCCGGCAAGGGTGGTTCCACGTTATGCTGTTTTCCCGTCTTCCAAAGTGCTACACTAGGATGAATCCACGGTTTGCCCCGAGCCCCTGCGAGTGACTGATCCAATAGCCCCCTATTCTGACGATGACGAGCTTCGCGCACATGTAGGGCGCGCGTTGTCGGCCACCTATGAGCTTGAGCAGGAGATCGGGCGGGGCGGCATGGGCATCGTTTACCGGGCCCGCGATCGTCGCCTCAAGCGCGCCGTGGCCATCAAGGTGCTGCCGCCCGAGCTGTCATTCAGACGTGATGTTCGCTCACGCTTTCTGCGTGAGGCAGAGACCGCCGCTCAGCTCAGCCATCCGAATATTGTACCCATCTACTCGGTTGATGAGCTGGGGCACTTTGTGTTTTTCGTCATGGCGTGCATAGATGGCGACAACCTCGCCACCCGCCTCGCCAAGCGCGGTCCGCTTCCCATCGATGAGGTGAGACGCTGGCTCTACGAGGTGTCGGAGGCGCTGGCATACGCTCATGCCCATGGCGTGGTGCATCGTGACATCAAGCCCGACAACATCCTGCTGGACAGCGACGACGGGCGCGCGCTGGTAACCGATTTTGGCATTGCGCGCGCTGCAAGCGAATCGGGTGAGACATCTCGCCTCACGGCCACCGGTGTTGCCATCGGCACGCCCACCTATATGTCTCCCGAACAGGCCTCGGGAGATCGTGACCTCGATGCGCGCAGCGACCTTTATTCACTGGGCGTGGTGGCTTACCAGATGCTCTGCGGTGAACCGCCATTTGTGGGCAACACTACCCCGGCGCTGCTGGTCAAGCATCTCACCGAGGTGCCTCCCCATATCTCACAGCGCCGGCCCGATGTACCGTCTGCGCTCGCGGCCATTGTGATGCGCCTGCTGGAAAAAAATCCGGATCACCGTTTGCAGTCGGCTGGCGAGCTTTCAATGGCCATACGTACCGGCCAGGTACCGCCCATGCCGCCGGGTGTGCTGCCAAACGAGCGTGGCTTGCTGGCGGGCACTCCCGGCTCCTTGAGCCAGAGTGCAGGTAGCAGGCAGCCGTCTGTACCGGGACAGTATGAACCACCGCCCTACCAGTCGAATACGGTCGTCTCAGCGCCTGCCTACGACTCACGTACACAGGCCGGGTTTGCCATGCGGCCGGCCTGGCAGGCACCCCTGCTGCCCGGTGCAGGAACTGCTGCAGGACCGGCTGATACAGGTGATGTTTCGGAGCATATAACTGCGGAGGAATGGGAGAGATTTGAGCATCCGGCGGTCAGGGCGTTCCGTCGCAAGTTCGCGATCTATCTCATCGTGAACGTACCCATGATCATCGCTGGAATACTTGGCGGCAGAGATTTTTGGGGCATGACCACGCTGTGGACGATCTACATAGCATGGAAGTATGCACAGCTCTGGTCTGATGACTTCGACTGGCATGATGTACTGCGGCAGCCGCGGAATCGCGTGCTTGGTGAGGTGCTTGAAGACGTGGGCAACAGTATCATGTCTACCTTCAGCCGGAAGAAGCGCGAGGAACTGCGTTTGCAGGGCAAGCTGCGCTCACCGCTTCGTGGTGCGCTCAGGGCCAAGCCACTCAACCGCCCCGGGATACCCCAGCCAGCCGCTGGCGTACCAGAATCAGCCTTCGGGCCACAGCTTGAGCCCGTACGTGCAATACGCGCCAATCGTGATGAGGTGCTGCGCCTGCTGGCCACGCTGCCCGGGGATCAGCGCAGCATGGTCCCCGATGTGAGTAGCAGCGTGGAGGAACTCACGCGCAAGGCGGAACAGCTTGCCGTTGAACTGGCGCGTACTCAATCCGAATCAGACCAAGGGCGGCTTTCTTCTGTGGAACAAGAGATAGCCGATCTCGAAGCCGCAGCGAATCCGCTCGACAAGTCCGGCAGTGACAACCGCGTACGGCGGCTTGCCACGCTAAGGCGCGAACGAAGAGCACTTTCTGCAGCCGCGACAAAGATCGAGAAACGCCTGGGTCAACTTGACGAGATACGCATTGCCATTGAATCGATCCGGGTTGATCTGGTGCAGCTTCGCACTGGCAATTCATCCATGCAGAGCGTGACTCTGCTGGCTGAACAGGCCATGAAGATGGCGCGTGAAGTGGAGATAGCGGTTCAGGCTGCTGCCGAAGTCAACAATCTGACCTCGGCCAAACCCGCGGGTTGATCGTGGCGGATGCCCGGACCATCGATGCTGCAGCACTGCGCGACCGGGTAACTGTCGCGCTGGGGAGGCACTATCTGATTGGCGGAGAACTGGGTCGCGGCGGAATTGCAGTGGTATATGAAGCCGAAGATCTGGTGGCACACAAGCGTGTGGCGCTCAAGGTGCTCCCGCCCGAGCTGGCTGCCCGGGAAGAGGTGCGTGAGCGTTTCGTGCGTGAAGCGCGCACGGCGGGCAAGCTCGATCATCCGCACATCGTACCAGTACTGGGTGTGCACGAAGTTGCGGGAATGGTTGTGATAGCGATGGGTCTGGTGAGAGGTGAAACCCTGGCAGCCCGAATACAGCACGAGCCCAGGCCACCGTTTGCGTTCGTAGCCAGGGTGCTGGAGGAAATTGCTGACGCTCTGGCCTATGCCCATGCTGCGGGCGTAGTGCACCGTGACATAAAGCCGGACAACATACTCATAGAGTCCGCGACCGGGCGCATAGTGGTCACCGATTTTGGCATTGCCCGTGCGAACGAGAATTGGCCGCGTCTCACAAAAACAGGAATAGCAGTTGGTACACCCACGTTCATGAGCCCCGAGCAGGCCCTGGGTGAGCGTGAGATGGATGGCCGCAGCGATATCTATTCGCTGGGAGTGCTGGGCTTTCTGCTGCTCACCGGCAGGCTGCCGTTCAATGCTTCGTCAACAGCCGAGATGATGGCGCATCACGTGAGCACTCTGGCTCCGGCGGTTGTGTCTGTGCGTGCAGAAGTCCCGGCCAGTCTGGCAGCCATTGTGGATCGCTGCCTTGCCAAGCGACCCGAAGATCGCTGGTCGAGTGCGCTGGCAATGCGTGATGCGCTGCGCTACGTGCAACGGGATGGCTCACTGTCGCTACCACAGCCTGCATTGTCGTCGCCGGGTCGGCCGTCGTATCAGCCAGCCTCTTCATATGCGCCCGTGCCGGTTACCGCTCACATGGCCAGGCCGGGAGTGCCTTCTTCGGCTGCCGCTGGAGAAGCAGACGGTGAGGCAAGAACGTTTCAGGAATTACTGTTGGCCCTGCGAGCCGGAAAACTGCGGCGCAACCTGAGACGCTTCAAAGTCCTGTCATCCATTGCACTCCTGATGTGGGCCCTGGTGTTCGTTGTGAAGCTGATGGGGGGCATCATACCTGCGGCACTCGTCTTCACGATTGGGCTCTTTCTTTTTCTTGGCGGAATCGCGGGCCTGGCATCACTATGGAGCGTGTTCAAGCTCAAGCGCCTTGGTGGTTCGCTCGAAAAGTATCAGCTTGGCTTGTACGGACCTGAGCCGCGAATACGAGTTGGGGCAGGAAAGCGAAAAGGCAAGCTGGCTTCAGACAACACGCGTACCCCGACCCGCGACGAGAAACTGCAGCAGTTGATGACACGGTTGGGTGCGAACCCTGTAGCAAAGGCACGAACACTCGAAGGCGGTTCGCAGGAATCCGTGGCTCGCAGCGTGGCTGATGACCGGATTGCCATTGACGAAATACTGGAGAAACTCCCGGCGGTGGATCGCGGAGCGCTGCCGGATATTGCGGCAACCGCTGAGGCTCTGCTTGATCGGCTCGTTTCTCTTGGTGGAACGATAAGCCGTATCGAGAGCGAGTTGCCGGCAGGAGCCATGCCAGACCTTGAGCGACGACTTGGGCATGCGAGGTTGGAGCCGGAATCCGCCGGTCGTGAGCGTAGAGTGGCGCTGCTCGAACATCAGTTGGCATCGCTGCGCGAACTGGTGCAGCGACAGGACTCAATGCACAGGCAGTTCGATCAAGCTGCACTTGCGCTGCGAACTCTTCGTCTGGACCTGGTAAAGCTTCAGGCCATGGGCATTGGTGCCGGCACTTATGACAGTGAGGAAGCCACCAGTGAGGCGCGTGCGGTCTCGGATGAGTTGGCCAGATTGATTGCTGCTGCAGAGGAGAGCCGCAGGCTCTGACACCAAACGCACAACGTGCAGCCCATTGGGGCTGCACGTTGTATGAACAAGAGTCTCGTGACTTGCAGTTCAGATGCCTCCTGGTCGCCTGCCCATCTGCGGCTGGTTTGCCAGGTTTTCTTCGAAGGTCTTCTGCTGCTCGGCGCTCAGCACGGCCTTGATTGCAGCATTGCGATCGTTGGTGAGCTTCTGGATCTTCTCGCGCCCCTCAGGCGAGCGCATTGCTTCCATGCCGCCGGACTGCATGAACTCCTGCTGCTTCTTGGTGGCGTCCAGGAAGATTGAGTCTACCTTGGCAGTCTGGCCAGCGTTGAGCGTGATGCCCTTGAACAGGGCCTCCTTCTGCTGAGCCATGCGCTGCTCGGGAGACATACGGCCCATACCGCCACCGCCACCACCACCACCCTGGGCGTAGGCCGGCACTGCCAGCGCAAGCATGGCGGCAGCAGTGATCAGGCGAAACATGTTCTTCATCGATTTGGAACCCGAAAAGGGATTTGAACGATACTCACGACCTGAATTGGCCGGAGTATGGCCTTGCCGCGTTTGCGGCATTGGTGGTAGACGTAGCGACAGTTCGGTGCGTTAAGTGGGCTGTTTATGTGCTTATTAGCGGTGTTTATTCGGGGCAGTTTGCAAGTGAGGAAAGCACATTGAAGACGGCGTCTAACCATCCTTTGCCGCGGGTTATTGATTAACTTTCCCGGCTGCACATGAAAAAGAACAAATCAGACAAAACCGGTGACAGTGAAAGTTTCGCCGAGCTGGGGCTCGCCGCGCCGCTGTTACAGGCCCTTCAGGAGATGGGCTATGAGCACCCCACCCCTATTCAGAGCGAGGCCATTCCGGTGGCGCTCAGCGGTCGCGACCTGATAGGCCTGGCCCAGACGGGAACCGGAAAGACAGCCGCTTTCACACTGCCCGTGGTGCACAGGATGCTGGGTGGCCCGCGCAGAACCCGCGTGCTGGTGCTCACGCCCACGCGCGAACTCTGCCTGCAGGTGGAAGAGAATATCGAGGCCTATACCAGCCATGTTCCACTGAGCGTTGTGGCGGTCTTTGGCGGTGTGGGTTATGAGCCTCAGGAGAAAGCATTGCGGGGTGGCGTTGACGTTGTAGTTGCCACTCCAGGCAGACTGCTCGATCATCTGGAAAAGCGAAACGTCGATTTCAGCTACCTTGAGGCACTGGTGCTCGACGAAGCGGACCGCATGCTGGACATGGGTTTTGCTCCGCAGATAAACCGCATCGTGGAACAACTGCCGCCATATCGCCAAACGATGTTGTTCAGCGCAACCATGCCACCGGAAGTGGAGGCGCTTGGGCGCAAGTATCTGCGCAAGCCTCTGGTGGTGCAAGTGGGCCGGAGATCGGCTGCGGCATCCACGGTCACACATGCCGTTTATCCCGTTCCCCGTCACAGAAAGAACGCGTTGCTGGCACATCTGCTCACTGAGGGTGAGCACGATTCGGTGCTCGTTTTTACCCGTACCAAGAGCGGCGCCGATCGTGTGGTTCGTCATCTCGAGTCGGCGGGCATAGACGCGGGTGCGATGCACGCCGACAAGTCACAGCGGGAGCGCATGGCTGCTCTGGAGAACTTCAGGAACGGCAAGCTGCGTGTTCTGGTAGCCACCGATATTGCACAGCGTGGGCTCGACATTTCAGGCATCTCGCACGTGATCAATTTTGACGTGCCTCAGCAGCCGGAAGACTATGTGCATCGCATTGGGCGCACGGGACGTGCAGCGCATACCGGCGACGCGTACACCTTTATGTCTGCTGAAGAAATTGGTTTGGTCAGAACCATTGAGCACACGCTTGGGAAGGAGATACCGAGAGTGAGTGTGCCGGGGTTCGATTTCGGTACCTGATGTTGCGGCGGGGCTGGCGCCGCCTGCGATCGGCTCATTTTTGGTTGCAGCGTACCCTGCCCAGTCTGGACACGGTAATCGTGTCGCTGCGTTGATTACGGCTCAGGTAAAGGGTGAGGTTGGCGGCGCCGCTGCCCAGACCGCTGCCGTTATAGGACATGGAGTCTCTCGTGCTGCTGAGCTTCACGTTCGAGTTGTGGAAACTCTTGCGTGCAATGGTGTCTGCGTGACTGTGAACTATGAGCATCTGGCGCGAGGGGTCTATCCGCACTGCAGTTGCCATGCCTGTGGCAAGAGCGTGATCGCGCGCCTGGGCAAAGCTGGCACAGGCCTCCCAGGAGGCGGCTTTCACTGCCGCAGAGTCGAGCACCCTGCTGGCGCTTGAGCTGCTTATCGCGGCCACCAGCGCCAGCATTGAGACGGTAATCAGTTGCTCTATCAGCGTGCTGCCGCGTCTGGACATGCGTGCCGGCCGGTCTGATGCGGCTGTTGATGGCGGTGGGGGTGTTGGTGCGAGCATGGCAATCAAGCTGGGTCTGTTGCCTGCTGAGTGCGTGATCGTGAGAATGCAGGCGGGATCCAACTGACGCATTAACTTGTCTCTCATGCGAATCGCAATTTCTACGGGCGGGGGTGATGCCCCCGGACTCAATGCAGTTATCCGTGCAGCGGTGCTGTCCGCGCGCACCAGAGGCTGGGATATCCTGGGTATCAAGCGCGGTTATGCTGGCCTGTTGGGCGAAGACGAGGTGATACCGCTAACGGGTGACAGCGTGCGCGGCATTGCCGGCCACGGCGGGACCATTCTAAAGACCACCAATCGCGGCAGTCCGTTTGCCTATCCGGTGCGTGCGCCCGACGGTTCGTGGAACCTGGTGGACCGGTCTGACGAGTTGGTGGAGAATGCCCGGAACCTGGGTATCGAGGCGATTATTTCCATTGGCGGCGATGGTTCGCTGGCAATCGCCGAGAAGTTGGTGGCAAAGGGCGTGCGAATGGTGAGCGTGCCCAAGACCATAGACAACGATGTCGCAGGCACCGTCATGACCTTTGGTTTTGACACTGCCGTGAACACCGCCATGGAAGCCATCGACAAACTTCACACCACGGCCGAATCGCACGATCGGGTGATGGTGCTTGAAGTGATGGGACGTGATGCAGGTTTTATTGCCCTGCATGCGGGCGTCGCCGGCACGGCCGATGTGATTCTCATACCGGAGATCCCGTGGGATCTTGAGAAAATCTGCGAGAAGATCATGTCGCGTGATGCCTCCGGTCGCCGGTTCAGCATTGTGGTGGTGGCTGAGGGCTCCAAACCCCGAGGCAGTGAGTCGGCGTCCATTATTGGTGCATCTTTGCCCGGTCAGGACCGTCGGTTGGGCGGGATTGCAGAGCGTGTGGCCTTCGACATACAGCGTATCACGGGCAAGGAAACGCGATCTCTGGTGCTGGGTCACCTGCAGCGTGGTGGTTCACCAACGGGTTACGACAGGCTGCTGGCCACTCGTTTTGGCGCGGCCGCGGTGCAGGCTGTGGCTGACAGAAAGTGGGGGCAGATGGTGGCACTGCAGTCACCCAATATCGTCACGATTCCCATCCAGCAGGTCCTGGCCCAGGCCAAGCGAGTGGACCCGAACCACGATATAGTGCGCGCTGCGCGTATGCTTGGCATATCGTTTGGCGACTGAATCCGGATCCGCCTCTCCTCTGTTTCATGTCCCATTGCGGGGACAGGGCTGACCCCTTGGGTGGGCAATGGGATCCGGTATCCCTGAAGAGGGTAGCTCATATACGGTAGTTGTGACCCCCGGTACACATGTGGTCGTCTGGCATATTACCTGCATCATGCAGGGTGTGTTATCGGGACTGACTGTTGGTGGCGGCCACCGTGGCTGCCGACGTGAAGGCAGATTCTGGGCGTTCGCGTGGATGGATGGCTTGGAGGTTTTCATGAAGTACGGATCCTGGCGTATAACCACAACACTGCTTGCACTCGGGTTGATGCTGCCCGTGGGAGCTTTGTGGGCCCAGGTCAAGGCCGTGAAGGTCACCGAAACCCGGGCGGCCGCTGCCACGCAGGATATCCCTGAAAAATACCTGCCGCCCGTCGGTATGTGCCGGGTATGGGTAGACGGTGTCGCGCCCGCGCAACAGCCTGCGCCGACCGATTGTGCGTCGGCAGTGCGCAACAAGCCCGCCAACGGCAGGGTGATCTACGGTGAAGACAACGCCAGAGTGCCCAGTCGCAAAATGGACCAGTTGCCCGTAAACAAGCTCAAGGCCGACGAAAAGAAGAAAGGTCCGCCTCTCGTACCTCCAATTGTCCCTGAGCCGGATATGCGGGCGAGGGAAGTCTGGCAGCAAAAGCAGATCTCAGATGGGCAGCTTTACGGTGACCGGCCGGTGGGTATTCCGCCGGCTTCAACGTATATGCAAGGCTCCATGTCACAGACCGGGCTGCCGGTGTCACCGGGCGGGTACGTATCACCCGGCGGAGTCCTCGTCCCGGGCTCCGGAATAATGGATCCGCGTTATTTCAACTCCAATCCGGCGGTGAGTCCTCCGGGTACCGGCTCTTCAGTGTGCCTCGACCGCGACGGTGATGGCTGGTGTGACGACCTGCGATTTGGCCCACCCGTCTGCACCGACGTGGACAAGGACGGCCGCTGCGATGATCTGCCCGAGTTCGCCTCGCGCGCTTATCCGCAGGTGCTGCCCGAAATGCGCAGCGCCCAGGATGTGATCAATGGCCGGCCAAGCCTCGAAGTCATGCAGTGGATAGGCACCAACGAGTTTATCGTCCGCGTGCCCGACCAGGGTCAGGGCGGTGTACCATGGCGTGCCATATTCCTCGACTCCAGCGGGGAACTGCTGCAAGTCTGGACCGACCTCAATCGGGATGGCCGTGCCGATCGTGTTGAGATTTTCCGGAACGGGCAGCGGACCAAACTGATTCAGCGCTGAATCAGGGTTGAACCAGGGGTGAATCAGGGGTGATTTAGCACTCATCCTGCGCTGCTCCTGCACTGGTCCTGCACTGGTCCTGCACTGGTCCTGCACTGACCACGCGTGCAGACGTGTAACTTGGGGAGTGCGTACTACTCAGGATCGCTTTCTCCCGCCCAGCCACGTGAGGCCAGAAGATGCCTCTCGTGGCCGCATCATTGTCATTGCGCCCACTCGCGCCGCTTGTGAAACCATTGAGCTGGCCGTGGGATTGCACATCGATACGTTTCTGGAGCGTACGCGCGGTGAAGACCTGCGTGCACTCGCCACTGCGCTGGCCGCCGGCGGTCGCGGCTTTGGTATAGTTGCCGGCACCGGAACCGGCAAAACACTCGGCATTCGCCCCATAGCAGAAACAATCCTGAGCACAAAGGTGCTCAAGACCGGTGTGGTGAACCGCGAGCGCGAGGCCACCGATGAGACGCCCGGCTGGAACGTCGTCATTATCACTACTGGAATAGCGCGCCGCTGGTTTCAGGATGGTGACATCCACGCAGAGGACACCCTGGTGGTGGACGAAATCCATCAGACCAGCGCAGAGCTGGAACTCTGTCTGGCTCTTGGAAAAAGAGTTGGCTGCCGCTTCATCTGGCTCTCTGCAACCGTAGATCCGACATTTTACTCGCGCTACCTGGACAGTGCCGACGTACTCGAAGTATCTGCCTTCGATGCTTCCAGGTCGGCCAAGGTGCGCGTGGAACGCCGCGATCCACTGGGCTTTCTCGATGATCGCTTTCTGCAGCAGATTACAAAGCAGAAGCGCGGAGTCGCTGTCTTCCTGCCCACTCGCGCGGCGGTTGAGGAAGCTGCATCATGGGTGCGCACACGCTTCCCGCGAATCAACGCTGCCCATTATCACGGGGGGGAGCCGATACGTGTCATCCGGCCCTTTCTTGAAGGGGAAGTGCCCAAGCCCTTCCTTCTCGCGATGACTGCTGCGGGCCAGAGCGCGCTCAATGTGCCCGGGCTGGACACTGTCATCATTGATGACACGCGATTTACGAATATCGTGAGCCGCGGCCGCAATGTGCTTACACGCGAGCACCTTGGCGCGAACGAGATCCTGCAAATGGCCGGCCGCGTGCACGGTCGAGTTGAGAACGGCCGCGTGTTCATACTGAGTGATCGCGACATACGCTTTGAAACCCTCACGCCCACGGAGCCCGAGTTCCAGCTTGCCGGTGACTCTGAGCGAGTGGCGCTCACGTGTGCCGATCTGGGTGTGCGCGCCGATGATCTTGACTTGCCCGTTCCGCTTGATCGCACTGCCTACCGCAGGGCTGTAACGCTGTTGGAATCACGGGGGCTTGTTGAAAACGGCAGACTCACGTCTTACGGCAAGGCGGTGGAAGCCCTGCCGGTGGAAAGGCCCTGGGCAGAGCTGATCGTGAATGGAGATGATGAACTCCTGCCAATGCTCGCAGTGATGAGCGGTATTGATTCATTGCACAGGATGACGCGCGAGGGGAGAGACCTTGAGGGCTTGGTAGTTCGGGGATCAGATCATCTTACCGCATACAACGTGTACGCCGAGGGCTTTAGCAAGGCGGGCTACATTGGCGATGTATACGGTCTGCCCAGACATCTCTTTGACGAGGAGCTCATAGCAGAGTGGGCAGAGCGTCGTGGTGTACTGGTCAAATCACTGGAGGACGCCGCGTTGGCAATGGCCAGTGTATATCGCTCGGTGGGTCTGCCGCTGCCTGAGAAACTTCCCTTTGCCGGCAAAACAACACACAGAGATTTCGCAGATCTTCTGGCGCGCTTCATGCCATTTGATCTGGTTGTGGAAGAACAAACGGCAGACGGTCAGGAAGCGCGGGTATCGAAGACAAGTGTTTGCGGCTCGTGGGGAGCCGTAGCCGGAAGTCTGCGATTTTTTGCAGACCGTTTTGGTGTGCCGCGCGCGAGCATAGAGGGCACTCAGTTGTCCATGGATCTTCTCTATCGCAACGCCGAGCGTCATTCACCTGAACTTGTGTTTGACCGGGAACGCAAACAGAGCCCGGTCTTGCTGCAGCGAAGGGTTACTTATTTCGGCTTTGAATTAAGCAGTGAGCGTGAGCCACTCACCGTGTTTCCGGCAGAACTTGCGGCCGATGCACGCAAACTTCTGGCTGAAGCTGCGGCGCGTGGTGAACTGAGGCATGCGGCAGTGCGGCGCAATCAGCCGATCGTTGAAGAGATACGCTCCGTGCGAAGACGGCTGGGCAAGGAAGTGCCCCGTCTGGGTGCTGCGGAGCTTGCCGCCTGGTATCTGGAGCAGATGGGTGATGCTGGCAGTTGGGAGGCCATCCGCCGCATGCCCATGCTGCTTGATCGGCGACTGTTCCTGACTGAGGTGCAGCTCGCGGCGGCCCGTGCACTCCCTGATACCATTGTCGTGCGTGATCGGGAGGTGGCACTGGAATACGATTTTGAGGAACACGACGGCGATGATGATGGAGCAGGTGCGGGACTGCTGGTAGCGCGGCTTCGACTGCCCGAGAAACTGGCCCGTACTCTGGTGGAGGAGGAGCTGCCGGAGCTGGACAGACCGCTGAGGTTCGCGGTGACCCGCGGCAATCGGGGTACGGTTCGCGCCGCGGACCTGGCCACTCTTCAGGAGCGGCTGGATCTTCCGTTTACGGATGAGGAGGTAGAGCGTCGCGAACGCGCATTGGCCACACGGGATGCCACACGGGATGATGGCAGGCGGCGGCGCGGATCATCAGCGGGATCCGGCGCCAGACGGGGCGGGTTCAGTCGGCGTCGTCGCCGCTGAAAGTGGGAAGCTGTGATGTCGCCAGGTCACGCGCATCACGGGTAAGATCGGCGAGTGCACGCTCCACCGTGTCGCTCCATCCCATGAGATCCGAGCGCAGTGCGGTCAGTTCTTCGCGTGCAACGCTCGCCTGGCGCACCGCATCGTCATGCAATGCTGCGACCTCATTCAGTCGCGTACGGAGAACCTCCGCTTCCGCAAGGCTTTGTCGGTGGTCATGCTCTGTGCGTTCCAGCAATTCCCGGGCGCTTGCACGTGTGTGAGTCAGCAGGTTGCACATGGCATGCCATGCGTTGCGTTCCAGCGTGAGATGGTGTCGGGAGTCGGCATCTTCGTTCATGCGCTCACGAAGCCTCATCAGACGTTCCACCAGTGACCCACCGCCGTTGACGGCAGTGCCCGGACCCAGAATAGACAGCGCAGTCTGAAGTTCGCGGTCGAACTCGGCCGCCCGTCTGGTCTGCTCATCACGTTCCCTGCGAGTTTCATCCAGCGACGTGAGCACTTCGCGTAATGCGTGCAACTCAACTGCCACGCGCAGCAAACCACGTGCATCTCCTTCTGCCACAAGCCATCGCAGCATGGCCACGAAGCCGCGCTCAAGAGCCTGTGCGGCCTCGCCGTTTCTTTCCTCATGGGCTGAGGTGCCTGGAAGCACGGGCTGGTGTGGAGTATTCACGTGTGTCGGGAAGTCGTCGCCGTCAGTGACTTCTGGCGAGTCGGGCGCGATGACGCGCTGCCTTGGCACGGTTGCCGCAAGTGCCCATGTCGCACCATCTCCGTCTGCCGTTCTTGGTGGTATCCAGGAAGACGCGACGGCAGCGCGGGTCTGCACAACGCCGTACTCTGGTGAGTTCCTCGTCTATGAGTGAATCGGCGGCTGACTCCACTATGGGTATCAGCAAGCCTGCGAAAGCGTCACCCGTGGGAACGAAGCAGCGCGTGTAACGGCCATCGGTGCCCAGCTCAACCCGGCGCGCACCTGCGCTGCGGCCGAGTACCCGGTTCATCTCGGCCACGGCATCCTCGCGTACCTGACGTTGATGCGCCCCCCGTTCGGCGAGCAAGCGCAGTGCGGAACGCACGCGCCTCACATCGGCCAGAGTGGCCGCAGCGGCTGCGGGCTGCAGCACTGCACGTCTTCTTATACTGGCTGCACGTTCATCGTCTACTGCGTTGTTTCTGACCAGCCACGCGAGCAATGACTCAAAATCGCGTATCTGGTCGGAGTCGTGGGCCTGCCCTGCGGTGTCGGTGTTAACGAACTGAAGCCAGAGTCGCTGACGAGTGGGCACCGCAGTCATTTGAGATGCGGTGCTTTCAACTCGGAACGTTTGCTCTCGTGCAGGACCGGACACCTGTTGACGGGATGGGAGCAGTGCGTGACGAATTCGGGTGACCACATGTCATCGTGTTGGGGTACACCAGACACGATGGGGGAGGGGATACTCACCCGATAAGCTTACATCGTTGCACGCAGCATAGGGAGCACGCGGGCTGTAAAATCACGCGGCCTGCGAAATCATGCGGGTTGTCAGGTCATGCCGGCTGTCAGGTCATGCGGGTTGTCAGATCATGCCTGTGGCCTGAAAACCAGGACCGGCACTTCACTGTTCCTGAGCAGCTCGTCGGTGACACTGCCCAGAACCAGTCGCTTGAAGCCGCCGCGTCCGTGTGTTGCGACCGCCATGCCGCTGGCCCCCATGGCTCTGGCTGCAGCAAGCAGTCCCTGGGCCACGCTCATGTCGCTCACTGCGGACCATGTCGTTCCCTCGGGGCATCGAGTGGCCACCTCACTTAGATAAGCCTCCCGTGTTTCGTGCTCTGCCTGCATGGCTGTGCTGTCGGCCAGAAGTGCTTCAGCACCAAAGGGTGCCATGGCAACAGCATGTGGCACCGCCACCGCAATAAGATGCATGCGCATCCCCATGGCTTGCGCGAGAGATTGAGCGTGCGTTAGCGCCTGCTCGGCGAATGGTGATCCGTCGAGGGGACAGAGGAGCACGCCCGAGCTCAGGTCAGGATTGCCGGATGAATCAGAACCCGGAACCAGCAGTGTGGGGACGCTGCTGCGGGTGAGGTAGCTGGTGGTCACGCTGCCCAATCGCAGGCGTTCAAAGCCACCGCGGCCGTGTGAGCCCATGACAACGAGATCGGCCTTTTCGGACGCGGCGTATTCCAGCAACGCTTCGATTACGGTGCCTTCGAGCAGCACGCCCGTGGCCTCAACGCCGCTGGCGGCCAGTTGGGCCACAGCCGTGTCGAGCAGCTGCTGATCTGCCTTGCGATGGATCTCTGCCAAGCGCTCGTCGTAGATGGGTATGGCCACCTCGCCGGGCGCGAAGGGGATGTAGGCGCTGGGGTCGTGCACAATGACAACCCTGACTGCTGCTCCTGTGCGGCGGGCTACGCTGGCCGCCACGGGCAGGCTCCTGGCGCTGGGCGCGGAGCCATCGTATGGGACGAGAATGAGGCTGTACATGACTTGACGATGCCATCCCGGGTGGCGCCGGGCCAGAGGGGAATCCCGTACGCCTTGTGGGAGCCTGGCATGAAAAGACCGGCCCGGGCGGCCCCGACTCGGGATCCAAAGCGCTAAATTAGTGAGATGGCCACTACTTCATCAGAGGCAACTGCCACCGTCGGTGGCAAGGCTGCCTCCAGTGCCGCTCCAGCTCAAGCCGGGACCTATGTCCGCAAGGGCTTCGGGCTGAAGGCGGAGGTGCAGGAGACGCTGCAGGCAGACTACTCTGGTCGCCTGGTGGATGTCCTGCTGGAACGTGATTACACGCTTTCGGCCGCCGAGACGACCATTCGGCTCGCGCGGCAATTCGGATTTTGCTACGGCGTGGAACGTGCTGTGGATTATGCCTATCAGACACGTCGAAAATTTCCGGACAAACGCATCTTCCTTGCCGGCGAGATCATTCACAATCCGCACGTCAACGAGAAGCTCAGGGAAATGGGCATTGTTTTCCTCGACGCCAAGGGCAAGGGCTTTGACTATTCGCCAGTAACAGCGGACGACGTGGTGATGCTGCCGGCTTTTGGAGTTGCGATATTCGACTTCCAGAAGCTGCGCGATATGGGCTGCGTGGTGGTGGACACCACCTGCGGCTCGGTGCTGAACGTGTGGAAGCGGGTGGAGTCTTATGCCCGTGACGGATACACCTCGCTGATCCACGGCAAGTACTATCACGAAGAGACGCGTGCCACCGCCTCACAGGTAAAGAAGTACGATGGCGGGCAGTATCTGGTGCTGCGCGACATGGCAGAAGCCCGCATAGTCACTGACTACATAGAGGCGCATGCCGGCCATGAAACAGAGCGACCGGCGCTTTCACGCGAGGCTTTTCTGGAACGCTTTGCCAAGGCCGCAGGCGAGGGTTTTGATCCCGATTTGCACCTTGAGCGCGTGGGCCTCGCCAATCAGACCACGATGCTGGCGGGTGAGTCACTCGCAATAAGCAAGGCAATCGGAGAGTCTATGGCGCGTGCCTACGGAGAGGAGCATCTGGCGGAGCATTACCGCACCTTTGATACGATCTGCAGCGCCACACAGGATCGTCAGGATTCGGTCAGGGAGTTGCTGGAGGAGCATCTTGACCTGATGGTGGTGGTGGGTGGCTTCAATTCCAGCAACACCATTTCACTGGCTGCGCTTTGCGGTGAAAAAGTGCCAACCTACCACATAGCCGATCCTGATGAAATCGACATTGCGGGCAACAGGGTTCGCTTCCGTAAGCCGGGCGCTGTGCATCAGGAAGCTGTGGCCGATCCGTGGCTGCCAACTGACAGGCCACTAAAGATTGGTCTCACGGCGGGTGCCAGCACACCCAACAACAAGATCGGTCAGACTGTTGCACATATTTTCGCCATTCGTGGAGTGGATGCAGCGACCCTGATCTGAAGGTTGCGCGCCCGAGCTGTTTGGCGGGTCTGTCTGTCACTCACAGATGGTGATGGCGAATCCATCAGGATCTGCAAGCGTCAGGGCGAGGGCGCCCCAGGGGAGCTGGAAAGGCGGTCGGATTGTGAGTCCGGCCGCCTTGAGTTTTTCCGCCAGTTGCGGGATTGCGGACTCACCCAGTTCAAAGAAGAAACGCAGTGCAACGCCCTTGACTCTTTCATTGCCCTGAGTGAAGTCGTCCTGGGTGAGGCCCAGCCATGCTGAACCGGCTCGCAGCATGGCTGCCCTCAGCTCCCCCTTGTCGTTCAGGTATTGCTTCTCCACAACGAAGCCCAGGGTCTGATAGAAACGCATTGATTGCCCGATGTCGTTCACTGTGATCGTGGGAGTGGAACGGGAGACCTTGAGTTCATCGACCATGTGCGGTGATTTCGGGGTGGGACGCAAAGTGAGCGCTCAGTGAGAGCCCAGTGAGAGCCCAGAGGGACTCGAATCAGGGCCGGATACGTGTGAGTGAGCGCGAGATGATACCCGCGGTTGGCATCCTGCGCGTGGAGAAATGAGGCAGCTTGCAACCGGTGCTGAACTGCTGTCTTGTGATTATCGAAATTTGGTGATGTATTCCACACATCGACCATGGGCACCCGCAGTTTCTTTCATCAGACCACCGGTAAAACATGGCACTGATATCCTGTTACGAGTGTGGCAAGCCGGTTTCCACCCTTGCATCCAGTTGCCCCAATTGCGGGGCGCCGGTGGTGGCTGGAGCCGATTCAAACGATGTGCCCCCCAGCCCGTCGCCGGGTCCCGCTCCCACACCGTCCCCCACACCGCTGCCCGCTCCCGTTCCGGCACCATTGGTTCAGCCGCTGACCGGACCCGACGATGAGGTGCTTTACACTATACGAAGATCGTTCTGGACGCTTAGCGGCCACACGGTCTCTTTTATGGTGCTGGTCCCGCTGGCGCTGTATTTTCTGCCCGCAAACTGGTGGAGATATATCTGGCCCGCGCCGGTGATCTGGTTCCTGATTCTGGCAGGCAAGGGCCTGTTGGTGCGCTACGCATTTGTCATGCGCATATACCGCGACAGGGTATCCTTGGTTGAGGGCTTGTGGAGCAGGGAGATCAGCGAGTTCTTCATCAGGGACATCCGCTCCATCGACGTACGGCAGGGATTCATGGGCCGTCTTGTGAATGTCGGAAATCTCGTCATCGCAACTGCGGCCGGTGTGGAGTCCACCGAGGAAGCGCACGGTATCAGGCAGCCTGATCGGGTGCGTGACATGCTTATTGGTCTTCGCCAGAAGGGGTACCGCTAACGCGCTCTCCGGTGAACTACCAGCGAAGACGCAGTGACAGGGCCACGAACTGATGGTGCTTTTGTGCCGCCGTCCTGAGATAACGTCGGCCGTTGTTCAATTCTTTCTGAATGGCATCCGCCGACAGCTCAGGAGGAATGTTGTCGTAGTAGTCGTCAAGTGAAACCACAAATTCCAGCGTTTCTGCCCCACGCTCATCGGCTTTCACTGCCCAGGACAGCTCGGTGAAAATGTCACGGCGATAGTCGTATTTGCGCGTGCCATCAGATGTGCTGGTCTGGTATTGCTTGCTGAGGGGAAGCTTGAAGTAGGGGAAGAAGCGTATGGTCATGCCGCTTGCTGGACGGACGCGCAGGGTGGGGCGCACGCTCAGCCTGTAGCGCTGAACGCTGGGAAGGGCCATGCTCGACGTTATGCTGCTGCCTTCGCCACTCATCGGCACCGATACAAGATCAAGCTGGGCACGCTCTATTTCGGCAAATGCAGAAACAGCGAGCCCTATGGTCGCACGCGATTCACGGCTGAATACGGCCTCTCCCAGATCGTGGGCGGCGGCCTTGAATCGAGCGGCGTCCTGCGCAGCAAGTGCCGCAGGGTTGATGGACGCAGAAGCAGCGCCGTTGCTCATGGCGTCAATGACGCTGCCCGTTTCACCAATGACTGCCTGCATTGCAGGAGAGCCACCCATGTCACCGAGTGACATGGCGACGCGCGTGCCAACACCCACTTCGTAACGCTGGGCTATGCTCAGAAAACTGTCGGTGAAGCGATGAGCGAAGGTGAAATACTCGAAGCGGCGTGAAACGTTGTAGTCGTAGTCGATGCCAAGAGTGGTTATGTCTTCCTGCAACGAACCATCGCGCACCTGAAGATTGAGCTTGCTGTCAACGGAGAGCTGCGATGGGAAGTCGCCGCGCGAAAGTGATATGCCGGTGTTGAGTTTGTAAAGCGAACGCTCGCCGGCATCATCTCCGGAGAAGCCCACGGAAATGGACGCACTCAGCGAACGCTGTCGCTCTTCTTCCAGTCGGAGCTTGGTGATCCCGCTCCAGAAGCTTGGCGGCAGAGTGTCCAGTGTAGTGTTGCGAAAGGGCAGCAGCTTTCGTTCGAGATCGGCAACCGGCTGCGCCAACCCACGCGAGGGAAGCGTGCTCACAGCCAGCGCGGCCGCCACCGGCATGGCCAGTGCCGGCAGCAGAATGCGCCATGCGCCAGACAAAGTGCTGTTCTTTCCCCTTTCTCGCGGTTGCATCAAAGAGGAGGACGGAAGCGGTTCTTGATGTCCTTGAAGGAATCTTTTATTTCGGCTTCAAGGCCGGTACGAATATCCTGACGCAGCTTTTCCGCCATGTCTTTCACGCTACCCTTTACGTCTTTTATTTCGAGCTTGGGCCTCACCACCGTGAAGTCGCCCGATGCTTCAAGATTGCCAAGTATCCAGGTGGTATTCGCGGCCATGGCCTTCTTCCATGTTTCGGCCGGAAGATAGAAATAGCCCTGATCTCCGAAAACCGTACCCCAACTATTGCGTATGATGAGGTGGCCAGCATTGTCGTCGTAGCCCACCAGCAGCATGGCGTGAGTGCCTGAAGGAGTGGCAGCGTCCTCCAGCTCTTTGTCGGTTGGGGTTTGTCCACGCCCATCCTTGCCGACGGAGTTCCAGTAATCCTTTGGCATGCTTGCGGCAAAGACCACGGGATACCCGCGTGCCAGCGCGCCCTTCACGTTCTCAAGCCCATCCACACGCGCATACTCACTGGGAGTATTGGCCGCCGCTTCGTCAAAAACTGCCCTTGGCGGAGTCTCGGCAAACCTGGCGATGTCGTAGGGCCACTTCTGCTCTGGCGGAACACCAAAGGCCAGGAGCGCTGCCATGCCCTGTGAAATACGCGCTCCGTTGTCAATTTCCTGCGTGCCGTCCATGCGTCGTGCATTGTAGTACACGAACAAGCGGCTCAGATCTGTTTGTGCCTTGCCCTTCTTGCCAAGGTAGTACTCCATAGCGCCAACAGTGGCGTTGGCTGTGCAGCTTCCCAGTTGACCCTGATCTTCCACCGCCGTGCATCCGCTGCGAAGGTCAACTGACCTGGGCAGCGTGGTGAGATTGGGGCTGGCGCGAAAATCACTCGCCGATGGCTCCTCTGGAAGACAGCCATCCAGCCTGTGTCCGAAGGCCATTGTGCCGGGCTGGATATCACGAGTGAATACCACCTGTCCGCACGAAGGACAGTTGTTGCTGCCCGCCGGAAGCGATGCACCGCACTTGTAGCACTTCATATTTCCTTCCTCCTCTCGGTGGCGTTCCGAACGGCTGACGCATGAACGCCAGAACCGCCATGACAGCTAGTTGGAATGATTGATGTGAAAGTCGCCCGCAGTTCCATCAGAAAGCGTATAGCGAAGGTGGTAGTTGCCAACGCCGTCAACCCAAACCTGCCCCGTTCCGTTCACCTGAACAGCGCCCGGTATCTGGAGCGTGAACTGTGATCCGGCCTGCGACAGTGTGCCGCTTATGGTGGCCATGCCGTATCCGGCAATCATACCAGTGGCGTTGAACCTCTGTCCGTCGTGGGTCACGTTGAAGCGGTTGCCATAGTTGTCCACCCAGTAGCCGGATGCATTGAATGCAGCGGTCCCGGGACTGCCGCCTTCCGGGCCAACGCCCGGGGATCCGCCCTGACCACCGCCTCCATCGTTGTCCTGAACGAATCCGTTAATGTCCTCATTCGTACCGTCGTTGAGCGAACCACCCTGGTCAGCCATGCTGCCTATCCAGGCAAGCAGAATCACGGCAGCTGCAACACTGATCCACATTTTTGATTTCTTTGATGCGCTGCCCCACATGCCCTTCTTGTTGGACCAAGACTTGAGATCACCCACCCTGGCACTCAGTGACTCGATTTGGTGGGAGATGTCAATCTGGTCTACCAGTGACTTCTGCCCCGACTTGCCAACGGCTGCGTCAAGTGCCGAACTGTATTCCTCGGCCGACTGGTACCTGCTCCTTGGGCGTGCAGACAGGCCCTTCTCCAGCAATGCATCCACGGCTTGTGGAACGTCACGCCTGCCCGCACTCACGGGCTCCCAACGGGCCTGTGGTGGAGCATCCATGAGCATTTCGTAGAGCATCACCGACAGCGAATAGAGATCCGCCGACGGTCCCACGGCGTCCGCTGCAGTCATCTGCTCCGGCGCCATGTATATGGGTGTTCCGACTGCGCCACCACTGCGCTGTGCCACTGGCTTGCCAACGGCACGGGCGATGCCAAAATCGAGGATCTTTAGATCCATGTTGCCGCTTTCGGGATTCTCCACGAACAGCACGTTCTCCGGCTTGAGATCCCTGTGCACAATTCCCATGCGGTGTGCTTCGCCGAGCCCGGCAAGAATACGGCGCGTAACATCGGCGGCCGTGTCAAGAGAGATTTCGTGTCCCGTGCTTATGGAGTTGACCATCCATGTGCGCATGGTGCCGCCGCGCACCATCTCCATTGTGAAGTAGGGCTGACCCTCGAACTGTGCCACGTCATAGACGGCAACGATGTTGGGATGACGTATCTGCCTGGCGATGAGGCCTTCGGACAGCAGATGCGCCATCGCGCCTTCACCGGTCACGAGATCCGGGTGTACCAGCTTGAGGACTATTTCCTCTTCAGTGCTGGTGTCACGTGCCATGTAAACAACGCCCATGCCACCTTCACCGATCTTGCGGATTATTTGGTACCGATCGGCAAAGCGTGTGCCCGGCTCCAGTGTGTTGCCGCGCGATTCGCGCATGGGCGCGATGGTTTCCAGACCGCTGAAGGTTGGCAGGGACGGGGCTGTTGCAACCGGTGTAACGGGCACGGCCTGGGCCGTTGCGGCACCCGCGCCGGACGCGGGGCGTGTACCGCAGTTGGGGCAGAACGTGGCATCGCCGGGAATCGGTGTGTTGCAGTTGGGGCAGTTCATGTTGCCACGGCCGGTGTGCGGTTAATGGTGATGCGGTTCACCGAACCGATGGCCGATGCAAAACCAAACGTCAGCGTGAGCAAGTCGGGTCTTCCTGGTATTGGTACAACACGGTCTCCGGATGCGAGTACCGCGAGCGCTCCGCTGGCCTGCAGCGCGCCGTTGAGTTCCACGCCGTTGCTGCTTCGAACATGCAGGTAGAGCCTGTCGTTCAGGTTCACCAGGTCGAAGTGATGCCGAGAGAGAGCGAGCGTGGCCTGAGAGTTCACTTGGCCGTCGCGCTGGTAGACTCTGAGGCTCAGGTCCATGGGCGCTGCGTTAATGGACGGATTGGGCACGCGTGAATTGCGTCCACACGACATTTTGCCGCTTGCACTCAGGCTTGCGCCGGCCGGAGGCATATCATCGGCGGAAAATCCGCTTGCAAGCACATCGGCAGAACGGAATACTCTGAAGCCCTCGCCTGAGCTGCCACTGGTATAGCCCCGAAATCCATTGGCCAGTTCGTAGCGCTCAGCGCGCTCAAGTGGCAGTGAGCTGCGATCTCTGGTGGCCGTTGTGGTGCTTGCCTGCCTGTCTTTGGTGTTCAGTGTGGTGTGTACCATGCCACCGGTCTGAAATTGTGCGCCGGTGAGGTTGATGTTCTGGATAACCTGCTGCGCTTCAGCCGCCTCCACGGTGAGCGTGGTGGCGCCTGTGTATGCATAAGTCTCCTCCAGGCTGCGATTACGCGATGACACAAGCAGAAGCAGTCTCAGTACATGCTGCCCCCCCTCAGCAAGCGGTGGTACCTCCACGTCAAAGCGCCGCTCCGTGCCGGGCTCCACCTGCTCCCATGTTATAGGCACGGCTTCGCTGGCTGGGCCGTCGAGCCGGAAGATCTGTTTAACCCAGAGCGGGCGGTTGGGCGAGCGGTTGTGGAGCACGAAAGGAACAGCCACGCGCTCGCCCGTACGTGACTGTACCACCGCGCCGGCTTCCATGATGAGTTCAGGCGCAACACACACGGGACAGGCCTGTCCCGGTGAGACCAGACTGCGGCACTCGCTGAATGCCATACAGCGCATGTATGCGTGTCCGCATTCCGGACAGAATGCGGCTTCCTCATCGCCAGCATAGCGCTGGCAGCACGGACCGTATGGTTTCCACTCCATGGCCTACTGCCTCATCTGGCGTCCGCAATAGCGGCAGAAGCGTTCGGCGGCGGGTATCACGCGGTGGCAGTTGGGGCATTCCGTGTTTCCATCGGGTGCGTCGGGATTGATCCTTGCTGCCCCGCCAACGCCTCCCCTGCCTGCTGCGGCGCCGGCTCCCACGCCTGTTCCCACTCCCTGGGCAACACCAACGGCTCCCTGCATGCCGGCTTCAAACATTGCGCGCGCCTGAGTCTCCGAGGCCACCCGGCCTGCCTGGGCCTGCTCAATCATCTCACGCATGAGTGCCATCTGCGCCTGGCTGTCAACTCCGCGTGCCCTGGCCTGCTCCAACATGATATTGGCAACGGCAGGTGAAAACCCGGCCTGTATGGCCATGATCTGTTCGGGCGACACATCTTTGAGGGCCCGGATCTTGTCCATTTCAGCGTCGCGCGCGGCCTGTGTCTTGTCCATTTCGCGACGATGCGTGGCGTCGCCTGACTTAATGTTGAGATCCAGCCGACGGGATTCTGCATCAATCTCAACATCCTGAAGACCGCGCATGGTGCGGATCTGATCGTCGTGCGCGCGCGCTGCCAGATCCAGAGCCTGGAGCTGTTCGAGTTTGGCCAGTTCCAGAGCCTGACGCTTGTCAGCCTCCAATATGGCCCGCTCCACTACACGGATTTCCGACTCAATCTTTCTGACTGCCAGCGTGTGTTCGCGCTCGTGTGTCTCGAGGTCCATCTCCACATCGCGCCTCTGTGCCACGCTGCGCACCATGTCGATGTGGTGGTTCTGCTGCTCAAGTTCGGCCTTGAGCCCATCAAGACGCTGGGTGCGATTGAGCTGAAGTTCGTGCTCAAGAGCCTTCATTTCCTGAATGCGCACACCTGTTTCACGCGCATCGATGAAGTTGAGCTCATTGGAAAGAATCAGTCTGCGCAGCTCATCTTCGGTCGTAACCTTGGCGACCTCAATGTCCTTGTCTGTTGTGAGCTTGAGGATGGTGGATTCGCCCTCACGCTCTATGCTGCGATTGAGAATCTGGTAGTCTCGCTCAATGGCTTCCTGCTCGCGCTCCTGAGCGCGCTTTTCAATCTGTGCCTTCTCTTCTTCGTTGAGGCCCCAGTTCACCGAGACAACGCGTGCCATCATGCCGATATCGGAGGCTATGCGCTCCACCTCGCTCATTGCATCGGCCTGGATCTTGTCCTGCAGGCCTTTGTTGCCCCGGAGATCAAGCGCATCCACCTGGCGTATGCTTGCATTAAGCACGCGCTCGTTCAGGTGTGGCGCCAGTCGCTCGAGAATGCTGTCCTTGGTGAGCCCGCCGTGACTCTTCATCATGCCCAGTACGTTCGCCGGCCGCTCGGGGTTCACCTGCAGCTCTATGGTGAACTCACAGTTGATTTCAACGTGGTCGCGCGTCAGTGCGGAGCCCGCGGTGCTCAACTGGAAGGGTTTGAGATCTGCAATGAGAAGACGTATGGCATGCTGGCCGCCGATCGCATCCTTGATGCTGCGCCAGATGCCGCCAATGGCAAAATGCCCGCCCGCTGACGCCTCTGCGATCTGTCCGTCGCGTATGAGACACGCCAGAAGATCCGGTCCGATGGCGATGCGCTGCTGAAGAAAACCCTTGAAGCGTTCGATGTCGACGTATTCCGCAAGCAGGCCGTCGTCGCTGAGTTCGATGTGTGTTGGTTGTGCCATGTGAGCTCCGACTATTTGTGTGCCGTATTCTTGCGAACGGACTTGACGTAAACGATGACGTTGGCTGCGATGACGATCACGGCAATTGTGGTGCCGATTTTGTGGGCGTTGATTGTGTTGACCAGCGCGTCCCAGGATCCAATGCTTTGTGCGTCGTCCTGGAGTTTATCAACCCGGCTCAAGGTGCCGATCACGGCGGCCAGCAGTGTGAAAGTCGCCGAGATCATGGCTGCGAGTCGTGACCATTTCTCCATGGAGTCGGTGGACGCCCTGGCTCCGGCTGCTGCCGCAGCCTCTGCAGCGTCACGTTCTGCGAGTTCCTTGTCGTAGGCCGCGCCCCGATTCATTGCGGCCTCGCGCTTGGCCTTGTCAACCTTGAGGAAGTCGGGTTGGATGTTCCTGGAACGTCCCGATTCCGCTCTGGTGAGGTTGTAAGCACGGCGGTGCATGTAGCCGATGATCCCCGAGCCGATCCAGAGAACGCTGAATATGGCGACCGCCCACGTTAGATAGGTCAGTATCGTGTCGAGCGTATCTGGGTCGATAGTGGCAGGTACCTGCATGCCGATTTCCCGTGTTTGCTGTGATGATCTCCCGATTTCGGTGCTGCCCCGCCGCGGTGGGATGGAAGCGGCACCGAAAGCCGACATTATAGACGCGCAGTTGTTCGCGAATGTCGCTCATGGTACGGGGAGCGGCAAGACCCGGCCGGCGCAACGGGCTGCGCCGACCGGAAAGAATTGGTGTCAATACACTTCGAAGATGCCAGCAGCACCCATACCGCCGCCGATGCACATGGTTACCAGACCGTATCCACCACCACGTCTGTGGAGCTCGTGCACAAGCTGGGTGGTAAGCTTGGCACCGGTGGCACCCAGCGGATGCCCCAGCGCTATGGCCCCGCCGTTCACATTCATGATATCCGTGGGCATGTCCAGCTCTCTTATCACCGTAAGCGCCTGAGCGGCGAAGGCCTCGTTGAACTCGATGAGCTTCATGTCCTTAATACTCATTCCAGCCCGCTTGAGAGCCTTGGGCACGGCCTTGATGGGTCCTATGCCCATCACATCGGGCTCGACACCCGCAACGCCGAAGCTCACGAACCGGGCCAACGGCGTAAGCCCCTCAGCCCTTGCGCGCTCTGCACTCATCACAAGCACCGCTGCCGCGCCGTCGGAGTAAGGGCTTGAGTTTCCTGCCGTTACACTGCCGGTGGGAACGAAGGCCGGTCGGAGCCTTGCCAGACCCTCCATGCTGGTATCGGGACGGGGACATTCGTCCGTATCAAACACCACCTCGGTTACGGTTTTCTCGGCTCCCTTCCACGAGTAGCGCCTGGTTGTGATCGGTACGATCTCCTGACTGAACACTCCCGAAGCCAGGGCCGCTGCCGCCTTGCGCTGGCTTTCGCACGAGAACTCGTCCTGCTGCTCGCGCGTGATGCCCCAGCGTTTGGCCACGCGCTCAGCGGTGAAACCCATTCCTATGTAAGACTCGGTCATGTCGGGTGAGAGTCTGGTGTGGTAACCAGACATGGGCACGTGCGACATCATCTCCGTGCCGCCGGCCAGCACCGCGTCGCCCTCACCCGCCATGATTGCATGTGCTGCGTAAGCGATTGACTGGAGACCCGAGGAACAGAAACGGTTGATGGTGGCACCGGGTGTGCTCACGGGAAAACCGCCCCTCAGCCACGCCAGCCTGGCGTGATTCAATCCCTGGGATGCTTCGGGCATGGCGCAGCCCCACTGCACGTCTTCTATGGTGGCGGGGTCTATGCCCGCCCTGTCTATCGCGGCCCGCATAACGGTGGACGTAAGGTCTACCGGATGCACTCCTGCCAGTGCGCCATCAGCCTTGCCACGGGCCACGGCACTTCTGGCCGCGCTGACTATCACGACTTCGGTCATTGCCTCTATCTCCTTGGCGCGCGCTCAGTTGCGCAGCGGCTTGCCGGTCTTGAGTGTGTACGCAATGCGATCCTGGGTTTCCTTTGTGCCCAGCAGACTCAGGAACTGCTCACGTTCGAGATCGCGCAGGTCCTCTCCGCTCACGTCGCGGGGTGATCCATCGCCGCCGCAGAGTATGTACGCTGCCGCGCGTCCCACGCGCACATCGTGATCGCTGGCCTGACCAGCCTCGTGTGCGGCCCAGAGCGCATATTCCAGATTGCCCAGGCCTTCGCGGCCCAGGGCCCGAACCGTGCGCGGCGTGGGTGGCAGATAGCCGGGAGCCAGATCAAGCACGCGCTGTTTGGCATCGGCAATCTGGTGGTCGCGATTCATGCTTATGCGATCTCTTGCAGAAAGGAAGCCGTGCGCGCGTGCCTCCGCAGCGGAGGTGCTGGTAACAGCCAGAGCAATGAGCTTGAACGCCCGCTTCACAGCCTCGAAGAGATCGGCGTCCTCGTATTGCTGCAACTCAGCGGTGAAGCGCATGAGAAGTTCAGTGGTGCCACCGCCGCCCGGAATGAGCCCCACGCCCGTTTCTACAAGGCCCATGTAGGTTTCCGCATGAGCCTGCACCGTGTCTGCGTGCAGCGCGAACTCTGTGCCACCGCCCAGTGTCATGCCGGCCGGAGCCACCACCACCGGGAATGGTGCATTGCGAATCGCCTGCACGGAGTCCTGAAATGCTTTGATGGTTTCGGCAATGTCGTCCCACGCACCGGCCGCAACTGCGAACGACACAAGCGAGAGATCAGCGCCAACACTGAATGCCCTCGGATCTTCGTTGCCTATTACCAGACCCTGGTAACCCAGCTTCTCAATCTTGGTGAGAGCCTTGTTGAGGCCTTCGATTACGCCGGTGCCCAGGCTGTTCATCTTGGAGCGGAACTCAAAGCAGGCCACGCCGTCGCCCAGATCAATAAGCCTTGAAAGGCCGTTGTCTTCCAGCACACGTCCCTTCTTTGTCAGTCCGGCAAGCGATATGTGGCCGCGGATTTCAGGAACGGGCTCGAAGCTGCCTCCGAAGCTTAGATATTCATCGTCTCTGTAGAACGCGCTGCCCGCGTGCTCCAGCAACACAGGCATTTCCAGGCCGCGTGCACTGAACTCCTCCCGCAGCCAGTCCAGCCCCAGCGCATCCATTACGCGGAAGGGACCGGCTTCCCAGCCGTAGCCCCACTCCATTGCGTGATCGATGGCCACAATATCGTGTGCCAGTGTGGATGCCAGCGAGAGCGTGTAATGCGCACTGTCTATGAGATGGTCGCGGACGAATGTCCCCTGGGCACCGGGCAAAGCGCGTGCCGCCCGGAGACGCTGCGCGAGTGGCATGCGTATGGCCTGTCCCACTTCGCCGCCCTCCAGACGCTGCTGCGGAACGTACTGGCTGGTCTTCCAGTCAAAAGTGAGAATGCCGGCTTTGGTTTTCTGGTAGAAACCGGAACCGGTCTTGTCGCCGAAACGCTTTTGGGCCACCAGCTCACTGTTCACCCAGTCCGGGAGCGAAAAGTCTTCACCCGAGGCAGCACTGATCTCGGTGGTGACATGCGTGAGCACGTCCAGGCCCGAGAGATCGGCAGTGCGGAAGGTGGCGGTGCGAGCGCGGCCCAGAAGCTGGCCCGTCAGCCCGTCAACCTCGTCTATGGTAAGATTGTGCTCCTGCATGCGGCGCATGGTGGCAACCATGCCATAAACGCCCAGACGGTTGGCCACAAAGCCCGGCACATCATGGGCCAGGACGATGCCCTTGCCCAGGGTTCGTTCTCCAAACTCACGCAGTGCACCAATCACGGCCGGGTCGGTGTCGGGTGTTGGAATCACCTCCAGCAGGTGCATGTAGCGCGGCGGATTGAAGAAGTGCGTGCCCATGAAGCGGCGGCGGAACTTCTCTGAGCGGCCGGCAAGAAGCACTGTCATTGGTATGCCCGAAGTATTCGACGAAATGATTGCCGAGGACTTCATAATCGCTTCGATGCGGGCAAAGAGCTGCTGCTTGGGCTCGGGCTTCTCAATGATGGCCTCGCATATCCAGTCACAGGTGGCGAGCCAGTTGAGATGGTCTTCCGTGTTGCCGGTGCGCACCCGCGCTGCTGCAGCCGCGTCCATGAATGCGGCCGGTTTACTCTTGACCGCCTTCAGGAGGCCGTTCCTGGCCGGGGCGTTGCGGTTGGGTGATGCCGGATCGGGATCACCGGGGATATCGAGCAGGGTTACGCGGCAGCCCGCCGACGCGGCCAGGGCGGCAATGCCGCTACCCATGGCGCCGGCGCCCACCACACCCACCGTGGTCACACGCATGCAGGTTTCTCCGTGAGGGATCTCTCAAACATCCGACAGTTTCACGCTGTAGGGAAGGGGATCTTCCCAAATATATGACGCAAGCGTCGCATTTAATAGCATTGGCTTATCCCGATGGGCGGTTTCGTCCCCCTACTCCGGCATACAGTTCCCGGATTCGTGCTATGCCGCGTTCAGTGTCGTCATCATCTGCATTTACCACGGGGCCGATTCTTATCACGCGCCTGCCCCAGTCGAAGGCCACGCAGCAGATGGGCACGGCTGCTCCCCTGGCCACATTCCAGAATCCGCTGCGCCAGTAGTCCACTTTCTTGCGCGTACCCTCAGGCGTAACGGTGAGCACCATGCGTTGATGGCGGGCGAACTCTTCAATCGTGTGTCCCACCACGTCGTGCGGCTTGCTCCGGTCCACGGGTATCCCGCCCAAACTGCGCATGAACCAGCCCAGGGGCGGCAGAAACAGGGTGTCTTTGCCCCAAAAGCGTGTTTCCAGACCCAGTGCCCACTTGGCAGCGAGCCCTATGATGAAGTCCCAGTTGGATGTGTGTGGCGCAATGATGAGTACGAATCGCGGCAGGTCCGGCATTAGGCCCTCGAAGCGCCACCCCCATTGGCGCATCCACCAGGCCCCAAAGCGTTCCAGCAACGGATGGTTGGTTCGGGGTACGTTTGGGCCCGGTTTCCATTCCGGCAGGGGTGGTTTGCCGCTTGTGGGGCACATGCCACTATAAGACCCCAAAAAGTGCGATATGGCAAGCGCACGCTCAAGCGCCCGCTCAAGCGCTCGCACGGGCGCTCGCATCGTTCACACTTTGCGTGCATGTTGAGCCCATGAACAGACGCCTCTTTCTCTCAGCCATGGCCGGCGGCGCTGCTGCCCCGGCACTCTGGTCGCCCAGCTTCTCTTCGCACGCCGTGCGTCGCCTGCTCGACGCGTCGGATGTCTCCAAAAGCCGGGGAGTTGAGCTTGACCCGGCCCAACAGCCGGCCTGGGCGGGCAGTGCAGCGGAAGCTGCGCGCTTTGCTGCGGACGAGGATTTCTGGGAGCCCATTCAGCGGGCCTTTGACCTGGACAGAACCTGGATCAACCTGAACAACGGCGGCTGCTCTCCAGCGCCCACGCACGTGATGCAGCAAATGGAGCGCGATCTGCGCTTCTCCAATGAACTGCCGGTGATTGAGATGTGGAGAGTTCTTGAGCCGCGAATAGAGGTGGTGCGACGCGAGCTGGCACGTGAATTCGGCTGTGACACCGAAGAGATGGCCATAACGCGCAATGCATCCGAGTCGCTCATAACCATGATCAACGGCATTGATCTCAAGCCGGGTGACGAAGTGGTGGTGAGCAACCAGAACTATCCGCGCATGCTCAACGCCTGGAAGCAGCGGGCAAGGCGTGACGGGATAGTTGTCCGGGAGGTTTCGTTCCCCGTTCCATGCATCACGCCGCAGGTAATAGTAGATCGTTTTGCGGAGGCTTTTACTCCGCGCACAAAGGTCATGGAGTTCACGCACATCACCAACCTCACCGGGCAGATTCTTCCAGTGAAAGAACTGGTGGCAATGGCAAGGTCTCGTGGGGTGAAAACATTTATTGACGGTGCGCACGCGTTTGCACATTTCCCTTACACGCGTGACGAGCTTGACTGCGACTTCTACGGCACCAGCCTGCACAAGTGGACCATGGCGCCGATTGGTACCGGTTTTCTCTATGTACGTCGCTCTGAGATTCCCAATCTCTGGCCGCTCATGGCGGAGAACCCAGGTCAGGAAGCCGACATAAGAAAGTATGAGGAAATTGGCACGCATCCCGCTGCAAATCACAACGCAGTGGCCGTGGCTCTCACGTTTCATCGCACCATTGGAGCGGCCCGCAAGGCTGCACGGCTTGTGTATCTGCGTGATCGCTGGGCAAAGCGCCTGCTGGCCGATGGAAACGGGAGGGTGAGTGTGCTCACGCCGCTCGATTCACCCTGGGGCAGGGGGATAGGATTTTTCAATGTCGACGGCATCGCCAACGACAAGCTGGGTTCCTGGTTGTTCGACAAGTATCGCGTGGTTCAGACTCCCATTACGCATCCCGAGTTTTCCGGCATTCGCATCACACCAAACATTTATACCACACTCGACGAAGTGGACCACTTTGCCGATCTGGTGCTTCAGGCAATCAGGAAGGGTATCGCTTGAAGCGTGATGGTTTCAGCTTCTGCCGCGTGCGACTCCGTTATGTGAGTTTGCATGCGTTGATGGTGGTGTGTGCGCTGTTCGTTGTGTGGCCTTGTGGCGTGCTCCGGGCCCAGGGCACGGTGGTTTCTTTTGAAGGTGAAATCCGGTTTATACTGAGCACCAAAACACCATTGGGCCAGCAGAGTCAGCCTGCGCGCTACTACACCTCAGCGAAAGGCATAAGAGTTGAGCTGGGAGAGAGCACAGACCTTGCTGTATTGGCGCTTGCTGCCACGGACGAGGTGCTGCTCATCACGCCCGCCGAGCAGCGCTATGCCCTGCTGCCGCTCACTTTTGCGAACCTCAGGATAGTGCCCGATGCGCCCTCGCCGGATATTGAGGTGAAGTGGACTGGTGAAGTGGAGCAGATTGCCGGCCTCAGTTGTGAGCATGTGCTGGTTACGAGGAACAGCCGGACCACGGATGTGTGTTTGACGCGGCACCTGGGTCGTTACGTGAATCCGCTGGATGCCCTGAGCGGCAACACCGTACCTGTGTGGCAGCAGGCGCTGGCCGGTCGCGGTTTTCCGTTGCGGATTCGTACGCCGGATGGCTGGGTGTCGCTGGAAGTGACCGGGGTGGAGCGGGGGCGGCCGGATGAGGCGTTGTTCGGGGTGCCACCCGGCTACAGGCGGGTACGACGTTAAGAGCCGGGGTTCGGTTGGCCCCGGTTTGGCTGTGCCCGGGGCCGGGACCGGGACCGGGCACAGGGTTCGGAGGTCGCTGACCTGAAACCTTTTGGCTTCCGGTTTCGTTGGGTGTGTAGAGTTCACAAACAGGCGCATCGCCGGCGGGCGCATGAGCTGCGGGATACAGTTGTCCGCCACGGCCGCCGGTCACGGCTGCCGGTTACAGGGGAGGGGGAGGGGGAGGAATCATGATATCATTCTTGCTTTCATTTGCCATTGCGGTGGCGGTGGCGACGGTGTTTTACGGGCAGGCCAGAAAGTTTGTACGTGGGCGCCTGCGTTATGTGGATGTGATACAGCGTGCTGCCGCGCCGTGGGTTGCAGGTGCTGCGACCTTCGGCCTCACGGCTCTCTTTACGGCTTTGCCGTTTGTGGGCCTGGGTACGGCACTCACAGCCGGTCTGGCTGTGGGGTCGGGCGTGGCTGCGGGTGTTCGTGACATTCGCAGCGGCTCATCTGCTGCAATATACCGCTCCTGAGTTGGTCCTTGTCTTTGTGAAGTGACTGAGCTTAGTGTCGGGCTACTCACAGCTATCTGTGCCGGGTTGTGTATTATCCCTGATATTTCGCCAGAAGAGGAGTGTAACATGCGCGTAATCCAGCTCATGGCTGCGGGACTCATCATCTTCGTGACGCCAGCCACTTCGTATAGCCAGCAAGCTCCTATCCCTGTCGCTGTCAGATCTCTTCGGGCGGATACTGCGCAGGGCACGGCCATGATCTCGAAAGCGGCCTATGAAGCATCCACTCACAGCTTGCGCTCGTCGTCTCTTAAAGGTGCATGGGTGGGCGCACTGACGGGTGCAGCGGTTGGTTTTGTGGGGACAATTGCACTCGTGTCAGGCGGCTGCGACGCCTCTCGCCCGCTCAATCCTGACGGAACCCCGATGGGTGGCCATGGTTGTTCGGCGGCCGGCGGCCAGTTGCGTGAAGCGCTGACCTGAGGATTGCCTCTTGGTGCGGCAACCGGAGCTGTGCTTGGAGCCGCGACAGGAGCCCTGGCTCATGCAGCAAGACGGTCCCGATCAAATGCACCAATGCTCAATCACGGGACTGCTGGCCTGCAGACCAGAGATTCGCGCTGAACGTGTCACCGCCCACAGGTGATGCAGTTGCCTTCAGCGCCAGCCATCCTGTTGAATGCCCGTGGAATCGCGTGTCACGGGCAGCCAGATGAGCGCCACGAACTGCACCCTCACGTCGCTGCTGCGCGGGCTCAGTGGTATTTCCTCCAGATCATCCGCCTGTGAATCGAAGCCGGTTTGCAGTGTTTCTGTCTCATCTTCCATCTGGGTTACAAGAGCAGCCTTCTGCTGCATCAGAGCTTCCACGGTCTCGTTGGCGCGGCCCACGTCTGCTGCCTGCTCCCTGGCTCGGCCCATGCCGCGTGCTGCCGTGCCCAGTTTGCCCACGGAAGTGGAGCTCACCCGACCCTTGTTGAAAAGCGCACCCAGAATCACGCTGCCGAATGAAACAGCAGTGTCGAATTTTGCGCGCCCGGCCTGCTGTTCCTCGCGCTGTACGGCCTGCTGTGCTCTCCGCAGTTTTTCGTCGAGCCCGTCCACTTTGCTCTGATATTTCCTGCGCAGTGCGTCGATTTTTTCATCACGCACCTCGCGGGCTTTCTGCTGCAGGCGTATGCGGAAATCACGTTCCGACTCGCCTGCTTGTGATGAAAGCTTGAGCGCCGGGCTTTGCAAGAGCATGAGTCGCTCATTATCGAGCACCCAGCGCTGCAGCGACTTGCTCCACGCGGCATAGTTGCGCGGGTCACCCGCCACAGAGGGAAGTCCCGCGTAGCTCTGGCCGGCGCTTGAGGCGGGAGCTTCCTGTCCGAGGGCACCTGCATCCACCGTGAGGCGTTCGGACTGGTTCCAGTCCACCGGTATGGGCCCGTTGTCAATGCGGGCAAGCAGTGTGACGCGCCGCTGCTCTGACACGCCCAGCTTTGCGTTTGTGATGCTTACGTCGGCCAGCCCCAGGATGGCGGGCTGGTATTCCACTGCGGTCGCGTTGGTAGAAGAAAGCGGCATCCAGAACTGCCTGATGTCGTGCGCCAGCACAGGTGGCGCGGAGCTTGTGCCCGCGCCAGCGGCTAACGCACCAGCGTCTAACGCACCGGCGACTGAGGTGCCACCGGTTTGCGCGCCGGCGCTTGCAGTTGCAGTTGGAGCCGCAGCCGCGCCCGTAATCGCGGCCGCTGCACCTTGCATAGCACTATCGCCTGTAAGAGGCGCTGAGCCCGAAGCGCCTGCAGCGCTCCGGCTCGCCAGCTCTTCCGCCACAGTCACACTGCGTATCTGCTCGCGCGTCATGGGCCCGGCCAGATACGACATTGCCCAGCGCGTCTCAAAAGTGTATGGCGCTTTCTCATGCACGTTGTGCAACAGAAACACACGCTTCCCAAGTCCGGATATGGCCTTGTCCAAAGCCGCACGGTCGAGATCACCCGCACTCGCCGCACCCTCCAGCCCGTCCATCACACGCAACTTGTCACGCTCGGCCTGCATGCGCCCGATAAACCACGTGCCTGCGTTTGACAGGCCGCGATAATCAAGGTCCACCGGGTTCTGAGACGCGAGCACCACACCGACGCCAAATGCACGTGCCTGCTTCAGCAGGGTGAGCAGCAAAGCCTTGGATGGCGGGTTTGCCACGGGCGGCATGAAACCAAAGAGTTCGTCGATGTAGATGATTGCGCGAAGCGAACTGGTGCCGGGCTGAGAGCGAACCCAGGAAACAACATCGGAGAGCAGCAGCGTCATGAATGCCATGCGCTGTGCGTCATCCAGGTGCGCAATGGAGATGACCGAGCAGCGTGGTTTTCCCTGCGCCGTATGGAGCAGAGATGCCGTGTCCAGCGGCTCGCCTTCCAGCCAGCTCTGGAAGCCCGGTGCTGCGAGCAGGTTGTTGAGTTGCATTGCCAGCCCGGTCCTGTCCTTCGGCGGAAAGACCGTGTCCAGTGGCATCACGCCAAGCATGCTGAAGGGCGGCGACTGTATGCCGGTAATGAGACCGGGAAGATCGAGGCTCCGGCCCTGCTGCCATGCATCGGTGAGCAGGTTGGCGATGAGGATGTGCTCGCGACTGGTTGGTGTAGCGGCGTTAAGGCCGGCCAGTGTGAGCAGACTGGATGTTGTTGCTGAGACTTTCTCCTGCAGCAACTCGTTGTCGTTCACCACTTCTGCTGATGGCGCGTCGAAGGCACGAAGCAGCGAGAGTGAGCGGCCGGCAGTGCTGCCCGGCGTGTAGATGCTCACGTCGGCCGCATCGATCAGGCGCTGTATGCGCTGGCCCGACTGTCCCCAGCTTTCGAGGCCTTTTTTCCACTGTGCAGCCTGCTGGGCGGCGAACTCATCTACAGATACGCCGGCCGCGGCAGCCTGCTGTGGATCCACCCATGGTTGGAAATCGGCCGGCACCAGATTGGGAAAACGCAGTGCGAGGTTGGCGAGGTCGCCCTTGGGGTCCACCGCGATCACAGGGATGTGGTCTATGAGTGCTTCCTCGATAAGCCCAATGCCCAGACCGGTCTTGCCGCTGCCTGTCATGCCGATGATAACGGCGTGCGTGGTGAGATCCTGAGAGTCGTAGAGGACCAGGTCGTCCTGGCGTTCACGGCTGGCGAGGTCATAGCGCTTGCCGAGGTAGAAGGCACCGAGGGTTTCGAAATCGGTCACGGCTTGTGGATTGGCGGTTGCGGTGGTGGGGTGCTGTCTGGGCGACGGGGGCGACAGGGCCGGCTCGGGCTGAGGCCAGGCTTTGTGCTCAGGCGGGTGTGGCTGTGGGTGTGGGTGTGGGAGTGGGTGCTGCAATGGTTACCGGCGTCGTTGCGGGGCCCTGTGTGCCCTCTGGCGCGCGATGCTGGTGCAGGAATGGTTCCAGTTCATCCACCGCCTCAACGTGCCTCCTGAGGTCATCCAGGGCCAGCAGCGGGTCTGTCATTCCCGGCAGGGTGACTGAGCTCTCAAGCCTGAGTAAGTCCAGGCGCAGAGTTTCGAGTGCAGCAATGGTTGAAGATAGCTCTGTGCGGATCAGCTCATGCTGCCTGTCGACGCCGCTGAGTGCTGCCAGTTCTGACTCGCGTTGGCGCAGTTGACTGGCCCGCTCGCGGAGCTGTTTGGCGGCCCGGGCCAGATCGGGTAGTTGTTCGCGCACAGAGGCCGGCAGCCTTGCCAGGATGTCCTCTGCCATCTGACCCAGTCGCATCTCAGTGGTGCCGGAGCCCCGCCACAATGTGCGCCGCGAGGCCTGCTTGCGCGCCTTAAACAGTCGGCCAAGTGCATGGGCCGTTTTTTGGGCGAGGCTCTTGCTCAGACTCCTGCCCCCTGGGCTGCCGTGCCATAGGGTGGTGAACCCATACCTCATAAGGATAGGCGAACTGAACAGTGCCACAATCTGAAGGGAGGACAGTATCGGGTCGCTCAAGTAGGGCAGCCAATGAACAAAACTCCCTATGGACGCAGCCAGTGCGGAGCCGGCCACGATTGCAGACAGAGCCTGAAACTTCTTAAGAGGCTTAGGCAGACCATCAGCGTGCCGTCTGTTCCGAGTTTGACCACCGGCCGATGGCCACTCCAGGTGAGGCGTGTTGTTGCCGAGCAGTGCGTCTTCCAGTTGGCCGGTACTGGCACCGAGGCGCACTGCAGCACGTGCTGCGCGAAGCAGATCAACGGACTTGAGTGCCGTTGCGCCAAGGGCCAGTGACACGAAGAGCCTGGCAATGATCCAGTTGAAGGCTGCACCCAGAGATCCGGGTGTCTCGCTGGCGATCAGTGCTATGCCTGCGGCTGCAAGGGCCGCGGTCCACCAAATCATGGAGCCGACGCTGCGGTAGCTGTTTTGCAGGTCCTGAAGCGGTGCCGGCATGGGTTCTGCTGCCGGCTTTGGCTCAATGAGGCGCACAAAGCTGCGTGCATCGGGCAATCGATCTGCCGCTGAGGCCGCCAGACAGCGATCCACGGCCGCTGCGAGCGCCGGTGGCAGGCCGGGAAGATTGCAGCGGGTTGCCGGTTCAGGGTATCTGCCCGAAGCCGCAACGTAGAGCGTTACAGCCAGTGCGTAGAGGTCGGCCCGGCCATCAAGGGCCTGCCCCAAAGCCTGTTCCGGGGCCATGTAGCGCGCCGTACCCGCAACAGCGCTGCGAGAGCCCGGCTGTTCCTGTTCACGCAGGTCAAAGGCAATGCCGAAATCACTGAGCAGCGCTCTTCCCGTGCCCTCTTCCAGAAGAATGTTTTCGGGCTTGATGTCGCGGTGTACCACGCCACGCTCGTGGGCATAGGCCAGTGCCCAGCCTATTTCGCGCGCAATTTGCTGTACACGATCGGGCTCAAGGGGACCCGCGCGCTGAATGTGTCGGGACAGGGTCTCTCCCGGCACGTAAGCCATAACGAACCATGCCAGGTTGCCTGATTCACCCACCTCGTGAATGGGAACTATGTGCGGATGAAAACACTGAGCGGCAAGGCGTGCCTCACTCACGAAGCGCGCACGCATGACGGGCGACGCGGCCAGAGCGGGCGCAAGCAGCTTGATGGCCACGGGACGTTCCAGCAGAACATCGTGTGCCAGAAAGACAATGCCCATGCCACCGCGACCCAGCTCGCGTTCAATGGAAAAGCGACCCGCGACTGCGCTTTGCAGCAGCGGGAAGACGTCATCGTCAGCGAGGCTCATCAGAACTCGCGCCGCTTCATCTCCTTGAAGAGCTGATCGGCTTCTGAGCCCTGGCCGGGTTCTGAAGGTCTGCGGGTGGCTTCAATGGTGGGGTCGAAAGCCTGTTTGGATGGCTTCTTGACCTGGGCCGCCTTGGCCTGGGTCTTCTTCAGGAGGGCCTTCAACTGCGCATCTTTCATCGACTGCTCCGATATGGGACCTGTTGGTGAGTATTTCCGGGTGGTCCGAGGTTACCCTGTGGTCTTAACCCGGCCTCGTCCGGGCGCATGCACTGACTTTGTCGCAGCAAGGCGGCAGTGTAAAGAGCGGATTGGAGCGGGGAAGGCGGGAGCCGCCCCGGCATGGGTGAAAATCCCTGTTGACAGTGGAACCTTGGAGCGCTAGCGTCTAGCATCACTCGTTTCAGGTTGGTTGTGTGATGGTACGTGCCGGGCCTCCCCGGGTTCCATATGGAACCAAGGGCTGGTTTCAGTCGTCCTGAACGCATCAGCAAAGAGCAGTGTCGCTGTGATCGTCTGATTGCAGCAACCCGCGCGGGGGTATGGTCCGCGAACCAACAAGAGTGCTCGGTGCGTACGGCAGGGCCGGACTCCGAACACACAGCAACAGGAGTAGTGCCATGCGTACGACCGGCAAGGTGAAGTGGTTCAACGATGCCAAGGGCTTTGGTTTCATCACGCCTGATGACGGCTCGAAGGATTGCTTCGTCCATCACTCTGCGATTCAGGGCGGCGGTTTCCGCACTCTGGCCGAGGGTGAGCGTGTCGAATTCGACATCGTGCAGGGCCAGAAGGGTCCCGCTGCCGAACAGGTAACCAAGGCTCGTGCCTGAGTCAGGGTTTCCCAGCAGTTGAAGAAAGGGCCGCCAGTCTCTGACTGGCGGCCCTTTCTTTTGCATGCCATTACGCCTCGCTTGCACGGAGACTTTGTGCGGCGTCTACCATGGTGAACAGCGCAGCCTCGGTCTCAGGCCACGCCCGCGTTTTGAGTCCGCAATCGGGATTGATCCACAACTGCGATGGTGCAAGCAGTGCACGCGCCTTGCCAAGCAGCTCAAGTATCTCGCCCTTGTCGGGTACGCGTGGAGAATGAATGTCGTACACACCGGGGCCGATGCCGTTGGGATAGTGGAACCTGGCAAAGGCATCAAGCAGCTCCATGCGCGAGCGTGACGTTTCAATGGAAATCACATCGGCGTCGAGGGCCGCCACGGCATCCATGATGTCATTGAACTCCGAGTAGCACATGTGCGTGTGTATCTGTGTTTCATCACGCACGCCTGACGACGCGATGCGGAACGCACTCACCGACCAGTCGAGATACTCTTGCCACTCACTTCTCTTGAGAGGCAGGCCCTCGCGCATGGCCGGTTCGTCAATCTGAATGACACGAATGCCCGCAGCTTCGAGATCCTGAACTTCATCACGCAGTACCAGCGCAATCTGTCGGCAGGTGATGGCACGCTCCTGATCATCGCGCACAAAAGACCACTGCAACATTGTCACGGGCCCTGTGAGCATGCCCTTCATGGGCTTGTGGGTGAGCGACTGTGCGTAAGCTGACCAGCGCACTGTCATGGGTGCTGAGCGTGAAACATCACCGTAAATGATGGGCGGCTTCACGCAGCGCGAGCCATAACTCTGCACCCAGCCGTATCGTGTGAACACAAAGCCTTCCAATTGTTCACCGAAGTACTCCACCATGTCATTGCGTTCGTATTCGCCGTGCACGAGAACATCCAGCCCGAGCTCTTCCTGCTTCTGTACGCAGCGTGCGATTTCTCTGCGCAGAAAATCTTCGTAGCCTGCGATGTCGAGCACTCCCGACTTGTACCGGGCGCGGGCTTCACGTACTTCGGGAGTTTGTGGGAATGAACCAATGGTGGTAGTTGGGAAGATCGGCAACTTGAGCAGTTTCTGCTGCCTCGCGGCTCGCCTCGAGTAGCCGTGCGACCTTCTGGTCAGTTCCGGAGTCACGCTCAAGAGTCTTTTCTGGACGGCCTTGTTGTGTACGCGGCGCGAAGTCTGACGTGACTTGAGCGCAGCCCGGGACTCTTCCACTTTTTCGCGTGCAGACGGCACACCGTTGAGTGAGTCGGCCATTGTACGCAGTTCGCCCAGTTTCTGTTTGGCAAAGGAAAGCCAGCTCTTTATGAGCGGATCGATCTCGTCTTCCAGGTCGAGATCTACGGGCACATGCAGCAGCGAGCATGACGGAGCAAGCCACACACGCTCCGTGCCCTGATGACTCATGAGCTTCCGGGCAATTACCATTCCCCGGTCCACATCGCTGCGCCACACGTTGCGGCCGTCCAGTACGCCCGCCGAGATCGTACGATCGGGTGGCAATTTGCTTAGCAGTGCATCCAGTTCTTCTCCCGGCTGTGCTGATCCTCTTATCAGGTCAACATGCAGCCCGTCAACAGGAAGCTCCGCTGCCAATTCGAGATTGTGGCCAAGAGTGCCGAAATAGCTGGCCACCAGCAGCTTCGGGTGCGGCTTGTTGGCCAGCATTTGATAGGCCTCTCTCAGTGCCTGTTTCCACGAATCATCCAGTTCCAGCACCAGTATCGGTTCATCGAGCTGTACCCATTCAGCACCGGCCTTGCGAAGCTTTGCAATCAGTTCGGCATAGGCCGGCAGCAATGAGTGTAGCAGGGCCAGCTTGTCGCTGCCATCGGTGGTTTTGGAGAGCCAGAGAAAAGTGACCGGGCCCGGCAGCACTGGTCTGGTTATGAAGCCGAGCTCCTTTGCTTCCAGAAACTCAGCAATGGGTTTGTCGCCGTTGAGTCTGAAATGCTGGCCCGCATGCAGTTCGGGTACGATGTAGTGATAATTGGTGTCGAACCACTTGGTCATCTCGAGTGCGTGCAAATCTGTTTTGCCGTGTTGCGCGCCGCGTGCCATGGCGAAATAGCCGGCCAGGGGATCGCGTTTGTACAGTGCGCGATAGCGATCAGGGATGGCATTCAGCAGTACGGCCGTGTCGAGCACCTGATCGTATAAACTGAAGTCATTGGCCGGCAGCATGTCCACGCCGGCCTCATGTTGCAGTTGCCAATTGCGGGCGCGAAGATCGCGAGCCGTGCTCAGGAGAGCCTCGGCGTTCAGCTCACCGCGCCAGTGTCTTTCCAGAACGCGCTTGAGTTCGCGATGGGCGCCTATTCTGGGGAAGCCCAAGTTGCTGACTTTGATAGTTGATGTCATGATAATGTGATTTCCCTTGAGAGAACGCAGGGCAGTGGAGGACATTCTTGCAGCAGATCACCTACGGGCTGCAGCATATTTGCGGAGCTGGTCCATGTGACCCTCATTGATAATAAGCACAGATGGCAGATGCGTGCCCGATTGGGTGCTGGGTGCTAAGATTAAGCAGGCAGAGCAAGAGTGGTGGCCGTGCGGTTCCGCCATCACGTGCATTTAAACGAAACGAGAAGGCAATCAAATGAGTTCTCCGGCGGTTGTACCCGGACCGGCACAGGGCAGGCGACCCGTGGGGCATGGCCCCCGTGAGTGGGTGAGGGCGTTCACGGGTTTTTATCCACCCACGGCTGAGGATATGGCACAACTGGATCCCGTGGCGCGATTCCTGTACTCCGCGCGCAGCGTGATTCTGGTGATTTCATTTCAGGCCGCCTTGCTGGCGGGGCTTTTGGCGCTGGGAGACAGGCGCTTCAATGTACTGTCATTTGTTCTGGTGTTGCTGGGCTTCGTGATACTGCACGCCATCAGCAACCTGTCCAATGATTACTTCGGCGCCAGGCGCGGGCATGACAGTGCGGATTCGCCGCGGCGGAGATATACCGTGCATCCCGTGCTGAGCGGTGCGGTGAGCACCAGGCTGCTGGTTACCGGTCTTGTGATACTGAGTATTGCTGCTGTTTCGATTGCCGCCTACTTCATTGCATTGCGTGGGGCTCCGGCCGTGTGGCTGGTGATTGCCGGCGCACTGGTTCTCTGGGCTTATGATGCAGCGCCCAGGGCGCTCAAGGAAATAGGCCTGGGTGAGCTGGCGGCATTCGCAGTGTGGGGGCCGTTGATGATTGCGGGTGGCTACTTCGTGATTACAGGCGTCAATTCCACGAGCGTGCTGCTGGCGTCACTTCCCTATGGGTTGGGTGTGATGTCCATTCTTGTGGGCAAGCATATAGATCAGCGCGTGTTTGATTCAGGAAAGGGTCAGAATACGTTGCCGGTGTTGCTGGGTGAACAGTATTCCAGGCGTCTCAACAGGATTGTGGTGATTGCCATGTATCTGCTGGTGGTGCCGGGAGTGGTCTTGGGCATGCTTACGCCCTTTGTGTTGTTGGTGGGTTTTGCCATACCGCGCGGGCTGCATGCACTTCGTGTGATGTCAGTGGCAGCGCCGGAAGCGCCGCCTGCGGGATATGTGGGATGGCCGCTATGGTTTCACCGTGTGTGTCTGGTGCACAACAGGCTTTTTGGCTGGTTGTATCTGGCGGGATTTGCTCTGGGTGCGTTGATGCCCGGGGTGAGGTTCAGTCTGGTTTGAGGAGGCGGGCTTTGCAGCTAAGCCGCCGCGCGGCGGCATAGCGTGCAGCATCTGCGGCATAGCGTGCAACATCTGCGGCAGCATGGTGCCCAACGTGGGACGCAACATCGTATCCAACTTTCACGAGCGTCATGATGCGACCAATCCTGATTCGTGTTCTTGCCGGAGCCCTGTTCGCGTTTGCGTTGAGTGCGTGTGGCAGCGACGGCCCCACCGAAGCCCAGTCTGGCGATGGCACCGAGATTCTCTGGGAAGTTCCGGGGGCTCTTGCAAGTCGCCCGATCATAGTTGATTCGCTGGTTGTCACGGCGTTCACCGATGGGCGTCTTGCGGCGTTTCATCGCGGTACGGGTGCTCAGGTGTGGGTGCAGCACATTATGGGTCTTTCCAGACCACGTCTCCTGCGCGGTGGTGATATTCTGCTGTTAGACGACGGTTGGCTGCAGATTTTCGATGCTCACAGGGGTTATGCGCGGTGGGGGCTTGGTGGGTCACTGCCCAACCGGTTGCGGTGGCCCACTACTGTGATTTCGGGGTCCACGATGTACACGGCACAAAGCAACACGCTGGCTGCGCGGGATGCGGCGACGGGTACTCCGAAGTGGGGCACGATTTTGCCGTTGGGTACCGTGATACTTGGACCCGCGCTCAGTGACAATCTCGTGCTGGTGCCTGTGCAGTTCCCGGCAGAGGATTTTCAGGAGCCGTTTCCGGTTTTCCTGATCGCGTATGATCGCGGCACGGGCAGCGAGCGCTGGAGGGTTTCACTGCCTGACGCGTCGGAATTCTCACCGTCTGTGGGCGCTGTGGTTGGTGCTGTGGTTGTCGGCGACCGTGTTCTGGTTGGCACGCGCACTGGGCGTGTGCTTGCCTTCGGGCTCAGCGACGGAAAGGAGCTGTGGAACAGAGGCAGTGATGAGTCCGGTGCGGCGGGTTACAACACGTATGCACCCGTGTTGCATGGTGGTCTGGCTGTATTTGTTCGTACTGACGGAGTGCTTGAGGCGCGTGTGCCGTCCAACGGCGAAGTTCAGTGGACTTTGTCGGGGGCATTCGCGGGCGACCCGTTTTCGCCGCAGTTGCAGCCACCCGTGCCCTGCGCGCCTTATCTCTGCGCTGTGGATGGGAACAGGCTGGTGCTCATTGATGCCGCGGGACGTATTGCGTGGCAGACTGATCCCGCTGTGTTCAGAGTGAACTCGTCGCCTGCTGTGGATTCGGATGGTACGATGTACATTGGGGCCCTGTATTCGCCGGGAGATGCCAGATTGGTTGCGATGCGTGGGGCGGTGCGGGCGGGGGCTACGCCGTAGCGGTGCTGGTGTTGCAGCCGCTCGCTGTCGTGCCAATGGCAATGGGGGCTCATTTCTGCGCGTTTCTCAGGTCCCTGCCCGGAGGTATTCTGTTGGTGGTTGCACCAACCCACCCCCTGTAACCCCGGAGTTGACATGCGCGCTCTTCGTCTCGGTCTGCTCGCAGCACCGCTGCTGCTGGCGGCCACTGCCATCCGGCAACCCGAACCCGTAGACTGGGCCACCGTTGCCCGGATCCGTGAAGAGGGTTTGCAGCACTCTCAGGTGATGGAGTTTGAAGGCTACATCGCTGATGTGCTCGGAGCCCGCCTGACCAACTCGCGGGACATGATTCGCGCTCAGACATGGCTCATGGCAACGATGGACTCAATCGGTCTCAGCAATGTCACCGCCGAGCCCTTCATGGATTACGGCGTCACCTGGGATAATGAGTTCACCTCCCTGCATCTGCTTGAGCCCGACTACCAGCCAATGGTGGGCTATCCGGTGGCCCACACTCCCGGCACCAACGGCCAGGTTACGGCCACGGCCATTGTCGCCGAACTCAGGACCCGGGAAGACCTTGAGCGTTTTCGAGGCAGACTCAAGGGCATGGCAGTGCTTATCAGTCCTCCTGCGGTGATCGATCTGGCTCCGCTTACCAACGGGGTGCCGCGGCGCAGTGCTGCGGAGTTGGAGGCCATTCAGAACACGACGATCGCCCCGCTCAGGGCGCCGAGCGCCGGCAACCCGCGCAATCCGGATCTGATTTCGGCTGCCGAACGGATGCAGTTCTTCAAGGAGGAAGGGGTTGCGGCGCTGCTTCAGTGTGAGAGCGGGTGGCTGGGTGCGGTTCGCGGATTCTCCCGGCCCGGCTCCCAGGGAGATCGCTGGTCCCTTGCCGGCAATCTCGCCTCACCGCCGATCATCGCGATCACACCGGAGCATTACAACCGGATGTACCGGATTCTGAAGCGTGGTATTCCGGTCAAGGTGGGTCTGGAGGTCCGCAACGAAATGGGAGACACCGTGATCCAGGCCCGGAATATCCTGGGTGAGATCCCGGGAAGCGACCTTAAGGATCAGATCGTGATGATGGGGGCCCACTTTGACTCCTGGCATGCCTCGCCCAACGCCAGCGACAACGCCTCCGGTGTCGCCGTGGTGCTTGAGGCAGCGCGGATTCTCAAAACGATAGGGGCGAAGCCGCGCCGCACCATAAGGATTGCGCTCTGGAGCGGCGAGGAGCAGGGCCTCTTCGGTTCCCGGGCATACGTTGCGAGGCACTTCGGCAATCCACGTGATCCCAAGGTGGGAGAGGGACCGGAATACAAGAACCTCTCCGCCTACTTCAATCAGGACTACGGGTCAGGGCAGTATCTGGGGATTTACCTGCAGGGCAACGAGGCGGCACGCGGCATGTTCACCTCCTGGATGGAGCCTTTCCGCGACCTCGGCATGACGGTGGTGTCCAACCAGAGCCTGGGCAGCACCGACCATGTTCCTTTTGATGATATCGGGCTCCCGGGTTTCCAGTTCCTCCAGGACCACACACCGGGTCAGGGCGGGCACACCAACCTGGACTTCTACGACACGATACAGAGCCAGGATCTGATGAAGAACGCGGTAATAATGGCTGCGTACGTCTGGCATGCGGCCATCAGTGACAGCATGGTGCCACGAAAGCTGCAGCGGTGAGGGCGTGGTGTGCCAGATCGGGAGGGTCTGTGGCCCGGGGTGCCATGGTCCAGCCAAGTCCACCAACGACCTCGTACACTATGCGGTAGGGCGGTCGCACCAACTCCCACAGTGATGGGTCGATGCGCTCCAGTACCTCGCGGCCTGACAGCGGGAAGCTTGCGATCTGCTCCACGGCACCGTAAAGGCGTGCCACAACAGTGTGCCTGAGTAGGCGAGAGTCGCGTCCGATATATGCCTTGATGCTTATGATCTCTGCGACAGAGGTCTCGGTCCAGCGTACGGCGATCACAACCCGACGCGGCGCTTCACATCCCTGTGCGATACGGTGCGGCCAGCGTCAATATCGGCCTTACCGCGATCAATCCTGGCCAGAAACAGTACACGTTCCATCGCCTCCTCAAGCGAGGCGGTTTCGGAGAGATGTTCGGCAGCCTCTTTCAGAAGGTCTCGTGTGGTGGGCTGGGCCATAGATGCCTCGACGGTGTAGGTGTAGTGTGAAATCCAGGTTGTCGCCCTGAACTGAGCCGACAAGTGCAGTTTTATCGCCGCGTTATCAACCACTTGGTTGCGTGTGAAGTACAGTTTACCTGAAGTCATACCGCTTCACATGCCTCTCTCCACTCTCCGCATGCAGCGCGCTGAAACTCCGCGCACGAATGTTCACCGCACCCCGATCCACCTGCAAAACGCCACGAATGAGCAGCATGGGATTGCCAATTATGGCTTCTTTATTCGCCTCGAAACGATCTGGAGTGATAATGATGTTGACCATCCCGGTTTCGTCTTCCAGGGTGACAAACATGAACCCCTTGGCCGTGGGCGGGCGCTGACGGCAAATAACAACTCCGGCCACGGCCACGGGCCTGCCATGTGTTTCGTCTGTGGCGCTGTCGAGCAGCTCTCTTATACTGCGCACGCCATTGGGTTCAAGCAGTGAACGCACATGTGTCATGGGGTGACCGCTGAGCGATACACCGGTCATGCGGTAGTCGGCCTCTGTGAGTTCCACTGGCGTGCAGGGAGCGAGTGCCACGGGAGGAGGGCCGCTTCTGCGCGGTGCGAGCGGTGAGGAGATGTCGCGCGTCATGGCAAGCACGGTCCAAAGCGCCACTCTACGCCTGCGCGCGGCTGGCTCATGAGGAAACATGCCGTCAAGCGCACCGGATTCGGCCAGGGCACGCCATGCACGCGAGTCTAGGGACACACGACTCACTGCGTCCTCAAGTGAACTGAATGGCCCGTCGGCCAGTGCTGCTTCCAGACGCCTGCGGGCCGTAGGACCGAGGTTGCGAATGAGACGCAGGCCCAGACGCACTGCTGTTGTGGCGGTCGCTGTATTCGCTGCACTTGCTACACCCGATGCTGTATTTGCTGCCGCATTTGCCGCTGCATCCTGCTCGTGAGGCAATCCATAATGCGGGCCTTCATACAGCACACCGTTGCGGGGTATGAGAGTGCGGCCGTCGGGAAGCTCCAGTGAATGATCCCACGCGCTGCGCGTAAGGTCTATGGGACGAACCTGAACGCCATGACGCTGGGCATCAGCTATTAGGGTGCCGGGCGCGTAGAAGCCCATTGGCTGGGCGTTGAGCATGGCACAGAGGTATTCGGCCGGATGGTAGTGTCGCAGCCACGCGGTGGCATAAACTATAAGAGCAAAGCTCGCGGAATGGCTCTCGGGAAATCCGTAATCGGCAAAGCCGTTTATCTGTCTGCAAATGCGATCCACTGTGCTTTCATCTATGCCGTTCTGTTTCATGCCCTCGCGCAATTGCACTTCCATGCGCGCCATGCGAGTACGTGAACGCTTGTGCCCCATGGTCTGACGCAGTTCGTCGGCCTGGTGCGCGGTGAAGTTTGCAAGCCTTATGGCCACCTGCATGCCCTGTTCCTGAAACAGGGGCACGCCAAGTGTGCGCTCAAGTACGTCCTTCACCCAGGGATGTGGATAGCTCACTGTTTCAAGACCCGCTCTTCTTCGCAGATAAGGATGAACCATCTGCCCCTGCAACGGACCGGGTCGCACCAGCGCCACTTCAACCACAAGATCGTAGAAGCAACGCGGTCTGAGCCTGGGCAGGGTGCTCATCTGCGCCCTGCTTTCAATCTGGAACACTCCCACTGTATCAGCCCTGCACATGTCGTCGTAAACGACAGGGTCGTCCATGCTGAGACGCGCCAGATCTATGCTCTCACCCTTGCTGTGACGTATGTAAAGCAGACAGTCCTGCACAACTGTGAGTATGCCCAGGCCAAGCAGGTCCACTTTGAACATGCCCATTGGGCCAAGGTCGTCTTTCTCCCATTGAATCACGCTGCGGTCAGGCATGGATGCGGGCTCTATCGGTACCAGTGAACCCAGAGGTTCGTTGGACAGTATGAAGCCGCCAACATGTATGGATCTGTGTCGCGGCAATTCATGCAGGCCGCGAATTATGGGAGACAACTGCCGCACACGCGGGTCGTCTGTGTCGAAACCGCGACTCTTAAGCTGTGCTTGGCCGTCGGTGGTCTCAAACTGACTGGCCGTGTTTGCAGCGCTGTGTTTGTCACTCATTGCGGCAAGCACGTTGCCCTGCTCCAGCGAGAAGCCCAGCACACGCGCTGCGTCACGCGCTGCACTGCGGCCACGCCATGTGATCTGCTCGCACACCATGGCGGCATGCTCGCGACCATAACGGTTGTAGACGTATTGCAGCACACGCTCACGATCACGATGGGCAATGTCTATGTCTATGTCGGGCGCTTCATGTCTTCCTTCGCTCAGAAATCTTTCGAACAGCAGGCCAAAATAAATGGGATCAACTGCGGTGATACCAAGGCAGTAGCACACTGCGGAACTGGCAGCGGAACCACGGCCCTGGCAGAGTATGCCCTCGGAACGGGCATAGCGGACAATGCCCCACACGGTGAGGAAGAAACCGGCGTAACCCTTGCCTCGAATGAACGCGAGTTCATGCTGAAGCTGCTCGCTCTGGGCATCTGTAAGTGTGCTGCCCCAGCGTTCGCTGGCACCGGTATATGCGAGTTCGGCCAGGTAATCGTCTGCACTCATACCAGGCGGAACAGGGAATGGCGGCATGGTGGACCTGAGATCCGACATGCGGAATGTGCAGCGATCCGCAATGCGAACTGTGGCCAGCAAGCCCTCTTCCGCGCCACGCCAGCGACGGTAGATAAGGCGCCTGTCTTTGAGCAGCCACTCTGCATTGGGACGAAGACGCATGCCCATTTCATCCAGCGTGCTGCCGTGCCGCAGTGAACACAGTGTGTCGTGAATTATGCGCTGACCAGCCACGGCATAACGCACGTCGTTGGTAACCACCCACGGCACTTGAAGCCTTGCGGCGAGTGCACGCAACGCGGTTACCAGCGCACGCTCCTCGGCCAGACGATGGTCGTGGCATTCGAACGCCAGATGCTCTCCGAACACGGCATGCAACTCTGTCGCCGCAGTCCAGGCGTCATCGTCACGGCCCTCAGCGAGCAGTTGTGGTATCCAGCCACGCGGGCCACCCGTGAGCGCCGTGATGCCAGCGGCGTGTTGTGCAACCAGCGGCCACGGCACACATGGCTGCCCGCGCCCACTGTCCATTCGGGCACGAGTGATAAGGGTGGAGATGTTGCGATAGCCTTCGCGCGTTTCGGCAAGCAAAACAAGATGTGTGCTGCGGTTGCCACGCCTGCCATCAAGACGCGGCATGTTGACGGTGAGTTCCGCACCGACAATGCCACTCAGTGTGTGCTCACGACAGGACTCCGCGAAACGCACCGCACCACCCAGTTCGTTGTGGTCGGTAAGCGCGAGTGCGTGATAACCAAGCTCCCGGGCACGCTCAACCATGGCTTCGGGAAGCGAGGCGCCATCGAGCAGGGAGAATGCGGAATGACAGTGCAGCTCGGCGTACGGGTATGCGGAGTACTCCTCATGCTTCACAGACGGTGCTGCTGAATCGGGCTGCATGATGGTCAGTCGTACCAGCCCTGCACGTACCACTGTCTGTCCTCGCAATAGAGAAGCATGTCGCCGTCATGCTCGGTGCTGCAGCGCCAGTAGTCACGCGCATATGGTTTGCTCTGCCACCACTCGCCACTCAGGCGCTCGGGGCCGTGTACGGAGACAAACCGGAGATGTTTGTTGCGCCAGCGCACAGCGCAGGGAGTGTATGGGGATGCACCGCTGCGAACAGTGACTGTTACGGGCTCGGGGCCTGGAAGGAGACGCGCCTGCGATGTGTTGAGCGTGATGCGGCTGGTGCCAGACGATGGACTCGATGTGTTTTGTGGCGGGTTTTGGGATGGGCTCTGTGCTGTGTTTTGTACTGAGTTATTCGATGGATCCAGCGCAACCGGAACCCATGCGCCAGTGGACTCCGGACGATGGGAGTCGCGCGACTCCGCGTTCACTATCACGTCGCCCTGGTTATCAGAATCCAGGAGGGCACGAAGCCGGGCAAAGACGGACTCGGCGTTCATGGCTGCGTCGCGCCAGGAGGGTATGAGCAGGTCGCCCTGATCGGCCGCCAGGGGTGCCGTGGCCGGTATGCTCACGCCCACGCCGATTATGGGGGCCGGTATGGCCCAGCTTTCCAGCAAGGACCGACACTGGTCGAAGATGGGATCAAGACGGGCCAGCGGACGGGCCGGTCGGACTTCGCGGGTGATGCTGCGCTGCGGTATGCCGAGGAGTGACGCCGCGTGTGTTGCAGGTGTCGCGGATGCTGCAGGTGTCGCGGGTGCTGCAGGTGTCGCGGATGCTGCAGGTGTTGTGAGTGTTACAGGTGTCACGGCGGACGGCGCTGTTTCTCCGATCTCTTCCAACGGATACGACCGGCCCGCATCGAGTATGAGCGTGATGGCCACTGAGGCCGCAGCACGGCCGTCTTCCACACAGGCATTCAGGAGGCGCTGCAGTTGTGCGCGCAGGACGAACAGCACGGGCTCAACCCGATCCACTGCTCCAGGTAGTTCAGCGGTGGCGCTGCGCGGGCTCTCGCTGCGTCGCAGGCCCGGTCTCCTGGGGTCGTCGCCGTGCGCCAGCCGCCATGCCGACAACCCGTCGCGCCCCCATCTCTCTTCCACATCGGCAGGCTGGAGCGCGGCCAGTGCACCCACGGTTCTCAGGCCCAGAGCCTGGAGTGCTTTGCGCAGTTCTTCGGGCATTGGTATGAGGCCCAGTGGTGCCGGCGCCAGGTAATGAGCGCAGTAGCCCGGAGGAATGATTGTGAGATGATTGGCAGACGGTGTCCATGTGGCTGCGCGTGCAGCCACGCAGGAGTTGGCAATGGCAACGCGTGCCTCGGGATGCCATGTCTGTACGAGTTGCAGCAGGGAATGTGCAAAGGCCTGCTCTCCGCCGAGGTTTTCGAATCCGCCTGCGCCCACCCACCACATGCCCGGTGTTCCGCTTGCGGGAGTCACCTGCGGACTGGCGCTGAGCAGGGTGGCTGTGCCTGCAAGTACGGCGTCGTTCACGGCATGCTCATCCCATGTGCGCACATCGAGTGCCGCACAGCGGGCGCGTGCTTCGCTGAGCTGCATGCCGGATCTGATGCCGAGCTGGCCGGCGGCCATGGATACTGAACGCAGGGTTGTTCCCGCAACGAGCGCACGTGGCAGGTTATCCCAATGCAGGGGCTCAGACGCCAACCTGTGCGTGGTTCTCTTTGTTGGGTTGTGTGTTGATCTGTGCGCCGGGCTGCGCACCTGTCCGTTTGTTGTGCTGTGTGTCGGTGGCTGCGTGCTGCAGTTCCCTGTGTCGCCGGGCAGCAGCAAAGTGAACTGGTTCGGAAACTCCAATTCCATACAGGTCGTGCGTGATGACGCCGATTCCGCCTCCGGAAACGGGAGCTGTGGGGGCTGCGATGGTGATGGGAGTGAGGGTGCTGCTCCGGTTGTCTGGCCGGCTGTCTCTTTCACTGCCTGCCGGGTAGCCCCATGGACGACGCGGGCCGCGCGCCACGCCGCGCCTATCGGGAATCTCGGGATGCGCACGCAGGCGATGCGCCATGTGGATGACACGGTCAATCTCTGTAACTGGTTGTCTGCTGCTGAGTGCAGCGCCTCTGAGCACTGTCACTCGTGTACGGCTGAGAAGTGTTTCGTGAGCTGTTGATTGTGATGCTGATCCCGGTGATACCTGCAGGCGCAGTGTTCCGGTCAGTCTGCTGTCAGCTTGCTGCGTACGGGTGTACAGGTTGGGGGATTTCCATGTAGTGCCGTGCGCGTGCGTATTTGCGTGTGTATGTGCATGCATCGGGGTGTTCGCGAGCGTGTGTGTGAGCACAACACATGCGGCGTCGTGTTCGCGGGCGAGCTGGCTCAGGCGGATGCCTTGTATGCGTGAGAGCGGTGGTGCTCCGTCGATGACCACCATGCTGAACACGGCGCTGCGCAGCAGGAGGTCGGCGGCGCGGGCGGTTTTGTGTAATGAGTGTGGCCGGATGACGACGAAGCGGCAGCCGAGTTCGGCCCATGGGGCGGGTGCCAGAGTTCGGCTGGCGTCTATCCATGCCACCCAGGCGCCGGTAGCCAGCATGTGGCTTACGACACCGTGCATGAGGGTGGTTTTACCTGCTGCCAACGGGCCGCTGATTTCGGTTATGCGTCCGCGAGGGATCCCGCCCCCGAGGGCTTTGTCGAGATCAGGAATGCCGACGGGGCATGGCCGGGATGAAGCCGTACTCCCGTTACGCAGCGCAAGGGCTTCCAGACGTGCACGCAGCCCGGAGACGGACGGAGGAGAAAGCTGAGGGTGGCGACGGAGGGCGGGCGGAGAGGTATTGACCGGCTCCGACAACAGACTGGCGGCAGATAGCATACTGAATAAAAACCGAAGATAATAGGTGGAAGTACTGTTCCGCCTCGGAGGTGTTTCATTGAAACTATACCGAATAAAAGCCGAAGATGCAATCTGCCATGAAAAGGTTACTCTATACGCATGGCCGGACTTTCTTCTCAGCCACCTCCCCCCTCGCGACTCTCGGATATTGAGATCCAGCGGGCTCTGGGCACGCTGCCCGGCTGGGCTCGGCGTGGTGATGCGATAGTGAGGACCTACTACTTTGCCACGTTCCCGGCAGGAGTGGATTTCATCGCGCAGGTGGCAAAAATTGCCGAGTCAATGCAGCATCACCCGGATATAGACATACGCTATACCAAGGTGCTGTTCATTCTGAGCACGCACGATGTTGGCGGGGTAAGCGCGAAGGACCTGGAGCTGGCTCGCCGCATCGAAGAGTTGGTGGAACCGCCGGAGGTTACTCCGGCGGTATGACTGCAGCGGTATAGCTGGCTGGAATGACAGAGCGACATGGTGTGGCGTGATACTGCCATGCGTGCCGCCACACCTGCCCCAATGAGACTCAGGGTGCGCGACGCAGGCTGATTGAGCCGTTGACGGTGCGCGCCTTGAGTGCGGTTTCTCCGTTTCCGACCACACCGCGGAGCCTGCGCGACGAGAATGTCCCCGAAATGGTGATCGGGAAGTCCGTGCTGATGCGCCCGTTGACCGTGGAGAAATCGAGCTGGGCGCCAAGCTGAGGTGGCATATCGATGGTTATGGAACCGTTCACGGTGCTGTATTCAAGATTGCTTATGTCACCCGTTGAACCCATTGCCACCTTGATGCTGCCATTGACGGTGTTCGCACGCACCGGGCCGCCAAGGCTCCGGGCGTTGACGCTGCCGTTCACTGTCTCGGCTTCGATTTCGTTGTTCACCCCACTCACCACCAGAGACCCGTTCACCGTGCTGAGACTGACGCGGATGCCGTCTGGTACACGGACTGTAAAACGCACCGACACGTCATTGCTCCGGTTCGGGAAGCGAAGCTTTGAGTTGTGATGTATACCGCTTTCATCGCAACGGTCGTCGTCACGCCAGAGAGCGCAGATGGAGACGCCCTTCGCGGAACGGTGCTGCTCGATACGAACCAGCTCGGGATTGCCCTTGCGCCAACGCTTTTCGGCGGTGACTTCCACCCGGTTGCTGGTGCTGCGCTGCACATCAACGCTGCCGTTTATGTTGGCAATGAGAAGTGTCCCGCCGTTTTCAACAGTTCCGGACCATGAGAAGGCGCTTTCTGTCTGTTCATTCTGTGCCTGTAAAGGGCTCGTTGCTGCGAATACCATGATGGCTGCCAGGAGAGCCGGAATGGCTCCGGTGTGTTGCAGAGGCAGTGAAAGCTGACGGGTCATGACTGTTTCCTCGCATTGGGGTGCCGTACGTGTGCATTTACCCCTACGGACAGCTCGAGCGGAGGTTTCAGCCCGATCCGGTTCTGCTCAGTACTGCTCAGTACTGCTCAGTACTGCTCAGTCCCTGGCAGGCCGAAGTCCGGTTATGATGGGGCGCAGGTCAGGAAAAGCTGAGGCCCAGAAGTCAGGGCGGGCCGGCGACAGTGTCTCGCGGCTGAAAGGTCCCCACATTGCGGCCGCTGTATGCACTCTCGCCGCTCTGCCGGCAAGCATGTCGTGCGGTGAGTCGCCCACAAAGAGAGCCTGTGACGCCGGTTTGCCAAGGCGATCGAGGGCAAGCAGCACGGGATCGGGCTCGGGTTTGTGCCGACTGGTCTGTTCGCAGGTGATAACTGTATCAAAGAGGCCGTCTATCCGGACATGCCTGAGCGAGCGCTCGGTCATGCCAGTGCCCTTGCTGGTGACGATGGCCATGGGATGCCCGCGCTCTCTCAGCCAGGTGAGAACATCCATGACGCCGGGGTAAAGGGTGGTGAGCTCCTCGAGATGCAAGTCCTGATACGCGCGATACCGCTCTATCAGGTCGTCTATCTCCTGTTCGCTGTCACACCACTGGGCGAGCTGACTGCGAAGCGGTGTGCCTATGCCTGCAACCCATTGGGCACGGGTTGGTGCTCTGCTTCGCCCCTGAAAGGCGTATCCCACGCAGTCCAGCAGAAGCTGGATGGAGTCAATGAGCGTGCCGTCGAGGTCAAAGAGAAGGGCAGGAAGGGCTGATTGGTTTTGCATGCTGCAAGCTACACAAGGCCGCTGCCGCCCCGCAGTGCGAGCAGAATCACGGCGCGCAGTTCCCATGTGAGAGGCGGCGCGGGCTGGGCCTGAAAGGCACTCAACACGGGGTCATCATCAAAGGCATGAAGCCAGGTCTCCACGCGGCGAGAGGGGCTGGCAGGTGCTGGCGGTGGCGCAGTCGATGATGCTGTCAGAGGTGCGGTACGGCACCATGCAAGCAGGGCATCACGCACTCCCGCGTTCATTCCGCCACCGGCACCGCTGCTTGTACCGCACATCTGGTCGAGCCTTTCACGAACGGCACTGAACCTGTAGGCAAGTCTGCTGCGTTCGGCCACGGAAAGTGAGGACAGGGCCCTGTTGAGCAGCCGCTGCGCGCGGGTTCGCGCACTTGAGAGGCCCGAAGACGCCAGGTCGATCTCGCTCCGGAGACGATTCCGTTCAATCCATTTCCGGGTGACGTTGAGCACGGTCTTAAATGCTGCGTCGCAGGTGACTGGGAGGGTCGCAGTGCATCCGGGCGTGAAGGCGGCGCTGCAAGTGGCGCTGCAAGTGGCGTTACAACGGGCGTTACAACGGGCGTTACAACGGGCGTTACAAGCAGTTGGGAGTTGGCCGGACCAGCGCGGCGCCGTTTCTGAGGGGAGGCTTTGGTCTGATATGCAACGTATGGCGTGGAGCAGAGCCGAGGGATTCGTGACCACTCGTGGATGCGTGGCGGGTGATATGACGAGCAGCCTGGAGCTGACTGGAGCCGGAGTTGAGTCTGGCGTATTCGGAGAAGTGATTTGGCTCAGCAGCACCAGTGCGGCAGGGACAGGCGTTGTGTCTGCGTAATGGGTATTGTTGCAGACGCTGATGCTGACAATGGGGCTCGTGTCGGGGCTCGTGTCGGGGCTCGTACCGGGGCTCGTACAGGTGGCCTCCGACCGTGGGACTCTCAACCAGGATTCGAGTTCGTGCCGGATGCTTGTCCACAGTTCCGGAATGCTCTGCTGTGTGTGGCTTCCGGATACGTGGTATTGGGCAAGCCCGGCCTTGTGTAGTATGCGCGTCTGTATGGCAAGTGCTTTAGCGGCGAGCTGGTCTCTGGAGGGAGTGTATGTGTGAACTTCGCTGTGCGGTGAGCCCATCCGTATGCAGCGACCCTCGCGTTGGAGGAGCAGTGCGTGAGTCCAGGGGAGATCCAGGTGTACTACGACACCCGCGTCCTGAAGATTGAGCCCCTCCGCAAGGATATCGGTGGAGAGCAGCAGTCGCAGTTTCAGATGATCCGGTGGTGGCTTGCGGCCCTGTGCATGTGGTGCGAAGAGGGCGAGAAGTTCCCGTCGGTTGATTGCACCGCTGGCAATGCGTGCCTTGCTGCCTGAAAGGGCAGCCACGCCCGGTTGTTGGGCGAGCTGTTTGTAGAGTGCATTGACGGTGTGCCGGAACTGGGAGAAGGCGATGATCGGGGTGTTGTTGTGGCGAATGAGCAGTTGCCTAATAAAGTGCAGGCGTTGCTGATCGCCATTTGCGTGCTCTCTGTGGTACTGGGTGAGCGTGTCCAGTGCCTCGAGGTGTGCTTCAAGTTGTTCACGCTGTTTCCGGAACGCTGGTTTTGAGTGTTGGTTGTGGTCTGATTGAGTTGTTAGGAGGTCAGAAATACCGAGTTGTTCGAGCGCGGATCTGGGTGCAAGGAAGTTCAGGTCGGCAGTGGAGGGGTAGTGTCCCGAGTTGATGGCATCCTGGAGTGCGAGTGTTCGCAGCCGGCGTGTTCTCAAAGTTGCTGCGAGGGCTGCATCGCTGGACGACCACGCCCGGAGCAGTCCAATCCGGATGAGGGCAGTGGCGGCGGTGCCGTTCAGGACCGGGAGTGGAGCTGGCAGTTTGAGAATGAGCTTGAGTGTGTGTCTGTCCTGATTGATGGCGGTGATATTGTGTTTGCGCACTGCCGGCAGGTGTTGTGTGGGTGGCGCAGTTCTGATGATGAGTTGGTCGACTGATGGAAAGCGGTGATTGGTTTGGGGGTGCTGCGTAGTGCTGTCTTTTGGTTCGGGTGTGCAGAAGAGGGAGCAGAGGTTGAGGAGGTCGGATTGTCTATTGAAGAGCGGGGTTGCTGAAATGAGCAGGATATGGTTGCCGGTGACGACGCGTGAGATGTTTCGATAACGGGCGGTGTTGGAGTTTCGGAGGCGGTGTGCTTCATCGATGATGACAATGGTTGGGTGGCCGGTGTTGAGTGGTTGGTGGGTTCCTCTTGAGTAGTGTTCGAGCGAACGAATTGAGGTGCGGATGTTGCCGCCGTTGCCATTGCTGTGGACAGTGTTGTTGTCGGTGTTGTCAGGAAAAGCCTTGAGCAGGGCGTGCTGCCACATGCGTGTGAGCTGGGCGGGTGCGATGATGTGTATGTGCGTGTAGTGTCTGGCTGTGGCCAGGGCCGCGAAGGTTTTGCCTGAGCCGACGTCGTCGGCCAGCAGTGCACCACCGTGGAGTTGGAGCAGGTGGCTGGCCAGTGCAGCAATTTCGATCTGTGTCGGCAACAACCTGATGTGTCCGAGTTGTTGATTGCTGCGTTGCGGCGGAGTGTTGTGCGGTGTGGCGAGCATGGCCGACGCAATGATGTGCCGGGTTGTTGCGAGGCACTCAATTCTCACGATACCAGGAGAGCAGTGGTTCGAGGTCGGTGGGGTGGAGCCCGTAAGCGCGTATGGTGGCTGAGTCGAGCTCTGTACGGAGCAGGGCGAGTTTCTGTGCGTGTGCAGGCTGGCGCGAGTATTTGTGCATCAGTTTGCCAAGTGGCGAGAGCAGTTTCACGGCGTCGTTCCAGTTGGCGGGAACGGGCAGTGAGCCGACGGTCCATCCCATGTAGCGTCTGAAGCCGCCTCTGGCCGGTTCAGCGAGGGGATGCAACCATGCATTGACGATGGTGGACTGGAGCAATGCGTGCAGGGCGTAAGCATCGTCTTCGGTGGAGGTTCTTGCCACATAGCAGGTATTGAGTGCTACGGTGGGATCGCCGGTTGGTAAAACGCGTGAGCGCAGTTCTCTTCCTATGTCGGCCCATACCACGCGTGGGAGCTGGGTGTTTGCCGACTGGGTTCGAAAGAGTGTCCACCATGGTGTGCGTGGCTTTGCATCACGCCGGCGTTCGAGTTGCGGTCGCCAGTGGCTGAGCCAGCGTGAGGCGGATCTGGGCAGTGACTTGAGGGGCGATCCGTCGGCTGTATGGGTCCAGATTATGCGAAGGTCTGCTGAGGTCTGGTTGGTGGAGGTTGCAGGTCTGATCTCGTTTGCTGGCTGGGTGCAGTTGCTGAGTTGGGATGAGTTGCCGCGCATGGGCATGAGGCTTCTTATGCCTTCGCCGCGGAGTGCCGGTCTCAGCATGTGTCGTTCCAGCTTTGCCTGTCTTGTGTGTTTGGGGTCGAGTGACGTAATCGAGGCGAATTCATCGTGGTCTTCGGTTGCGGCCACGAGAAAGGCAGCGTTGAGGCCGCATTTGACTCCCAGCAATGGTCGGCCGATTGCGGACTGAGAGAGTGGTGTGCCTGTGGCTTGCAGCGCATGAAAGGCTGCGAGCGCCTGTGGCGGGAGAAGCAGCCATGGTGCGTCGGTGCTGCCGTCGAGTGAGAGTTGTTGCGGGTGTATGGAGTATTGGCTGACCTGATCCCGTATCACGGTCACGCGCAGCGGTTGTGCTGTGATGTTGGTATCGGGTGGTGGCGGGCAGGTCTGGACTATTGCAGTTGTACCAGCGGCATTGAGTTCGGTTCTGTCTGGGCCATGGGGTTTCTTTTGTGCAACTATGAGTGATGGATAGGTTGCCGCATCGAACTGTGCCGGCGCGTCGCTCCAGTCGTGAATGGAGCGTATGAGAGTGTCCTGATGGATGAGTCGTCTGATGCCGCCACCTGCCAGTGTGTGCCAGAGTTTGGCGGGTGTAAGCATTGCGAGTATGCCGTTTGGGGCGAGGAGCTGGATGCTTCTTTCTATGAAAGCGGCTGCGATATCGGGTTGTGCGGCAAAGCCTGTTCCGGCACCTGACCGTTGTGCTCCGTTGCGCCATGTGGCGCGTTTCATGCTTGAGAATTCGGCTCTCAGGCGATTGCGTTCGCTGGTGTTGAGGGCGTGTGGGCGTACCCACGGCGGGTTGCCGACAATGAGGTCGAAGCCCTTGGCTGAAGCGACGTCGGCGAACATAGTGGCGAAGCGGAAAGGCAGTGCGGCACCCAGCTCGAGTCGCTGCTTTTGATGGCAGAGTTCGCGTGTTGTGAGGCGCAGCGAGTGGAGGCGTGCCGAGTCGCTTCTTGTGGGGCGCGATCGCCGTCCGAAGAGGTCCGTTGTGCGCATGGCGACTTGCAGGCTTCTCCTCCGGTTTCTGGCGATTCCTATGCGAGTGCTGAGTTCCGCTATTGCGCGGTTGCGTTCTTCGCGGTCCAGAGTGGCTGCGAGGGCGAGTTTGCGGGATCCACTGGCCCGGCTGTACCGGATTCGCAGTTGTGTGAGTGAGCGGGTGTCGTGTGGTGAGAACTGGAACGAGCCGCCTGTGAGCGAGTCTCCCAGTCGGATGTGGTGATCGAGGTTGGGGAGTGGGGGAATATGGCTGATATCGGTTTCGTGGCATTCTATGGCCACAGCCAGCCAGAGCCTGAGTTCGCAGAGCCAAACAGCCATGGGATCGCGGTCGACGCCGAATATGGATGATGCGAGCAGTGCTCTTCTTCTTTCGTGGGGGCTGCGTTGATCGCCTGCGTGTTTGAGCAGTGTGTCGAGCAGTTCCAGTGTTCGGACCAGGAATGCGCCTGAGCCACAGGCTGGGTCGAGGACGCGGATACAGGAGAGCCTGTGTGTAATCGAGAGAGAGGATTCCAGGTCGAGCCCTGCTTTGACGTCTTGTGTTATTGAGGCAATGGGGATTCCCGGCAGAATGGCCTGCATGGCTTCTGTGATTGCCGTGTCTACCAGGTGTGGTGGTGTGTAGAACGCACCTGAGCGGCGTCGTTCGTCGCTGGCCATGAGACTTTCGAAGGTTCTGCCGAGCATTTCGGGGTCGACCGCAGCTTCGGACCATGTGAGAGAGCTTTCGCTGGCCGTGAAGCGGTATCGGTCGAGCACTTCGACGACGAAAGTTGCGATGGCGTCGTCGGAGAACCGGAGTTGAGCGGTTTGGCGTTCGAGGGCTGTGGGGGCAAAGAGTCCGCCGTTGAGGAAGGGAATCCTGCCGAACTTTCTGGCGGTGTTGGCGCGCTTGCTGCGGGGGGTGTTGAGGGTGCCGAAGAAGAGTGGACGGAGGAGCTTTTCGTGGAGATTGCCGCCGGACTCGAGCATCCGGACCGTGTGGTGGATGAGGAAGTCGCGCTGTTCATTGAGCCAGCCTTTGGCTTCGAGGAATCCCAGGAAGAGGAGCCGGGAGGAGCAGAGCATGGCGAGTTCCCGGTGTTGCTCAGGCGTAATGGTCTGGTGTTTGGCAGAGCTGCGGTGTTGCTGTGGGCGTTTGGTGGGAGTGAGTGAGGTGGCGAGCGCGGATATCTTGCGTTCGAGTTCTCTGTAGAACCGGAGTGAGAGCGCGTCGCGTTGGAGTATGTCTGCGAAGCGGGAGTGTCTGAGATTTGGCTCGGTGCTGGCGGCGTCGGCGAGGGTGCGGAAGGTGTCTGCGTCTGAATCGAGCACACGAGACCGGTCAATCCGGAGGGCGCTGACTCTGGGTGTGCCAGCGGATTCGCTGACCGTGGCGAGGCAGAAGAAGTTTGAGTTGGTGTCGATTGTGCAGAGGCACCACTGCCTTGTGGGGGCGTGTCTTGCTAGTGCGATTGCGGCTGCTCTGCTGCGGTGCCGTATATCGAGGTCTTCGTGGCTTGTGGGGGGGGTGAGTTCAGCGATGATGAGGCGCAGCGGTCCGGGTGCGTCGAGGAGGCTGGCGCGGTGGACGATGCCGTGCAGGCCCAGTTCGCTTCGAATATCGGAGGGAATCGCGATGGCGGGGCGTTTGAAGCCCAGGAGGGGTGCCAGGCCATGGAGGGCCTTGAACGAATCGGCTTTGGCGAGGAGCTGGGCTGCTGCGCGGAGGGTGAGCATGCCATACAGTGTCCCGATTGGGGGTATGGAGCTTCATCGGATCGGCGCGGGTTGTACCGCTGGAACGCGGCGGCATTTCATGAGCTAACTTTCCGGGACAGAGTTTTCCGAATCCCTTTTCGAAGGTTTTTACATGCCTACCTGTTGGATCAATGGGCAGTTTGCAGCCGAATCAGAGGCCAGGCTCTCGATTTTTGATCGGGGCGTTTTGTTTGGCGACGGCATTTATGAAGTGGCGGCGGTGTTTCAGGGCAGGTTACTGGACGTGGACCTGCATTTGGCGCGGCTCGAGCGTTCCCTGGGTGAGGTTTCGCTGGTTGCGCCCGTGCCGATTGGGCGGATTGCGGAGATTATGCAGGAGTTGGCCACTCGCAATGGGATTGACGAGGGCCTTGTGTATTTGCAGATCACGCGCGGGGAGGCTGAGCGGGACTTTGCTTTTCCCGCGGTGGAGAAGCCGAGCATGTTTGCCTATGCCAGGTCGAGGAACCTGAGTGGTGATCCGCACGCCACCGGTCTCAGCGTGCGGGTGGTGCCTGATGTGCGCTGGCTGCGGTGTGACATCAAGTCCACCTCCATGTTGGCGCAGGTTCTTGCCAAGCAGGGTGCTCGCGCGAGTGGGGCTTACGAGGCCATGATGCAGAAGGGCGGTGTTGTGACTGAGGGTGGTTCCAGCAACATGTGGATAGTGAAGGATGGTGTGCTGAGGACTCACCCGCTTTCGTCCGACATTCTGGCCGGGATCACTCGTCGTGTGGTGTGTGGGTTGGCGCGTGAGATGGGTTTGGTGGTGGAGGAGCGGGCCTTCAGTGTGGAAGAGGCGAGGGCGGCAGGGGAGTGTTTTCTGACCAGTGCCACGAGTTTTGTGTTGCCGGTTACGCGCATTGATGACGTGGCGGTGGGATCTGGAGAGCCGGGTGAGATCACCTTGCGTTTGCGCGAGGCGTATCTGGCGCGTGCGCGAAGGCAGACGGCTGGTGTTGAGAGTGTGGGGGCTGCAGCGGAGTGACCCGTTTGCGCGTGGGTGCTGGCATGGCTGCACCGTCCATGCGTTCCGGTGCGCGGCGGGAGTCGCCGTGTCTCGTGGCAGGATCGCATGTTGCATTGGTTGCTCCGTCGGGTCCGCTCAAGAGTTCGGCCGGGGTGGATCAAGCAATGGCGACTGCCGGGTTGTTGGGATGGCGTGTGTCAGTGGGGCAGAATGTCTTGTCAAAATGGGATTGCTTTGCCGGCAGTGATGAAGAGCGCCTGAGCGACCTTAGGGCTGCCTTGTTGGATGAGAGTGTGGACGCCATATGGTGTCTGCGTGGTGGATATGGTTCGATGCGCTTGCTGCCGGGTTTGATGACGGCGGTGGAGGACATGGCTCAGCGGGGGCGTACGCAGGCGTTGATCGGGTATTCAGACGTCACCGTGTTGCATGCCGTTTGGCAGCGTGCGGGTCTGGTGAGCTATCACGGGCCCACGGCGAGGGCCGCGCTGACTGACTGGAGCATGTCACTCTTTCAGGAGGCGGTGCGTGGTGTGCGTCCGGGCAGCATGGAGCTTACGGCCACGGATGCTGTTTGCCTTAGTGGTGGACGTCGTGTGGGCTGGCTTGCGGGTGGCAACCTCGCGACGGTTACATCGCTTGTCGGCACTCCCTGGGCTGTTGATTTCCGCGGTGCCATAGCGGTTCTTGAAGACGTTGGCGAAGCGACTTACAGGCTTGATCGCATGCTTACGCAGCTTCGCCTGTCGGGTGCGTTTGAGGGTTGTGCAGGTGTGGTGTTTGGAAACTTTACCGATTGTCCGCCAAAGACTTCTGATGGCGAGCGTCCATTGAACCACATATTGGAGGAGTTTGCCGCAGACGTGGGTGTGCCGACGATTGCCGGTGCGCCGTTCGGGCATATTGATGACCAGTGGACCTTGCCGTTGGGCGCTCTTGCAACGTTAGATGCTGATGGGTGTCGTTTGACGGTACATCGTTCTGCGTGAAGAGCGGCCAACGAGCCTTGGGGGCTCTTACTCAAACAGGAATATCAAGACCATGATGAAAACTTGTCAGCAGATGATCAGTGAGGCCAAGGGGAAGATCAGCGAAGTGAGCGCCGATGATGTGCGAGCCAGGCTTGCGCGTGGAGAGAGCATTGTTCTGATCGACGTGCGTGAGCAGAACGAGTGGTTGATGGGCCATGCAAAGCCTGCACAGTACATAGGCCGTGGCGTGCTTGAGAGTCAGGTGGAAGCGAGAGTGCCGCGTGAGTCTGAGGTGGTTCTTATGTGTGCGGGTGGCAATCGTTCTGCGCTGGCCGCGTGCAGCTTGCAGGAGATGGGGTATGAGAGAGTTTCCTCCATGATTGGTGGATATCGCGCCTGGGTGGCTTGTGGCGGCGATGTGGAGAGCTGATGGACTTGGCGGGTTTCAGAGGTGAGCGGAGAGTTACCGGACAGCGTGCCTGAGTTGGCTCTGGCGCAGCCGGATCTTGCGCGCGCTCTGGCCAGGCTCAGGCGGCGAGAGCCACGGTCCCGAATTGTTCGCGGTGGCACCGACCAGGCTGCCGTGACTGCCGTGCTCCGTGTGGAGCGCAGTGTGCCGGAGCTGCTCTTCATAAGGCGAGCTGAATTGGAGGGAGATCCCTGGAGTGGTCACATGGCCTTTCCGGGCGGGCGGCTTGATCCCGATGACTCATCGTTGCGGGCCGCGGCGATTCGTGAGGCGCGCGAGGAGTTGGATCTGGACCTTGGTTTGGGGGCTGTGCTGGGCAGGCTGGACGACATTGAGCCTGCGAGTCGCCGTTTACCGCCGGTGGTGATTCGCCCATTTGTGGCTGTGGTACCGGCGGATGTACACATCCGGCCCAACCGTGAGGTTGCTGAGACCTACTGGGTATCCATTGCAGCATTGCGGAGTCCGGAAATAAAATCGGACAAGGTGCTTACTGTGGATGGTGAGCGCCTCAGGTTTCCGGGGTACCGTGTTGGTGGCCAGATAGTGTGGGGCTTGACCGAGCGTATTGTGAGTCAGTTGCTTCCACTTTTCGATCCCTGAAGGTTTTGAGATGGCGCTGGTTGTGCGCCGACTTTACTGCGGAGAACACGAGATGTTTCGACGTATAGCGTCGTCGTTGCTGACTGCGTGCGTGGTGATGGGGGCCTGTGCGCGGCCTGCCGGAGAGGGTGGGAGTATTGCACCCATGGCGGGCAAGCGTGTTGAGAGCCGTTCGGGGATGGTGGTGGCATCGCATCCTGACGCCGCGGCGGCTGGCGCGGAGATATTGAGGGCTGGCGGGAATGCCATCGATGCATTTGCTGCCACAGCTTTTGCGTTGTCGGTGACAGATGTGTCGCAGACGGGTTTGGGAGGTGGTGGGGCTCTTACCTACTACGACGCCAGGCAGAAGCGGGCGGATCACTTGTCGTTCTATCCGCGTACTGGCGGAGACGCTGCCTGGGGAATGGCTGACACATCAGGGGGGCGTGCGCTGGGCAGGGCGGCAGCGGTTCCGGGTCTGGTGGCTGGCGTTCTGGAAGCTCACCAGCGATGGGGCAGACTCAGCAGGGCTCAGGTAATGGCACCGGCCATTCGTCTGGCGCGCAGCGGGTACGTTGTTTCGCCATTGCTGGCGCGTTCCATAGTTTCAGCACAGAGGAAGATTACCGCTGATTCGCTGGCGAGTGCACGCTTCATGCCCGATGGCAAGGCTCTCAGACCGGGTGATCATCTGGTGCAGCCGGAGCTTGCGGCCACGCTGGAGCGAATCAGGGATTTGGGGCGGCCGGGGTTTTATGAAGGGCCGGTGGCGGAGGCTCTGTCTGCGAAAGTGAAATCACTGGGCGGATTGATAACCGTGCAGGATCTCAAAGACTATGATCTGGCGGAGCTGAGGCCGCTTTGCACGACATGGCATGGTTACACCGTGCTGGGTGCGCCGCCACCGATGGGCGGTTCCGCTGTGCTTGAGATGTTGCAAATGGCGCAGGATATCGGGATGAAGGGCAGTCTCACCAGCAATGCTGAGTCAGTGGTTCAGATGGCGGACATTCTGCGTCTCGCTGGTGCCGATGCCAATCGCTGGCGTGGTGATCCGTTTGTGATGACGGTACCTGCGAGAGGTGTTGCGAGCGCAGGCTTTGCAAGACAGCGTGCGGGGCTGGTGGGTGCCACCGTGACTGACACTGTGCAGCCGGGTGACGCGCAGGCTTTTGATACTGCGGAGATGCCGGTTGCGTGTGTGAAGTTTGATCCTTTCCCAACTGCCCGTGCGGTTGGTACAGGTGCTGGCTCGTCGATGGAAGCGGTGCCCTACGATGAGCATTTCACGCAGAGCCTTACCTCGCATTTGTCGGTGGTTGACGGTGAAGGCAACGCGGTGTCAGCCACGATCACGGTGGGTGTTCTTTTCGGCTCGGGTGTTTACACGGGTGGATTTTTCCTCAACTCATCGGGCAACAATTTCGACGCGAGGACGCGCGGCATACATCGCTACGCCAATTCCACCATGTCACCCACCATGCTGCTTGATGGCGACAAGGTAAGGCTGGTGATAGGCGCGGCTGGTTCCCAGTACATACAGCCTTCGATTGTTCAGGTGACCATGCGGATGCTTGAGGCTGGTGAGGATCCATGGGTGGCGATAGCGGGTCCCAGGATAAACGCTTCGGCGGTGAATCGCGACATAGAGGTAGAGGCTGGTTTTGCGCCTTCGGTATATGAGGCGCTGGTGGCCCGGGGGTACAGGCCATTGAGTCGGGTTGGTGACATCATGTTTGGTGGCGTGCATGCGGTGTACGTGGCACCGGACGGTCGCCGTATAGGTGTGGCTGACCCCAGGCGTGACGGAGCGGCTGCGGGCTACTGATCGGCTCCGGCAACGGTTGTGTGAGGCCCGGGAGGTTTAGAGCAGGCTGAGCCTTGAAAAAAGTTTAGGGCAGCCTAACTTCTAAGACATGCACTTCCAAAATAACCGTAGTGACAGTGAATCCGGTGCCGGGCCAATGGGTGGTGGAGACGGGCTGGATGGCGCCAATTCTCATTCAGGGCAGCCAGCCGGCCCTGTAACAGACTCCGGCACCGATCCGGCGTCGGAGTCCGGCTGGAGACGCGCTCGGCTCACCCCCTCGCTCTCTGAGGTCTACCGCAGCGTTGAGGTGACCGGAACCACATGGTTCAGGAAGCTCATAGCCTTCGCCGGGCCCGGGTACCTGGTGGCCGTGGGATACATGGATCCCGGCAACTGGGCCACTGACATCGCCGGCGGTGCACAGTTCGGCTATGCACTGCTCTCGGTCATCCTGCTTTCAAACCTCATGGCGGTGCTCCTTCAGGGCCTCGCCACCAAACTTGGCATCGTCACGGGACGCGACCTCGCCCAGGCCTGCAGAGACCACTACAGCCCGCAGGTGGCTTTCGCACTCTGGATACTCTGCGAGATCGCAATAGCCGCCTGCGATCTGGCAGAAGTCATCGGTACGGCAATAGCACTCAACCTGCTCTTTCACATTCCCCTCACATGGGGCATAGTGCTCACCGCGCTTGATGTGCTGCTGGTGCTGTATCTGCAAAACAAGGGTTTCCGCTTGCTCGAAGCACTGGTAATAACGCTGGTGGCCGTGGTTGGCGGGTGCTTCCTCTTCGAGCTGTTCATAGCCCGACCCGACATGGGCGCGGTGGCACAGGGCTTCCTGCCAACCACTGAAATCATACGCAACCCGGGCATGCTCTACATCGCCATAGGCATTCTTGGCGCCACGGTAATGCCTCATAATCTCTATCTGCACTCGTCCATAGTGCAGACGCGAAAGTATGCGGAGAACACAGAGGGCAAGCGCGAAGCGCTCAAGTTTGCATTCGCCGACTCCACCATCGCACTCACTTTCGCACTGTTTATCAACGCCGCGATCCTCATTGTGTCGGCCGCAACCTTCCATACCAGCGGCAACACACAGGTGGGAGAAATACAGGACGCCTATCAACTGCTCACGCCACTGCTGGGTGTCACCGGCGCAAGCGCGGTCTTTGCCCTCGCGCTCCTGGCTTCAGGCCAGAACTCCACCATTACCGGTACACTTGCCGGACAGATCGTAATGGAGGGCTTTCTCAATCTGAGAATCAGACCCTGGCTCAGGCGATTGATCACACGTGCCATTGCCATAGTGCCGGCAGTGATCGTTGCAGTATTGTATGGTGAGAGTGGAACCGCCGAACTGCTGGTGTTCAGTCAGGTCATCCTGTCATTCCAGTTGTCGTTCGCGGTGTTTCCGCTGGTGCAGTTCACCTCGGATCGGCGCAAGATGGGCTCGTTCGCCAACTCACGGCTGCTCACGGTTACGGCATACGGCACGGCCTTTCTCATCGCCATCCTCAACGGATGGCTGCTGGTGCAGACCATAGCCGGATGGGAGGGCTGATGTACAAACGCATACTGGTGCCGCTGGAGCACTCGCCATGGGACGAGGTGATAATCGGGCACGTGCGCAAACTTGCAGCGCTGTGCCACTCCTCGGTGTTGCTGCTGCACGTTGCCGACGGATGGGCAGCCAGACACCAGCTTACGCTCAAGCTGCGTGAATCTGAAGAGATGCGCATGGACAGGGAGTACATAGAGGACTGTGCTGCCAGGCTGCGCGGGGAGGGACTTGAGGCCGAATCAATGCTTGCGGCAGGCGATCCTGCCAGAGAGATAGCTGCAGCAGCCGACAGGGAGGGATGCGATCTGATAGCAATGGCAGTGCACGGACATCGCGGGTTGCAGGACGTCATATATGGCACCACTGCCAATTCGGTGCGGCATCACACGCTGGTTCCTGTGCTGATGGTGCGAGGCAGACTGGACAGCGACAGCGGCTCCAGTGCTTCAGTTGACGCCAGCGGCGCTGAAGGCGCCGGACCAGTTGAGGGGTAAACATGGGCCCGCCCTCTTCAAACAGTCCCGTGTTGCTGACCGGTGCGGTGGAGGACTATCTCAAGACCATCTACGAGCTGGAGGCACGCTCCGGAGCGGCGGCCACAAGTGAGATTGCCGCCCGTCTCGCGCTCACTCCTGCATCGGTAACCGGAATGGTGCGCAGGCTGGCAAACCAGGGCTTTCTCACGCATGAACCCTATCGAGGTGCCAGGCTCACCGAGCTGGGGCGGCGGAACGCGCTGCGGATATTGCGCCGCCACCGCATTCTCGAAACCTATCTTTCACAGGTACTGGGCTTCCCCTGGGACGAGGTACACGACGAGGCAGAACGCCTGGAACATGCCGCTTCCGATACGCTGATAGAGCGCATGGCAGCGGCATTGGAACATCCGCAGTCGGATCCCCACGGAGCTCCGATCCCCACAGCAGACGGGAAAATAGATGAGCGCTCCCACATTGCACTCTCTGAGATGGAGGTTGGTGAGAGTGCCGTGATGGTGCGTGTGAGCGACAAGAATCCCTCCATGCTGCGATATCTGGCAGAGATAGGTTTGCAGCCGGGTGTGCCGCTGAGACTGATGGAACGTGCGCCGTTCGATGGGCCGATAACCGTGCGCATAGCCAGCAGTGAACTCGCCATAGGAGCGTCGCTGGCAGCTCAGGTCCTGGTGGTGCACACTGATTCTGACGGCGAAGACAACTGACGAAATGTCCAGCGTAGACTTCTTCTGCAACGCTGATCCTGCCCTATAATTCAGGCATGCCGAACCCCATTCCGCCCACCACGCCTGCCGGCACCGCTGAAAGACTGGTGGCCGGTGCGTCTGTTGCACCCCACGACATACTCGGCGCACACAGGGTGAGCACGGAGAATGGCGACACCATTGTCGTGCGCGCGTGGATCCCCGATGCGGCAGCGGTGGAGCTGTTGCCGGGCGACGGCAGAAGACTGCCAATGCAGCGCGATTCCAACGGCCTGCACGTTGTGATGCTGGAAGATTGCCCGCTGCCGCTGGCCTACCGTTTCGCCGTTACGGATGCCAGAGGAGACATCGCAGAGCGCGATGATCCGTACAGATTTCTGCCAACTGTTGGTGAGCTTGACCTGCACCTCTTTAACGAGGGCAGGCATCTGAGGCTCTGGGAATGGATGGGCGCACATCCGCGCAAGGTGGACGGGGTTGAGGGCACCGCATTTGCTGTGTGGGCCCCAAATGCTGCGCGCGTGAGCGTAACGGGAGATTTCAATGCCTGGGACGGACGTGCGCATACCATGCGCCGCATGGGCGGAAGCGGAGTGTTCGAACTCTTTGTTCCCGGCGTTGGCGACGCTGCGCTCTACAAGTTTGAGATCCGTACCACCACTGGTGAGGTGATTGCCAAGACCGATCCCCATGCCGCCAAGATGGAGCAGAACGCAGGACATGCGGCCATCGTTCAGGCTGCGAGCACTTATGCATGGCATGACAGACAGTGGCTCTCGCGACGCAGGGAAACCGATCAGCGGCGTGAACCGGGATTGATTTATGAAGTGCACCTTGGCTCGTGGATGCACAATGAAAATGGTCGTCCCTTTTCTTACCGCGAAATCGCAGCAAAGCTTGCCGATCATGTGAACGCCCTGGGTTTCACGCACGTGGAACTGCTGCCCATACTGGAGCACCCATTTGGTGGCTCGTGGGGCTATCAGGTGGCAGGCTATTATGCGCCCACGTCGCGATATGGAACGCCCGATGACTTCCGTTTTTTTGTGGACACTCTGCACGCCGCGGGCATTGGGGTGATACTCGACTGGGTACCTGCACACTTTCCGCGTGATGCCTGGGCGCTCCGACGCTTTGACGGCACGGCCTTGTACGAACATGAAGATCCGCGACTGGGCGATCACCCGGAGTGGGGAACTCACATCTTCAACTATTCACGCCACGAGGTCAGGAACTTCCTCATCGCCAACGCTCTTTACTGGATGGAGGAGTTCCATGTTGACGGGCTGCGTGTGGATGCTGTGGCGTCAATGCTGTATCTGGACTACGGGCGCGAGGCCGGTCATTGGCTGCGCAATCGCCTGGGGGGCCGCGAGAATCTTGAAGCTGTGGCCTTTCTCAAGCAGCTCAACGTGGCTGTGCAGTCGCTGCATCCGGGTGTCATGATGATAGCTGAGGAAAGTACCTCATGGCCGCATGTGACGGCTCCGGTGAGCGATGGGGGGCTGGGTTTCACTTTCAAGTGGAACATGGGCTGGATGCACGACACGCTCGACTACTTCAGTGTGGATCCGTTTTTTCGTAAGGGTGCGCAGGACAAGCTCACGTTTGCGATCTGGTACGAGTACAGCGAGAAGTTCATCAACGCCCTCTCGCACGATGAAGTTGTGCATCTCAAGCGCTCTTTGCTGGAGAAGATGCCGGGTGACATCTGGCAGAAGTTCGCCAACCTTCGGGCGCTCATTGCCTACTCAGTGACCAGGCCCGGCAAGTCTTTGTTTTTCATGGGCACTGAGCTGGCTCCGCACGGCGAGTGGAACCACGACTTGGCACTGGACTGGTCACTGCTCGAAGACCCACGCAGGCGCGGGTTGTCGGATTTTATGGCGAGACTGGGCCGGCTCTATCGTGAGAACGCCTGCTTCTGGCGGCTGGATCATGATCCTGCGGGATTCCGGTGGATAGACGTGGCCGATCGCGAGCAATCGGTGCTGTCGTATCTGCGCTACGACGAAGCCGGCAATCACATGATGGTGCTTCTCAACCTCACGCCCGTGCCGCGGGACGCTTACCGCTTCGGTGCGCCCCGCGCAGGACGCTACCGGCTCGCACTCAATTCCGATGCGGCCGTTTATGGCGGCAGCGCCTATGCGGTGGCTGAGGAGAGCGGTACTGAGCCGGTGCCCTACCACGGTTTTGAGCAATCGATCTCGGTGAACCTGCCACCCTTGTCGGTGCTGGTGCTGGAACCGGTGGCTGTGGCCAGGGAGTCGGTTGGTACTGCGGTGGGTGCCACTAAGAGGGGCAGGAAGGGTGGCAAGGCGGGCCGGGGCGCTGTGAAGAAGAAGGCGTCCGGAGTGTCCGGGGCGTTGGTAAAGCCTGCTGAAGATAAAGAAGTAAAGAAAAAGATGAAGAAATAGAGAAATGAGACGACTCAATATCTGGATATTCGGCGCGCTCGCAGTGGCCGCAGCCGCCGTCTTCGTAAAGCTTGGATTCTGGCAGCTCAGTCGACTCTCCGAACGAAGAGCACGCAATGCCATCATCACTGAGCGTGCCGCCATGCCGCCGCTCGATCTGGCCGCCACACTTGGACAGGATACCACGCAGATACACTGGCGCCATGTGCGCATTCTGGCGCTGGCCGACTACGACAACGAGATAGTCCACGCTACCCGCAGCCAGAACGGCTCGCCCGGCGTACATCTCCTCACCCCAATACAGCCGCTGGACAGCGTGTGGGGAGACACCGCCGTCATCCTCAATCGCGGTTTCGTCTACTCTGCAAATGCCAGAACCATTGATTACGCGAAAACGCGCGAAGGCGACACGATCTCGCTCGAGGCCTTGGTTCTTTCATACCCGCCCGCGCAGGAAGAGAGGGTAACTCTCCCTTCCGACCCGCGTGCCGTACGTGCCCTCAACCACGACAGTCTCTCTCGCATTGTGCACCACCCGCTGGCCAACTTCATCCTCCTGGCACTCGGCGACACGGTAATGCACGACATAGAGCTGCCGGCTCGTGTTACGCCGCCGCCCGTGGATGAGGGGCCTCACATGTCCTACGCATTGCAGTGGTTTTCCTTTGCCATAATAGGTCTGGTGGGTTTTGTGGCCTATGTGCTCAGCAAGAGAAAGTCGTCAGGGCGGAGCAAGACCACCGGGTGAGCGCTGCAGCAGCACAACTGCTGCCATGATTGCACAACCACCGAGAAGAATCACTACACCGGCAGGCTGCGCAAGAAACACCGCGCCAAGAAGTGTGGTCCAGAATGGTTCCACGGTAGACGTGATGGCTGTTCGCACGGGCCCGAGCTGGCGTATGCCAATCAAAAAGCCCATGAAGGCCGCAATGGAAAGAACGCCCTGGGCAATGCTGGCGGTCAGCGCAATGGGATCGGGTGCAGTGAGCAGCGAGCCGCTCGCGAGCGACCAGAGCAGAAACGACAGCATGCAGCCCAGGGAAATTGCACGCACGATGTCGAACTGCGAGTGTGCAGATTGCAGATGATGCAGCAGCGGAATGTAAAGAGCATAGATCACCGCTGCTGCCAGGGCGCAAAGAACGCCCAGGCCCGAGAGCTTCGTGCCGCCGGGCATTCCCGTCATGATTGCGAGGCCCGTGAGTGAGAGCAGCAGTGCTGTGATTCGCACCGTGTCCATGCGCTCCATGCCGCGCGTGGCCGCGAAGACTGCCACCCATGCGGGATAGGTGTAGTAGAGAAACGACGCAGTGGCTGCCGGCAGCCAGTAAAGGGCGCCGAGTGCGAGGCTGGCGATGAGTGCCTGTCCGCCGCCCGCGAGCAGCAGTATGCGGGGCGAGTACCAGGCTTGGTGAGTGGGGCCCGTACTGCGATCACTGCCCGGGTCGGCTGAGTTGTTCTTTGCAGTTGTGTTCTTTGCACCTGCGCTGCCTGAAGCTTTGTTGTGCTCAGAGAGCAGCTTCTCCCTGAAAACAAAAGAGAACAGCGTGAGCAGCAGCACGGCCGTGACATAACGCCAGGACTGCACGCTCTCCAGTGCCATGCCGCGTCGGGTTGCGACCACGGTGAGCGGCGGAACCGAGCCGAAGCAGCATGCACTGGCGATAACCGCGAGGGTACCGCGAAGCAGGCTGTCCCGTTTGGTGGTGATGTCGCTGGAACTCACGGCTCACCTGCTCGCGCTCTGCGTTGCTGCACAGGCATTTACTGACATGGCTCGTACGCTGACGTTCAGAGCAGCGTGCCGCGCAGTACCATGAAAGCAACGCTGAAGTAGATGCTGATGCCTGCAACGTCCACCAGGGTTGCAACGAAAGGTGCAGAGGCGCTGGCGGGGTCAAAGCCCAGTCGTTTGAGAACGAATGGGAGCATGGAGCCTGTGAGTGAGCCGAACGCCACTATGCCAACCAGTGACATTCCAACGGCGAGTGCTATGAGCATGTGGTGCTCGCCGTAGTCGTAAAGGCCCAGGTAGTGCCATGTGAGGATGCGGCTTACGGCCAGGAGGCCCAGTATTATTCCGAGCATCAGGCCCGCAGGGAGTTCGCGCAATACAATCCGCCACCAGTCGCGCAGGTGCACCTCACCCAGCGCCATGGCACGGATAATGAGTGAGGTGGCCTGAGAGCCTGAGTTGCCACCGGAGCTTATGATCAGCGGTACGAACTGCGCGAGCATGGTGGCCTTGTCGATGTCGGCCTCATAGTGCGCCATGGCCGAGGCGGTGAACATTTCGCTTATGGCCAGTACGGCCAGCCAGCCGGCGCGCTTGCTCACGTTTTGCCAGAGCGTGATCTGCATGTATGGCTCTTCGAGAGCCTCCATGCCGCCAAACTTCTGTGCGTCTTCTGTTTGTTCTTCCTGGATTACGTCGATGACGTCGTCGACCGTGACCACGCCCAGAAGTCTTCTGTCGCGGTCAACCACGGGAACTGCCACCAGGTCGTAGTCCGAGGTGAGCCGCGACACATCTTCCTGCGGCGTATCGGCTCTTACGGTTACCACGTCAGTCCACGCGTGGTCGCTGATTCTTGACCCCTCGGGTGCCGCCAGCAGCTCGCGCAGGGAGAGTACGCCACGCAGTCTTCCCGTGGGGCCGGTTGTGTAGATGGTGTACATGGCCTCGCGTCGGCCTGCTCTGGCCATTGCACGCACGGCCCGCAGCGACTCTTCCACGGTAAGGCGGTCGTCTACCGAGATGAACTCGGTGGTCATGAGTCCGCCGGCTGTGTGCGGGTCGTACTGCAGCAGCCGTTCGACCTCCGCCTTCTCCGCCGGCTGGAGTTCTCTGAGGATCTCGTCTGCGCGCTCCTCATCCAGCTCCACGAGCGCGTCGGCCCGCTCGTCCGGGGTCATTTCGGCCACGATTTCCGCGGCCTGCTGTGTGGGAAGTTCCTCGAGGATCCAGGTTCTCAGGTCCTCGTCGAGATACTCCAGCACCTCTGCTGCGCGCTCACGGGGAAGCGCGGCGAGGAATGCACGCACCACGTTCTCCGGCAGAGCCTCCGCCACATCGGCGAGGTCGGCCGGGTGCATCTCTTCGGTCTGCGGTGCGATACTTTCGGGGTGCTCCTCAAGAAGCTCGAGGAGGTCCGGCACGATTAGCGTCGCGAGCGGCCGATCCGGATTTGAGCGTGGTGTCATAAGCGGTCAGGGCGGCGGTCTCGCGCGCAAGTTAGCGCCCGGGCCGACATGCGCAATGCGACGCCGGAATGCGACGCCCGCAATGCGACGCCCGCAATGCGACGCCGGGAATGCGACGCCGGGAATGCGACGCCGGGAATGCGACGCCCGGAATGCGACGCCCGGGGTGTGGCGCTGGAATGCGGCGCTGGGACGCGACGCCCGCAACGCGCTCAGCGACCCGGCAAGGTCCAGGGTTCCTGTTTGAGTGACCTCAGAGTCACGTCCGCCGTGGCCAGCGCGTCCCTGAGCGCCTGTTCGTCTATGGGACCGTCGGTGTGCAGGGTGGTCCCGTTCATGGTGACTTCGGCTGAGACTATACCGGAAACAGCAGTGAGCGCGGTCCACACGGCACGGATGGAGTACACACCCACCAGGCCGTCGATCTCCACCCAGGCGCGATATCGTTGCATCTTTCCAATCTCCATCGTTGACCAGCCGCCCTCAACCGCCGGCCGGCGCATTTTCTCTGGTACCGGCTGCGGGTGCTCTCCTGCGGTCACTCTCTCTCGAACAAGTCCTAACATGCATCGCGTTGCTTTTCTGGGCCTGGGCGCCATCGGGACACCCATGGCCAGCCATCTCGCGGGCCCGGGCTTCGACCTGGTGGTCTGGAACCGTACGGCACTCCGGGCGGCAGAGTTCACTGCTGCGCATCCGACAGCCAGACAGGCCTCAAGCCCTGCTGAAGCAGCCCACGGCAGAGATGTAGTTATCACCTGTCTCCCTGTTTCGGCCGACGTTGAGGCACTGCTGGATGGCCCCGAAGGGCTGCTCGCAACCCTGCCGGCTGGTGCCGTACTGGTGGATTGCACTTCGGGCGATCCGCTCACTTCCCGCCGCATAGCGGCGCGCCTCGCAGAAAGGGGTGTGGGCTTTATTGACGCGCCCGTATCAGGGGGAGTGTCTGGTGCGGAGCGCGGCGAACTCACGGTGATGATAGGCGGAGAATCATGGGCGCTTGAGAAGGTGAGACCCGTGCTCGAGCGCTTTGGGAAGCGCATTGTACACTGTGGAACAGTTGGTGCAGGTGACGCGGTAAAGGCGGTGAACAACGCCCTGCTCGCAGTGCAGATCTGGTCCACCGCAGAAGGGCTGGCAGCTCTTGAAAAAGCCGGCGTCAAGTCGGAGCTGGCGCTTGAGGTCATAAACAGCTCCAGCGGGCAATCGAATGCGAGCCGGAATCTTTTCCCCGCGCGCGTGCTCACCCGGGCCTTCCCGCGCACCTTCCGTCTGGCGTTGCTCGACAAGGACGTGGGAATAGCCGCCGGCATTGCGCGCAATGAAAAAAGCGTTGCACCATTGCTGCAGCTGACCTCTGAACTCTACCGGATGGCACACCGCGAACTCGGCGAAGATGCCGATCACGTAGAAGCTGTAAAGGTGGTCGAGCGCATGAGTGATGCCGTCATTGGCTCGGCACAGTGAAGCCTGATATCCGGGAATCAAATCATGGATGAGATCACCTCAGTCGAGGAAATCAGGGCGCATTTCCCCGCTCTCGGCAGGCATGACAACGGTTTGCCCGTTGCATACCTGGACGGACCAGGCGGCACTCAGGTGCCGCGAGTGGTGGTTGATGCAATGAGCGACTACATGTTGTATCACAACGCCAACACGCACTGGGTTTATCCCACCAGCGTTGAAACAGACAAACTCATAACCCTTTCGCGTGCGGCGCTGGCCGATTTCCTAGGCGGCCAGGCCGATGAGATCGCTTTTGGTGCCAACACCACCACGCTGCTCTTCCATCTTGCGCGTGCAATCGGTCGGGATCTCAGCGAAGGCGATGAGCTTATCGTCACCGAGCTGGATCATCACGCGAACGTTGCGCCATGGCAGGCCATCGCAGCGGAACGCAAGCTGGTGCTCCGATGGCTGCCCGTAAACATTCATACCTTCTCACATGAAGCCGGAGCGCTGGAGAAACTCATTTCGCCGCGTACGCGCGTGGTGGCCATTGGTGCTGCTTCCAATGCGCTGGGCACCATAAGTCCGGTTCAGGAAATGGTTTCAATCGCCCGCAATGCCGGCGCACTCACCGTTGTGGATGCCGTGCACTATGCACCTCACAAGTTCAGTGATGCGCAGGCCCTTGGCGCTGACTTCCTTCTCGCAAGCGCCTACAAGTTCCATGGCCCGCATCTGGGTGTGATACGCGGCAGACGGGAGGCAATGGCGGCTCTGGATCTGCCGAAGCTGGAGCCCGCTCCCAATAGCGTGCCGGAACGCTTCGAAACCGGCACGCAGAATCATGAGGGAATGGTGGGTGCGGCCGCAGCCGTGGATTTCCTGGCGTCTCTCACACCACAGTTTGAACCCTCGGAAACACGGCGCCAGAGACTCTCGCGTGTGATGAGTGCGCTGGAGCAACGCAGTGAAGCATTGTTCCTGCACCTCTGGGAGGGTCTGGCCGGCATTGAAGGCCTGAGCCTCTACGGCCCGCCGCCCGGCAGCGATCGCACTCCAACATTGTCGTTCCGTTTGCGAAATCACAGCCCGGAGTCAGTGGCACGGGATCTGGCAAGACGAGGTCTGTACGTTTCACATGGCGACTTCTATGCCAGCACCATTGCCCGGAAACTCGGCTTTGGCGAAGAGGGCTTTGTGCGCGTGGGTTGCGCCTGCTACACAAGTGGTGAGGAGATCGACAGACTGGTCAGAGCAGTGAGAAACCTGGCCGCAGGTCGCGCCTGAACGCGATGCAGTCATTGCTCTTAAGGCGACGTTCCTCGCGGCCTGCAGTGCTTCTTGCAACGCTGCTTGCCGCGTTCGCGATATGCATGCTTGCAGCCTGTTCAGATGAATCCGACGCTCCGGGCGACGCGGCCTTGCAATTGCCTCAGGCTGAGTTCCTGTTGGCTGCGGGCGATTCGACGTGGTGGGTGAAGAGCAGTGCCGTGGGCCTGCGTGTGCGCAGTGCGCCTATTTTGCTCACCACTGCCGATGGTCGCATGTTCGAAGTGTTTCTCACTGGTGATGACAGTGAATACCGCGACGCATCCTTCGCTTCTGCACGGCTCTGGTCGCGCGACCTGATGCAGTCTGATAGCGTGCTTCTCTTTGCCGACAGCACGGTTGTTCGTGAGCACGCGTCATGGCGCAGGCGAAATCCGCGCGAGATGCAGATTGATCCTGATGATGCGGCGATGCTGGAAGATCCATACACTTCCGCGCAGGATGACATTGAGATCGTGGATGTGCACGGCCCGTTTCTCACCTTCGAACACCTGCTTGATGTAGACATTGACGGGGGCACGAAACAGAAGCATCAGGGCAGGCGCTTTGTAGTGGATGTTCGCTCAGGAAAGCGACCCGGCCTGGCTGAACTTTTTGGCAAGTTTCAGGCAGACGTGATTCTCTCCCAGGCCCGGAGTTCAATGAACGAGTTGCTCGATTCCATACGAGTGGCCGGTTATGGTGGAGACGAACGCGCGAGCGAGGCGCTTGAGACGCTGGACTCCTTCGTCCTTAATGAGGACTCTTTTGGCCTTACCGACATTGAGCGTGGCCCGGCCGTTGCATTCATGGTGCCGGGTAACGGTTTGGGAGCCGAGGCGCTGGCTCTGAATCTTCCACCCATTGGAACAAGCGAGCCTGCCTGGTGGGCACCCGTGCGCAACAGTCTCCCGGAGTGGATGATCGATTCATCTGCCGTGGTCTGGGATCGCGATAGCTACACAGTGGCTGCGCGGCGCTCTTCACGTGCTGATGTACTGGATCTGGCCTTGATGCCCCGAGCTGTGCTCAATGAAAGCGAGCATGCCAGCGGGCGGGCCAAACGGCGCGAGTGGCCAATTGCAAGCGTTGGCATGCCGGTACACCAGCTTGTGTCGCTTGACTCACCGTATTTTGACGATGCAGCCCGTGCCGCACTCTCGCGCATGTTTGACATTTCCACCGCTGAGGACGATTACGTGCAGAGTGTACTGAATCGAAGAAAAAGATCGTCACGCACAAGACTGCTGCACGTCATTCACAGAATTACAGGATTTTCTCATGACTGAACGCGCTGTACGCCCCGTATCTGTCTCGCAGCACCAGTCGAGCGAACTCATAATGCCGCACGACACGAACATACTCGGCCAGGCTTTCGGCGGTGCCATCATGGCAATGGTAGACAAGGCAGCAGCAGTGGCTGCGTTCAGGCATGCCAGAACTGCCTGCGTCACTGCGTCCATTGATCGTGTGGATTTCCGCGAACCCATACACGTGGGTGATCTGGTCACCTGCAAGGCTTCAGTGAACTACGTTGGCACCTCGTCAATGGAAATCGGTGTGCGAGTGGAGGCAGAGGACCTTATTGGCGGCAACAGACGCCATACCAACACCTGCTACCTCACTTTCGTTGCAGTGGATCGCAACGGACGGCCTGTTCCGATTGCTCTCGTACAGCCGGAGACGCCCGATGAGCTGCGCCGCTACGACGCGGCCAGGGCAAGGCGCCGGAGACGGCTGGAGGAGCGCCAGGCTGAATCGGGTGCGCGGCGGGAGACGGCCGGTTCCTGAGCAACAGTTATTCCTGCGGCTGGGCCAGTTCTTCACTGAGCCCCAGTTCCAGATCCATTCCATCGCGTGCCACCGTGGTTGCTGAAAACACTGACCGGGCCTCGGTTTCCAGGTCGCGGATATTGCGCGAATAGCGCGCTGAAATGTGGGTGAGCACGAGCTTTCGCGCACCGGCTGCCGCGGCCACCTGGGCGGCCTCCCTCGCTGTGGAGTGACCTGTTTCCCTCGCCCGCTCTGCCTCCTCATCTGCGAAGGTTGCTTCGTGAACCAGCAGGTCGGCTCCGCGTGCCGCCAGCACTGTGTTCTCGCATGGCCGGGTGTCGCCGGAAATCACCACGCGCCTGCCGCGGCGGGGTTCACCCACCAGCACTGACGGTTCGATTACGCGTCCGTCGTCAAGCGTCACCGGCTGCCCGCGGTGTATGCGGCCCCAGAGCGGCCCCTCCGGGATGCCAAGCTCGCGTGCCAGGTCGGGATTGAACCTGCCCAGCCTGTCCTCCTCAACCAGGGCGTAGCCCATGGCGGGCGTTCCCCGGTGCTCCACCTCGAAAGTGTCAATGCGGTAGTCACCATTTCTCTTGATGCTCTCACCGGCCTCGACCTCCATGATTTCCAGGGGAAATGTTGCGCGCTCGCCACCAATGCTGATGCATTGACGCAACGTTCTGGCCGCGCTGCGGTTGGCCCAAAGCCTTAGCGGCTCAGTTCTCCCCTGCAGTGCCAGGGTTCTGACGAGGCCGGTTATCCCCAAAATATGGTCGCCGTGGCCGTGGGTGAAAAACACGTCCTGAAGAGCAAAGGACACCCCATAGCGCATCATCTGGCGCTGGGTCCCTTCACCGCAATCAAAGAGCATTGTTTCGCCTTCGCGCATGATGGCGATGGACGATACGCCGCGCTCTACCGTAGGGCGTGCGGCAGCGGTACCGAGAAAGCGTGTGATCAATGAAGCAACCTTCGCAGATGAGGAGGCAGAGCGAGCGCGGGAAACGGGTCATTCCACCGCGAGGGAGGCCGCCCAGGTGGCTGCGGCAGCCGGCGCCCGAAAGCTCGTCCTCA
>CAZWSJ010000002.1:48859-111169 GCA_964636415.1 uncultured Gemmatimonas sp. | reverse complement strand
CCGGCCGGCTTCAGATTGATGCCACCATGATGGATGAGCTGAAGCAGCTCAAGGCAGCCATCAAGCCTGATGAAATTCTGTTCGTTGCCGACGGCATGACAGGTCAGGAGGCGGTGAAGATCGCTCAGGGCTTTGACGAAGCTCTCGATATTACGGGCGTAGTGCTTACCAAGCTGGATGGCGACGCACGCGGTGGCGCGGCGCTTTCCATTTACGGCGTTCTCGGCAAGCCCATCAAGTACATCGGCGTTGGTGAGAAGACCGACGCGCTCGAAGAGTTTCACCCTGAGCGCATGGCTGGCCGCATCCTGCAGATGGGCGACGTGGTGTCGCTGGTTGAAAAAGCGCAGGAAGCTTTCGACGAAGCCGAAGCCAAAAAGCTTGAAAAGAAGGTGCGCAAGGAAGGCATGGACCTTGAAGACTTCCTTTCGGCCATGCGCCAGATGCAGAAGCTCGGTCCTTTTGAGAACCTCCTCAAGCTTCTGCCGGGTGTGAATCCCAAAATGATGAAGGACATGAAGATGGACCCCAAACGCATGAAGCACATTGAGGCCATTGTTCTGTCCATGACTCCAGACGAAAGAAAGAAGCCACAGCTTATCAACGGTTCACGCCGCGCCCGTATTGCCAGGGGCTGTGGCAGACCGGTGAGCGACGTAAACAGGCTGCTCGATCAGTTCCGGGAAATGCAGAAGATGATGAAGAGGATGAGCGGCGGAGGTAAGGGAGGCGGCAGAGGCGGAATGCCTCGTATGCCATTTGGAGGCGGGATGTTCGGTATGCGTTGATCTTCTAAGGAAGGCCGGTCATGAGACGAGACGTTGTGAACCATGCCGCGACGGGCGCAGTGCTTGTCGCGACGGTATCTGCAGCACTGACAATTTCAATCGCGCAACCGCTGGCTGCCCAGCGTTTTGATCCACGCGAAACCTTCGCGCCATTTGCGTACCCGCAGGCGGTCAACAGCTACCGCGCATGGAACGGCCATCCGGGGCCTGAGTACTGGCAGAACCGCGCCGATTACAAGATTGAGGCCAGGCTTGACCCGGTAAAGAAGCGGCTGGACGGGAGCGTGGTGATTCACTACACGAACAACAGCCCGGACGCGCTGCCTTATCTGTGGCTTCAGCTCGATCAGAATCTGTACCGCAGTGATGCGCGCGGGGCATTCAGTGCCGGTGGCACACCAAGTGCCGACCAGCGCACAAAGGGTTTCGAGATAGCGTCCGTAGCCGCAGTCTCCGGCGCACGCAGCACCAGGCTGCAATACCGCGAGAGCGATACCCGCATGCGAGTGGAACTCGCGCAGCCGGTAAGGGCAAAGGGCGGAGTAGTCGATGTACGGATAGACTATGCCTACGATATCCCTGGCGAATGGGGCGGCCGCACCGATTGGTATCAGGCCAAAGACGGTCCGGTGTTTGAAATGGCGCAGTGGTATCCACGCATGGCCGTCTATGACGACCTGAGAGGCTGGGATACACAGCCCTTTCTCAACAGTGAGTTCTACCTGGAATACGGCAGCTTCGATTATGCCGTGACACTGCCTGCCGACATGATAGTGGTGGGCTCGGGCGATCTGGTAAATGCATCGGAAGTACTCGATCGCGAGCAGCTTGCCCGCCTGGAGCGTGCACGCAGCAGTGATACCACGATAATGATCAGAAGCGCCGAGGATGTTGCGCGCGAAGTGGCGAAGCCCGCTGCCACCGGCAACAAGACCTGGCGCTTTCACATGGACAGCACGCGCGATGTGGCCTTTGGTGCCTCGCGTGTGTACGTATGGGACGCGTCACGCATCAACCTGCCTGGCGCGAGAACAGCCATTGCAATGTCAGCCTATCCGGTGGAGAGTGCCGGCGGATGGGAGCGTTCCACGGAATACGTGAAGGCAACTGTGGAGGAGTTCTCTCGCTGGTACCCTTATCCGTGGCCGGCGGCCGTGGCAGAAGCTGGCGTGGCTGGTGGCATGGAATACCCGGGAATCGTTTTTGACTCCTGGCGTTCAAGTGGCATGGGACTTTACGGCCTCACCGCGCATGAAATAGGGCATTCCTGGTATCCCATGATTGTGGGCAGCAATGAACGCCGGAATGCATGGATGGACGAAGGCTTCAATGTCTTTGCCGACGTGCTGGCCGCCGATCGCTTCAACAAGGGGGAGTTCGCTCCCAAGCGCGACGGCGAATACGCGCCCCGTAAGGGCAACCCCGCGGACGAAATACTGCCGCTCCTGGCCGATGCGAATGCACCAGCCATTATGACCATAGCCGACGCGGTGAGCGAGCAGTACCGTCATCCGGTAACGTATTTCAAGGCGGCCCTGGGCCTGGTGCTGCTGAGGGAGCAGATACTGGGTCCGGAGAGATTTGACCAGGCGTTTACCGAATACACCCACGCCTGGGCATTCAAACACCCCGCGCCCTCCGATTTCTTCCGCAGCATGGAGAGTGCATCGGGCGAGGACCTGAGTTGGTACTGGCGCGGCTGGTTCGAGAATAACTGGCAGCTTGACATGGCGGTGACCGGCATACGGCAGGCAGGTGAGGCACCAGCAGGAGCCGCACAGGGCAGACGACGGGGAGCCGTGGATCAGCGCGCGCAGATCACCATAGCCAACCTCGATAAACTGGTTATGCCATCGGAGCTGGACATAGAGTATGCCAATGGCAGGCACGAACGCATACGTGTTCCGGTTGAAACCTGGCAGCAGCATACGAGCTTCATTGTTTCGGTTGAAGGAAAAGAGCGGATAGTGGCAGCCACACTCGATCCGGATCATGTGCTGCCCGATTCCAACCGCGACAACAACCGCTTTCAGCTTTGACTTCCAGGATCTAAGGCTCACTCCGGTACCTCGCTACAGTCAGCCGCCAGCATAGATTGAAAGTGCTTTGGCAGGCTCATGCTCAGGGTGTGAGCTGAATTGATCACCCGGATCACATATTCAAACATTCAGGCATTCAGGAATAACTCAGGAGCTGCAATACATGCACGGCGAATACAAGATGCCCGGTGGCAAGCTGGTCGTGGCGGATGTGAGTGTCCAGGACGGCCGCTTGAGCAAGGTGAGCATCTCTGGCGACTTCTTCCTTGAGCCTGATTCTGCGCTCAACGCCATCAATGCTGCTCTCAGCGGACAGTCTGAGCAGTCCAGTGTGGCAGAGTTTACAAAGGCCATTGAATCGGCTCTTGACCCCTCAGTGGTGATGATGGGGATCTCAGCGCAGGCCGTTGCCATCGCGGTAAGGCGCGCGCTGGGCAAAGCCACGCGTTGGGAAGATCATACCTTCGACGTGATTGACACGGTCACCATGGATGCCGCAAAGCATGTGGCGCTGGACGAGGCAATAGTCGATTCTGTGGCTGCAGGCAGGCGTGGGCCAACTCTCAGGCTTTGGGACTGGGACGACTCGGTGGTGGTGATAGGATCGTTCCAGTCGGTACGGAACGAGATAGATCAGGAGAACGCCCACCAGTATGGCATCCGCGTGGTGCGTCGAGTGACGGGTGGCGGCGCCATGTTCATGGAGCCTGGCAATTGCATCACCTACTCACTGGTTGTGCCAGGGTCGCTGGTGGAGGGTCTTACGCTGGAGCAGTCTTATGCCTATTTGGATGACTGGGTGCTGGGTGCGCTTGGCGATGTAGGCATAAAGGCACGCTACGTTCCGCTCAACGACATAGCCTCCGATGCCGGCAAGATTGGCGGTGCTGCGCAGAAGCGCTTTGCCAGTGGCATAGTGCTGCATCATGCCACCATGGCCTACGACATAAACGCCTCGCGCATGATGGAGGTGTTGCGCATAGGTCGTGAAAAGATTTCCGACAAGGGAATCCGCAGCGCCAACAAGCGTGTGGACCCCATGCGGAGCCAGACCGGTATGCCGCGTCGCGCGGTCATGGATGCCTTTCTCGCTCACTTCCGGAAGCGCTATCACAGCCGCATGAGTGAGTACACCGCTGGCGAGCTGGCTCTTGCGGATCGTCTGGTGGCCGACAAGTTCAATACTGAGGAGTGGACTCATCGGGTTCCGTGAACACACGGGAGCATGTGGTGAGCACACTCTGAGTTTTTCGGTATAGCCGTGGTTTTGTGTCACTCCCGGTTTTGCCGGTAGTTCAATCCCGCCCCATCCACAGTATCTGAAGTACCAACAACGGGTTCGCAATCATGACCGCAAGGAATCTCGGACGTATCCTCCGTTCCGCCGTGCTCGCGTGTGCGGCCGTTCCTCTTCTCCTGCCGGCGCAGGAACTGCGCTTTGATGAGCTGCGATGGCGGGAGATAGGCCCCACACGGGCTGGCAGAGCACGGCCCATAACCGGCGTGCCCAGCCAGCCCGGTACTGTTTACGTGGGCTTTGACAACGGCGGATTGTGGCGCAGCAGTGATTACGGCTCCAACTGGCTGCCGGTTTTCGACGGTCAGCCCACTGGATCCATAGGGGCAGTGGCAGTTGCGGAATCTGATCCAAATGTGATCTATGTGGGCACGGGTGCCGCCATCATACGGCCCGATCTGGCCATAGGCGATGGTGTGTACAGGTCTGGCGACGGTGGCAAGACCTGGAGCAACGTGGGGCTCAGAGAGTCCCAGATGATTGCCGCCATCGCAATCGACCCGCGCAACGCGGATCGTTTCTTCGTGGCGGCTCTCGGGCATCCCTATGGTCCCAATCCCGAACGCGGCGTCTTCAGGTCCACCAACGGCGGCCGCAGTTTCGAAAAAGTGCTCTTCAAGGACGATTACACCAGCGCAAACGATGTGCTGCTGGACCCCCGAAATCCTGACATAGTGTATGCTGCGCTTTGGCAGCAGCAACAGAGCTTCATAGAGGGACAGGGCTTTGGCGGCGAAGAACGTGGAATCTACAAGTCCACCGACGGAGGCAGTTCATGGACACAGCTATCCGGCGGTCTGCCGCCGGTGCTGCAGGCAAACCTCGCAATTTCGGCCAGCTCACCAAATATCGTTTACGCAGCGGTGGCTCCGGTTCAGGGAGCGATAGCCCTGTACAAGAGTACGGATGGCGGCCGCAGTTGGTTTCAGCCGGTAAAGGGTGCACAGAACGAACGGCCCAATGCTGTTCAGGACGCCCGCCCGATGGCACGCATCGGTGGCGGTGACCTGCCCACCATTACGGTCGATCCGAAGAACCCCGATGTTGTATACTCTGCCACAGTTGTCATGTGGCGCAGCGAGGATGGAGGAGTGACCTGGAGCGCAGTGCGTGGCGCACCCGGAGGCGATGACTATCAGCGCATCTGGATTGATCCCAACAACACCAATGTCATTGCTTCCGCAGCAGATCAGGGCGCGGTGATATCGGCCAATCGCGGATTGACGTGGAGCAACTGGTACAACCAGAACACTGCTCTCATGTATCACGCCACGACGGATTTTTCATTTCCATACAGCGTGTGCTCAGGGCAGCAGGATGCCGGTTCGGCCTGTGTGTCCAGTCGCTCAAATGATGGTCGCATAACTTTTCACGACTGGCATCCCGTAAACATTCAGGAATACGGCGTCGCAGCACCTGATCCACACGACCCCAACATCATTTTCGGCAGCGCCCGCTCCGGTGTTTCACGGTATGATCGCCGTACCGGACAGACCGCTCAGGTGGGCCCGGATCTGAGTGGAACTCTTCCCGGCGGTGGCGTAATGAATCGCAACGTGCGAACCATGCCGCTTCATTTTTCGCCCGTTGACAACACTACTCTGTTCTATGCCCAAAACGTGGTGTTCCGCAGCAACAACAAGGGCCGGAGTTGGACGCGCATTTCGCCCGATCTCACGCGGCAGACATGGGAGGTGCCGGCAAATATGGGGCAGTACGCGCAATCCGTTACCCCCAGACCCATGGGCTCCATCACGGCATTGTCGCCATCCCCACGCAGTCTGCAGATAATCTGGGTCGGAACCGATGACGGGAACATCCAGACCACCAGTGATGGCGGCAGCACATGGCGGAACGTCACTCCCCCCGCCATCAAACCGTGGACACGCATTTACAACATTGAAGCAGGTCATTTTGATAATGGTACCGCGTACGCTGCGGCCAACACGCTGAGGCTGGATGACATCAACCCGCACTTCTATCGCACGCACGACGCCGGCAAGACATGGACCGAGATAAGCAGTGGAATTGCGGGCGGTGCAGTGGCCAATTCCATACGTGAGGATCCCCGCCAGCGTGGACTTCTTTATGCGGCGACCGACACACAGGTATGGGTCTCATTTGATGACGGTGAGCATTGGCAGTCGCTCAAGAATGGCATGCCTTCCATTTCGGTCAGAGATCTGACCGTCAAGGACGACTCCACCTGCCATTGCTCCGATCTGGTGGCCGCCACGCACGGGCGCGGATTCTGGATCCTGGACGATGTGACTCCTCTCAGACAGACTGCGGCTGTAAAGGCTGCGGCTTCGGCCGGAAAGGCCTTCCTTTTTAAGCCGGGTCCGGCCTTGCGTGTGCGCTTCGGCACCAACGACCCTACGCCCTGGCCGCCTGAGCTTCCTTCGGGCGACAACCCTCCAGCCGGTGGTGTTCTTGATTATTTCCTGCCTGCAAACGTGAGGGGTGAGGTACTCATTGAGATAGTGGATGCCCATGGCAGAGTGGCACGTCATTATTCCAGCCTCGATCCCAAAATGAGCCCGCATCCCGCCACGGACCGTGAAGCTTATGAGACCGTCTGTCGCGAGCGGCCAACTTCTCCCTTCTGCGGAGTGCCGCTCTACTGGCCTGCTCCCCAGGATCAGGTAGCCACTACCGAAGGCACACATCGCCTTGTGTGGGACATGCACATGGACCCGGTGGCCCGTGAGGATCTGGTGCCCAGCGGGAACGTGGGTGCAACTGGGGCCGTGCCCGGGCGAACATATCCCTCCTACAATGTGCCATGGGCACCACCGGGCCGGTATACAGTAAGACTGAGCGTGAACGGCGAGGTACACGAACAGCAACTCACGGTGATGCTTGATCCTCGCGTGGTCATCACGCCTGCGGGCCTCAAGCAGCTCAATGATCTAAGCATGGAGATGTACGACGCAGCGGTTGCATCACACCAGGCATTTACAGAGGCGAGAGCACTGTCTGCAAGAATTGCTCAAAAGAGCGGCGCACTGGCAGATTCACTGAGATCTGAGCTGGCAGCACTTGCACCTGCCACTCAGCAAAGGAATTCAGGTGGCGGCTTCAGGCGCTTCGGTTCTGCTCAGGCTGCACCCAATCTTGAAACGGTGAGTGGCCTCTTGCAGTCGGCGGCCAGCGCAATGCAGGCAGCGGATGTTGCGCCCACCGAAAGTCAGGTCGCCGCATGCAATGCAGCGAGAGCACAGTATCGGTCCATTATTGCACGTTGGCAGTCCGTACAGAAGCGAGCCGCTTCACTGTAAGCCGGCAGTGAGTGCTGCAGGTGCTCAAAGCACCTGCAGCACTCAGCACTTTGCTCAGTTGTCCGTCAACTCAGGGATAGTCATAAGTGGCGCCAAGCGCCGACTGATCACCCAGAAGATGCCTTGCGAAGTACTCCATCATCATGCGGTTGAAGTAGGATTGCATGTTGGCGTAGCCGTGAGCCTTACCAGGCATGAGCATGAAGTCAAAGCGCTTGTTCGCAAGTATGAGAGCGTTCACCAGGCGAATGGTGTTGCCGGGGTGAACATTGTTGTCCATGTCGCCCGTGGTGAGCAGCAGGTTGCCCTTGAGGTTTCGCGCGAGCTCGGTGGTAGTGGGAACCTTGATATCGAAGCGCACACTGTCCTGAGTGCGGCTGCTGTCCTGGGCTGAACCAGCAGCGCCCGACGCGCCAGCGGCCACCCCCGACCCAGAACCAGAACCCGCACGCCCGTTGCGCGCAGCTCCCGCTCCACCGTTTGCACCCGTGGCCACTTTTACGCCGTAATTCCACTCACTCCAGTTCTGGTTGTAGATGTTGTTGTCATGGTTGCCCGATGACGAAACACCCACCTTGAAGAAATCGTTGTAGGGTGGAAGCATGAGCGCGGTTGCCGTAAGGAAGCCACCGCCCGAGTGGCCGTAGATACCCACCTTGTCTATGTCTATCCACGGATAGCGCGCAGAGAGCTGTTCTATGCCGGCTTTCTTGTCGGCCAGGGCATAGTCGCGTGCATTGCCGTAACCGAAGCGATGGTAGGCCACGGAGCGAAGCGGACTTCCGCCGCGGTTTCCGATCTGAATGACGATGAAACCAAGCTGTGCAAGCTCCTGCTCACCAGCGCTGCCAGAGAAGGTGGTGTTCACCGACTCCGTTTGAGGCCCCGGGTAGACATGGGCAATGATCGGATACTTCCGGGTTGAATCGAAATCCACGGGCTTCCAGAGGTTGCCGTAGATATCGGTTACGCCATCAGCCGCCTTTACCACGAAAGGCTCCGGGAAGCGGAAGCCCCGCGTAACCAGCTCAGTGCTGTCCATGGTTTCAAGCGACATCACAACGTTGCCGGTTCTGGCGTCGCGAATTACGGAACGCGGGAAGTAGTCCACTCCCGAGTAGTTGTCCACCGCATAACGCTTGGTTGGTGAGAGCGTTTCAGTGTGGTTCCACTGCCCGGGATCAAGCAGTGTGAAGCCGCTGCCATCCGCATTCACGCGATACATGTGGCGAAGGTAGGGGTTTTCGCCGGCTTCACGCCCCATGCCCTCGAGCCAGATGGATCCGCCTATGGTATCCACGTCAGCCACACGATCCACGTGCCATGCACCAGTGGTGAGTGGCCGCTTGAGTGTGCCATCGAAGCTGTAGAGGTAGAGCTGGGCCCAGCCACTGCGCTCCGACCACCATACGAAATCACCGCCGCGCTTCACATAACTCACCGGCAGGGGATCCAGTGACGCCTGCTCTATGCTCTCGGCGATGAGAGTCCTGGTGGCTCCACCGGACAGATCCACTTCTATGAGTTCCAGATTACGCTGCGGTCTGTCGCGGCGCACCAGACGCAGTGATGAAGAACCGGTTGTCCAATGCACGTTCATGAGGCGCTGATCCTGCCATTTGGCAACGTTCACAAGCTTGAGCGTCTTGTCGCCACGCTCATAAACGTTCAGCTCCTGCTGGGGTACGTTGGCTTCACCCGGCATGGCGTAGCGGTAGCTGCTGAGCGTGGGCCGCGGCTGTGCCAGCACGTTCACCAGGTACAGCTCACCCACCTTGCGTGAGTCAGTTCGTATAATGAAGAAGGCGCGCGAATCCGGAGACCATGTCACGTTGGCACGCACACGCGGATCGTTGGCGCGGGCACCCGCGGCCCGCCGCGCGCTGTCGGTGAGCTGCTGCAGTTGCGTGGTGTCGCGGAAACCGAAGCTGTAATCCTTTTCACCATCTGTGGTGATCTGGATGGTATCGGATTGGCCCACGTTCACCAGAAACAGATTGTGGTCTCTGGCAAACACGAAAGCTGAGCTGTCGGGTGAGAAGTTGCGAAAGTCCTGGTTGCCACCGCCAAAGCCACCGCCGCCACCGCCACCGCCGGCAGGCGGGCGTTCTTCATCCGGCAGGATGGAATCAGCCTTTATGGTTCCCAGACTCTTGAGCGACTCCGCCGCGAGGTTCCACTCATAACGGGTTGAGTCGAGGTTGAAACGGAAGGCTTTGTGATCTGTGGTGAAGGTGATGTTGCTGAAGGGCAGCTTATTGGCGTCTGCTGCCTTGCGCGAGAGCGTGGAGAGTTCTGCTGCCAGCTTCACATGGTCAAACAGTGGCCGTTTGAGCTTGAGTGCCGGCACTGCCAGATAGAATGTGGTTCCGCTGGCGTCGCGCCAGTTATACCACAGTGAATCGGTCTTGCCCAGCCAGCGCGGTTGAACTGAAGTGCTGTAGAGTGCTGAGTTCAGGGTCTGCGAATTGAAGCGCTTGGCGAGGGTCCAGTTTGCGGTGATTGTGGGTGGCTTTGCTGCCCCGCTGCTTTGTGCGTGTAGAGGCGCGGCTGTTCCGCCAACAGCGAGAGTGGCAAACAGCGCCGCAACACTTGAGAGCCGAGTGAGCCCGATTCCGGATCGAGCCGGGGGCAGGGAAGTGGTCTTCAGTGGACCCATCCGTAAGACCTCGCAGGGGAAGACGGTGTGGAGAGAGTGGAGGTGCAGGTAAAGCAATTTTCTCAGTACTTGACCTGTCTGAACATTCGCACATTTTTCGTGGCTCGCCACTCCAGGGCTGTGTCGGACAAGCTCGCGCATGTGTGGCTCCCGTCGAAACTCAGCGCAGAGTCGGGTAAGCGCGTATTTTGAGTAGTGCAGTGTTCCGGCCCTTGCGGGGGTCTGTCCGTCTTCCCGAACCCGGTTTTCGACATGTCGCGCCATCCCGTCCTGGCGACGCTGTCGGTCGGCTTGCTGCTGGCCCCCTCGTTTCTTGGGGCTCAGGAGTCGACCAATCATACAGCTTCCATTTCTGCTCAGGTCCGCTCAGTCAATGAAGAAGCGGCCGCATCTTCAAGCGCTCCACGGGCCACCATGGACCCGACGCTGTTCCGCGGGCTCAGCTATCGCTTTGTGGGGCACTCGCGTGGCGGCAGAGTCAACACCGTAACAGGCGTACCATCCCGTCCACGCACGTTCTACATGGGCGTGGCCAGCGGCGGTCTTTTCCGTACCACTGACGGCGGAGCAAGCTGGCAGCCCATAACCGATGGCAAGGTGCCGGTTGGCTCAATGGGCGCTGTGGAGGTGTCGCTTTCCAATCCTGACGTCATCTGGCTGGGTACGGGCGCGGACGGCGTAAGAAGCAACGTGTCCACGGGACGGGGAGTGTATCGCTCCACCGACAACGGTGAAACCTGGCAGTTTCGTGGACTCTATAACGCTGGTCAGATAGGACAGCTGCGCGTGCACCCCACCAACCCCGACATAGCCTGGGTGGCCGCGGGCGGCGATGCATTCAAGTCCAACCCCGAGCGCGGAATCTTCAAGACCACCGATGGTGGAGAAACCTGGAAGAAAACGCTATACGTGAGTGACAGCACGGGTGCCATGGATGTGGAGGTCAAGCCCGGCAACCCGAGCGTAGTCTATGCCTGGATGAGTCACATAGAGCGGAAGCCGTGGACCATTATTTCAGGTTCGCGCGAAGGCGGCTTTTTCAAGAGCACCGACGGTGGCGACACGTGGAAGCACATTACCAAAGGCCTGCCCAATCAGCTTATCGGCAAGGGCAACATGGCCGTCACAGCGGCCAACCCGGAGCGCATATATCTGCTTGTTGAAGCTGCTCCCGGTTCGGGCCTTTACCGCAGCGACGACGCCGGTGAGAGCTGGCAGCTGATGAATGAAACTGCGGGGCTCATTGCCAGGCCGTTCTATTTCACCACCATAGGTGCAGACCCCACCAATGCCGACGTGGTATATGCCGGTGCAGTGACCTTCTACAAGAGCACGGATGGCGGCAAGACGGTCACGACAATGCGCACTCCGCATGCTGACAACCAGGACATCTGGGTGAGCCCCAACGATGGCAAGGTGATGATACAGGGCAACGATGGTGGTGCCAACGTTTCCTTCGACGGTGGAGAGACCTGGAGTTCACAGGAAGTGCAACCCACAGCGGAGTTCTATGGGGTGTGGCTGGACAATGCCTTCCCGTACAACCTCTACATGGCGCAACAGGACAATGACACCTATGTGGTACCCAGCCTCAATGCGCCCTTCAACATGGCCAGCGTCCGTACCGGCCCGGGCTGCGAGTCGGGACCCATAATACCGCATCCCACGGACCCCAACATCATCTACGGCAACTGCAAGGGTCAGTTTTCGGTTCGCAATGTTGCGGCCGGAGTAACCAAGAACTACTGGGTCGGTGCACAGTCGCTTTATGGCAACGACGGCGGAGACCTCATTTACCGCATGCAGCGCACCACACCGATGGCCACATCGCCACATGATCCGTCGGTGGTGTACTATGGCTCTCAGTACCTGCACCGCACGCGCGACATGGGCGTTACCTGGGAGCGCATTTCCCCGGACCTCACAGCTTTCCCGCCCTGCTGTCAGGGTGGCAGCGGCGGGCCCATCACGCGTGACGTGACGGGCGAAGAGTTCTACAGCACGCTGTACGCAATCTCTGAATCTCCGCTGGAGAAGGGGGTCATCTGGACCGGCTCAAACGACGGGCCTTTCTCCGTAACCCGGGACGACGGAAAGACCTGGGAGCGTGTTACGCCCAAGGATCTGGGTGAGGGTGGGCGCGTGGCGTGGATTGATGCCTCGCCACATCGCAAGGGATCGGCTTACTACGCCACCTACCGTTACCTGTTGGGTGACTACGCGCCCTACATCTACCGAACCGATGACTACGGCAAGACGTGGAAGCGTCTCACCGACGGCAAGAACGGTATTCCGGCCGACGTGCCCACTCGCGTGGTGAGAGAAGACCCCGTTCGTGAGGGACTGCTCTACGCCGGCACCGAGTTTGGCATGTACATCTCATTCGACAACGGTGAGAACTGGCAGGAGTTCAACCTCAACATGCCCATAGTTCCCATCAACGACATCCGCATCCATCAGGGAGATCTGGTGATCGCCACGCAGGGTCGCGGTGCGTGGATCATGGACAACATCGCTGCACTTGAACAGCTAACACCTGCCACCGCAACGGCTGCGCTCACTGTGTTCAAGCCGCGCGACGGATATCGCAGCAATGTCGGTCAGTCCTTCCTGGGCCCCACGGTGGACTACTATCTGCCCACCACACCCACTGACACTGTTCGAATCGACATTCTCGATTCTACGGGTACTGTGGTGAACAGCTACAAGAGCGGCGCGATGGCAAGAGGAGGCTTCGGCCGCGGCGGTTTTGGCGGTGGATTTATGGGTGGCGGACGCGGGCCGGCCACGCCCACCACGGCTGTGGGTCCCACACTCGACTCGGTGCCGGCCACAGCGGGTATGAATCGGTTTGTCTGGGGCCTGCAACATTCGGTGGGTCTTGGTGCGCCTCCGGGGCAGTACTCGGCGCGTGTAACCGTGGGGATATCGTCAGAGACCGTACCTCTGCGTGTGCGCATTGACCCGCGGCTTGCCTTGGATGGAACCACCGAGGCGGATCTGCAGGTGCAGTTCCAGCACAACGTGCGCATGCGAGCTATGACCCAGGAGGTGAATGGAGTGGCCACTCGCATCAAGACTGCACAGGAAAGACTTGCCGGAGCCAAAGGCAAGGCTGCCGATACGCTGAGCGCACTCGTCAAGGTGGCTGACTTGGTCAACACCCAACCCGGGCCCTACGGAAAACCGGGCATTCAACAGCAGATCAGTTATCTTGCCGGCATGACCGTCCGCGCTGATCAGAAGATCGGGCGTGACGCCACCGATCGCTACGAGACCCTTCGCAAGGAACTCAATGCAATCGAGCGCCAGCTCGATTCGGTGCTGGGACCAACCATCAGACCCTGACTCATGACACCTTATCTCAAGACTCCACGCCGCTCAGCCCTGGCGTTCAGCCTTCTGCTTGGTGCTTTTGTACTCCACGGCTGCGGCGGTGGGGCAGCAGGTGACGACGCTTCGGTAAGCGCTGACTCTGCCGCCGCTGGAGTGGGCTCGGGTGAGGCAGCCGCACCGGCTGGCTCACCCCGGGACTCTCTTGCGGTGGATATTAATGGGGCCGCCATCACGGTCAATTATGGTCGTCCTTCAAAGCGGGGCCGCGTGGTTTTCGGCGGTCTGCCTGACATGAAGTGGGGCATGGTATGGCGCACAGGCGCCAACGAGGCCACCTCCTTCACAACCAGCAAGGATCTGGCCTTTGGCAACGCGGTGGTGCCGGCCGGGGAGTACACGCTGTTCACCCAACTCGAAGAGAATCTGGCCTGGCAGCTGGTGGTAAGCCGAGAGACGGGCCAGTGGGGAACCGAATACGATCCGTCGCAGGATCTGGTCAGGATCCCCATGCAGGTGAGCGACAACAACCCTGTGGTGGAAACCATGGAGATCAGGGTGGATCCGTCCGGCCAGGGCGGTGAGTTGGTGGTGCTCTGGGACAACTACAAGGCGGTGGCCGCGTTCACCGTAAAGTGATGCGCGGTGATCTGCGATGCTGTACCGTGGTATATGCCGTTTTGGTCAGTTGTGAGCAGTCAACAAGGCTGATACATTAAAAGGCTTGTCTAAAGCCAAGATGGGTGCGAGCCGGAGAGTCCGGTTTTGCGATGAGCCCATGGCATTGCCCGCATGTCATCACACGACCATGTGGGCAGTTGCCAAAATCAGTTTGAAGGTGGGAACCAGATACCAGGGAGAACCTGATGGCCGTACGTATTCGCCTCCGTCGTGAGGGTCGCAAAAAGACCCCCATGTACCGCATTGTAGTTGCCGACTCCAAGAGCCCGCGCGATGGACGTTTCATCGAGATCCTGGGTCAGTACCAGCCCCGTGGTGGCAAGGACGCCATCGCGCTCAAGAGCGAGCGCGTGAACCATTGGCTGGATGTTGGGGCACTTCCCACCGATACTGTGCGCTCCCTGCTTCGCCGGGCTGGCGTCCTCAAGGCAAGACACGAAGCACGCCTGGCAGCACGGCTTCAGGCCAGCGCGGTTCAGCTTTCGTCAAGCGACAAGCCGGAAGAGGCCGCGGCTGAATAAGCTGATCCCTGCAGCCCGCATATCCCGGGCCCACGGAGTACGTGGCGCCTGGGTTGTAAAGTCGCTCACAGATGCGCCGGACGTACTCTTTGCGTCCGGCGCTGTGTTGTATGCGGGTGACATGCACGGTAGAGAGAGTGTGAGCGCGGAAGTGCTGCACGTGGCTCAGGCCAGACCTGTCAATGCGGCTGATCCGTCAAACAGAGACTGGCTGGTGAGTGTGGCAGAAATCAGCGACCGTGATGTGGCCGCCATGTGGAACGGCCGCTACCTCCTGGTTGAAAGCAGCAGCCTGCCGCCCAGCTCGGCGGATGAAATAGACATAGGTGAACTGCCGGGAATGCGTGTGGAGCTTGCCGGCGGTGAGTTGGTGGGTCATGTCAGCGAGGTCTATACTGCTCCACAGGGCTTCCTTCTGGAGCTGGAGACGGCCAGCGGAAGGCCGCTGGTGCCGTGGCACGACCGGTTCGTGCAGTCGGTGGACGAGACGACCCGCACCATAGTGCTCGTTCCCATCGACGGATTGCTGGACTGACTCGACTGTAGTCAGACGGCGCGTTGGCAGAGGGAGAGAGAGGGCAGAAGGAACCATGCTGCAGGTCAACATTGTTAGCGTCTTCCCCGGGTTCTTCTCCGGCCCGCTGTCGCTCAGTATACCACAGCGTGCGGCTCTCACGGGCGCGGTGGCCTATAGAATGGTCGACCTGCGCGAGTTCACGCACGATCGCCACAGAACCGTAGACGACTACCCCTTTGGCGGCGGACCGGGAATGGTAATGAAGCCCGAACCCTTCTTCGAGGCTGTGGAGTCCATAGCAGCCACGGCCCCCATAGTGTTGCTCTCGGCGCGTGGTCGCCGCTTCACTCACGCCGATGCGCTCCGGTTTTCGCAGGGCAGTGAACTCACCCTCCTCTGCGGGCACTACAAGGACGTGGATGAACGTGTGGCACAACACCTTGCCACCGAACAGATCTCACTTGGAGACTTCGTGCTCAGCGGAGGCGAACCCGCTGCCCTGGCCATTGTCGATGCCACCGTTCGTCTTTTGGACGGAGCCATGAGTGACATGGACAGTGCGCGCACTGATTCATTTTTCGATGGTGGCATCAGCGCGCCCAGCTACACGCGTCCGGCCGACTACCGGGGATGGACGGTGCCTGATGTGCTCCTGAGCGGCGATCACGCGCGTATAGCATCATGGCGTGCCGAGGAGGGGCTGCGCCGCACTCGTGAGGTTGAGGCGCGGGATCGCAATGATCACATGAAACGCGAACTGCTTATTGCGGAACGTGAGGCTGCCATTGAAGATCTGGCCCGCAAGCGTGCCGAAAAAGCTGCGAGGCGCAGAAAGAGATGAGCATACGGGTCTTTGTAACGGGCGGAACCTTCGACAAAGAGTACGACGAACTCACCGGATCGCTGCACTTCAGAAACACGCACGTCTCCGACATGCTGCGCCGTGGGCGGAGCATGCTTGACGTGGAAGTGGAGGTGCTCATGATGATTGACTCGCTGGAAATGCTGCACAGCCATCGTCAGCAGATCATTGACGCCTGTCGTCGGGTGCCTGAGACGCAGATAGTAATTACCCATGGTACCGATACCATGGCCGAAACCGCGGTGGCGCTGGCCGCGGCGGTCGAGGGCAAGACCATAGTACTCACGGGGGCCATGGTGCCCTATGCCTTTGGCAGCTCAGACGGCCTGTTTAACCTTGGCAGTGCACTGAGTTTTGCCCAGACACTGCCCGAGGGAGTCTATCTGGCAATGAATGGCAGGTATTTCAGGGCTGGGCACGTGAGCAAGAACCGCGCCCTCGGGGTCTTCGAGGAAACATCAGGTCAAGCTGAGGATTGAGGCCGGATTTGTTTCGGTACCTCATTCTACTGGAACCAGCGCCGATCCCTGTCCATCTTCAATGATTGCGGAAAACACCGTATAGCCGTCACTCCGGCGGTACAACCTTCTCACCAGCCTTCACACACATACATCGCATGGCGAAGATAAAGGTCGTGAACCCGGTCGTCGAAATGGACGGCGACGAGATGACTCGCATCATATGGCAGTTCATCAAAGACAAGCTCATACTGCCATATCTGGACGTACAGCTCGACTACTACGACCTGGGTATAGAGCATCGCGACGCAACCGACGACCAGGTCACCATTGACTCGGCGAAGGCAGCAAAGAAGCACGGTGTGGCGGTCAAATGCGCCACCATCACGCCCGACGAAGCCCGCGTGAAAGAGTTCGGACTCAAGAAAATGTGGAAGAGCCCGAACGGAACCATACGCAACATTCTGGGTGGCGTGATCTTTCGCGAGCCGATCATCATTTCCAACATCCCGCGTCTGGTTCCCCACTGGACCAAACCCATTGTGGTGGGTCGTCACGCCCACGGTGATCAGTACAAGGCCACCGATTTCAAGGTGCCCGGCGAAGGCACCGTGACAATCACCTACACACCTGCAGACGGCAGCGAGCCAATGCAGATGGAAGTGGCCAAGTTCGGTGCCGACGGTGGCGTGGCCATGGGCATGTACAACTACAACGACTCCATTCGCGATTTCGCGCGTGCGAGTTTCCGTTACGGACTCCAGCGCAGGTATCCCGTTTATCTCTCCACCAAGAACACTATCCTCAAGGCATACGACGGCCAGTTCAAGGATCTCTTCCAGGACGTGTTCAACAACGAGTTCAAGGCGGAATTTGAGAGAGCGGGCATCAGCTACGAGCATCGTCTCATAGACGACATGGTGGCTTCTGCGCTCAAGTGGGAGGGTGGTTACGTCTGGGCCTGCAAGAACTATGACGGTGACGTTCAGTCAGACATTGTTGCGCAGGGTTTTGGTTCGCTGGGTCTCATGACCTCGGTTTTGCTCACGCCCGACGGCAAGGTGATGGAAGCCGAGGCAGCGCACGGAACTGTTACGCGCCACTTCCGTGAACATCAGAAGGGCAACAAGACCTCCACCAACCCCATTGCTAGCATCTTTGCCTGGACGCGCGGCCTGATGCATCGCGGCAAGCTTGACGGCACACCCGATGTGGTGCGTTTTGCTGAGACGCTGGAGCAGGTGTGTGTGGAAACCGTGGAAGCGGGCGAGATGACCAAGGATCTGGCGCTTCTGGTGTCGAAGGACACAGCGTATCTGGGCACCGAAGACTTCCTGGACGCAATTGAGCGCAGATTGCAGGAGAAAATGGCGTAGGCTGCTGATGTGTTGGTGCCGCTGGCACTCATGGATTTGGGTGCCAGCGGGTCAACTGGGAATATCCGGAAATCACTGTGCTACGGAAATCGCTGCAGCACCCCACGCCTCGGGGTCTTGATCGGATCGCAGCACACGGCTGAGGCTGACCGCGACCGAGTCCCCCTGACGCACGATCTCATAACGATCAAGGTCTCGTGAGGATCGACCCGAATAGTGTGCGCCATTGGGCATGAAACGTGCCTCATGCTTGGGGCAGAACACACGACCCTCACCTTGGCGCCATTCCAGTTTCGCGCCTCGATGGGGGCAACGCAGTGAAAATGCACACAACAAGTTGTCCCATCGTGCGAGGATGACCTCATTGCCAAAATCCACTCGGACAGAATCGGCCGACGGAATGGGATAGAGTACCCGTGCAGCCCCGAAATTGGCTACTGAGGGACGCACCTCGGTCACAGAGTCTGCGAGTGCGCGTCTGGCCGTGCCACCTGTGAGCGCCAACGCGCCGGCGGCTGCAACTGCGATATCACGGAGGAATACCCGGCGAGTGGCGCAGTCAGTGAAACAGTTATCGTGGTTCACTTTAACACCCCCGGAGTGACAGCTGGGTAGGCACTGGCAGCTCCGTAGCTATAAACAAGCTTGCCTCCGCTGTGGCCGACCCGGGCAGCTCCTCCCGCCAGTATGAGAGAGCCCGCCAGGGTCACTATGCGAGCTGTCCTGCCGGGTATGCCGCCAAGGAGGCCAGCGGATGCCACGAGCACCAGCACAACCGAAGCGGACAGAAAGGTTTCTGCCATGTCTTCGTGGGCAGAGAGCGGTTCCTCCGTTACCAATACTTTTTCGACCTTCCCCTCTTCATCTTCGCCGGTTTCAACGGCCAGCCAGGAGCTGGCAGCAAGACCGGCGGCGAACGAGAGCGGCAGCAGCCAGGCACGGCGTATTTTGGCACCGCGCCGGATTACGAACATGGTTCCCGCCGCTACGAGTGGCAGAAGGAACGCGAATACTACTGGAAAGTGAACCACCGCTGGATGCAACGGATTGGGTAGCACGGCAACACTCCTGTTCAGGTGATGGACGGAACATGTCCAGCCCGGAGCAGCTACCGATATCAGGCAAGTGTCTGGATAACATCCCGCAAATGTCGGACATCCGTTCTTGTGATAGTATTAGGGCATATGCCGGATCCAATTGAGAACTACAACCCGTCTGATGGTGACCGCCGCCTGCGTGTTCTGCTCGTGGTGGTTCTCGTCGTGACCATCCTGGGCCAGAGCATAGATCTGTGGTTTGACGGCCCTGAGAGTCTTCTCTCCGGACATGCTATCTATGAGATATTGCTGCTGCTTTTCTTGTTGACGACCAGTGTGGTGCTGTGGAGCGGCTGGCGGAAGTCTCAGCTCAGTCTGAACCAAACCAGACTCATGCTCAGCGAACATGTTGCAGAGCGAGATGCCTGGCGGGCCAGTGCAGAAACGGCGCTGGCGGGTCTCGGACGTGCAATAGACGAGCGCTTTGTGGCCTGGGGCCTTACACCGGCAGAAGGAGAGATAGCTCTGTTGATGCTGAAGGGGCATAGTCACAAGCGGATCGCTTATTTGACCGGCCGTAGCGAACGGACTGTCCGTCAGCACGCGGTCTCGGTGTATCAGAAGTCCCGCCTGAATGGCCGTGCTGAGTTTGCCGCCTTCTTCCTTGAAGACCTTATGCTGCCTTTGGAAAGCCGTGGTACGGAACCGAATGATTGATGAATGATGCGGTATTCTGCCAGCCTCTATGGTGTTGCTGCCAGAAGCGGTCTTATCGTCTTCGGTATCCTTGTCCTGCCAGGCCTGTCACCAATTGGTTCACTGCTCTCAGCCCAGTCCGGCACGCGCATGCTGCGCTCACCCAGCGTAAGCGGCAACAGCATCGCGTTCACCTATGCCAACAATATCTGGGTGGTTGACCGCGCCGGCGGTAATGCACGTCGCATCAGCTCTTTTCAGGGGACCACGCAAAGCCCCAGGCTTTCACGGGACGGAAAGCTCGTCGCCTTCAGTGCTGACTACTCAGGCAATACAGAATTGGGTCACCTGTATCTTGGTCACATCCTTGCCTGCGAGTTACACGGAATGATTTCGGAGATCAGTGTCGTCGGTGTTGCTCTTGCCTGAATTGCACTTGCGGCACAGGGTTTGAAGATTATCCAATGTGTCGCTTCCACCTCTGGAGCGGGGAAGAATGTGATCCATTTCCAGTGTCACTCCGTCCTTTGGCGTGCGCCCGCAAGAGCAGCAGGTCCATTGATCTCTTGCAAGCACGCTGTACCATATCCGATTCTTTACGAACCGATAACTGTCGAGCTCAAGCGCTGGTGGAGAGTTGTCGGTATTTTCTGAGTCAATCTCATCGTCCTCATCTTCGTCAAAATCATCCGAGTCATCCGAATCAGGCCCCCTCATCTCCTGCTCATACCAGTGGCAAAATCGTCCAATGTGCTCTGCCATATTTGGTTCGCGTCCTTCCGCAATTGCAACACTTGTTTCCAGCAGTGGCCACAATGCCGCGTGAATCAACACAAGGTCGAAGAGCCCGCGGTAGCAGGAAACAGGGAAGTAGTGTGTAGGGGAGCTAAGTTTTGGCGAGCCATACTCCTGTAATGGGTATTGAAACAGGCTTTCAAACCCAGCAATGGCATTCATGTTGTGCGAAATCCGCATGGATTCAAGAATCGGCCGCAACGATGGAAGGTGCGTATTCCACTGATCAGCAATTGCCCGCTGAAATCCCATGTCAACATCTTGTCGGAAGAAAAGCAACTCGACATTCATTGAGCCATCCAGATCAATATTGAACACCAAGTACGTTGGGTGAAAATTGAAGGGCTTACCATCCCTGCGGAGCACGGTTAGGGGGCGACCTTTGATCCGTTTCCCGCAGGTCCCGATGTGAAGCGAACTGAAGTTCTTATTTTCAATCGCGCTGGGCCTGTTGCTGGGCTTATACACGATTGAGCGGTTTTCATAGGGGTCGACGTCATATATCTCTGCTACAAACCCCAGGGCCCAGTGCAGCAGAGCTTCCAATCTGGGGAAAAAGTAGTTTTGGGTCGTTGCAATACGTGCTTTTACATCTGGAATCGAGAATATTTCGATATCGCGCTCCTCAAACAGGAGCTCTTCCGGATCAATCGACTGGCGCATAAATAAATTTAGTGGTTGTTACACACAGTTGAGATTTACTCACCTCGACGGTAGTTGTCGGGGTGCCCGCCTCATACCCCGGTCGCTACCCGCCTTCCAGCTACACCCAGCCCCAGCGAGCCATGGCCAACTCAGCTACCCGCAGCATATTGCCTGTTTTCACAAAGTCAGGCTTCGCCACAACGGACGCACCCCGCCCGTTCAGCACTTCCGCAATATTGGCCATCATTGGCCTGACCGGAATTGCCGGCGTGCTGGGCCTCTCCCTCAGCTCCAATAACCTCCAGGCCCAGTCCGGCACGCGCATGCTGCGCTCACCCAGCGTAAGCGGCAACAGCATCGCGTTCACCTATGCCAACAACATCTGGGTGGTTGACCGCGCCGGCGGTAACGCACGTCGCATCAGCTCTTTTCAGGGGACCACGCAAAACCCCAAGCTCTCTCCGGACGGAAAGCTCGTCGCCTTCAGTGCCGACTACTCAGGCAATACAGACGTCTATGTGGTGCCGGTGGAGGGCGGCCAGCCGGAACGACTCACATGGCACCCATCAGCCGATCTTGTACAGGGCTGGACTCCGGATGGGAAATCCATCGTGTTCACTTCCACTCGCGCAGCATGGGCACCTTCTGCAGTGCCGCGCTTTTTCACTGTGCCGGTAACGGGCGGAGTTGAAACAGCACTCCCGCTTCCCCGGGGATACCAGGGTAAGATTTCGCCAGACGGGAAGCGAATGGCCTACCGGATGGCGTCTTCCTGGGATGAGGAAAGGCGCAATTACCGCGGTGGGCAGAACAAACCCATATGGATCGTGGATCTGAATACTTTCGCTCTTGATTCCACGCCATTTGCCGGCAGCAAGGAAATGGACCCGGTCTGGGTGGGAGACGCTGTGTATTTCCTCTCTGATCGTGACAGTGTTTCAAATGTGTGGTCGTTCGATACCAGGAGCCGCGCACTGAAGCAGCTCACCAGTTTCACAGACTTTGATGTGAAAACACTGGATGCTCAGGGCAACACTGTGGTGTTTGAGCAGGCCGGGCTGGTGCATGAACTGAATGCAGCTAATGGCTCGCATCATGTGGTAAACATCACCGCAGCCGGTGACTTCCCATGGATGATGCCGCAGTGGAAGGATGTTTCTTCACGTGCCAGCAACCTTGCGCTGTCAGCAACGGGCAAGCGCGCAGCCGTTGAGGCACGCGGTGACATTTTTACCATTCCGGCAGAGAAGGGTGATGTACGCAATCTCACCAACAGCAGTGCGTCGGCTGAAATGTTGCCGCTGTGGTCGCCCGATGGCGCTTCCGTTGCCTGGTTCAGTGACAGGTCCGGTGAGTACCAGTTGGTGATTGCACCGCAGGACGGACTCGGCACAACTCGTGAAATCGCACTCCCTGAACCGAGCCGCCCCTATTCACCGGCATGGTCACCCGATGGCAAGTACATCGCATTCCAGGACACCCATCTGCAGGTGTGGCTGGTGGACCTTGCCAGCGGAAAGGCCAAAGTGGTGGACAATGATCCCTACTTCTTCATGGATCGGTCCATTGTGCCCGTATGGAGTCCGGATTCGCGCTACATCGCCTACCCCAAGCGACTCAAGTCGCTGATGCGGGCAATCTACGTTTACGATGTAAACAGCGGCAGCAGCAGGCAGTTGACCGACGGAATGGCAGATGCAACCAGCCCGGCATGGGATGCGAGCGGCAAGTACATGTGGTTCTTTGCGTCCACAAACATGGCGCTCAACTCGTCACTGCTTGACATGTCGGCCTTTGACAAGCCGCAAACGCGCGGGCTCTATCTTGCCGTGCTGAGCAAGACTGAGCCATCGCCTCTGCTGCCTGAGAGTGACGATGAGAGTACGCGCAGCGTCGGCGGTGCAGACAGTACGGGAACTGCGAGGCCTGCCAACGGGTCTGCATCGCGCAACGCAGCACCCGTAACGGTACAAATAGACTTTGATGGGATCGCACAGCGCATTCTCCCGGTACAGGGTGTTGCGGAACGCAATTATCGTGAACTGCGTTCAGGTCCTGCCGGCACGGTATTTTTTGTTGAGCCAGTGCCTGCAAGTGGTACAACTGCCGGCGGTGGCTTTGGTGGCGCCGGCAGCACGCTGCACCGCTATCAGCTCAGTGCACGCCGTGCTGCAGCATTTGCGCAGGGCGTTGCCCAGTACACTGTCAGCGCCGACGGCAAGAAGCTGCTCTACAGAAGCGGCGGCACCAATGGCGGCTTCTTTCTGGTTGATACTGACCGCGCTGCACCGCAGGCCGGCAGCGGCCGCCTCAATGCGACACTCCGCTCCTGGGTGGATCCGCGCGCTGAGTTCAAACAGATCTTTGACGAAGGCTGGCGCAATGAGCGCAACAACTTTTACGTGAAGAACCTGCATGGAAGCGATTGGGCAGCGATAAAGAAGATGTATGAGCCGCTGCTGCCGTATGTGAACCACCGCGCAGATCTCAACTACCTGCTTGATCAGATGGGCGCGGAACTGGCAATAGGCCACTCATATGTGCGTGGCGGCGACATGCCACCCACACCTCAGGCCTCGGGCGGGCTGCTTGGCGCCGACTTCAGCATCGAGAACGGTCGTTACAGGCTCTCCCGCATCTACGACGCGGAGAGCTGGAACCCCGAACTGCGCGCGCCACTGGTCGTGCCGGGTGTCAACGTGAGCACGGGCGATTATATACTCGCCATAAACGGCGTGGAGCTAAGGGCGCCCGAAAACATTTACAAGCTGCTGGATGGCACTGCCAACAGGCAGACGGTTATCACGGTCAATTCCCGGCCCGATATGAACGGTGCAAGGGACATCACGGTTGTGCCGGTTGGTAACGAACAGGGTCTTAGAACCCGTGCCTGGGTGGAGCACAACAGACGCGTGGTAGACTCACTTTCCGGCGGCAAGCTTGCCTATGTCTACATACCCAACACGGGCCAGCCGGGCTACACGAGCTTCAACCGCTACTTCTTTGCACAACAGGACAGGCCGGGAGTAGTGCTGGATGAGCGCTATAACGGCGGCGGCTCCATTGCCGACTACATTATCGACATGCTTGGCCGTACCTACGACGGCTACTTCAATAACCCGGTGGGCGATCGCTATCCCTTTACCAGCCCGTCAAACGGAATCTGGGGCCCCAAGGTCATGATCATCAACGAGATGGCCGGATCGGGTGGAGACCTCATGCCCTATATGTTCAAGTACAGGAAATTGGGTTCTTTGGTTGGCACCAGAACCTGGGGCGGATTGGTGGCCACCAGTGACACCCCGCCGTTTGTGGATGGCGGCTCCATGATCGCTCCACGCTTCGGATTCTTTGCGCGTGAAGATCGCTGGGCAGTTGAAAACGAGGGTGTTTCACCAGATGTTGAGGTGGAAAATTTCCCTCTGGACGTTATCAACGGACGTGATCCCCAACTGGAAGCTGCAGTCAGGGAAGCCATGAGGCTTCTGGGCAGCTACAAGGACGATCGTGCGACCCGGGAACCTGCACCGCCCGCCTGGGGGCGCAGGAAGCGTTGACCCTTCTACCATGAGCATCAGGTTTGCCGATGGCCAATTTCAGCGTACTGAACCGGAAACTGCATCGATGGGGCTCCATAATCACGGCTATCCCATTTCTGATCGTGCTCATCAGCGGTCTGTTTCTTCAGGTGAAGAAACAGATGACATGGGTGCAGCCGCCGGAAAGAAAAACCAGCAACACAGTGCCGGGTGTGGACCTGCATGCCATGTATCAGGCGGCAATGGCAGTGCCGGAAGCCGGGATCACCGGCTGGCAGGACGTGGACCGCATTGATGTCAGGCCGCGCAAGGGCTTCGCCAAGGTGAAAAGCCGCAGCAATTGGGAAGTTCAGGTGGACATCGGTACGGGCGAGATACTCGAAAGCGGATACACGCGCGAGAGTTTTCTCAAGCATCTGCACGAGGGCTCGTACTTCGCCGATTTCGCAGTGCTTTGGATCTTCCTTCCCGCAGCACTCTTTGTAACCGGCCTCTGGCTTACGGGAATGTATCTCTGGATACTGCCCTATCTCACCAAGGCTTCGCGCAAGCGTCGCGGAGGTGGTCTTGAGGAGTCTGTGGGTTGATGGTGTCCGGCCTTTTTGCAGGACTCTCGGGGAGGTTGACGAAGGGCTTTCGGCACAGTTTCCGGAGCGGCTTGCAAGTCACCATGTGGGGCCGGTGTCGATCGGCCCTACTGCTGCCGTTGTTGGCTCCTGCTGTCTTTTCATGTGCCTCCACTGAGGCAGCGTCTCCGGCTGAGGCATCAATAAGGCTCTATGCCGTTCTGGATGCGCTGGGTCTTCAGACAATGCCCGACGCGCGTGAACTGGCAGCCATGGAGCCCTTCATCACCGCTTCACTTGCGAGCGGCCTGCAGCGCGCCGCGGCGGGGCTGGCAAATTGCAGCGCGGGCGGCGGACCCGATGCGTACAGCGCCGCCGGAGCACGAGACGTATTCAGCAGTTTCTTTGATGGCAGAACCGGCGGCAGACCAGACACCACACTGGGTGCTGTCGGCAAGACTGAGGGCGATACTTCACTTGTTGTAATGGCGTTCTCCAACACCGACCAAAAGCCTCAGGTGCAGTGGACTGACACCATCGTGGTGCTGCGTACAAACAACAACTACCTGGTGGCCGATATTCGTTATGGTCAGCAGTGGGAGTTTGGCTTTGGCGGCAGGCTCAGCGAGGTGCTTGAGAGATACGCCAGTGGCAACTGCAGCGGGGAAGCACCGAGGGATTCAATTCAGGAGCCGTGAGCGCAGTTCGGGCGGCGGCAGCAGGCATGATTGCGCATTGTTCGGATTCCCGCGCTTGCGATGGCGAGCCACGAATCTATACATCGCATCCCTTATGGGTCTGGGAACAAAACTTCCGAGAGCAGCGATGAGCGCCCAGACGCCACCGAGGTAACGAAGCACGGACAGTACTGCATCGCTCTCAATTCGCGGACTGGTATACAGGGAAGTGTGTCTGTGCGAGTGCGATCGGGCCTTATGTACGCCGCCACCGATGGTATCGTCCATGGTGTCACAAGCCGGGTCACACGCAGCTTGCTCCGCTTGTGCCGGCGAAATCCAGATCAGTGAATCAACATTGGCCAGCTCCGGCAGCCGACGCCTGAGTGTCTCTCCGTACTGCCCGTCAAGCGGGGCAAAGCCCAGCCGCGTCAGTGTGTTGTTTCGCAGGGCCGGCCTTTCGTGTCTCAGCACAAACTGCACGCTTCGGTTACAGAGCGCACAGTCGGCGTCGTACAGCAACAGTGGCCCCCGATAGATTGCAGTCTGCCCAACAGGTTCGACGAGATCGCTGGCCATGATAACAATTTAGTCATGGCCATCCGATCAACCATCGCATTACTCACATGACTCTCGTGTCACTGCAATCGGTCTCCGTGGCCTTCGGAGGTCCGCCCGTACTCGAAGACGCCAGCCTTTCTCTTGAGCGGGGCGAGCGCATTTCCGTGCTTGGGCGGAACGGCGCAGGCAAGAGCACTCTGCTCAGGGTTTTGAGCGGAGAGTTGCTTCCCGACAGTGGCACGGTAGTGAGGCAGGGTGGTGTAAGTGTGGCCGCGCTTGAGCAGGCGGTGCCCGAAGACCTGATCGGTTCATTCTTCGATGTGGTTGCCTCGGGGCTGGGCAAGCCGGGCGAGGTGCTGGCCGCTTACCACACGGCTTCTCAGCGCGTGGCTGCCGATCATTCCGATGCTGCCATGGCGGCGCTGGACCACTGGCAAAGGCAGATTGACGCACTGGATGCATGGCAGTGGAACCATCGCGTTGAAGTAGTGCTTCAGCAATTCGACCTGAATCCGGAAAGTCTGGTGGAGGAGGCCTCGGGCGGACAGAAGCGACAGCTGCTCTTCGCACGCGCGCTCGTGGCAAGCCCGGATGTACTCTTGCTGGATGAACCCACCAATCATCTTGACATTGAAGCCATTGAACGCATGGAGGCCTTTCTGCTCGCTGAGCAGCCTGCGGTCATCTTCGTCACCCACGACAGAGCCTTTCTGCGGAGGATAGCCACGCGAGTGGTGGAACTCGATCGTGGTCAGTTGGTGGACTACGGGCCGGACTACGACGGGTATCTGGAGCGCAAGGCTGCAATGCTCCACGCTGAGGGTAAAGCCTGGGAAGACTTCGACCGCAGGCTGGCACAGGAAGAGGTGTGGATCAGAACAGGAATACAGGCTCGTCGCACAAGAAACGAGGGGCGTGTGCGTGCGTTGGAAGCCATGCGTGTGGAAAGGGCCGCACGCAGGGACCGCAGTGGCGTTGCCCGTGCACAGCTGCAGGAGTCAGACCGTTCAGGGCGTCTGGTAATTGAAGTCCGCGACCTTGGTTTCTCATATGGCGCGTCGCCGGTTGTGAAAGGTTTCAGCACCACCATCATGCGCGGCGACCGCGTTGGCTTTATAGGGCCCAATGGTTCCGGAAAGACAACGCTGATACGTCTCCTGCTGGGTGAGTTGCAGCCGGATGCGGGCAACGTGCGTCTGGGAACCAATCTGGATGTGGCCTACTTTGACCAGCTTCGCGAGCAGCTTGATCCTGAGCAAACGGTGTTTGATTCCATTGCTGACGGAAACGAGTGGGTGGAGCTGAGCGGCGGACGCCGGCATGTATACAGCTACCTCGACGACTTTCTTTTTTCACGTGATCGTGCGCGCAGTCCGGTGGCGGCATTGAGCGGAGGTGAGCGCAACAGGCTCCTTTTGGCCCGTCTGTTCACACGAAGATTCAACGTCTTGGTGCTCGATGAGCCCACCAACGACCTGGATCTCGAAATGCTGGAGGTGCTGGAAGGTCTGCTTCTGGCCTTTGAGGGAACCCTGCTGCTGGTGTCACACGACCGGGCTTTTCTTGACGCAGTGGTTACGAGTACGCTGGTGTTCGAAGGCCATGGGCGGGTGGTGGAATACGTGGGCGGATATTCCGACTGGGTCCGCCAAAGGCCAGCGTCTGTTCTCGCGGGTGCCCGGACCGGTGGCCGGGCCGGTGGCCGGGCTGGTGACTCGGCGGGTTCCGGTGCCGGCCCGGATGGCGTGTCTTCTGCCGCAGCCACCAGAGAAGCACAGGCAGCCTCAAGAAAAAAGGAGCGGCGACTGAGCTACAAGGAAAAGATCGAGCTGGAAGGTCTGCCCGGGCGCATAGAGACCGCTGAAGGCGAGCGTGACGCCTGCTATTTGAAGCTCTCCGATCCGCAGCTCCTGCGCGATGGTGCAGCGGTGGTGGAGGTGCAGGCAAGACTGGCGGCCCTGGAGGCAGTGATCACGGAACTGATGGCGCGCTGGGAGGAGTTGGAATCCATCGCCCAATGACTGTCTGGCAGCTCGCCTCGCTGGTGCAATAGAGTTACGCAGGCCAGTTTCCCTTTATCGCTTTGAAAGGCGCTCCAACTCCCTGTCCCGGGCCGCTTCCGTTTGTGATCCGGGAGCCAATTCATGCCCTCCATGCCTGCCCGTATCGTGTTCAAGCCAAGCGCAGTACTGTCGTGCACAGTCGCCCTCTTCTGCATCGTACCCTCCACGGGCATGGCTCAGGCAAAGGGTATTCCGGTTACAACGGGTCAGATATTCCCGGGCGACCCTGCTGCCAGTGTGCCGACGCTCACTTCGGTAATGAAAACAAGTACCAGCGAGCTGGCCGATATCATCAACCGCTTTTCTGCCGACCAGAGCGGATTGCAGCGCCGCTACGACACGCCTAACTCCGCCTCGCGCCAGCAGCGCCTCAAGGGTTTCTACACAGAGTGGAGGAGCCGTCTCGCAGCCCTCGACTTCAATAAGCTCTCACAGGAGGGCAGGGTAGATTACGTGCTGCTCGACAATCATCTCAGGTATCAATTGGAGCTGATGCAGCGCGAGGAAAAGCAGCTTGCCGAAACCGGCGGCCTTATTCCCTTTGCCAATGAACTGAGAGCCCTGCAGGAAACACGTCGCGACCTGGTTTCCATAGACGGCCAGAAGTCTGCCGCCCTTCTGGCCAGAATCACCAAACAGGTCGACAGTCTGCGCACGGCCCTGGAGGCCTCCGGTTCGCGGGGTGGTGGCGGTGCTGGAGCGGCCGGTGCCGGTGCCGGTGCAGCGGCAGGCGGTGCTCAGGCGGCGACGCAGACGGCGTCGGCAGCAAAGGTTTCGCGCACGGTTGCCAATCGCGCCGCTGACCAGGTCGATCAGATAAGGTCAGTGGTCACCAACTGGTATCGCTACTACAACGGCTACGATCCGCTTTTCTCCTGGTGGGCTACCAATCCATGGCAGCAGCTTGACGAGTCACTGCGTCGCTACAGCCAGACCATTCGTCAGCGCCTGGTGGGCATACAGGTGGCGAATGTCGCTGCGTCTGGTGGAGGCGCTCAGGGCGGTCGTCCCGGTGGGGCAGGAGCTGGAGCTGCAGCGCCCGGTGCCGCAGCGGGTGCTTCACGCAACGCAGCCCAGGCCAACGAGCCCATAATTGGTGATCCCATTGGGGCCGAAGGCCTGGAAATGGACCTTCGGGCAGCCATGATTCCCTACACGCCCGAGGAACTCATCGCCATCGCTGAAAAGGAATATCAGTTCAGCGAAGCGGAGGCCAAAAAGGCTGCCAGGCAAATGGGCTTTGGCGACAACTGGAAGGCTGCCATGGAAAAGGTCAAGGACGACTATGTGCCGCCCGGCCAGCAGCCTGATCTCATCCGTGACCTTGCCAATGAGGCCGAGGCCTTTTTCGACAAGCACGACTGGGTGACCATACCCGCACTCGCCAGGGAAGACTGGCGCATGGAAATGCTTTCCCCCGAGCGGCAGCGCGTGAGTCCTTTCTTTCTGGGCGGCGAAAGCATTCTGGTTTCATACCCCACCGCAGACATGACCGAGGAAGAGAAGCTCATGAGCATGCGCGGCAACAACCCGCATTTCTCACGGGCCACGGTTTTTCACGAGCTCAATCCCGGACACCACCTGCAGGGTTTCATGAATGCGCGCTACAACACTCATCGGCGCATGTTCTCAACCCCTTTCTGGAATGAGGGTCAGTCGCTTTACTGGGAGATGTTCCTCTGGGACCACGATTTCCATGTCACACCCGAAGACAGACTTGGTGCACTGGCGTGGCGCATGCATCGCAGCGCGCGCATCGTGTTTTCGCTGAGCTTCCATCTCGGCCGCATGACCCCGGAGGAGTGTATTGAGTACTTGATAGACAAGGTGCCCTTTGAGCCTGCCAACCTTGAGGCCGAGGTGCGTCGCTCCTTCAATGGCAGCTACTCGCCTATTTATCAGGCGGCATACATGCTGGGTGGCCTGCAGCTTCGTGCGCTGTACAAGGAGCTGGTCATGTCAAAGAAGATGACCGACCGGGAGTTCCACGACGCCATCCTGCAGGGCGGCCCTATGCCCATAGCCATGGTGCGTGCGCGTCTGGCGAACATCCCGCTGACGCGGGAGGGAGCAGCTCCATGGCGTTTTGCCGATGACCTGCCCGCTCCGCGGCCGTTCCCGGTGAACTGAGGGCTCGTCGGACCCACTGGCGCAACAGGACAGGGCAGGGGTATCTTCTTAAGCTGCCCTGTAAAGGGCAAAAGCAGTTGTCCCGGGATCTCTCAGCCCGGCTCACCCGAGCCGGATCTGGTCACCCCGGAGGCGATGCCACGATGATCCGGCCCGGAAGACTCCGCTTCCGTACACCGCGTTGCTGGCCTCTCGCACCGGATCTGCTGTTCAACCGCTGCCCACAGCACCGGGCTTCAACAACGGCAGTCCGCAATCGAAGCACCCGAGCGAGTCCTTCACGTCGGACTCTGGAGTACAACATGCATCCGTTTATCGAAACGCAGAAAGAGTGGATGAAGGAACACGTCCCACCCTTCCGCGCAGGTGATACAGTACGAGTAAGTGTTCGCGTGAAGGAAGGTGACAAGGAACGCATTCAGGTTTTCGAAGGCGTTTGCATTGCCAGGCGTGGCTCCGGTGTGAGTGCCAGCTTCACCGTGCGCAAGGTTTCCAACGGCGTGGGCGTTGAGCGTATTTTCCCCGTGCACAGCCCAATGCTGGCCGACATCAAGGTGGTACGTCGCGGTGTGGTTCGTCGTGCGAAGCTCTACTACCTGCGCGATGTCACCGGCAAGGCAGCACGCATTCGCGAGCGCAAGGTGGTTCGCCCGTCTTCGGGCAGCAAGTAACAATACAGTCCGCTCAGGCAACGAGGCCGCTGCATGGCTCGCTGGAGTCCGATTGAAAGGACGCTTCGAGATCGCTACGGTCCGCTGCTCGTGGGCGTGGATGAAGTTGGACGGGGCCCCCTTGCGGGCCCCGTTGTTGCATGTGCCGTTGTCATGCCGCCGGGCAGACGCGCCATTGCCGGAGTGGACGACTCCAAACGCCTGAGCGCCGAGAAGCGCAGCGAGCTGGCCCTGCTGATACGTGAGCAGGCCCTGGCCATCTCACTGGGCGCGGCCAGTGCCAGAGAAGTGGACAGACTCAATATCCACCACGCTACCGTGCTGGCCATGCAGCGGGCGCTCTCCCGTATCACAGCACGCCTTCATGCATCAGCAGATCATGTGCTCGTGGATGGAAGACCACTGCGCAGCCTGGGTGTCCCGCACACGGCTGTGGTGAAGGGCGACTCCAAGTGCTATTGCATCGCCTGTGCCTCAATCATCGCCAAGACCACACGCGACAGACTCATGCATGCGCTTGCTCCGCGACATGCCTACTATGCATGGGAGCGAAACTCCGGTTACGGCACCCTGCAGCACCGCGAAGCCATAGCACAACACGGCCTGAGCGCCCATCACCGGCTCAGCTTCTGTCTGCCGACTCAGGCCAGCCTCGCACTTTGAGAAAGAGGAAGTCATGTCCCAACCAGAAACAGTTTCCGTTTTCCGCCCGGGATTGCTTGACGGACAGGTCGTACTCATTACGGGTGGAGGCACCGGCATCGGTTTCGGCATCTCCGAACTCCTGGCCAGCCTTGGCGCACGCGTTGTAATTGCCAGCAGAAAATCCACCCACCTGAATGCCGCGGTTGAGGCCCTCAGTTCGCGCGGATTTCTGGCCGAAGGCATCGCTCTCGACGTCCGCAACGCTGATCAGGTACGTGAAGCCGTGGCTGAGATTGATCGTCGGTACGGCAGACTGGATGTGCTGGTCAACAACGCTGCGGGCAATTTTTATGCTGCCAGTGCTGACATGTCACCCAATGCATGGAAGAGTGTGGTGGAGATAGATCTCTACGGCAGCTTCTACTGTTCCCAGGCTGTCTACCCGGTGATGGCTCGGCAGGGCGGTGGGCGAATCATCAGCACCTCAATGACCCTGCATTACAGGGGCTGGCCGCAAATGGCACATGCCACCGCTGCCAAAGCCGGAATAGATGCCCTCACGCGCACCCTCGCCGTGGAATGGGCCCCACAACGAATAAGAGTGAACGCCATAGCTCCCGGCCCCATTCCCACCGAGGGAGTCAGGAAGGCCTTCACCCCGCCAGCCGACGGCAAAGTACACGACCTGTTCGCTGAAGCCGAAGAAAAAATGGCCGAATTCGCGAAAACCAAGATCCCGCTTGGCCGCTGGGGATCGCCTCGTGACATAGCCAACATGGTGGCCTTTCTGGCCTCCGACGCCGGTGACTGGATCACTGGTTCGATCTTTGTCGTGGATGGTGGCGAGTGGCTTGCCAGGTAGCGTCGCGGGCATGGAGTGTCACGTGAAGCCGTTATTTTCTGCGTTTTTCGGGTGACCACTGTCACGAAAGGCACAAATTGATGCCTGTTTGGTGATCTGTCGCACTTCTCTCTCTCCACTGACAGCGCATCGTTCACGGTGTAGCTGATGCCAGCCACTCGGTAGTCCGACGCTGTGCGACTGCGTTGACTGCCACTGGGCTGGCTTCCATGGTCTTCGGAATCCGGGAGGAACCGCGATGCGTTACATTCGATATGCACTGATCACGGCTTTGGCGTCGGGCACACTGAGTGCCTGCGCTACCAAGGGCTTCGTGCGCAGTGGCCTGGAAGAGCAGCGCGCAGCGCTGGCCACAGAACGGAGTGAGCGTACCACGGCAGATGATGCCATTCGCAACGACGTTCGTGGCGTACAGAGCAACGTGGACGGTCTCCGGGCCGACCTCAATGCACTGCGTAACGATCTGCAGTCGCTGAGAAGTGAATTTGGCGCCAAGATCACCGCGCTCGAGGGAGCTGTCTCCTTTGCAATGCCCGTGCACTTTGCCTTCGATGATGCCTCGGTGCGCGATGCCGACCGTGATGCGCTGGCGAAGTTCGCTCAGGTAGCACGCCAGCACTACAACGGTTCTGAGATCACTGTTGAGGGCTTTGCAGATCCAGCCGGAAGTGCAGCATACAACTTGCGACTCTCGCGTGAGCGGGCCGACGCGGTGAGAGACTTTCTCGTCACTCAGGGCCTGGACGGCAGCCTCATTCACACGGTTGGCTATGGCAAGACCCGTCTGGTAAAGCCTGGTGCCAAGGGCAGTGAGCCGGGCGCGGAGCTGAACCGCAGAGTTACCTTCGTCATTGAGACACCAGCGAACGCAGCCACTATAGCCGCACTGTCGATGGATGACTGATCTGTGTAGAACGTGAGCTTCAAAGGGCGGCGCGGGGACCTTTCCCGCGCCGCCATTATTGTTTGGAGGCTGTGCCTCCTGGGGCATATCGCGCAGGGCATAGCTCTCAGGCGATCCAGAGGTAATCGAACGTGGATCCAACGTGGATCCAGAGCTGCTTCAGAGCTGCTTCAGAGCTGCTTCAGAGCTGCTTCAAAGCCCTGCTTCGGCTCCTGCAGAAGCCAGGCAAGACCTGTGAGAGCACTGCAATATGCACTCTGCCGGTTGACCAGTCCGCGAAAAGCGGTGATCCTTCCACTGCGCGCAGCCGCCGCAGCTTTATTCATGGCTCTGGCCATAGCTATAACAGCAGTTTCGTTGGCAGCTATGTATACGGCAGCAGCGGTTGCCATGGCTGCGGCGCAGATCGAACGACCGGGTAGCTCAGCTGGTAGAGCAGTGGCCTTTTAAGCCATAGGTCGTGGGTTCGAGCCCCACCCCGGTCACGTTCGGGCTGCTATCTTCAGCCAATGCTGATCTCCGATCGAGTGCGAACGACCATCAGGCGTTCGTCGGCCCCGATTGTACGCGTGAACGACCGCCCGAATGGCCATCCATATGGCCGCCCGAATGTATACCTGGTCGCGGCTCCGATTTTGAGAAGGTGCCGCTGGCAGCTTGTCGGGCTTGCACTTCTTGCTGCGCTCTTACCGTCCTCGCAGCAACTGAACGCGCAACTGAGTCTGGGACGTTTACCCGCAGCCCAGGATACCATCATCGCTGTCTCGCCAGCGTCCCCTCGCGCTGCCATGCGTGACTTTCTCAGGCTGGCCCGTGCGGGAGACTGGATTGCCGCTGCGGACTATCTGGCAGCTCCTCCAGCCGACAGAGATCGTGCGCCCGTGCTGGCAAGACGCCTCAAGACGGTCATGGACCAGCGCCTTGCGCTGGATGCCGAGGCCCTCTCGCCTCTCGCGGTGGGGGATACCGCGGACGGTGATCCTTCGACAGACCGTGTCGGAGTTGTCCTGGGTGTAGAGGGCAGGGAAGAGGCTATACTGCTGGTAAGAAGGGCGGGACCGCCGGCCAGGTGGGTTTTTTCGCAGGGCACTGTGGCAAACATCGACACATGGTATGAGTCGCTTGGTGCACCCGATTGGGTGCGGGAGCGTGCGCCCGCGTCACTGATGCATGAGGGACCGCTCAGTCTCTACTGGTGGCAGTGGATCGGCTTCTTGGTGGCCCTGCCGTTGCTCATACTGGCAGCGTGGGCACTGGGTGCGGTGCTGCGCAGACTGATTATTGGTTTCGTACGACGAAGCGCCACTACCTGGGATGACGAGCTGCTTCAGGGAGTGCGAGGACCCTTCAGGCTGTGGGCAGCTGCTGCACTGGTCCCCACCATGAGTTCAGTGCTTCAGTTCAACCCCAGAGTGGCCGGCATTCTCGATTCTGTTTCGCGTGGGCTGGTGCTCCTGGCCTTCTTCTGGGCCCTGCTGCAAGTGGTGAGGTTGGTACAGGCCCGGTTTGAGAACGCTGCCTGGGAAACTGGTCAGGGCGTGCAGGCCCGCACTCTGGTGCCACTGGTGGGGAACCTGCTGCGTGTGGTGCTGGTTATTGTGGCTCTGCTTGTGGCGCTGGCGGAGTTTGGGTATCCGGTTGGTACGCTGCTGGCAGGTCTTGGCATAGGTGGTGTGGCACTGGCGCTGGCCGCACAGACAACTGTCGGGCATCTATTCGGCAGCGTAAGCCTGGCTGCCGACAAGGTGTTGCGGGTTGGCGTATGGGTGAAGTCGGGAGATACAGAAGGACTGGTTGAAAGAGTGGGCCTCCGTTCCACTAGTATCCGAACTCTTTCACGCACCGTGGTACGTGTGCCCAACGGCCGTCTGGCTGATGACAAGGTGGAGACCTTTGGGGAGCGTGATCGCATTCTGTTTCGTACGGACATTGATCTGAGCTACGGCACCCGCCGCGAGGATCTCATGAAGATCCGCGACGACATTGAGGAGGCTTTGAGAGCCAATCCCCAAACATGGCCCGACGTGGTGCGGGTAAATGTCATTGCTTTTACATCGCTTGCCGTGCGCATGAACGTCACGGCATGGATACAGACCACCGACTACACGGAATTCCTTCGTATACGACATGACCTGCTGCTGGAAATAATGCGTATCGTGGAAAGTCATGGTGCTTCGTTTGCCTTTCTTTCGCGGGCTGCGCATCCAACCCTTGAGAGTCCCGGATCCACGGGGCTGCAGTTGCCCCAGGGGTAACCAGAGACATGCAGACAGGTACGCGGCATGCAGGCTGACATGCAGCTTCCATCGGCAGCGCTGCTGGCCACGGAGCTTGCCGATACGTTGCTTCAGGCAGCAGTGGCAACAGGTGTGGCCGTGCTCTGTGTTCATCTCTACCTCCGCTATAGAAGATCGTGGTTCGGGTGGTATGCGGTGGCATGGTGTGTGTATGTGGCGCGCATGTTCTGCATACTCATCTTTCTGCTCAGTTCCGAGCGGGTGTGGTTGTACTGGCATCAGGTAACCACAGGCTGGACGGCCCTGGCTTTGTTGTGGGCCTCCCTGGTGTTTTCGCGGGAGTTGCGCTGGCGGCCGCGCTATCTGTGGCTGGCGCTCTTCCCGACTCTCTGGTCTTATGTGGCCATTTACCAGCTTGATCACTTCTTATGGGCGGCGCTGCCGGCAGTGCTGTTTCTTAGCGCGGCCACTCTCTGGACCGGTCTGGTGTTTTGGCGACATGCCCGGATTACCAGGTCAACCGGTGCGCGTCTGCTGTCGATTTCATTTGCCCTCTGGGGACTGCACCATCTCGACTATCCCTTTCTGAGAGCACAGGGCACATGGGCGCCGTGGGGCTACTACCTGGATATTGGGTTCATCCTCCTGGTTGCAGCGGGTCTGGTGTTGCTTATCCTGGACGACCTGGGCCGTGGCATTCACGCTCTCTCTGCGCTGTCAGGAGATCTGCAGCGTCCTGCCTCGGGGAGGGATTCAGAGGATGGGATAATTGAGAATCTGCTCGCCCGACCGCTTTCGCTGCCCGGTGTACGCGGTGCAGCGATGTATTTTTTTGACACTCCCGCGCCTGAGGTTGCTGGCAGGAAAACCGTATCTGATGAGTTGACGGACGCAGTGTCGTTTGGTGTGGTGGGCGGGGAATCAGCTCTGCTTGCGCAGGCCCTGGCACCGGCCGCGGCCGAGGAAAGATCTGCTGCACTGCGTGAGCATGGACGGTTTGTGAGTGGTGCCGGCTACTGCTCCGACTGGACTGGCAACAGCGCTGATGGCCAGCTTCGCGAAGCGCTGAGCCGCATTCGGGTCACCCGTCGTCCACAGGTGGTTGCGGCTGCGGTTGATCAGCCCTTTGTGGCAGTACTGCCGGTGGCTGTTGGTGCCAGGCTTGTTGGTGCTCTGGTAATGGTCAGTGATGTCAGAAATCCCTTTACGGCGCTTGATGACGACTTCCTGATGGCTCTCGGGCAGCAGGTGGGCGCGGCGCTTGATCAGTGGGCGCTGGACAGACAACTGGCTGCACGCTCACGGGCGCTTGAAAGACTCTCAACACGCATGGTGCAGCAGCACGAAGAAGAGCGACGTAGGCTCTCGCGCGAGCTCCATGATGAAACCGCACAGGTCTTTTCGGCGGTGAAGATGCAGTTGCAGGCGCTCAGGCCGCTTCTGGCCAGTGGTGCAGAGCCAAGGCTGGACAGGACACTCGCTCTGGTGGACACGGGCATCGCCAGCATACGTCAGGTGACAAGCGATCTGAGGCCCACACTCCTCGACGATCTTGGGTTGAGGCCCGCGTTGCACTCGCTTGCCGGCGATTTCACCGAACGCACCGCCATACCCGTGGTCTTTCGCGCGCCTCAGGTGCTGCCTGAGCTGGCCGAAGATGCAGACCTTGCAGTGTTTCGTGCGCTACAGGAGGCACTCAGCAATGTGTTGCGGCATGCTCAGGCCTCGCGCGTGGAAATCGACATTGCAGTTGGCGCTCGTTCGCTGGTGCTGGAGGTACGTGATGACGGTTGTGGCTTCCCGCTTGATTCAGCAGGGCACATAGCTTTGGCTGATCATCGCATGGGCCTTACCGGCATGCGCGAACGCCTGCTGGCCGTGGGCGGCTCCCTGAGTACAGGAAATCGTGGTGCGGCTCACGGAGCCATACTCAGGATTGTGGTGCCAGTCGGTGCAGGCAGCGATACAATCTGATAAATTTGTGAGAATGGCTGACGCAACAACCTCCGCACCGATTCGGGTTCTGATAGCCGATGATCACGCTCTTGTGCGTGAGGGGCTGCGCTACGTGCTGGATGCTGACCCGGAGATAGAGGTTGTCGGCGAGGCTGCCACTGGCCGCGGCGCGGTGGAGGCAGCGCTCAGGCAGGCACCTGATGTTGTGGTGCTGGACATATCCATGCCCGAGGAGTCAGGGCTACAGGCGGCTGCGCGGCTCAGGGCGGCCCTGCCGGACACGCGTGTCCTGTTGCTCAGCATGCACGATGAGGGGGAGTATGTGCGCGAGGGTATGCGCATAGGTACGCACGGCTATCTGCTCAAAGATTCTGCAGGCGAGGAACTCCGGGCAGCGATTCGAGCGGTGCACGCCGGCGGCACATTTTTCAGCCCTGCCGTGGTGCGGAGACTCAGCACTGCCCCGGTGGAGAGCGAAGACAGTGCTGCCTCGCAACTGGAGCTGCTCACACCGCGCGAGCGTGATGTGCTCGAGGGTGTTGCGCGGGGTCTCACCAACAAGGCCATAGCCGCCGAGCTCGGAATCAGCCGGAGAACAGTTGAGGCGCACCGTGAGAGCCTGATGAGAAAGCTCCAGATCCACTCCGTCGCTGGTCTTACACGTTTTGCAATTGAAACCGGAGCGTATCAGAAATCTGATCCGGGAACCTGATCAGGAAGTTCGATAATAGAATCTGATATTGAGGGCGTTATTGTCGGGATTGTCTTGATCAGGAGCCCACTCTCGCATGGTCTGCCCGGATTTCTGCTAATGGGTGTCGGATCCCGTGTCAGGGAGTTATAAAACTAGGTGCGACATTCCGGCCTATTCCACCACCGACCCATTGTGCTCAGTGGCATGACAACTACGCGGCAGATTTCCTTCCTCTGTGCTTCGATATTCTGGCTTTCTGGCTGCGTCTCAGCGTCCGGCGGCCCTTGGGCGGGTCCTGTTGCGGGAGCAGGGCGTTCAGCATCCGTTTCCTCTGCAGCTTCCGCGACTTCACGCGCTGCGGCCAATCAGTCGACGGCTCATGGCATAGACAATGAATCAGCGGCAATAGCCGTTGAGACCAGCGATGCCACTGCCAGGGCCGTTGCAGAGCAGGATGAACTTGAACGAATCTACTCCGATGCATCAGGCTTGAGCGGCGCGTTGGATGCAGAAGAAGAACTGTCTGTGGAGCCCCAGTGGGATCTGGATGTCCAGTCATATGAAGGACACGAACGTGTGGCCTTCTATGTGAACCGTTTCAGTACCACCGCTCGTGAGAGTTTCGCCAGGCAGCTCTCGCGCGGCACACGTTATGAGGCCATGATAAGGACTCGCATGCGCGAGAGTGGTCTCCCCGAGGATCTCACTTATCTGGCGCTTATTGAAAGCGGATATGATCCCGACGCTTACTCGCGTGCAGCGGCCGTGGGAATGTGGCAGTTCATGAGTTCCACTGCGCGCAACGTGGGCCTGCGTGTTGACTGGTGGATGGATGAGCGTCGGGATCCGGCCAGGGCAACCGATGCCGCGATTCGCTATCTCAACGAGTTGCAGCAACAGTTTGGTTCCTATTACCTGGCAGCGGCGGCATACAATGGCGGCCCCGGTCGAGTTGCGCGCGGTCTCACGCAGTACGCCACGCAGCTTGAAGGCTTTGACGGTGACGACAGGTTCTTCGCTCTGGCCGACAAGAATTACCTGGCTGCTGAAACCCGTAATTATGTGCCTCAACTCATAGCGGCAGCTCTCGTTGCAAAGACGCCCGACCGCTACGACATGGCTTTGGACTCGCTCCCGCGCTACGAGTACGATTCCTTGTCGGTGGCGCCGGCCACAAGCCTTGCCGTTGTCACTGTTGCCAGCGGTGCTGATGCAGACGAGATCAGGACGCTCAACCCGGCACTCATCAGAGGTATCACTCCGCCCGACGCTGAGGTTTGGGTGCGCGTGCCAATCGGCACAGCCGACCTCGCGCGTGCAGCACTCGATACCATGGAAAACCTGAGTGGAACTCAGTCCGTAAAGGTCTCCGGTGTGGTTACTGAAGCTGCCTTCGCCAAGAAATACGGACTCACCAGCAAGCAGCTTCGCTGGTTTAATCCGGGCCTCAAGGTGGCCGCCAAGAGGCGGCTCAGCGCAGGGCAGACTGTGCGGATTCCAGACAAGGAGACGCTGGCCTTTGCACGCGATGTACCCGATCCGTCGATAGAGCGCTACGGTACAGCGGCAGTTTCTACTTCTGCCGGCAGCACGGTGCACGTGGTTCGCCGCGGAGAGACACTCAGCGGCATTGCCAAGCGTTATGGCACCTCTGTGGCCAACCTCAGGTCACTCAACGGGATTCGCGGTTCACGCATCAATGCGGGGCAGAAGCTCGTTGTACGCCGAGCTGCCTCGGCTTCCAGGTCAGGAGCCAAGGCAGCGTCAGCGAAGGGATCGGGGTCGATCTAATCGAGCTGAATAATTCAGCTGATCAGTCCAGAGTTCCGCGTCCGCGGTAACCGCGAGTGATGATGGTTTCATACCCATTCGCGGGACTCAAACCCATTGCCAATGCGGCGTGTACTGCTGTTGGCCCGCGATTGTATACCAGCAGGGCCAGTTTGAGGTCACCCTTGTATTGCCGTATCAGGGTGCGCAGGTAGCGGAAACCTATCCTCAGGTTGACATCGGGATCGAAGAGCTCATCGCGCGTAACTTCCGGCTCGAAGATCCGTGCCGTGGCTGGCATGAGCTGCGTGAGGCCAACCGCACCCGCCGGGCTTGCAGCGCGCGGATTGAACACGCTTTCCACTCGTATCAGCCTGAAAGCCAGTTCTGGCTCAATGCCTGCAGTTACTGCGGCATCGTAGATGCGGCGAGACAGATCTGTCTTTATTCGGTACTGTGAGCTGAATGCCAGAATCTGGTGCCAGCGTCCGAGCTGTTCCTGCTTGTCCGCTTCGTCGGCGTTGAGCGGATTCCGCGACATGCCGAAAACCGATATACCCTCACCCTGGCGTTTGCGCTTGAGTACATCACCAGCCGGACGCCATGTTGGTGATTCAACGGCCCCGGGATTGCGCGGACCGGCAGCCGGCGTGGGGTGTCGGTAAGACATCCCCGACTCCAATTCTGTCCACATCGCGGCGAAAACCGTTCCCGGTTCGTGATTCTCCGCCTGTTTGTCTGACCTCTCAGCAGCCTCAGGTCTGAACAACGTAGCACTTCCCAACACCATCATTCCTGCTATAGCTGCCCGCGAGAGACGGCGACTCGCTGAGCGACGCGACATGCGTCGTCTGCGATCCACCGCTTCACTGCGCGGTTTTCGATCTATGGGATCGTTCATGGTACCTCTCTTTCAACGGTCGCTACGGACTACCAGTGAAATCCCCGGAAGTGCCGCCGCGTTTTTCGCGCAGCACAATTTCAGAAATCACCATGGTCCGATCGATCGCTTTCGCCATATCGTAGATTGCAAGCAATGCCACAGACACGGCGGTCAGCGCCTCCATTTCCACCCCGGTCTGAGCGGTGGTACGGACGGATCCCTCCACGATACAACCCGGAAGGGACTCATCGAGACTAATGCGAACGTCGATCCCTGACAACGGGAGCGGGTGGCAGAGGGGTACGAGCTCAGCCGTTCGTTTGGCGGCCTGAATGCCGGCCAGACGGGCCACCGGCATTATGTCACCTTTCTTCAAGTTGTTGTCACGTATTGCTTTAAACGTCTCGTCACGCATCCGGATCCGACCGCTGGCCACCGCCGAACGGGTAGAAATCGGTTTGTGATCTACGTCAACCATTTTGAAGGCTCCGCGCTCGTCCAGGTGCGACAGGCGGCCCGCGTCATCACTCATGAGGGCCTCAGGATCCCAGGGTCCGATGGAGTTCAGTGAGCAGGGAAGCGGTGAGCAGTTGAGGGCTGGCATTGCCCCGCGCTTTTTGAATGCTCGACTCCACCAGCGGTATTGCAGCAGCAGTGTTTCGCGCTGCGACGAGCTTTCCGTCGAGTACCAGTTCGTGCGTGCGATCGTTCAGTATCAGCACCATGGCCTCAAGTATGTTACGAAAAGCACCGCGGGCTCCGGCGCTGCCCTGCCTGGCTGCCGTGCGCACACGCAACGCGAAGCCATCAGGTGAGTCCGCCGCGAGTGCAGCATTGAGCAACTCCCTGGCCTGCTTCATGGCCGCGTCAATCTGATCATTGCCCATGAGCATGCCTGGAGCACCGTGTGCGCGTGCCAGCAGCTCACTCTCGTTGGTACCGGCAAACCTGCGTGCCACTGCGCTGTCAGCAAGAAAGGCCTTCATGTCCTGCTGTTGAAGCGGCGGAACGCGCAACGATACCACACGCGAGCGTATAGTTGGCAGCAGTGATCCCGGTTCTGCCGTGGTGAGAATGATGGTGGTGGCTGCCGGAGGTTCTTCCAGAAGCTTGAGGAAGGCGTTGGCCGCCTGGTCAGCGCCCTCCTGACTCACCATTCGTTCGGCGTCCCCCACCACAAAAACAGCTCGGCGTGCCATGGCAGGCCGCAGGCTCGCCATCTGCACGAGAGCCCTTATGGTGGCCACGTACAGAGCGTCGCTTCCGGAAGGAGTGCTCCAGAGGCCATCCGCCGCCATGCGTTCTGCCTTGGCTTCGGCAAGGTCTGCCTTTACTTCGTCGGCAGAAGCATCGGAGTCCTTGAGACGCGGCCTTGGGAAAAACCAGTGCAGATCGGGGTGCGCAAGCCGCTCACAGTAGCGGCAATGCTGACAATCACCACAGGGCGCATCCAGACCCTCTGCAAGGGCGCGGTCGCATAACAGGTACTGGCCAAGCCAGAGCGCCAGCCTTTGCTTGCCGGTGCCCCTCGATCCCTGAAAGAGCAGACTTGCAGGCAGACGGCCTTCGCGGGCGGCAGCGCTCAGTCGCTGTCGGAGGGCAGTGTGACCGTAGAGTGGACGCAGTGTCATGGTTGATTCACAATCTACACGCCAGCGTTGGCTCCTGAGTTGGCCGGTGTGGCAGACAGACCAGACTCGCTGCCACTTCCGGTTGGCCACGTTGCTGGCTTGCTGCATCTTTGGGACATGCGAAAAATCTTCATGCTCTTGCGTTCTGTGGCCTGTGGCGGGACCCCCGTGGTGGCCTCGGGTCGCACTCAGAGCCAGCTCATCCGTACTGCGCATGTGGGTTTCCTGCGCACCGCCATTGCGTTGGTTGTTCTGCCAGCCCTGGCGCAGATACTCGTGGCCCAACCCACCAGAGCGCGGGAGCTGGGTCTGGCTCCGGGAATTTTTGATCCAGGGGTCAACAATGCCATCACCGACGTGAGCGGCGTAAAGGTGGGGCAGGTGACCGTGAGTTCCGGAGACTCAATCCGGACCGGTGTCACTGCAATCCTGCCTCATTCAGGTGACCTGTACCGTGAGCGCGTGCCCGCCGCACTCCACGTAGGAAACGGCTTTGGCAAGCTTCTGGGTGTGACCCAGCTGCGTGAGCTGGGCGAATTGGAAACGCCTGTCATTCTCACATGCACGCTCTGCATCTGGCAGGCGGGTGACGCCCTGGCGCAATGGATGCTCGAGAAGCCGGAGAACGCTACCGTGCGCTCCATCAACCCGGTGGTGGGTGAAACAAACGACGGTCAGCTCAATGCCACGCGGCTTCGACCGGGCATAGCTGCGGCTGTAAGAAAGGCACTTGCAAGTGCAAGTGATGGACCGGTGGCGGAAGGCAGCGTAGGTGCCGGACACGGAACGGTGATGTTTGGCTGGAAGGGTGGAATGGGTACTTCTTCGCGCGTTCTGCCGGCCACGCTCGGTGGCTACACAGTGGGCGTTCTTGTGCAGGGCAATTATGGCGGGGTGTTGCAGATGATGGGTGTACCCATAGGGCAGGAACTTGGCCGCTATTCCTTCCAGCGCGATGTCGCCGCTTCTGCGCGCAGCACCGGGCCGGGAGATGCCAACGCGGAACATGGCGATGGCTCATGCATGGTGGTGATCGCAACCGACGCACCACTTCTCTCCAGAAATCTTGAACGCCTGGCTGCGCGAGCCGTGATGGGCCTCGCACGTACAGGCTCCAGTGCGTCAAATGGTTCGGGTGACTATATGATTGCCTTCTCCACCGCTCCAGAGGTGAGACGCATCACGGGATCTGCCCTCAACCCTGCGAGCGAGCTTGGCAACGATCAAATGTCAGCACTTTTTCAGGCGGTGACAGAAGCCACCGAAGAGGCACTCTATAATGCCATGCTCATGGCAACGCCGGTCGGCAGCCGAGCTGGCCGGGTGAATCCGCTTCCGACTGACTCAGTGCGCATTCTATTGAAAGCTCGCGGCATCGGCAGATAACAGACTTGCTTTACCAAGAGGAGACAGAAGTCATGAACGAAGAAGTCACACGCGGTGGCAGCTCCCTGCAGGCTGAGTTTCTTCCATCTTCAGACCCCACCATGGCTTCCCTTCCATTCTCGGAAGCTGTGCGGCTTGGCAATCTGCTCTTTGTTTCAGGGCAACTGGGCAGCCTTCCGGGAAGTACAACTCTCGCTCCGGGCGGCATTGTTGCGGAAGCGGAGCAGGCCATGTTTAACATGAAGCGTGTATTAGAGCGTCACGGGTCGTCACTTGCCAATGTCGTCAAGTGTACCGTGTTCCTGGCAGACATGGCTGAGTGGAAGGCTTTCAATAGTGTGTACCGTCGCTCGTTCGCGAACGGCCGCTTTCCGGCGCGGAGCGCTCTTGGAGCGAACGGTCTGGCCATGAATGCTCGTGTGGAGCTGGAGTGCATAGCCCACATCCCGTGATGTCAGCGGTATGACATGGTTCAGGCTGGCGGGTTTGGAACAGCATCCCACATCAGGATCCTGCTCCAGGACCCCCATCTGGATCCAGGAGTGGGATCCCGATGGGGGGGCGGGGGTCGCGAGATGTGCTTCCGAGTGCTTCCGAGTGCTTCTGGCTGATCAATGGCCCAGAAGGTCTGCCAGCACGGCGCCTGCCGTTGCCAAGCCGCCGGCACCCGGGCCGTGGAACTCGAGTCGGCCAGCCGACTCGCTTTCAATGACCACCCTGTTAAACGCTCCGGTGACTGCGGCCCAGGAGTCGCTGCTGCTCACGCGTGTTGGCAGGATGCGAGCTGTCACCTGTTCACCAATCCGCTCCACGGTTGCCAGCAGTTTGACGCGATCTCCGCTGGCTGCGACTTCGCTGGCCCACTCTGCTACGGCCCGGTCTATGCCGCGGCGTGTAACGGCAAGATCTGCGGGTTCTATTCCGAAAGCGAGCCAGGCGAGGACCCGCAATTTGTCTTCGCTGTCCTGACCGTTGAGATCGCGGCTTGGATCAGCCTCTGCGTAGCCAAGCTCTTGTGCCGTTTTCACTGCATCATGGAATGAGTGTCCGGCAGCGACCAGTTCAAGAAGGAAATTGCTGGTGCCGTTGAGTATGCCGGTGATGCGCGAGATCCCCACACCGGCGGCTCCGGAGCGAACGCAGCGCACAATTGGGATGGCACCGCAAACCGCGCCCTCGAAGTCAATGCGGGTGTTATTGTGGCTGGCCAGTTGTTGAACAGCTTCACCGCGCAGACCAAGCAGTGCCTTGTTGGCGGTAACCACTCTTATTCCGCGTGCCAGAGCGGTCTCAACCAGCCTGCCTGCCACCTCTGTTCCGCCAATGGCTTCCACAAGAACGTCCACGTCACCATCAAGAATGCTCTCGGCGTCGCCGGTACAGACACCGGGCTTTGCAAGGCCGCTGCTTATCGCTCTCAGCAGCCCTCGACGTTCCCGTTCCGTGTCACGCACCAGCACGTGTTGTACATGAATCTGCGGACCCGGTACGTTGCCGACTGCCTGCTTCTCGTGGCGGTCACTCAATAGCTCGAGAAGGCTGCCACCCACATGCCCGCAGCCCGCCAGCACCACGCGCAGTGGACGAGCCTGGCTGCTAGTTCTTCCTTCTTTGCCTCCCTTGTCTTTATGGCTGCTCCTGCTGCTCTTGCCACCCAGGGCACCTGGGGGCACAAGACGAACAGCCGGATCTCTCACGCTGGCTCCACCACCAGACGCAGGCTCTTCAACGTTCGCCTTTCGTAGCGCCTGTTCCAGAATGGCAGATACTGCCTCTCCCTCCAGCAGGAATGCATCGTGGCCGTGTGTTGAGCTGAGATCCGCGTAGCTGGCGCCGGCAATGTCGGTCCAATGCTCCACGCATTCTGCCGGATACAGCAGATCGCCCTTGATGCCAGCCCCGATAATGCGATCAGCCACCGGTTTAAGAGCCTCAGCAACACCACCACGTCCTCGGCCCACGTCGTGCTCATCCATCGCGTCAATCAAGGCTCCATAGCTTGCTGCATTGAAACGCTTGACCAGCCTCTCGCCATGGAGATCCAGCCACTCATTGATCTGGAAACCGCCGCCGGTGTCGCGCTTCCGGCCGAAGCGCTGCTCCAGACTGTCGGGTGTGCGATAACTCAGCATGCCGATCATGCGAGCAAGAGCGAGTCCGTCGTGCTCACCGCCCAGTGCGATCGCTCTGCGCATAATCGCATTCCATGCGAGTCCCTGCGTGGTTTGCACAGCGGGTGCTGCAAACACCGCTGCGCTGCGAATCCTTGCTGGGTAACTCGCGGCAAACTCAAGAGTCACCATGCCGCCCAGCGACCCTCCGCACACCAGCAGTGGTGCCTTGATGCCGAGTGCATCGAGTGTCAGCGCAAGCACTCTGGCCTGATCGCGCGTGGTAATGGGTGGCAGCGCAAAGGGGTTTGCGTTGCACGGGCCAGTGGTACCGTCACATCCGCCAAGCAGGCTGATACACAAAACAGCATGTCTGGCCGGATCTATCACCTTGTCAGGCCCAATGACGTTCTTCCACCATGAACTGGCGTTGGCATTTCCTGTGAGCGCATGTATCACAAGAACAACGTTGTCAGCGTTGGCGGATAACTTCCCCTCCAGCCTGTAGTGAACCTCAACTTCAGGCAGCACTTCGCCACCATCAAGCGCCACATTGCTGAGGAACAGCTTCGTGTCGCTCACCGGGATGCCAGTGTTGTACTCCTGTGACGGGCTGACGGCGGTTACGATCTCTGACGACAGCAGTGTGAGCCTGTGACTTGCTGGTTGGTCTTTGTCGCGCGCCCTTTTCGAAGCCTCACGGTTGCCATGCTGCCTGGCTGGAGATACGGGGTTCATGCCGCTGCCTCTTGACGTTTGATGTTCTCCTGCGCCACCGGGGCTGCTCCTGATTCACTGGCTCCGGCTGCCACATCCAGTGCGTGGCTCAGGTCTGCGATGAGGTCATCCACATTCTCGAGGCCAATGGAAAGACGGACGAGATCGGGAGTAACACCGGCCGCATGCCTCTCTGTATCGCTCAACTGTTCATGAGTGGTGGTCCACGGGTGAATTACCAGGCTCTTGGTATCACCCAGATTGGCGAGCAGCGAAAAGAATTTCGTGTTCTCGATGAATTGACGTGCAGCCTTTTCACCGCCGCGCACTCCAAATGTGAGCACACCACCAAAACCTCCATTCAGATATCTGCCTGCATTCGCGTGCGTGGCATGTGATTCCAAACCCGGATACTTGACCCATGACACGGCTGGATGCGCCTCGAGGAACTTTGCAATTTCCAGCGCGTTGGAACTGTGCTGTCGAATGCGCAGCGGCAGTGTTTCCAGTCCCTGCAGAAAGAGAAATGCATTGAAGGGAGAGAGTGCGGTGCCGAGGTCACGTAGGAGCAGTACTCGCAGTCGAATTGCATACGCTATGTTTGCCCCGTCGATGTTGCCGAATGCTTTGGAGAATACCAGTCCATGATATGCGGGCTCCGGCTCCTGGTAGAATTCCCTGAAGCGGGCGGTCGCTCCCCAATCGAAACGGCCGCTGTCAACAACCACACCGCCTATGCTGGTGCCGTGTCCACCGATCCACTTGGTGGCACTGTGAATCACAATGTCGGCTCCATGATCAATTGGCCTGGCAATAACGGGAGCAAATGTGTTGTCTACAACCAGCGGCACGTTGTACTGGTGGGCCAGATTGGCAAGGCCTTCGAGGTCGGGTACATCCAGTGCCGGGTTGCCCACGGTTTCCAGAAAAACAGCTCGCGTCTGGTCGTCTATGGCAGCGACCACTGCCTTGTGGTCGTGTATGTCCACAAAGTGGGTTTTGATTCCCAGTCGTGACAGTGTGTTTGCAAGAAGCGAGACGCTTCCTCCGTAAAGTGACCTTGAGGCAACTATGTTGTTCCCTGCCTGGGCCAGATTGAGAATGGCCAGTGCGGTGGCTGACTGCCCGCTGGCAACCGCCACCGCTGCCACACCACCCTCAAGTGCAGCGATGCGCTTTTCGAAGACGTCGGTGGTGGGGTTCTGTATGCGCGTGTAGATGTTGCCAAAGGATCGCAGCCCGAAGAGTTCAGCCGCGTGCTCGGGGCTGTTGAACACATATGAGGTGGTCGCGTAAATGGGTACCGCTCGCGAGCCTGTGGCACTGTCGGCGGTTTCCTGCCCGGCATGAACCGCGATCGTCTCCACCGAAAGTGGGCGCACTGGGCTGGTGGGGTTCTTACTTGTATGCGACATCCTGGCACTCTCCAAAAGTGTGTGAGTGCCGCCATGCAACACGAACGCGCCCGGACGGACAGGCCGCCGGGCGCTATCGCTGTTTAGCTCTTTGTTTATCGTGGCGGCAATCGGCGGCAAATCACCACGGACGGAGGGCGCTGCGCAGTGCAGCGACACGTCTTGCTTTCAGTTGTAGTACTGCGGTTGTACTGAGTATGTATTGCGTTTGTACTGCATGAGCAGGAAAACCACGCGCTACCCACCCCACGAGAGCAGCGATCAACTCTATGCTGGCGCAAACGAAAAATGGCCCGCGAAGCTTGATCGTCGCAGGCCGTTGGGGCTACGACTTAGGCGGATGTGCTGCGCCGGTTAGCCCGGATGCGCGGTCCGCCAAATCGGTGAAATCACCGCGCATTCACTATTATCGGCAGCTCATGGAAAAAGCGCAAGGGGTCAGTTTCCGTGCACCACCCTGAAGGTATCCCGGGCAATGAGAAGCTCTTCATCCGTTGGGAGCACCCACGCTTCAAGCGTGCTCTCTGCCGTTGAAAAGCGGCCCTCTTTCCCGCCCACGAGCGCTGAGTTGGCCTGGTCGTCAACGCTGAGCCCGGCCCATGACAGGCCTTCACATATACGTGCACGGATTGAAGGTGCGTTCTCACCTATGCCGCCAGCAAAGACCAGGGCGTCAGCACCGCCCATGGCCGCGAGGTAAGAACCGATATACTTGCGAACACGATAGCAGAACATCTTTATGGCCAGCTCGGCTCGCCTGTCCTGCAATTCATCAGCCTCGGCAATCAAGTCACGCATGTCGTTGGTAAGTCCGGAAATCCCCAGAAGACCGGACTGTCCGTTGAGCATGGCCTCAACCTGCGCCGGGCTCAGTCCCTCCTTGGCCGCTATGTAGTCGGGCAGAGCCGCATCGATGTCGCCCGAACGCGTACCCATGACGAGCCCCTCAAGCGGCGTGAAACCCATGCTGGTATCAATCGACACGCCCCCGCTTATGGCACAGGCCGAACAACCGTTGCCAAGGTGCAGAGTTATGATGCGTACCTGGCTCCGCTCTCTCCCCGTGACCCGCCGGTAACGATAGGCAATTGAGCGGTGTGATGTGCCGTGGAATCCGTATCGGCGAACTTTATAGCGTCGATACAAGGGATATGGAATGGCATACAGATACGCCATCTCAGGCAGCGTCTGGTGAAAAGCTGTGTCGAACACCGCAACCTGTGGAATTGCATCACCCAGCGCCGCGCGAACGGCCTCTATGCCATGCAGGTTGTGCGGGTTGTGAAGCGGCGCAAGGTCAATGTTTTCTTCTATGCAGCGCGTTACTTCTTCGGTGATCAGGACGCTCCGTCGGAATTGCTCACCGCCATGAACCACGCGATGCCCCACCGCGTGCAATTCGGCGCGTGTGCCCAGACCCGTCCCACTCTCGGCGCTGGTCACATAACCCACCAGCCAGTCCACCGCAGCACGCAGATCACGTAGAGACTCAGTGCGCTTGCGCACGCTACCGTCATGCGTGTGCAGCGTAATCACCGACTCGCCACCTATGCGCTCAATCTGGCCACGAATGAGCTTTTCATCTCTGTCGTCCTTTATCCGCTGCTCGTCGGTAGTTACCACCTGAAACTTGAGCGTTGAAGATCCCGCATTTACAACCAGAATGTTCATGCGTTTACCATTGCGGGAAGCGCCATGTCTGTGGCTTGTTCAGGAAACTGGATCCGGCAGTTGAACACTGCCAACGTCGAAATCACTGCTTGTCTCAGGTGAAAGCAGGCGATAGGCCCCAAGCACCCTGTCTAGCGCCTGCTGTGAGCTTGATCCGATGGCTGACAGGTGACCCATCTTGCGACCGGCCCGCGCGCCGGGTTTGCCATAGAGATGCAGCCTCACGCCTTCGGTCTCAAGTGCGGCACTGAATCGTGGCGGAGTGCCTTTCAGCCACACGTCGCCCAACAGGTTCACTATTGCGGATGGGGCAAAAACCTCTGGAGAACCAAGGGGAAGATCACAGATGGCGCGCACGAACTGCTCGAACTGACTCGTACAGACCCCGCGCTCACTGTGGTGGTAGGTGTTATGAGGGCGTGGAGCCAGTTCGTTTACCAGAAGCTCTCCGTCGGTAGTGACGAAGCATTCCACCGCTAGCAGACCAACCATGTCGAGGCTCATCGCTATGCCAAGTGCCAGATTGCGTGCCTGCTGTTGCATGGCACTGGTAATGGCTGCGGGAATCACCGCCCAGGTGAGTATGCCTCGCGTGTGGTGATTTCTTGAGGGCGGGTAAACGACTGTTTCACCGCTGGCTGCGCGGGCAACGAGCACAGAAATCTCGTAATCAATTGAAAGATGCTTCTCCACGAGACACTGGTGCTGGCCCAGTGCATTCCACGCTTCACCAGCCTGTGCCGGATCACTGATCCGCACCTGGCCCCGACCGTCGTATCCGCCGTGCGTGGACTTGGCTATGCATGGGCCGAGCTCCCGCACTGCGGCCGCAATTGCCTCTGCAGACCCTGCCACTCTGAATCCACCAAGTGGAAAGCCCTGTTCTGAAAGCCACTGCTTCTGGCGAATGCGATCCTGAATGATGTACACGGCCGAACGACCGGGATGCAGCACGGTTTGTTCGGACACGGCGTCTAAAACATCCGGGTGTATCTGCTCAATTTCGAGAGTCACCACGTCGCACTTGGAAGCGAGGTCACTTGCGGCCTCAACGTCGTTGAATGCCGCCGTAATGCTTCGTGACGCCACGGCGCTTGTGGCACAGTGGGCATCTGGGTCGAGCACATGAATATCGTAGCCCATGGATCTGGCAGCGAGGGCTGTCATGCGACCCAGTTGACCGCCGCCCAGAAAGCCGATCGTGGCGCCTGGAAGAATCGGGTGACGAGTGAACTTGCTCAAGTTTCAATTGCTCCTGGTGCGTTCAATGGACGTGCCAGAGCTGCTCTGGCTCTTTCCTGTCGTCTTGCCGCGAGCTTCTGCATCAGGGTGGTATCATCTGCTGCCAGCAACTGTGCTGCAAAGAGTGCCGCGTTGGTTGCTCCGGGTTTGCCAACTGCAAAGGTTGCCACAGGTACCCCGCCGGGCATTTGTACTATGCTCAGCAGGGCGTCGAGCCCGTTGAGAGGGGTGGCAACCACTGGCACACCCAATACCGGTACCAACGTCTTGGCTGCCAGCATGCCTGGTAAGTGTGCAGCACCTCCGGCTCCGGCTATGATTGCCCGGAGCCCGCGTGGACCGGCGGCTTCCGCGTACTCAAACAGCCAGTCGGGCGTACGGTGGGCAGACACCACGCGGGCCTCATAAGGAATGTCAAGTTCGGCGAGAACCTCACAGGCGGGCGCCAGTGAGTCGTAATCGCTTGCGCTGCCCATTACCACGCCCACAAGGGGCGTGGCAGTGGCGGTTGGTAATTCATCGCTTCCAGCGGGCACAGCAACTCCGGATAAAGGCAATATGTGATCATGTCGGTCCTGAATGTCGCTTCAACTGTGCCGTGTCAGGGCTCCTTCATGACACGCCCGTCAACACTACCGATTTCCACCGGAGCCACACCGGTGGCCTTGAGTGCGGGCTCGATGCTTGCACGGTCACCGGCAATGACGATGACAAAGTGATCGATGTCGATGTAGCGTGTAGCCACCCTCTGAACGTCTGCCGCGCTGACCTTGCCAACCCCCTGATCAAAAGCACCGAGGGTTGACAGGGGAATGTCGTAAGGGATGAGAGCAGCAATCTGGCTTGCAATGCTGCTGTTCGACTCGAACCTTCCCGCATATCCCAATTGCAGGTAGCGCTTGGCCCGCTCGAGTTCCTCCTGCGGCATTGGAGAGCGAATGCCCTTGAGTTCATTCATGAACTCGATGAGAGCGGAGTCTGTCCGGGCTGAGACCACTTCCGCCGATGCGGTGAATGGACCTGCTTCACGCCGCATGGTGAAGCTGGAACTTGCTCCGTATGTGTAGCCCTTTTTTTCGCGGAGCGTGTTGTTGAGGCGTGAAGTGAAGGATCCGCCAAGGGCTGTGTTCATCACCATGAGCGGATAATAATCAGGCGTATTTCGCGCCACGCCCACTCCGCCAATGCGGAATGAGGACTGAGCCGCTCCGGGCTTGTCTATGATGGTGACAGTGGTGGGTCGCGGCGCCTGACGCGTTGATGGGTAGGCAGGTGGAGGCGGCAGCGCTGCTTTCTGCCAGGCTCCGAACTCCCGTTGGGCCAGTGCTTCGGCCTCACTCAGCCCGAGATCGCCAACAATTACCAGTGTTGCATTGTTGGGGCGATACCACTGCTCCCAGAACTTCTGCACATCGTCGAGAGTGATGGATTCAACTGTCTCACTGGAACCGCTTACGCTGCGGCCGTAGGGATGCTGTGGGCCGAAGACCATGGTGGAGAAGGCCCGTGTTGCAAGAGCCGGTCCGCGATCCTGTTCCTGTAACAGCGACGTAAGCCTTTCACTCTTGAGACGCTCAAACTCCTGCCCGGAGAATGCAGGTCTCAGTGTGAGATCGGCCATCAGGTGCATTGCGCTGTCCAGAGTTGCGCGGGTGGTATGAAGCGAAATCGTACTTGATTCAAACCCGGCACCTGCGCGAAGCGAAATCGCCAGATATCCGATTTCTTCGGCGAGCTCCATGGCGTCGCGCGAACCGGCACCCCGGTCAAGCATGCTGGCAGTGATGCCTGCAAGACCGCCTCTGGCAACGCCATCGGCCTCGGCACCGGTGCGGATTACCAACGTGGCGTCAATGATCGGCAGCTCATGCCTTTCCACCACGACAAGCTTGAGGCCATTGGCGAGTGTCTTCTCAGACATCTGTGGAAGAACCAATGCCCGGGCAGGGCCAAGTACCGGGGGCGTGGTACTGGCCGGTCGAGACGCGCCGGTTTGGGCGGAAAGCATGAGTGGGGTTGTCAGAAGCCCGAGGCTGAGTGCGGCCAGTCGCTTGATTGCTCTCTGCCCGCTGGTTGATGAAGCATGACGGTTCATCAGCTGTTTCCTCCGGAGAGCGAAGTGAGTGCGAGGTCGCGTTTGCCATCAGGAACAACCGTAAGAACTATCTTATGCTGTAATACATATTGCCTTGCAACCCGCTGTATGTCGGCGGGCGTGAGACGTTCGTAACGTGCAAGATCTTCGGCCATGTAGTCGGGAGTGCCGGCAAAGTAATTGTAATAGCTGAGTCTCGTGGCCTTCCCCAGCACAGTTGAGAGACCGTTCATCATGGCTGCACGCCTGCCGTTCTTGACTCGTGTCAGTTCGCGATCGGATACTCCCGATTCTGCTATCTCGCGCAGTGCAGCGGCTATCTCTGTATCAAGCCGGCTGGGATGAACGTCCGGTTTTGCAGTGGCGGTGAGCATGATCATGCCATCCAGCTTGCTCGATGAGTTGGACATGCTTACGTCTTGCGCGATCTGTTTTTCGTAGACAAGCGAGCGGTAAAGGCGTGAACTCCGTCCACCAGCCAGTATCTCAGCGAGAGCATCCAGTGCTGCGTCGTCCGGTGAGAAGACTTTTACACCGTGCCAGGCATAGTATATGCGCGGAAGCTGCACACGATCCTCCATCACCAGAAGTGTGTCGCGTGCTATGCTCACTTTGGGAACATTGGGTCTTGTTACCGGCCTGGCGCTTCTCGGAATGTTGCCGAAATAATGGGTAACCAGCGCCTTTGCCGAATCCGGGTCAATGTCGCCCGAAATGGTGATCGTCGCGTTGTTGGGCGCGTAGTACTGCCGGAAGAAATCCTTCACGTCTTCCAGTGAGGCCGAGCTCAAATCGGCCATGGATCCGATCACTGGCCATGAATATGGGTGGTCGGACGGATACATCACCGGCAGGATAGTCTCGTATGCTCGTCCGTATGGGACGTTGTCGTAGCTCTGCCGCCGTTCGTTTTTTACCACATCACGCTGCAGGTCCAGCTTGGGCTGGTCCATTGTGGGCAGCAGCCAACCCATCCGGTCGGCATCCAGCCAGAGCATCAGCGGCAATGCGTTGGAGGGTCCGCTTTCGTAGTAATTGGTGCGGTCGGCATTGGTTGAGCCATTGTTGCTCACGCCTGCTGCCTCAAGCCACTCGTCGAACTTGCCAACCGGCACGTTCTCGGAACCCATGAACATCACGTGTTCAAAAAGATGGGCGAACCCGGTTCTGCCGGGCTTTTCGTCTCCAGAGCCCACCTTGTAGAAGTTCTCAACCGCCACAATGGGTACGGAACGGTCCACATGGAGTATTACCTCCAGTCCGTTGGGCAGTGTGAACTTTTCGTGGGGTATTGAAAGGGCGCTCTGGGCGCCGAGCTCCGGTGAGGTTGAGACCATTGCAGACAGCAGCAGTGCCAACAGGCGGGTCAGGAGCTGCCGCAGCCCCGGACTGTCAGATGGTGAATTGTGAGCAGTCATGAACTTGATTGATGCGGTGGTTTCTGCTGGCGCGAGATTGTGGGAGGCCGCAGAATGTGGTGATGCCTAAGAGACAAAATAACGCCAACCCGGCCAGCGCGGTTCATTACCGGGAGCGCCTGGGCCTCTTTTCAGGGACAATGCTGGTTGTGGGAGGCATAATTGGTGCCGGAATCTTCCTTTCTCCGTCTGTTGTGGCGCAGCGTGTGGGAGGCGCCCCGCTCACGCTGGGTGCCTGGGCCCTTGGAGCGGTAATCGCCGTTATAGGTGGGCTGGTGTATGGTGAGCTTGGCTCCAGAAGGCCCGAGGCTGGCGGTACCTACGTGTACCTGCGTGAAGCCTACGGAACCCTGCCGGCATTTCTTTATGGCTGGGCCCTGTTTCTCATTATTGGAAGCGGTGCGATCGCAGCCGTGGCGATCACGGGCGCCAACTATATCGCCGAACTGGCCCACGTGGCTCCGGAAACGGCAACGCCGATTGCCGTTGTACTCATTGTTGGCCTTACCCTGATAAACATTCTGGGGGTGCAACTTGGTGCCGTAACCGGAAATGTGCTCACCGTGCTCAAACTGGCCGCGATTGCGATGCTAATTATTGCAGCGATTGCCCTGAGCCCCGCACACGAGCCCCCGCCCATAATTGCGAATCCGGCAGCGCTTCAGGCTCCGGGTTCGTTATCAGCTGCGATTGGAGCCATGGGGGCGGCCCTGGTACCGGTGCTTTTTTCTTTCGGCGGCTGGCAGCAGACCAACGCGGTGGCCGAAGAGCTGGTGGACGCAAGGCGCACGCTGCCCAGGGCTTTGATACTCGGTGTGCTCATCGTTGCGGCAGCATATCTTCTGGTCAACATCGCTTATCTGCGCGCTTTGGGGCCCGAAGGCCTTGCCGCGTCCAGCGCACCGGCAGCCGATGCCATGCAGATCTACTTGGGGCCTGTGGGAAGGGTATTGATCACGGCAGGTATTGTTGCGTCTACCATCGGATTTCTTACAATGGTCATTCTGATGTCGGCCAGGGTATACCAGGCCATGGCCGCCGACGGATTGTTCTTTATGCGCGTGGCCAGGTTGCATCCTCGCTGGCGTACACCGGTGTGGGCTCTGGCGGGGCAGGGCGTGGTTTCGCTGCTGCTGCTCTTGTCCGGTACCTATGGTCAATTACTTGACTATGTGGTGTTTGCCGACTGGATTTTCTTTGGCAGCACTGCCGCCTCACTGCTGGTATTGCGAAGCCGCGACCGGCGTGCCGGCAGAGCCGCTGTCGACGCCTCGGCAAGCACGGTCAGTGTTCCCGGACATCCGTATACCACTCTGGTGTTTGTGGCAGCCGCAGCCTACGTGGTAGTCGGATCCATCTTGTCCAACCCCACAAATGCACTCAAGGGTGTTCTCGTTCTCCTGGCAGGTTTGCCGGTTTATGCCTACTGGAATCGCCGGCGACGCGTGAACTGAAATCGCTGCGAGCGGGCGCTTCAGTCTGCCATTTACTGATTCATGAGCAGGGCGTGATACAGGCCGTAGAGAACGAGATCCGGGCTTTCCTCGTCAAATATGCCGGCGTCGTCAAAGAGTGATGCGATACCGCCCGTGCCAATTATGTGCGGCCGCTCACCGGCAAAGGCCTCGTTGATTATGCGGCCGCTGATCTCCCGCACCTGACCTATGGTGCCATAATAGAGCCCGGCCTGAATGCTTTCTGAAGTGGTCTTGGAAAGGCAGGTCTCCGGACGCACTATTTCCACGGTGGGCAGCCTGGATGTGCGGGTGCCGAGCGCTTCCGCTGATATTCCTATGCCTGCGATGATCACGCCGCCAAGGTATTCGCGCGCCTTGCTCACGGCACAGAATGTGGTTGCCGTTCCAAAATCAATGAGCAGCAGATTCCTGTCGGGCCAGGCATGCACACCCGCAATCGCGTTGGCAATGCGATCGGTGCCCACTTCGTGCGGATTGCGGTATAAGATCTTCAGCCCTGTAGTGACGCCATCGTCAAGCACAAAGGGCACCCTGTTGAAGTACTTTATGCAGGCATTGCGCACTGAGTGCAGCATTTCGGGAACAACAGTGCAGATGGAAATCCGCGTCACTTCCATCGGGTCGATGTCGTTCTCGCGCAGCACGCTTCGGAGAAAAACACCTATCTCGTCGCTGCTCGCACCGGTCTTGCTGGTACGCCGGAAACGAACCCGGATTTCCCCGCCTTCAAAAACACCGCCAAATATCTGCGTATTGCCTACATCCAGACAGAGTATCATTGAGTTCTCCGAATGCTACCGACTGTATCAGGTGTGGTTGGTTTGCCAGTGGCGGCTTTGCTCAGTGCAGAGTTTCGTCGAGCAGATTGCACAGTGCCGTTGTGTCGCTGAACTCTCTTTCTCCATCACGGGAAACCAGATGGCCCGGGTGGCTGTCGGCCGAAATGTTGGACCAGTCGTTGGCAATGATGGCATCCACGCCGGGACCGAGCAGTCTTCGGCCAATGGCGATTGTCTCGTCAGCAGATTGGTTGAGCGTGAGCTTGAAGCCGATGATTGTTATGTCGCTTTTTCTTGAGTAGCCGCGCAGGAGTGGCAGGATTTTATGGTTGGCGATGAGCTGCAGATTGAGTGCTTTGTCGCTCGAAACCTTTATGTTGTTCTGCACCTGGTGACCGTTGACAGCTGCGACAGAATAGTCACTTACTGCAGCGGCGTGTATCACCGCGTTGTACTCATATGCACCGAGTTCTTCACGCAGCAGCTTGTCCAGGCTTTCGAAGCTTCCGTATGACATTCTGCGCGCTGAGCCCGTGGGCAACGCCGAGCCTTCTCCGTGCACGAAGGTAACGTCCCAGCCTCGCGCTGTGAGTCTGTCTGCGATGCTGGCGCCCGTGCGGCCGGTGCTCACGTTGGAGATGAATCTGATGCCATCAATGGGCTCACGCGTGGCACCGGCGGTTATGAGAATCCGCCCCCGGGCTCTTGGCGTGATGCGCGCAATTATGTCATCCGGCTCAAGCAAGCGACCGTCACCAACCTCACCGCATGCCAGTGAACCGCCACCGGTTGGGTGCACGGTCGCGCCCATTTCTTCGAGACGGGCAAGATTGGCTGCCGTGGCAGGATGGCTCAGCATCTGGCTGTTCATCGCGGGGAAGATGTGCAGCGGCTTGCTCCGGGGCCATGCCAGGGTAAGCGCTCCCACCAGATCTTCTGAGAGGCCATGCGCCATTCGTCCGATTGTGCTGGCGCTGGCCGGGCATATCACACCGAAGTCGGCCCAGCGACTCAGGTGTATGTGATCCATTGCGCGCCCGTGTTCCCACAGGTCTGAGAGTACCGGCTGGTTCGTGAGCCCCTCAAACGTGGCTGCACCAACAAAGCGCAGTGCGGATGGTGTGGCTACCACCCGAAGTTCGTGTCCGTTCTGAACAAGACGCGAGACGACCTGGGCGGCCTTGAAGGCCGCAATTGAGCCGGAGACTATGAAAACAATTCTGGATGATGACATGATCTCCCGCTTCCCCTGCTCTGGTGACTGGGACTATCAGGAGCGCTCCCGGGCCGCCGCGCACCTTGATGGTCCAGAAAAGCTAGCAATGTGCGGGAGATTCTGTCATACGTCTGGGCTGGCGTCAGTGCCTGATGCCACCCAGCATCAGGCGAACCAATCCGGGCTTGAGTCGCCACAGTGCCCATGCTGAACAAGCCGAGGCTGCGACGTTTGCCAGCACTATACTCCACCAGGGGAGAAGAATGCGCACGGGCTCGGTGAGTCGGCCAATAACGGCGATCGTGGCGGCAAAGCCTGCCAGAATGAGCCCAGCCATGAGGCCGGCACGCGAAGGTCTGCGCTCAGCCTGGTGCACCAGCCAGAGCACGAACAGTCCGATTGCGAGCGAGATGGCCAGATGAACGCCGTTGTACCAGAATATGACCTGCTTGTCCAGTGCAATAGGGTACTGCAGGATCGTGGGGTCATGCACGCCCTTGAACAAGCCTGCGCCGAGCAGGTTTACTGTGAACATGGGACCGCGACTGGCCAGGAAGTCGAAGCCGCTGTAAAACACAATCACGGCGGCATATGCCACGAGGCCGCAGAGAAGGCCATCGCGCACCCATCTGTTGTCTGAATTGGTCGTCATGCGGATCTCCTTGTTGGACGTGGCATCGGACGTGAAAATCCGTTTCAGAGTGTTTCGAGAAGACCGGCCGTACGCTGCCAGTCGCCCGACATGCGATAAGAAACCAGCCCGTTCCGGTCCAACAGCACCACAGCAGAACTGTGAATTATTTCACCGGTCTGCTCATCACGTGCATGCGATACTTCCCACTTGTCGAGCACGTTCAGGACCTCGTTAACTGAGCCACTGAGGACTCTGTCGCCGGGTGCCAGTTCCCATTGTTCCGCGATCGATGACAAGCGGCTGGGCACATCACGCCAGGGGTCGAGAGTGACTATCACAAGAGCGGCATCCTCTGCCCCGGCCTTACGGCGTGCCAGCTTGAGATCGTGCACGATGGTGGGGCACACCGTTTCACAATGGGCATAGGCAAAGGTGAGGATGACTCTTTGTCCGCTCAATGAATCGAGAGAAAACGGCATGCCGCGCTGGTCTGTCAGATGCGTGGACGGCGCCGGCTGATGGTAGCGGGTTTCATCGTAGTTCTCGATGACAGACTGAGCTGTTAGAAGCTCAACATTGCTGGCGTTGAGCGCGTTCCGTACGCGCTGCGCTGCCGCGGCTCCACCCACCATGGTGAGCAGTGCAACCACAGCCATCGTGGCACGTCCGCTGAAGGATGCAGCGAGCGCCCGGAAATCCCTGCGCAGTGCATCTCCCCAGACCGCCATCAGGACTGCGGCCATGCCTATGGGTTCACCGATAAGCAGTATCCATCCACCGGCATTGGGCAGACCGCTGGCAGTGCGTCCGAAGCAGGCTGCGCGTGTACGCAGCACCCATTCCGGAACACCGCCAGCGGCCGGCCAGAGCGCGAGCGCCCACCAACCTGCAGTGATGACGAGAATGATCCCGAGGGCGGCAACAGCCAGACCGCCCTGCGCTCGAGCCTTACTCATAACTCAGCCCACCTTCCAGACGGAGCTCAGAAGCTTCCAGTTGGTGAAGAAGTACACGATGAATGCCAGCAGGAACACTGCAACGAGCACCACCGTTCCCGGAGTTGCACCCATGATACCACGTGAATCTTCATGAAGTGCCTCGTTGAGTTCATCGGCGTTCGCAGGCTGCACCGGCGGGTGGGTGAGTCCCTGTGGCACGCCAACCATGGCCTTGCCGATGGTGATGGTACCAAGGTCCTCGCCGAAGAACACCGACTTGACCGCGATGGCGATGAAGCTGAACGCACCGGTCACAGCCAGGATTCCACCGATGCCCATCACGGCAAGCGCGATATCAACCGCTGGGTTGAACTGCAAGTCGAACATCGCGTCGGTGAAGGAAGCATCCCAGTGACGACGTGGCACGCCAAATGAGCCGGCAAAGGTCATACCCATGGAGACCATGAGCATGCCGATGGCGAACATGTAGGGCTGTGCCTTGGCCAGGCCCCAGAAGGCCACCTTCTTGCGGAAGACCAGAGGGATGATGTAGTAGGTGGCAGCCATGAAGGCCATGGCCGTTCCGCTTACCACAGTTGCATGGAAGTGGCCGGGCAGGCGCATGGTGTTGTGAGCCAGGATGTTGATCTGCTCGGTTCCGATGGTGACACCGGTGATGCCGCCAACGAAGCCGAAGACCACCACGCTGAACACCATGCCGCTGAAGCCGGGGTCACCCCACGGCGCGCGTCTCAGCCAACCGAAAAGGCCCTCGGTGTAGCCACGCAGGCGCATACCCAGTTCCATGCCGGCAGGAACTGTGAAGCCGTGAATCATGGACGCCAGCACTGCCATGTACATGAAGTACGACGTGTTCACGATTTTCCATGCGGGTCCGAAGCCCGGATCCACCAGCAGGTGGTGCGCAGATGCCATGGAGATGAAAAGAATGTAGAGCACGAATGCCGAGCGGCTCACCTTTTCGTTGAGTACGACGCCACCCACAGTGAGCGCGGCCAGCATGTACCAGATTGCCACCATGGCGGCAACGTTGATCTGCTGGGCCGAGTGACCAAGGGCCCACCATATCATGCGATAGATCTCGGGATCCACCGCAGGAATCCAACCCATGCTCCACATGAAGGTGGGTATGTAGATCATCGCGCCGTGGAGCAGCGTGATGACAGCGATGATGGCTGCTGTCACGGCACCGTATACAACCAGCGGCATGGACCCTTCGTATGTCTTTTCGCGTTTGGCTATGGTAATTGTGGCAAAGAACTGCCCGCACACTATTAGTGCGCCAACCGCGAAGAGAATCACACCTATGTATAGAGCCGGGTGTGCCTTGAGAGGCGGGTAGGATGTGTAGAGAACATCCGCTCGGCCCGTCCATTGGGCCCACTCAACCGACAGTGTACCCAGTATCATCAACCCGAAACTGAACCAACCCAGCCGTGGCGCGGCGGGCCTTGCATTCAGCAGTGCGGTTCCGGCGAACCACAACACTGCCATCTCGAAGTAGATGATAAAGAAAATCAGCATGTTCATGCCGTGCACGCCGAGAATTCTGTAATACCACTCGGCGGGAAGCAGATGCACGGCCTGCCAGCGCGTCAGTACAAGCAGCAGTGCTGCAATCGCACCAATGAGCAGAGACACAACCGAGACCACTGCGTTGGCCTTGATCAGTGGCTCTGCCTGCAGGGCAATCACCCGTCCGGTAGACGGGCAGATGCGATGGGGGAAGGCTGGTGCGGCAGCGCTCATTTGGCCTCCCGGTCACGGATGACCGCCTGGGCGTTGTCGGCGACTGGCTGACCGTTTGCATCAACCACTATGACACGACCCACCATTGTGTGATGGCCGATGCCGCAGAACTCGTTACAGATGATGCGGAAATCGCCGGATTCGGTTGGCGTCACTTCGAGCGCGTAGTCGTAACCGGGGACCACCTGGAAGTTGACGTTGAGTGGATAGAGGCTGAAGCCGTGGTTGACGTCGAGCGCGGACATGTGGAGGCGGTACGACTTGCCGGCTTCGAGCTGAAGGATCGGATACCACTGGTAGGTCATGGCGGTGAGATAGACATCGGCGCCTGCCGGTGGTGCAACGATGGGGATACCGCGGTCGTCACCGATCTTGTATTGCTGGGCAAACTCCATGGTGCGGGCGTAGAATTTCATGGGGTCTACTTTGCTGCGGATACCCGAGGGGTTTTGTCCGCCTTTCCAGTGCCACAGCGGCATCATGGCGAAGAGCACCATGCACCATGCGAACGATATTGCTACCCACACTTTTTCGGATTTATGCGCTGGTTTCCACCATACGCCGGGCACCGGATCCAGACCGGAGTGGACTTTTGTCAGCATGCGAACCTCATGGAAGCGTGCCGGCAGGCATGGAGAGAATCTCCCACATACCCCATCCGGTGAA
>CAZWSJ010000002.1:19188-48759 GCA_964636415.1 uncultured Gemmatimonas sp. | reverse complement strand
TGGTCCCTTGCACAGATTTGCGTTGTGTATCAGGCTGATCACTGTGGAGATGCACAGAGTGGAAGCTTGTGCTGGAGAAACCGGACATCGGTGTGCGCCAAAGGTGTTCGTTGATGCTCGACGGATTGGACGAGTCCGCCAATTCGGCTATCGTGCCTAATCTGCACTTGTCACGCAAGAGGGTTTCCCTGATGGCGTTGTTGGAACGGTTTTTTTTGCGACTTCTGCGCGCAACTGATGCTGCGTTTACGAAATTGTATGGGTGGCGATACAATATCATGCATCAGACCGGCACCATTGCGGTTGCGCTGCTGTCGCTGCTGATAATCACCGGCTTGTACCTGCTTCTGTTTTATCGCGTCGGAGCACCGTGGGAGTCGGTTGCACGTCTGCAGGCGGATCCCTTTCTTGGGCGTTGGATACGCTCACTGCACCGCTTTGCATCTGATGCCATAGTGGTGGCGGTTCTCATTCATGCATGGCGGATGTTCGCGCAGTCGCGCTCCTGGGGGGCACGCGCTCTGGCGTGGTCGTCGGGTGTGATTCTGCTTGCGGTGCTGTTTGTGAGTGGCTGGACCGGATATGTACTGGTGTGGGACAGATTCGGTGCCGAGCTCGCCACGACTGGCGCACGCATGTTTGACGTGCTCCCGCTGCTCAGTGAGCCCACGCGTCGCATATTCGCGGGCGATCAGGCGATACCTGGTGCGTTCTTCTTCATCAATCTTTTCCTTCACGTGGCGCTTCCCCTGGGAGTGGCCGCCGGCCTCTGGGTGCATCTTTCGCACCTGGCGAGACCGGCCGCCCTGCCGCCGCGCGTGATGATGTACTGGATTGGTGGTGGCCTCTTTGCTCTGGCGTTGCTCTGGCCTTCACCTCTCGCTCCCAAGGCTTCACTGCTGTCTGTGGATACCCACGTACCCGCAGATCTTTTCTACGCGTTCTGGTTGCCCTGGGCCAACGCCATACCGCCATGGCTCGCGTGGGCGGGAGCGATAGCAACGATTGGTGTGGCTCTGTCGATTCCATTCTTCGCTAGGCGTCCGCGTACCGGCGTGCTCACACCGAGTTGGGTGGACGAGCGCTATTGCACGGGCTGTAATCAGTGCCCTCAGGACTGCCCCTGGGAAGCCATTACCATGATTCCCCGTGAGGATCGCCGAGAGAATCAGTCGGAATTGGTGGCCAACGTTGACCCCAGAAAGTGTGTCTCCTGCGGTATATGTGCGGGCTCCTGTCCGCCCATGGGAGTGGGGCCTGCCGGCATGACCGGTCGTGATCAGGTCAAGCGTGTGCGTGAGTCTTACGGCTCGGGTGATCATGAACTCAGGCCTGTTGCCATATGCTGCGAGAACGCCGCGACGAGCCATGTGGCATCACTCATAAAGCGAGGCGCGGAAATTCAGTTCGTTCCGTGTGCAGGCAACATCCATACTTCAGCCATTGAACTCACACTTCGTGCGGGAGTGCCCGGAGTGATGATCTACACCTGCCCGCCTCGCGATTGCAAGGGGCGTGAAGGCCCCAAGTGGTTGCACGAGCGCATGTACAACGACCGAGAGGCCGAGCTGCAGCCCCGTGTTGACCGCACGCGCGTGATGACGGGCGTTATGGCTCCCGGTGATGTTTCAGGCACGATCGAGGCATGGGATGCCTTTACGGAGCAGCTCAGGGTTAATGATCACATCCAGCCCGACGCTTTCGAGGACCCGCTTGATCTCATTTGCGTGCCCGTACCGATGGAGGACGACAAGTGAGCAAGTCTGTGTTGATTCAGCGCGCTGTGGGCGTGGTGGTTGCAGTTCTGGGTCTGGTTGCTCTTCGCGGCGTGTCATTGGTGCCGGTCAGAAGCACGTCAGTGGGCGAGTCGGTATTCAGGCTGTCATGGTCTGCGCGTCCTGAGCGCATTGAAGACTGCCGGCGTCTCAGTGACGAAGAGATGGAGGCGTTGCCGCAGCACATGCGGCTGCGCTGGTCTTGTGAGGGTCGCTTTGCCCGCTACTATCTTGCCGTGACCATCGACGGTACAGAGGTGGCCGCAGACACTGTGCGCGGTGGCGGATTCCGTAACGACAGACCCATACACCTGTTCCGCGAGTATGGTCTGAACGCCGGAGAGCGGCGTCTCAACGTGGTACTGAGGCGCATCGATTCGGGCAACGCTCCCGATACCACCAGTGATCAGACTGCTGCGGGAGCTGCCGCGGCGGACAGAGAAACCCGCGAAGCGCAGGAAAGAAGAGCACGTCGAGCTGAGGCGATCCCTGAAGAGCTGGCGCTCGATACTCTAATCAACGTGCAGCGTGGTCAGGTGATTTTGCTGTCGTACTCCAGCACGGACCGCAGTTTCCACATCCAGACCGACTCTTCAGGCCAGGGGACCTTCTGAGTCGCCGAGTTCTTCTGCTGCTTCCCGGTCCAGCCACCAGGTAACCTGCGCCAGGCCGCGCAGCACCTGCGCCGGCAGAAGTATCGGCGTGACCGGCCCCAGCAGCACCTTGCGGGCGGTTGTGGCTTTTCCTGCACCACTTGCAATCACCCATACCTGTCGGGCAGCACGAAACACTGCCGGTGTGAAAGTCAGCCGGGGCTCGGGCTGCGACTCAGGGCTTTGAGCCATTACCAGTCGGGTGGTTTCGCCAATGGCGGAGCCACCCGGGAACAGAGATGCAGTGTGGCCGTCACTCCCGAGTCCCAACAAGATGAGATCAAGTCCCATAGTGTCGCTGTCGGTGGAGTGACTGCGTTTCGATACAACGTGTTCTAATGCACGTATTTCATCTTCGTAGTCTGCTGCGGCTCTTGCGGGATCCATTTCACCACGCATGCGGTGCACGTCTGGTGCTGAGTTGCCAAGGCGCGAGAGCAGTGCGTCATTGATCATCCGGTAGTTGCTTCGTGGATGGTCGGGAGGCACGCAACGCTCGTCGCTCTGAAAAATGGAAATGTGATCCCATTCGGCAGTGCTCAGTCTGTTTATGTCAGCCAGTCTTTCATATAGCGGCACGGGAGTGTTGCCACCCGAAAGTGCCACTGTGAATGCTCCCTTTTGGGCAATGGCAGTACGTGCAAGCCCGCAGAACTCTGCGGCAAGCGTATCATAGAACTCAGCTCCCGCCTCAAGTACTCTCAGGTGCTCCCTCAATTTCACCTCAGCCGCGGGCTGTCAAACGAAAAGTCTGACATCACTGCCGAAATCATGTTTCGCCGCTTGCGACGTTGACGTCCCAGTCACGGTTTTCCCAGCCCCGTGGATCGCTGAAGCGTCTGGTGAAGTTCAGCACGCGGGCGCTACCAGACATCTGAGGCGGCACGGACACAGCATGCATGCCCAGCCCAACCCGCACGCTCTCCAGATCAGTCGTATCCTGCCAGTTGTCGTGGCCGATGTGCAGCATGAAGGGTTCAGTGGCTTCCACAGACAGCGTCATGCCATGGGGAACATCTCCACATGGTGAGTCACCCCGCCAGTGCACCACCGACGCAGAGCCTTCCGAGCCTTCACAGTGTTCAGTCACGGCCTGCAGGCGTTCAATCGGCACACCACGCTTGATTGCCAGGGCAAGCTTGAGAAACTCTGCATGTGCCCAGACCAAGGGCATTGCGCTGCCGGTTGGACGCCCTGCTGTCAGATATCTGGCGGGAAGTGGCTCCGTATCCCACACCTGTTCGGGAATCATGCCGCCGGGACTGGCGGATCCAAGCATTGCATCCAGATATGGCAGGGCATCTTCTCCTGCATCCACTGCGTAGTGTCCACGCTCTCCGCTGAGCAGAGGCCAGGCGCGACCAATGCCGCTGCCGTCGAAGGGCCTGCCATCGGCATGTTCACCATAGCCGTCTTCGTTGTAGCGATGGTAGAAGGCACCTGTGGGCGTCTCAACTCTGAGCAGTGCGTCCACCAGTTTCACGGTATCACGTATGCGCTGATCCGAAGCTGAACGAAGCCCCAGACGCACAAGCGTGAGAAACTCCAGGCCAAGAAGATCGCGCGTGTGCATGCTCTCTCCGCCCCTGTTCTTGAGCATGACCCGTCCACGTTCAGCCGTTTCACATGGTGGAGTTATGCGCACGTAGTGGCCATCCGTACCGTGGCTATGATCCAGATCGGTGTCGCTTACGTAAACCCAGCCTTCGAGGCGGCGATTCCAGTCGTCAGCCAGTGAAAGAGCATAGGCAGCATCATCTCCGCTCACGAACCCATGTGCGGCGCCGGCAATCAGTGCTGCTATGGTGGTGCCCAGCGTAAATGGATTCACACCAGCGTTTTCTTCCCAGCGATCCTGCGGACTGAAAGGCCCCGTTTGTGCAAGAAAGCGCAGTGCAGCCCCGGTCATTCGCTGAACCTGATCATGCATGCCATTGAGAGCGTGCATCTCATCGAGTTTCGCTGCCAGAAGAACAGGCAGCGCTACTTCATCAAGCTGAATGCCCGTCCAGAATGGACGTCCGTCTCCAAAACTATTTTGCAACCAATGACCATCGGGCTGCTGTATGGATATGAGATAGGCCAGCATTGCCCGCGCTTCCTGATGCTGCCCACAGGCCAGAAATGCAAAGCCTGCCTCAACAGCATCACGAGGCCAAACGAGGTGATATCCGCCTGTGTCATCGCGACTTGAGCCCCAGGGCGTACTGAGGCTTGCCACCACGGCACCCGGATAGGTCCTGTCGCCGTGCACCTTGAGTACCATGGCCGCGCGCTGCACGCTTTCCACGAGCTGTTTGGGGGCATCCGACGTATCCAGATTGCGCCTCCAGCGGCGCCAGCCGCGAATGAAGCGGCGTCTCGCCAGAGGAAATCCCGAAGCCAGTGCTGAAGAGGCCAGGGTATGAGCTCCGTCGGGTGACTCTGCGAAGGCGAGAGCCATGACACCCTCTGTTTCGTTCAGCTCAGTCATGAGCGCCACATTGCCCTGAGAGGCAGAGCGGTACTGCCATGTCATGGCACCATGCTGGTGAAAATCCTGCCAGCCATCCGATACGCCAACATAGCCCGCACTGCTGCGCGACAGCCCACCACTGGCCATGAGAGCGAGCGCGCTTCTGCGCTTGCGCGCCATGAGGGCGTCAGAGCTTGTCCAGGCACTGTTGGCTTTGCCCGAACCCTCAAGGTGTGGCGCGAGAAGGGGGTAGAGTTTTAGACCATCACCGTCAAGCGAATAACGGATCAGTACCGCATCGCGCAATGGATCTATCAGGAACTCAAGCTCAAGACGGAACTTCTCGTGTTCGTGAACTATGAGCGGCAGGGGAATGTCAGGGGCAGGCGTTTCGAGCGAATAAGCGTGCTGACGTTTCACTTCCCACCAGCCGCCGTTCCCGGCCACGATGAATCCAAGGTCCCTGATTTGTGGCGCGCTGCAATTGGGCCAAAACACTTCGTTGAGTATGCCATAACCCACTGAGAACCACACTCGGCTTGAGCCCAATGAAGTACACACCAGATCTTTGGCGCTGGTGGTCCATGTCGGGGAGATCCCCGGTGCTCCTGGTGCTAACATGCTGCACTCCCTTCAGGCGGGCCTATGCGCCGCCAGTGATGTCCCGGGTTCAGGATTGCATTCTGGGACTCGGGGCCCTCCGAACCCGCTGCATAGGCATCGGGACTTCCGTTTTCCCACGACTTGAGAACCGGGTCCAGCAGGCGCCAGGCCCATTCCACTTCATCGAAGCGCAGGAACAGCGAACGATCTCCCTCCAGTGCGTCCATGAGTAGCTGCTCATAAGCGGAGAACTCCTCGTCGGGATCGCATGTGTAGGGCGCACTGAGTGTGAGTTGATGAGCGTTGAGCCCGGCACCGGGAACCTTTGCGTTCACAACGAGATTCAGGCTTTCCTGTGGCTGCAGGCGGAACACCATCCAGTTGTTCTCGGGTGCCTCACTGCCAGGCAGCAAGCCAGGTATGCGCTTGAACTCAACGGCAATTTCAGAGGCATTGCCTGCCAGACGTTTTCCGCTGCGCAGGTAAAAGGGTACACCTTCCCAGCGTCTGTTGTTCACCTCGAAGCGCAGAGCTGCGAAGGTTTCGGTGTTGGAATCTGAGGCTACTCCCGGTTCTTCCTTATAGCCGGCCACCGTGCTCCCCGCAATCGAGCCTCTCGTGTATTGACCGCGCGCCGCGTTATGCGCCACAGTGTCGCCGCTGTATGGCTGTACAGCTCGCAGCACCTCCACCTTGTGGTCTCGCAGCACTTCGGCATCCCAGCTTGACGGCGGTTCCATTGCTGTGAGGCAGAAGAGCTGCATGAGGTGGTTCTGCAGCATGTCGCGCAGTGCACCGGCGTGATCGTAGTATGCTGCTCGATGCTCAACACCAAGGGTTTCCGGACAGCTTATCTGCACCTGCTCAATGTGAGCATTGTTCCAGAGTGGTTCGAGGAACCGGTTTGCGAACCTGAACACCAGCAGGTTCTGTGTGCTTTCTTTTCCGAGAAAGTGGTCTATCCGAAGGATATTTTCTTCGGACCACGAGCGCTGGAGCTCAACGCGAAGAGATTCAGCGCTTGCAAGGTCATAGCCAAACGGCTTTTCAACCACCAGCCGTCGCCATCCTCTGGAGCTGTCCGCCAGTCCGGCCTGGCTAAGTGCTTCGGCCGCCTTGCCGAAGAGTGCCGGGGGAAGTGCCAGATAAAAGAGAGCTGGCCCATTAGTGCGCGCCGCCAGTTCGCGCATGTCACCGGCCTCCAACCCTCCGCTCAGATAGCTGAGTGCAGCACAGAAGCGTTCGGCGCTTCCTTCATCGAACTCAGTGGCAAAGTCTCTCAGCGAATCGTGTATGTGCTTTCGGAATCGCTCGTCATCCCAGCGCTCCTTTGAATAGCCGGTGATCTCGAGGTCCGGAAAGCGCCCGAGTCTGGAGAGCCTGTAGAGCGCGGGCATGAGCAGGCGTCTGGTCAGGTCTCCCGTGGCGCCCAGTATAATCATTCTTGTCATCGCAGCTAATCCCTGTGGTTGCCGGCTTTCTCCGCATGTCCGCCAAAGGCGTGACGCATGGCCGACATGACTCTGCCGGCATAATCAGCATTACCGCGGGACGCAAAACGACTGTAAAGCGCTGCCGTGAGAACCGGTGTGGGTACGCCCGACTCGATTGCTGCCAGTGCGGTCCAGCGTCCCTCGCCCGAGTCAGACACGCGGCCAGCGTAGCCGCTCAGGGACGGATCAGATGCCATCTCACCGGCCGTGAGGTCAAGCAACCAGGAGCCTATCACGCTCCCGCGGCGCCAGAGCTCAACTATCTCTCCCACAGGCAGTTCGTAGCGGTAGTGTTCAGGGTGCTCCAGCGGCGTTGTCTCTGCGTCAACACTGCGTTCGCTGCTGCCTGTGTTGGCGTGTTTGAGTATGTTGAGCCCCTCAGCGTATGCTGCCATGAGGCCGTATTCAATGCCGTTGTGAACCATCTTGACGAAATGTCCGGCGCCATTGGGACCACAGTGCAGGTATCCCTCTTCAGCCGGAGTGGTTCTACCGCTTCTGCCCGGAGAACGCAGGGCAGCATCAACTCCCGGCGCCAGAGCACGAAAGGCCGGCTCAAGATGCGATACGGCCTCATCCGGACCGCCAACCATAAGGCAGTAGCCGCGCTCGAGGCCCCATACGCCACCGCTTACGCCTGCATCCACGTAGTAAATGCCCCTTGGTGCTAGCTCCGCCGCCCGCCTCAGGTCTTCCACATAATGCGAATTGCCACCATCCACAATTGTGTCGCCGGGCTCAAGCAGCGGTACGAGCTCGCCCAGTACTTCATCCACCACTGCGGTTGGCAGCATCATCCACACAGCACGTGGCGATTCAAGCATCGAGACCATGTCTGCAAGCGACGATGTAGCGCGGGCGCCCGTGTTCACTGCCGCAATGCGTGCATCTGCGTTCTTGTCAAAGGCCACGCAATTAACACCTGCCGCCTCAAGTCGCTTCACCATGTTCAGGCCCATCCGGCCCAGGCCAATGAAGCCCAACTGCAGCGGCTTGCCCAAACTGCCCCCATGTTCGCTCATTTGCTCTGCTCCCACAGTCTGAATCCACCCTTGAATGCGTTTGCGTTGTCACCCCTGCGTACATCGGACGGCAGGTCGCGCAAATGGCGCACATTGCCTCCACCCAGCACGATGTAATCAGGCTCCAGGGCTGCTCGCAGGGTGTCTATCACCTTAAAAACTTCTGTCTGCCACTTCTGTGCGCCCAATCGTTTGCGGGCGTCAGTGCTCACGTAGTACTCGTATGTGCGTTTCTTATACGCCAGATGTGCCAATTCCATCGGCTCCAGCACACCGTCCACCATCATGGCGGTGCCCAAGCCGGTGCCGAGGCCCAGAAACAACATCCTTCCACCCTCATAGCTGCCAATTGCCTGCATGGCAGCATCGTTTACCAGTTTCACCGGTCTGCCCAGCGCCTGGGTGAAATCAAAGCCTGGCCAGCCTTCGCCAAGGTTCATCGGCGCTGTGGCAATGCGGCCGTGAACAATGAGGGCCGGAAATCCTATGCTGACTGCATCGTAGCGCCGATTGCCCAATCGTCTGGCAAGTCTGCTGAGCATCTGTGAGGGAGTCATGGCAGGTCCGGATGCGAACTTGAATTCCTCCTCGTCGGCAAGCTTTACCTTCACGTGGCTGCCACCCACATCAAGCACCATTACCCGCTGTGTCCTTACCCGTATGAAGGGCGTAGATGGCTCACTTCTCCGCTCACGATACCATTGAATGGCTGCATTGGTGGACGAATCATGTAACGGCGTTGTGCTCTTGTCGCTCAATTCATCTGCCACGCGTGTTGCCAGCTTCTTGCCCAGCTCCACACCCCACTGATCAAAGGGGTTTATGTCCCATATTGCAGCCTGTACAAAGACACTGTGTTCATATGCAGCAATCAGCGCTCCCAGGCTTTCGGGGGTAAGTTTTTCGGCGAACAATAGACTGGAGGGTCTGTTGCCTTCCATCACCTTGTGAGGGGCAAGCTCAGTGGAAACACCGTCAGCCAGTACCTCCTCGATGGTCTTGCCTATGGCGAGAGCTTCAGCCTGTGCAATCACGTTGGCAATGAGAAGATCCTGGTGAGCGCCCGACGGGTTCAGTGAGTGTGCAAAGGCGATGAAGTCGCAGGGTATGAGGTGAGTACCCTGATGGATGAGTTGATAGAAGGAGTGCTGACCGTTGGTACCGGGCTCTCCCCAGAATATGGCTCCCGTGGCGTGGTTGACCGCTTTACCGTCAAGACGAACGTGCTTTCCGTTTGACTCCATGGTGAGCTGCTGCAGGTACGCCGGAAAGCGCTTGAGATATTGTGAGTAGGGAAGCACGGCCACGGTTTCACTGCCGAACATGTTGGTATACCAGACGTTCAGCAGCCCCATTGTCACGGGAATGTTCTCTTCCAGCGCCGCCGTTCTGAAATGCTCATCCATTGCATGAAACCCGCTGAGCATTTCCCTGAACCCATCGGGACCGATGGCGATCATGGTGGAAAGGCCTATGGCCGAATCCATGGAATAGCGACCACCCACCCAATCGTGGAACTCAAACATCTGGCTGGCTGGTATTCCGAACTCTGACACGGCCTTCTCGTGGGTGGACAGAGCAAGAAAATGAGCGGCGAGGTTCACCTCCTTCTGTCCCAGCGCACTGCGTATCCATTCCCGCGCCGTTTGCGCGTTGGTCATTGTTTCCAGTGTTGTGAATGTTTTTGAGGCCACAATGAACATTGTCTCATCGGCTCTCAGCCCATGCACTGCCTCGTGGAAGTCGGTGCCGTCAACATTGGAAACGAAACGGAATGTCAGATCCCGATCGCTATAGTACCGCAGCGCTTCGTAAGCCATTGCCGGTCCGAGATCCGATCCGCCAATCCCGATGTTCACGATGTTGCGGATGGGTCGACCCGTACTGCCGACCCAGCGCTTATCTCGTATGGTGTTGGCACAGGCAGCCATTCGCGAAAGAACATCCTGAACCCCCGGCACCACATTTTCTCCGCCCACTTCCATTATCGCATCAGCCGGAGCCCGCAGTGCCACATGCAGTGCTGCACGTTTCTCTGTGGTGTTTACAATGCCACCGGAGAACATGGCATCCCTGCGCTCCTCCAGCTTGCGCTCCCTCGCCAGGGCAAAGAGCAATCGCATGGTCTCATCCGTGATGCGATGCTTGGAAAAATCAAAGCGCCAGCCGGCCGCACTGAGTGTAAAACGAGTGCTTCGCGCCGGGTCCGCCTTAAAGAGATCGCGCAATCTTGCGGGTGCAATCTGGTCGTAGTGCCTGCCGAGTGCCTCCCAGGCGGGGGAGGCGGGATTCTTCTTCATGCTGTCCTGCCCTTGATTCGTCAGCCACAAAACCCGCGAAGAACGGCGTCCTGGCTGATCCGGAGTGATTAATGCCGACCATGAACTCGGGGGCTGGCATAATCTGCCAACCCCCGTGGAAATCTGCCTGCCTGAACTTGAGACTCCTTACTTGCGCCAGTAGTTGTTGGCCGCAGAGATGGTCTGAAAGTTGATCGCGATCACCTGCGATGCAGCGGTGAGAGCGCTCGCGCTGTTCGCGTACTCCGGGCGGAGTTTGTGCAGCACCTCAGTGTCAGGCTGCGTGTACTTCACTCCGCGCCTGCTGAGGGTGATGGCCAACTCAAAGCCCTCCTGGGGCGTGGAAGTCAAAAGCGACGTAAGCCAGGTATCAGCCATGATGATTCAATCCTCGAATGTTTCTCGAATGCTTAAAGAATACCCTTAATTGCAGGGCCTCTTTAATTATGGCATGAGATCCGGGTTTTTGCTGAACGCGCCCTTTTATGTGGAATGCCCGTTGAGCCGCTTCAGCTTACTTGAGCCATGTTTCGGCAAAAGCCAGATAGGCTGGCGGTCGGCCGGGCCCGGGCAGCACCTGACCAGGCAGGCGCTTGCCATTTACCACAATCTCCCCCTCACCAGCCATGTTGATGATGAAGTTCATGAAAAAGCCGTTACCGGGCTCCATGCCGCCAAACTGACCGGGAGTGAGTTGACGCCAGGTCGCACTCACCTTGTATTCATCTGAAATACAGTGCTCCGTCTGTTCATTAACGGCATCGCCTTCACTCCTGAAGGTGGCTGCGATCACGCGATAGGCCGGTTCAGCAAAATCCGGCACCAGCTTGGCCATGGTTTCATGCGTCACATATTCCGCGAGCCTTGGGTTGTCGGTGAGCACAACACGTATGTCTCCGGCTCCCGATCCGGTCCCCGTGGTGAGATAGCAGACATGCCCCGAACCATAAGGACTCCAGGCCACATGCCAGTAGTTGAAATCGGCCACAATCGGGCCGTTTGCACGCTCGCGGAGTTGCAGTCCGGGATTCTCACCTGTGATGTGGACAACGCGTTTTGCGGGGAGCCCCTGAGGTGGAGCGAACATTCCGCCCGCAGGGGGCTGGCCTGACTGCCCACCCAGGGGAGTTGTCTGGGCCGGTAGTGCAGTCGCAACAAAGCCAAGAAGCAGCGACAGGGAAGCCAGTTGTGGCAAGCGTGAAATCGAATGAGGATGCATTGCAGTTGAAAGGGTTGAGGTGCTGCGTTGAGAACGTCGACCGGAAGCACGTCGACCTGGAGAATGTCACTTATGGTCGCGGCTCAACAAAAGTCAGAGCGTGCTGTGGGTTGTCCACCGTGATCATGTGGATCTCCTCCTTGCTCAGGCCCTGTCTCCGAAGTTCAGGAACGAAGTACTCGGTCACATAAGCAAAGCCAGTGCCGCCATACTTGCGCAGTTGCGCCCTGGTGCAAATGTCATGGCTCAGCAATATGCGGTTTCCATAACCCTCCCTCACCAGCTCCACTATGGCGCTGGCTATGGTGCGATCGCTTCTGTTTCCCATGATACCCGCAGGCCCTTCTATCACCCCCAGCCAGTCTATCTGCAGGTATACTCCCTTCGCGAGCATCTTCCGTATCAGCGGCATGTTGGGCGTAAGCGCACCGGCGTGCCCCATGATGATCTGCTCTGGACGCACACCCTCGGCCAGCGAGGCGTCTATGCTCACAAGCCTTTCCTCATTTACTCCACCCGCATGAAATGTCATGGGCGCACCCGTTATACGACTCGCACGCGCACTGGCCCGAATCACCTTCATTTCATTCGGTGTAAGCGGGCCGCCGTCAATGCCAATCTCGCCTATGATCCCCGAACGGATGCCTGTGCCCTGGGCGCCAACGGTGACGTCTCGTACTATCACATCCGTCAACTCTTCAATGCTGCGCTCTGACATGTCCAATGGATGGTACTGTTTTATGTACCAGCTTGAACCCATGACTATGGACATCCCGGTTGCGTTGGACATACGGACAAGTGCGTCGGGATCGCGCCCCAGACCGATGTTGGAAACGTCCACTATCGTCTGTCCGCCACGCTTCCGGAACTCCATTACCTCGTCGTACATCTCATCAAAGTCGCCGAGGAAAGAGCCACCGCGCACACCGCGTCCGTAGCGCACACGGTTCATGTTGCTGATGCTTATGGGTTCTTCCCAGGCGAGCGAATCCTCCACGCTTGCAAAGCGCATCTGCCGCGCGGGACCCGGACTCTGGAAGTCAATGAAAATGTGCTCATGCATCAGCGCCGGACCGATAATCGATGGATCCACCGGTCCCAGCACGGTGAGTACCTTGCCGGCCAGGTTCGGTATGACCATGGATTTTTCTGCTCGACCTGGAGCCTCGGTGCTGCGGTGATTGCGACCCGTCGTACTGTCGTCTGAGGTTGGGGTTGTGAGCAGTGACCACGAAAGCAGCATCAGAAACTGTATCGGCATTGTCATGGTTCGGTACCTTCGTGGCCAGGGGCAGCCATGCTAAGCAGGCGCTGGGGATTCACTTCCACAATCTTTCTGATTTGCTCGTCGGTCACACCCTGACGCTTAAGGTATGGAATGAATGTCTCTTCGATAAATGAGTAGCCGGTGCCTCCCCAGGCTTTGAGGCGGGTCTTCTCGTTTACATCCTGAGAGAGGAGAATCTGGTCTGTATACCCGGCGGCTATCAGCTTGACGATGGTGCTTGCGATGACACTGTCTATGGGTCTTGATCGCGTGACCAGTGGCGGCTCACCCAGCATGTCGAACTCAATGTTCACACCCTGGCTCGCAATTTCTCCGAGCACGTCTGGTCTGGCTGCGAGCAGGTCAGCATGGCCAGCTATGACACGGTTCAGGTCGGCATTTTCCGATGCGATGAGGCTAAGCACGGCCTTGAGAGCAGTTGCGTTTGCAGGGCTGTGCAACGACAACGCCGCTCCTGTGAGCCGGCTGGCACGGGCGGCTGCACGAACAACTTTCTCTTCTGTGCTGCCGCCATCGCTTGTGCCGGTTCCAATCTCCCCAATGATGCCGGCACGAATACCGCTGGTGCCAACTCCCACATTGACGGCCTTAACAAGCTCCTCCGTGAGACTCTCGACTGATCTCTTGTCAAAGTCTGTACCGTGCCAGCCGCTGGTGTACCAACCCGTACCCATCACTATCCTGACACCTGTGGCGCGCGAAACACGCTCAAGCGCCTCCGGATTGCCGTGTCTTTCTGAGCCTGTCAGCTCTACCAGCGTACCGCCGCCCCTCTTGGCGAACTCACTGAGTTCCGCAATGGCCACGTCTTCGTCATTGAGCAGCCAATTGTCACGATTGGGAGCGCCAAGCATTACGTCGGCCAGTATGCCTGCCGAGAGCTTCGACTGATACAGTTGCACCGCCGTGGCTCCCACCGGGCGCGTTCTGCCTACCGCAGCCCAATTGTCGGGACTGCCCGGTGGTGTATCAAAGTTCATGAAGAGGTGCTCATGCATGAGCACCCGACCCAGAGCGGATGGGGCTACGTTGCCGGTTACGGTGATTACCTCGCCCTCGGCAGCTCCTCTTGCCGTAGCCTCGACTGTAGTTCCAGCTTCGAGTAATTGTGCACTGAAATGACCTGTTACAGTCATGGCAAGCGGCAGCAGACAGCCTGTGGCGAGAATTGTCAGTGTTTTCATGGATTGCACAAAAGGCCCCAAGGGAGTGGGAGCAATGCTTGCCCTATACTCCCTGCCAAAGACAGCTTTCGCAAGCATCAGGGGGCCTTGACATGTGATGAGCAGAGATCGTAATTCCGAGGAAACCTATCGGAATTAGGATGAGCACACTCGCTAGAACACCCATAGCCGCATCCGAGCTGCCAGGCGCAAAGCTCGATGCAAGCAAGATGCCCGGCCACTGGCTGCTTGCCCGTCTCGGCAAGCGCGTACTGAGGCCCGGCGGCCTGGAACTCACACGCAAGATGCTTTCCGCGCTTGCGATCGCCAACGACGACAAAGTGGTGGAACTGGCTCCGGGGCTGGGCACCACGATGAGATTGGTGCTGCCACAGCGGCCAGCGTCCTACGTGGCTATTGAACGTGACGAAGCTGCTGTGCGCGCGGTGCGTGCCGTACAGAAAGATCTGGCCGCCGAGAATGCAGAATGCAGACAGGGTGTGGCATCTGACACGGGTTTGCCTGAATCGTCCGCTTCGGTGCTGTATGGCGAGGCCATGCTCACCATGCACACAGATGCGCAAAAGACTGCGATCATCCGCGAGGCGCATCGCGTGCTCCGTGAGGGCGGCCGCTATGGCATTCACGAGCTCGCGCTCACTCCCGATGATCTTTCTGACAGCGAGAAGAGCAACATCCACCGCGATCTCTCTGATTCCATCCACGTGGGTGCCAGGCCGCTCACCGTGAAGGACTGGAAGAGTCTGCTCGAAGCGAATGGCTTTGCTGTTCAGTCGGTAGCTGTTGCCCCCATGCATCTGCTGGAACCCGCACGGCTTGTGGCCGACGAAGGCCTCGGTGGGGCGCTGCGTGTGGTGTGGAATATCCTGAAAAGCCCCACATCAAGGCGCAGGGTCATGCAAATGAGATCAGTCTTCAGGAAGCATGAGGCGCACATGTGTGCAGTTGCATTCTCAGCCATCAGGCAGGCCGCTGATTGACACTGCGCCTCTTGCGCGATGACAATGGAGAGGTAGTCTGGAGATGGGCAGGTCGTGCCGGAATTGGGCAGGACCTGCCCATCCTGGCTTGGAACCTGTTGCTTTCCTGACTACTGCACCCCGGGTCAACCCCGACCCATATGGAGACGCAAATGCGAGTTGCTGTCACCTTCCGCAGTCTTGTTCTGTGCAGCATTTGCAGCATTGGAATGTTCTTACTGCCAACGCTCGCTTCTGCTCAGCAACCATCGCAGGAGAAGCCCATTCCTGATTCACGTTTCTGGGATGCATCGCTGCTCTCCAAACCCACCTATGGCGTGCGTACGCTCTTCAATGTCCTCATTCCCATGCGCGATGGTGTGAGGCTCTCGGTTGATCTCTATCTGCCCGATGCGCCCGGACCGTTCCCCACACTCCTGTGGAGAACTCCGTACAGCAACAACAGTGCAGGGGAGGTGGCACAGGGCCGCTGGTACGCCTCACGCGGCTATGCCGTGGTCAAGGCAGATGTGCGAGGCAAGTACGATTCCGAAGGCGAACCCTATACCTACAAGTACGAAGCTGATGATGGATTTGACACCGATGAATGGATTGGCGTCTAGCCCTGGAGCAATGGCAAGATAGGCTTGATGGGTGGTTCATATCTTGGCTATACCGAGATAGCCCAGGCCGTTCGGGGCAGCAAGTTCCTCACCGCCATGTCGGCATCTGTTACCACCTCTGACATCTACAACAACTGGGTCTACATTGACGGCGCGTTCTTTTACGGGTTCGCATTCCCCTGGGGAGCCGCGTCTATGGATGGACATGTGGGGCAAACAAGAAATCCAGCCGATTGGCCCGACGCCTATCTCACACTGCCGATAATTGCCGCAGACTCTGCCGCGAGTCATGTGAACCGCCCATACCGTGACTGGCTCACGCATCCGCTCCGCAGCGATCCCTACTGGGCCAATATCAGCCTTGAAGACCAGGTGCAAAACATTGGCATTCCCTATCTCACCATCGATGGTTGGTATGATCTGTTCCTGCGCGGAGCGATCTCAGATCATGTGAAGATTCGTGAGAATGGCAAGACTGAAGCCGCCAGAAACGGCAAGCGCCTCATCCTCGGGCCATGGTCTCATGAAACGGGCGTGCGCTTTGTAAATGCTCCCACAGCGAATGACCGTGGAATTGATTTCGGCGCCGAGGCAGAACTTGATCCACAGTACATATACCTGCGCTGGCACGACTACTACCTGAAGGGCATACAGAACGGCGTGGACAAGGATGCGCCCGTATCCATCTTCGTGATGGGAGAAAACAAATGGCGTGACGAACATGAGTGGCCGCTCGCACGAACACGGTACACACCCTTCTACATTGACAGCCGCGGCGCAGCAAACAGTGTGGGTGGCAACGGTACTCTCTCCACTTCCATGCCAACGGGCAGCCCGGTTGACACTTTCACTTACAATCCGGCTGATCCCGTTCCCACGGGTGGCGGCAACACGTGCTGCAGCTCAGTGCCTGGCGGTCCGTTCGACCAGAGAGCCATTGAGGCGAGGCCCGATGTTCTGGTGTACACAACACCTCCGCTCGACGAACCTGTGGAAGTCACTGGTCCTTTGGTAATGAATCTCTGGGCCAGCACCTCAGCTGTTGATACCGATTGGACGGTAAAGCTGGTTGACGTTCACCCGGATGGTTATGCCCAGAACATCCAGGATGGCATCATACGTGCCCGTTACAACGGTTCAATAGGCAGCGCTGCAAAGTTGCTCGAGCCCGGAGCCGTGGTCAAATACGCCATAGACATGTGGGCTACAAGCAACGTGTTTCTGCGCGGCCACCGCATACGCCTGGAGATTTCCAGCAGCAATTTCCCGAGATTCGATCGCAACATGAACACGGGTGAAGATCCTGCTCTGGGCACCAGAATGGAAACGGCAAGGCAAACCATTTACCATGAGAAAAACAGAGCTTCGCACATTCTATTGCCTGTAATACCACGCCCTGATCTCAGGTGACCCGTGCGGCTGGAGTCAGGTGACCCGTGCGGCTGGCGTAAAGTTTCAGTTGAACTCCAGCCGCACGCGCCCGTCGTCCTCTTTGTGAATGACAGGCGTGATACCGAAACCACTGGTTACCAGTTCTGGTGTCAATACCTCTGAAGCCGCTCCAGCGGCCAGCACGCGCCCATCAGCAAGCAGCACACAGTGATCTGCGAAACGGGCCGCGAGGTTCAGGTCATGCACCGCTCCCACGGCAACCAGATCTCCCGCCGTCAGTAACTCGCGCACCAGTTTGAGAAACTCAAGCTGGTGTCTGATATCAAGAAACGTGAGCGGCTCATCCAACAACAGCCATCTGATTTTGCCCGGCGTGTCCTGCCATATCTGCGCCAACACGCGAGCGAACTGTACGCGCTGACGCTCGCCGCCACTCAGCGTGAGATAGTCTCTGTCGGCCCAGTCCAAAACGCCGAGCCGCTCCATTGACTCGTTGCAGGCCCTGCGGTCGCGCGCAGTTGGGGCGCCCGTGAAGTGCGGGTAGCGTCCCATCATTACCACTTCGCGAACGCGAAGCGGAAAGCTTACCTCAACGTGTTGGGAGAGCACTGCGCGCACCCGTGCCAGCTCTTCGCCCTTCCAGCCTTCTGACGGTTCGCCATCGTAGCGCACACTGCCCTTTTGGCCAGTGATCTGGCGGGCCAGTAAGCGCACCAGTGTAGACTTGCCGGCTCCGTTGGCGCCCAGCAGAATGCTCAGCTCACCGACTGCGAATTCCGCGTTCACATTGTCTATGAGAGTACGCCCCTTCACAGAAAAACTCAGACCCCTGGCTTGCAGCATGCCTGGCCCGCTCAACCGAACACCCCGGTGCGACGCAGGAGGAAGATGAAGATCGGTACTCCCACCACCGATGTCACTATACCAATGGGCAGCTCTGCAGGAGCCAATATCATGCGTGCAGTGAGATCGGCCAGGCCCAGCAGAATACCTCCCAGGAGACCGCCACCCAGAAGCAGGAAGCGGGCATCAGCACCCCGCCACATTCTCAGCATGTGTGGTACGATCAATCCCACAAAGGCAATGACTCCTGTGAATGCGGTTGCCACGGCCACGATAATAACGTTGACGATGAGCACTCTCGTTTTAAGTGAGTGTACATCGACTCCCAGATACCCGGCTTCTTCTTCGCCGAGCATGAGTGCGTTGAGCCCACGGGCCTCCCTGAGGGCAAAGGCTATGCCAAGTATGGTGACCGGCGCCACAACCATGACTGCGTGCCAGCTTGAGCCGGCAAGAGTGCCAAGGTTCCAGAAGGTTATGGACCTGGCCTGAGGATCGCGCGCCAGATAGCTCAAAAAACCCACTCCGCTCAGAAAGAGAGCATTGATAGCGATCCCTGTGAGCAGCAGTGAAACCACGGAACTTCGTCTAGTGATGTTGGCGCCGGAGAGCCAGTATACCAGCCATGTGCTGAGCGCCGCGCCAAGGCTTGCCACAATGGGCAGTGTCCACGCGCCGGCGTTCACTTTGAATGTTGCACCAAGCACGAAGTAGAGAGCCGCACCAAAGGCTGCCCCTGCAGAGGTGCCAATGAGGCCCGGCTCCACGATGGGGTTGCGAAAGAGCCCCTGCATGAGGGCGCCGCCAACTGCCAGGGCACCGCCCACAACAATTGCAAGAACTGCACGTGGCAGCCTTATGGTGAGAAAAATGCGCTCGTCCAGAGTGAGACCGTCATCACCGGTGAGAAACTTCCGCGTTGCGCTCAGCATGGTGTCGAGCGAGATCGGTACGGCCCCCCACCATATGCTCGCGAGCATCACCAGAACGACCCCAAGTGAGAGAAGTGGCAGGGTGCCACGATAGGGGTTTTCCGGTGGCTGTACTTCGTTTTCGACCATCCCTGTACTTACTGCCGCTGTCACCTTCAGAAACTGCCAGGCTGATGTATCAGCGTGCGCAGCTTGTCGATGTTCTTGCCCGTGCGCGGACCGTAATAAATGAGGTCGTAAGATTCGATGCGGAATATGCGTCCATTGCGTGCAGCTCTTGTTACGGCCACGCCAGGCAGCTCAAGAATTTCTTTCTTGCCGGCCAGTCTGTCATAACCGTAGTTGGTCAAGAGTATGACCTCGGGGTCGGCCTTTGCCAGAATCTCGGCGGATGTCATGCGGGTCATTGCGCGGCCCGTATCCTCAACGGCCATGCGGCCACCGGCCCAGCGCACCATTTCGCCCGTGACTCCACGGCTCGACTGCAGGAAGTACTGGTTGGCTGCCTGTCCGTAGTGAATGACTGCTACGGAAGGCGTGTCGGCGGGGGCGCGCGATGGATCGAGTGCAGCCGCCATGTCAGCATCAAGCGCTGCTATGAGCGAGTCTGCCCTGGCTTCGCGATGAAACTGCTTGCCCATTTCCGTGATGAGTTCTTTGGCGCCATCAATACCATCGCCCACGGGCCACCACACCATCGGGATCTGAAGGTCTTCCAACTGCTGCACTACACCTTCCGGGCCCATGTTACCCGGTCCGCCGGAGAGTATGATGGTGGGCTTTACCGACAGTATACCCTCGGTGGTGAGCGCCCTGTGGTAGCCCACGGTGGGCAGATCTTTCACTTCCGGCGGGTAGGTGCTGGACACGTCTACGGCAACCAGATTCTGTTCTGCCCCAAGAGCGTAGAGCAGCTCCGTGTATTGCTTGGAGACGGAAACTATGCGCTCATCTCCGCCCTCCTTCACGTCCTTTCCAAACCGGCCACAGGCGGCTGTGAGGAGTACGGCTGCAGCGGCGATATGGCGCAATTGCAATGAACCACCCATGGGGTGTCTTGCTCCGTTGATAAGGGCGGGAAGGGGACAGACAGTAAAAAATCAGGGGCTGTTGGCTGGGCTTCAAGCCCGAACAGACCAACGGACCCTGATTTTTTCTACGAGAAGAACCGCCCTGACGTTGACAGCTGGCCCGGCCGGACTATGGCAGGCCGCTTAGATTGGCCCTGAGAGTAGCGCTCAAAGCGGCTCGAATCGAGCCTGGAAGAAGCGCAGATAATGCGGCTCATAGGTCATCTTGAGCCCGCGGGCATTCTCACGGGCGTCGTAGACGGCCTTGACCGACTCGGCCACCACGTCCATGTGGGCCTGCGTATATACGCGCCGCGGTATGGTGAGACGCGTTAGCTCAAGACGAGGCCTGTTATGGTCGCCGGTCTTGCTGTTGCGACCGGCGCTCACTATGCCGCGCTCCATGCTCCTTATGCCGGAGTCCAGATAGAGCTCCGCCGCCAGAGTCTGAGACGGGAAGACATCCTGCGGCAGGTGTGTGTAGAAGCGCCTGGCGTCGAGAAAGATGGCATGGCCGCCAATAGGTTTGACCAGTGGGATGTCCCACTGAGCCAGGAGATCGCCAAGATAGCGGACCTGTCCAATGCGAGAACGCATGTGGGCGTCCTGCACTGATTCCACTATGCCGATGGCCATGGCTTCCATGTCACGACCAGCCATTCCGCCATAGGTGTGCAGGCCCTCGAACACCACCACCAGGTTGCGCATCTCCTCAAAAATCTGTTCGTCGTTCACGGCTACCCAGCCACCGATGTTCACCAGTGAGTCCTTCTTGGCGCTCATCCACGCGCCGTCGGTGTAGCTGCAGAACTCGAAGAGAATGGCCGCTATGGAGCGGTCGGCGTAGCCGGCTTCGCGCTCCTGAATGAAGAAGGCGTTTTCAACAGCTCGTGTGGCGTCGAGGAAGAGTTTTACGCCATGACGATCACACCACTCACGCAAAGCCTTCACGTTGGCCATGGATACCGGCTGCCCGCCGGCCATGTTGACTGTTGCTGCCAATGATACATAGGCGATTTTCTCAGCGCCTTCGCGCTTTGCCAGTGCATCGAGCTTGTCTATGTCGATATTGCCCTTGAAGTCGCCCTCATCCAGCACATCGTGAGCGCGGTCTTCAATCACATCCACGAAAATGCCACCTGCGAGCTCCTGATGGGCGCGGGTGGTGGTGAAGTACATGTTCCCGGGAATGAACTGCCCTGGCTTGATGCAGGTGCGTGATATGAGGTGCTCAGCGCCACGCCCCTGATGAGTGGGTACTATGTGCTTGTAGCTGTAGTAGCGCTGGATGGCCTCTTCCAGGTGGTAGAAGTTGACCGAGCCGGCGTAGGCCTCGTCGCCGAGCATCATTCCGGCCCACTGGCGGTCGCTCATGGCGCTTGTGCCGCTGTCTGTGAGCAGGTCTATGTAGACATCGCGGGAATGGAGCAGGAAGGTGTTGTAGCCGGCGGCAGCAAGAGCTGTTTCGCGATCAGGGCGCTCGGTCATGGTGAGCGGCTCGACCATCTTGATCTTCCATGGCTCTGCCCAGCTGCGGCGGCCAAGCTGCTGCCCGAAGGTGCGGGGAGTGTTGGACATTTGACAGTTATTCGGGTGGGAAAAAGTACAGACCTTTAAAGTTCTGGATTCTTGCCCGCTGTCGAAACCGACAAAACCCGCATAATGTGTCAGGTTTTGCCTGACATACCATCCCGGGCGTGTACACACCCGGACAATTCGCTGCTCATTGCCATTGCTTCAATTGATGCAAGCTCCCGGGGAGGGACTCGAACCCCCGACAGGGTGATTAACAGTCACCTGCTCTACCACCTGAGCTACCCGGGAATGACTACGGAAAAACGCTAAGAAACATCGAAAAACGCTACTGCCACATCAGTGCCTGCCTTCCGGTCGGTTCGGTAATACCAGATAATGCTCAAGGAACCGGCCAGAGCCTCCTATATTCGCCTCAGGTTGGCCCCGCGTCAAGGTATCATGCCTGCTGAATCACACTCCTTAGCCATTCACCCGTGTGTGACGCCGCCACCTTAAGAAGATCCTCGGGCCTGCCCGCCGCCACCACCTTGCCGCCACCCTCACCACCCTCGGGACCCATGTCTATTACCCAGTCGGCAAGCTTGATGACGTCCAGGTTGTGCTCAATGAGCAACAGTGTGTGACCCTGGGCCAGCAGCCTGTTGAAGACCTCGGTGAGATTTTGCAGATCCTCCATGTGCAGTCCCGTTGTGGGCTCATCCATCACGTAGAGCTTCCTGCTGTTCTTCCTCGCAGAAACAGCCAGTTCACGCGCAATCTTCAGCCGCTGAGCCTCGCCGCCGGAAAGTGTGGTGGCAGCCTGGCCCAGACGCAGGTAACCCAGTCCCACCTGCTGAACATGCCAGAGGGCCTGCGCCAACTTGTCTTCCCTGGGGAAAAAACGGATGGCTTCATCAATGGTCAACTCCAGCACCTCGGCGATGTTCCTGCCCCTTACGCGCACCTCAAGAATCTCCGGTTTGAAGCGCTTGCCGCCACAGGCGTCGCAAGGAACGAAAACGTCTGCCATGAAAACCATTTCCACTTCAATGGCACCCGCACCATCGCAGTGATCACATCGGCCACCCGCCACGTTAAAGGAGAAGTGCCCCGGCGTATAGCCGCGGCTTCTGGCCAGTGGCTGCTCAGAAAACAGGCGACGTATCTCGTCGAATGCCTTTACATATGTAACTGGATTCGATCGCGGAGAACGCCCTATGGGACTCTGATCCACAAGGACCACGTCGTCCAGCCATTCGCTTCCCGAGAGTGAGGAATAGCTTCCCACGGTCTCGCCAAGATGCTCCTTTGCGCTGTGCTCGCCATGCAGCCGGGTTTCCAGTGCGTGGAAGAGCACATCATGCACAAGCGTGCTCTTGCCCGACCCGGAAACACCGGTGACCACGGTCATTGCGCCAAGCGGAATGCGAATGTCCACACCATGCAGGTTGTGTGCTCTGGCTCCTCTGAGTGTGAGCCAGCGTGGACCCAGTTCACGCCGGCTGGATGGCAGCTCGAGACTGCGTGCACCGCTCAGGTATTTGCCGGTGAGTGAGTTCTCGCGGACTTGGTCCATGGGGCCCGCGAAGACCAGCTCTCCACCGTGTTCTCCGGCCCTGGGACCCAGCTCCACCATGTAATCAGCGATGCGTATGGCGTTCAGATCGTGTTCAACCATTACCACCGTGTTGCCCAGATCACGCAGTCGCTGCAAGAGAGCAAGCAGACGACCCATGTCTCGCGGGTGCAGGCCTATGCTCGGCTCATCCAGCACGTAGGTGGTGTCAACCAGAGCAGTGCCCAGAGCGTTGGCCAGAGTTATGCGCTGCGCCTCGCCACCCGAAAGTGTACGGGTTGCGCGGTCGAGTGTGAGATAGGTCAGGCCCACATCCACAAGAAAGCGGCTCCTTGATCTCGCCTCTCGCAGCACGGTTTCCGCTATGTCCGCCTCATTACCTTCAAGATCCAACTCGTCCAGCCACTTGCTCAACTCTGCCAGCGGCCACTGCGCCGCTTCAGCGATATTATGGCCGTCAACCCGCACATTGAGAGCTTCGGGCTGCAGACGACTGCCGCCGCAGGTGGGGCAGCGGTGTGCGCTCTGATACTGCCTGAGAAAAACTCTGATGTACTGTTTGTACCGTTTCTCTTCCAGTGCCCTGAGAAACGGGAGGATGCCCGTGTAAGCCCGAGTGTGGTCGTTAAGGAAGTGCTCACGCACATCTGCCGGGAGGTCCTGCCAGGGAGTATCTGCGGACACGCCGAGTTTTCTTGCGTGTTCCACAACAAGCCTGCGCTGTTTCTCGTAACGCGGTGCTGTCCAGGGAGCTATTGCACCGTCACGTACGGAGCGTTCCGGATGCGGAACGATGAGGTTCGTATCGTAGTCGAGCGTGGCGCCAAAGCCATTGCAGGTGGGGCACGCACCGCGTGGGTTGTTGAAGGAGAAGAACTGAGGTGTGGGTGTTGGTGCGCGGTAGCCGTCATCCGGACATTCAAAGCGTTCAGTGAAGGCGAGTCGTTGGACCATGGCACCATCCTGTGCGCTGCTTCCCTGCGGTGCGGGCACGGGCCTGGGGAAGAGAATGCGCACCTCACCCTCTCCCTCAAGAAACGCCGTCTGAACCGCATCGGCAATTCGGCCGCGGTCATTGTCGAGGCTCTGTCGGTCGCCAAGGCGCAGTCTGTCAACGACGATGCTTACATCTTCTGCTGCGGCCAGATCTATGCTTGAGTCGCCGGCGGAGTTGCTGCCGGCATCGCTGTTGGTGCCAGCATTGTCATTGGTATTGACATCGCCTTTGGCATCTCTCTTCGAACCGAGTTCATCCAAATGCCATATAGTGAAACCCTCGGAGGTGCTCTCGTTGGCCACCGCCACGCGCAGGAAGCCGCGTGCTCGCAGATTCTCCACGATTACCCTGTGGGTAAGGCGCTCAGAACGCACCAGTCGACAGGCAACAATGAAGCGTGTGCCGGGTGCAAGACTCAGGATTGCATCCGTCACAGACTGCACTGTGGCCGGCTTGATTTCGCGGCCGCACACGGCACAGAAGGTATGTCCCACTCTGGTCCAGAGAAGACGCAGATAGTCGTAGATCTCCGTGGCTGTGCCAACAGTGGAACGCGAGGTCCTGGTTGGGTTGGTCTGTTCAATGGCTACCGCCGGCGATATGCCTTCTATTGAATCAACAGCCGGCTTTTCCATGCGCTCCAGAAACTGTCTGGCATAGGCCGACAGCGATTCCACGTAGCGCCGCTGCCCCTCAGCGTAGAGAGTGTCAAACGCCAGAGACGACTTGCCCGAACCCGACACGCCGGTGACCACTGTGATGGCACGGCGTGGAATGGACACATCGATGTTCTTGAGGTTGTGCTGCCTGGCACCGTGAATGCGGATCGATTCCTTCATTACCTGAAAACTAGACAGTTGACCAAATAGTTGACCCGCTAGATTCAACCCTGACATGCCACCCGGACACAGAGGAGGCCTCGCAGGCTCACACGATGGCGATGACGCGACCGGCTCAGCGTACGATCCAAGACTCGTACGCAGGCTGCTGGCATACGTGCGTCCGTACCGGGCCCTGGTCGCGTCTGCCCTGGCGTTTATAGCTGTCACTTCGCTCACACAGCTTGCCGGCCCGCTTATTACACGCTGGGTGATAGATACAGCATTGCCCAAGCGTGATACCGGACTGGTGCTTGGTGCCGCGCTGGCCTATGTAGTGATGCTGTTGGTGCAGTTCGCATCCACATATGGCGAAACCATAACTACGGCGCTCGTGGGCCAACGCGTTATGCGTGACCTCAGGCAGGAGCTTATTTCTCACCTTCAATACCTGCCCATAGCTTTTTTTGATCGTAACCCCGTGGGTCGCCTTGTTACGCGAGTCACCAGTGATGTGGAAGCGCTCAATGAGCTGTTCACCGCAGGTGTGGTTGCGGGGCTGGGTGACCTCTTTACTCTGGCCACAATCACCGTGGTCATGCTGTTCATTGACTGGAAGCTCGCGCTTGCCGCCTTCGCAGTAATTCCGTTCCTGCTGATCGTATCGCGTGTATTCCAGATGAAGGTGCGCTCAAGTTACCGCGTTATACGAACACGGGTTGCGCAACTCAATGCATATCTTGGTGAGCGACTGAGTGGTATCCGCATCATTCAGCTTTTCGGCAGAGAGCGTGATGAGGCAGCACGCTTCGATGAGTTGAATCAGGGTCACCTCAAGGCGCAACTGGAATCAATCACCTACTATGCGCTCTATTTTCCAGCCATTGAGTTTCTGACCACCATTGCGCTGGCAAGCCTTCTCGTAAGTTCGGGTGTGCTTGTAGAGCGTCAGGCTCTCACGGTGGGTACCGTGGCGGCATTTCTGCAGTTCGTGCGCCGGTTCTTCCAGCCGCTGCAGGATCTGTCGGAGAAGTACAACATCCTGCAGGCCGCCATGGCGGCGTCGGAGCGTGTATTCCTGCTGCTCGACACCGACGTTGCACCCGGTGTGCAACCAAGCGCAGACCTTGAGGCCAGGGTGTCTGAGTTGAGACTGGAGGGTGTGACGATCACCTTCGACGATGTGTGGTTTGCCTACCCATCTGAGAGCGGCATAGCCTCCGATCATTTGAAATCCCGCAACCCGGCAGACACGCCGTCGGCCCGTGACGAAGCTCGCTGGGTACTCAAGGGCGTGAGCTTTACGGCGGCACCGGGCCACTCTGTTGCGCTGGTTGGACATACCGGGGCCGGCAAGACAACCATCGTCAACCTGTTGCTGCGGTTCCATGATCCACAGCGCGGGCGAATTCTGCTGAATGGGCGTGATATCCGTGACATGCCCACTGACGTACTCCGTTCGCTCATTGGTTATGTGCAGCAGGATATTTTTCTCTTCGCGGGCGACATAGCGTCAAACCTGAGTCTTGGTGCGCATGCCAACGAATCTCAGCTTCACGCTGCCGCGGCCAGTGTTGGTGCAGATCGAGTCATTGACAAGCTGCCCGGGGGCTGGAGGCACGAGCTTGGAGAGCGCGGCGGGGGGGTAAGTGTGGGTGAGAGGCAGTTGCTGGCTTTCGCCCGGGCGGTGGCCGCTGACCCGGCGTTGCTTATCCTCGACGAGGCCACCAGCGCGGTGGATTCGGCCATTGAGGCCGAGATTCAGCGAGCTGTGGCCGCACTCATGGAGGGGCGCACCACCATAGCCATTGCGCACCGTCTGAGCACCATTGTGGAGTCAGATGAGATACTGGTGCTGCACCATGGTCAGGTGGTCGAGCGGGGGCCCCACAAAGAGCTTGTGAACGCCGGCGGAGTCTATGAGCGGCTCTTCAGACTGCAATCAGGTAGGCTGGAACGCTTGCCAAGCACAGTTGCTTCCGCATAGCTTCGCTGCAGCCCACTGTCGTTGCGGGCGTTTTTTTGGTTGATTTTCGCCTCGCCGCAGCGACGTTCTGTGTCTTTTCCCGCTACGAATCACCCTTATCTCGTGCAGCTTTCCGTCGCCGCCGGCACCGATGTTGGACGAATCCGAGCAGGCAACGAAGACAGCCTCTACGCGGATGCCGACAGGGAGCGTGGCCTGTTTATCGTTGCCGATGGCATGGGCGGGCATGCTGCTGGCGAAGTTGCCAGCGAAATGGCCGTTCAGATCGTGGCGCGTGAGCTCACCGAGGTTCGCGACCCCACGAACCGCAACAGCGCTGTCCGCATGGCTGAGGCACTGAAAACAGCCAATCGGGCCATCTATGAGCGCACAATAAGTGAGTCGGAAAAACAGGGCATGGGCACCACGGCATCCTGTCTGATGCTGGGTCATGGCCTCTATCTCATAGGGCACATCGGTGATTCGCGCATCTATCTGATGCGCGACGGCATTTTCAGGCAGATCACAAAGGACCATTCCTACGTTCAGGAACAGGTGGACGCCGGTCTGCTTACTCCGGAGCAGGCCAGATATCACCCGTACAGCAACGTCATCACGCGCTGCGTGGGCGCCAACTCATCTGTAGAGGCTGACGTTCTGGTGGGCGAGATCTGCAATGGTGACCTTTTTCTCGTGGCATCAGATGGCCTCACCGGGATGCTGGAGGACGCGCAGCTCAAGCGTCTCATAGAGAACAGGCAGACGCCGGGTCGCATGGTGGATGCCATGATAACCGAGGCCAATCGACGCGGTGGCCTGGACAATATCACGGCCATCGTGGTGCAGGTGGTCAATGTCCTCAGCGGGCATACTGGCGAGCAGGTGGCAATAGGCCGTGGCTGATCTCCCTGAGCCCGGCCCCGCGGCTGGTTCGGTCGGGTCGACCGGGTCGGCCAGCGCCAGACCGGCGGGTAAGGGAGCGGAGGCCACACCAGAGCTGGAGACAGTGGGCTCGGTGGCCTCACTTTACCTGGGTAATCTGCTCTACGCCCTTGAACGCTGTGCCCTGTCGCTGGATGCTGAAGACCGCCCGTTGGATGCCGCTTTTTATCGTGGAATAGGCCGGAAACTGGCTGAAGCCCACGGAAATTCCAGGAAATAGCCTATTAGCTGGTCGATTCAGGATCGGAAGCGCCTACCAGGCGTCTGAGGCTCGCGGCTTCCTGCGTAAGCAGTGACAGCAGAAGGTCTTCGGGAACCTCGCTGCGGTCGCGGCTGAAGACCCGCAGCCTGCGTGCGCTCTGATAGAGCTCATCGCTCAGTCGCGGCAGGTTCAGGGCACCCTCAAATCCGGCAGCAGTGAGGCGCTCTACCCGTCCGTCTCTTCGCAGCATTGGGATGTCCACGCCCAGCATCTGAGTTTTGGCAGGGTAGTCTATGAGGATGCTGCCAGGAGGCAGTTTGAGTTCCATGGCCAACAGGTTCTCCACCTGCCTCGTGAGACGGTAATCGCTTGCTATCCACTCTCCCACGCCCTCACCCAGTGAGGCTGCCGGGCACTCGTAGGCCCTTTTGTAGATGTGCCGTACACGCAGAGACTCGAGCATCTGACGTCCTTCAAATGGTATTTCTGACGACTCAAGGCGTGTGAGCAGCCCTTCGTCAGTAAAACCTGCAACGCTTTCTGTGCTCAGTACTCCGGCCTCAATGGCCGTGGCGACCAGCCGCTTGTACATGGCAGTGGCGCTCCTTACCGCGTGGTGCCAGTACACGTTACGGTACATCTGGTACTTGGCGAAAAGCAGCGATTCCAGTGCGGACAGGCCTTTTTCGTGTACACCGATGGCCAGATGCTCCTGGTCAGAGGGCTGCACCAGTACCAACGAATTGAGCAGCCTGTCCACGTCTATCTCGCCATAGGGCACCCCGCACATGAGGGCGTCACGCTTGAGGTACTCGATTTTGTCGAGATCGATGGACCCTGAGATGAGGCCCTGTAACGGAGCCCTGCTTTCGCCGGCAACCAGCGAGACTATCTCCCGGGCGCTCCCGGGCCCCAGCCTCTGGCCAAGAATCTCGCCCACGGGTCCATCCATTATGAGTGACCGTGCCACTACCTCGTGGTGCGTGGCGCCGATTTCTTCCAGCGCGTGTGAAAACGGGTAGTGGCCAACATCGTGAAGCAGGGCAGCGGCTCGTATTATCAACTGATCGTTCTGCGATACCGCTCTGAGGCTTCCGGCCTCGTCGAGCAGCCGCAATGCGATCCCGGCCAGGTGCCAGGCGCCCAGTGCGTGTTCGAAACGTGAATGCGTCGCTCCCGGGTACACCAGGAAGGTGTGGCCAAGCTGGCGTACATAGCGGAGTCGTTGAAGCACCGGGGTGTCCAGCAGGGCCAGTGCCAGCGGATCAAGGCGAATATTGTTCCAGAGCGGATCTCTCAGGATGTCCATGGCGCTAATCTAATGTTGGCGTGACGGCCTGAGTTACCCAAAAGCCGCCGAAACCGGCGAAAAATGAGTTCTGAGAGCTCCCTGCCTTAATTGAAACCAGGCCAAAATGTTCCATTAACGAGTGTCCGGCATGTCCGTCTATTACGGCGTGACTACTTCTACCATCTTCTCCAGACGGCTGTTCGGGGCGTTGATCCTGCTGATGTTCAGCGGCGCATCCGTTTACGCACAGTCGATTGATATCATCCGTGGCCGCGTTACAGGCACTGACACGCTGCCCATCCAAAGCGTTCTCGTTACCGCCACTACCCTCAGCGGAAACGTTAGCCGCACGGCTCGTACTGACAAGAACGGTCGCTACACCATTTCCTTCCCGGGCGGGGAAGGCGATTACTGGGTGACGTTCTCGGGTATCGGTCTCGCACCCCGGCGTTA
>CAZWSJ010000002.1:0-19088 GCA_964636415.1 uncultured Gemmatimonas sp. | reverse complement strand
CGATCAGAACAACATGCAGCTCAACGGGCTCAACTCCGATGATGCCTCAGTCCCGCGCGATGCAGGCGTGAGCATCTCTCTCGGTGCTTCGCCCTACGATGTCTCGCGCGGTGGTTTCTCGGGCGGACAGTTGCAGGTGAGAACTCGATCAGGATCCAATTACATCCGCAGAAACCTCAGTACAAACTTCATCGCACCGCCGATGCAGTTCGTTGACCGTGTCGGCATTGCCACCGGACAGCAGTACACCAACATGTCGCTTGGAGGAAGCGCTTCGGGGCCGATCAGCCCGGACAAGGCGTTCTACAGCTCCTCGTTCCAGTTTGACCGTCGTATGCAGGACTTCCAAACGCTGCTCAGTACCAACAGTCTCGGTTTTGAGACTGCCGGTCTCTCCGCAGATTCGGTCGCACGCCTGCTCGATATACTGGGTTCTGCATCGATTCCCACAAACGTGGGTGGGTACTCTCCGCAGCGTATCAACACGCGAGCTTCGGTCCTTACCAGTCTTGACTTTATCCCGCAGAGTTCTTCACGCGGTAACACTTATGCGCTGACGCTGTCCGCGAATCTCAATCGTACGTCACCTGTTGGCGGCGGCGGTGGTGGTGGTGGTGGTGGTGGAGGCTTCGGCGGAGGCTTCGGCGGAGGCTTCGGCGGAGGCAGCCTGATGCTGCCCACCCGTGACGGTGATCGTATGAGCTGGGGCGGAACGGCTCAGCTTCGCCAGAGCGGCATGCTGGGCTGGAAGGACATTTTCACTGAGACCACGCTGGGATATACCACCAGCCGGAACACTGCAGACCCATTTGTTGTTCTCCCCTCGGGCTCGGTACGCGTCAACTCACAGTTGGGCGACGGCTCTTCGTCAGTGAGCACCATGCAGTTTGGTGGCGCTCCATCAATGAACAACGGCAGCAGCTCGGCTACCATCGCAGGCAATAATACACTCTCCTGGTTCTCTGCCAACAACCATCACCGCGTAAAGCTCACCACAGAGCTGCGTCGTGATTCTTATTCCAATCTCTTCAACTCCAACGAGTTCGGTAGCTTCAGCTACAACTCGCTGATCGACCTGCAGGCCAACAGCCCCGCCTCGTTCACTCGGCTTCTGTCGCCGCGCACCCGCACCGGCAGTCAGGTCGTCGGAGCAATGTCGCTCGGAGACGCATGGAGGCCAACCAACGACCTCCAGGTTCAGTACGGCGTTCGCGTTGACGGCAACCATTTCTCGATGGGACCTGAAACCAACCCTGAGGTGCTGTCAAAGTTCGGATACGATAACGCCTTCGTACCTAACCGACTGTACTTCAGCCCGCGCGTGGGATTCTCATGGACATTGGGGCAGGCTAATCAGTTGACCCTGCTGCCCGGCATGGTTAGAGCGCCGCGCGCAGTGGTTCGCGGAGGTGTAGGCGTGTTCCAGAACACTCCGGGTACACAGCTCATTTCTAGTGCCATCGACAACACGGGTCTTCCCAGCGGCCTTCAGCAGATCTCCTGCGTTGGCGACGCCACTCCAATTCCTGATTGGACAGCCTATTCAGGTGACGTGAGCAACATCCCCGTAAGCTGCGCCGATGGCAGTGCGGGCACCGTGTTCTCCAATACGTCGCCGAACGTTACACTCTTTGTTCCCGACTACCTCACCCAGCGTTCCGTTCGCGGTAACCTTGGCTGGCAAGGCCCGGTTCTTGGCAATCGCTTTTCGCTATCGCTCGACGCGACCGTCTCGCGCAACCAGAACCAGCAGGCCGGTGTAGACATCAACTTCACTGAAGTTGAGAAGTTCGCTCTTGCCAACGAGGCTGGTCGTCCGGTTTACGTATCACCGGCAGCGGTTGTCCCAACCACCGGCCAGGTGGCCTGGAGAGAGGCCCGCAAGGTTGACAGCTTTGGCCGCGTGACCGCGCAGACGTCGAACCTCATCTCCGAGAGCAAACAGTTCACCGTAAGCCTCCGCCCAACCACGTTTAACTCGCGCTGGGGCTGGAATCTCTCGTATGTGCTGGGCGATTCGCGTGAGCAGTACCTGGGCTTCAACAGTACCGTTGGCTCGCCAACCGGCATTGAGTGGTCGCCCAACTCCCGCACTCCGCGTCATCAGATTCGCTACTCGCTCAACTACAACCTCTTCGACGCGATCCGTATATCCTGGAGCGGCAATATTCAGTCGGGCATGCGTTTCACACCGACCATCAACCAGGACGTCAACGGTGACAGCTACGGCAACGACCGTGCCTTCATCTTTGATCCGGCATCGGTAGCTGATCCCAAGCTTCGGGAAGGCCTTGAGAACTTCTTCGCCACTGGCACCAAGCAGGCTGTACAGTGTGTTCGCAATCAGATCGGACAGTTCGCGGGTCGTAACTCCTGCGTCGGTCCGTGGCAGATGACGGGCAACCTCAACATCTCGTTCAATTCGCTCAAGCTGGGCCTCCCGCAGCGCGCCAACATCCGCCTGCAGGTTGCCAACCCGCTCAACGGTCTTGACCGCATCATCAACGGTGCCGATCACCTGAAGGGCTGGGGCGCTTCGGCCAACCCGGGCAGCAACGGTGCACTCTTCTTCGTGAAGGGCTTTGATCCCGTTACCAACACCTTTAGGTACGACGTGAACGAACGCTTTGGCTCCACGCGTCCGGAGCAGACACTGCAGCGCGCTGCGCCAACGGCCATCACGCTTTCGGTGAACTTCGATGTGGGCCCGTCACGCGAGCAGCAGCAGCTTCTGCAGCAGCTTGATCGTGGACGCACGCGTCCCGGCAACAAGCCCTCGCTGCAGCAGCTTCGCCAGACCGCGAGCGTTGGCCTGATCAACCCCATGCAGCAGATTCTCCAGCAGGCCGACACGCTCAAGCTCACCCGCAAGCAGGCCGACAGCCTCGCAACGCTGAACCGCGCCTACATGCTCAAGAGTGACAGCATCTGGACCCCGGTGGCACGCTATCTGGCCGATCTGCCTGATCGCTACAACCACTCGGACGCCTATGGTCGCTACCGTCAGGCCCGTGAGTCTGCAGTGGATATGCTCATCGCGGTGGTGCCTGGAATCCGCAAGCTGCTCACCGACGAGCAGATTCGCATCCTTCCCACATCCGTGGTCACCTTCCTCGACAAGAGAACTCTTCAGGGAATGCGCTCCGGCAGCAGTGGTGACAACCGGTTTGGCGGCGGCTTCCGCTGATCCATATCTAAAGGAAAGAGGACTAACTCAGTGAGGTCATACATGATCCCCGCATGCCGGAATACGGCACTTGCTTCTCGCTGGAAGCGCCTTGGCGTGCTGGCAGTCGCGGTGGCAATGCCTGCCGCTGTCGCCGGTGCACAGGTTCAGCCGCCGAGCAACCTGGACGCTTCCCAGATACCACTTCGTGAAGTGTCGGCCGCTATAGCTCGCACCACTGACAGCCTCGGCGTCGCCAACTCCGTGCGAGTGCTGTCTGATGGCTCCGTCCTGGTGAATGACACACAGCGCCGCCGGCTGCTCCGCTTTGATGCCAACCTAGGCAACGTGGTGGTCGTGGCGGATACTGCTCACGGTGCACTCATGCCTTATGGCCAGCGCTCGCTTGGCATGATTCCCTACCTGGGTGATTCCACCATCGTGGTGGACCCTGCCACGCTTTCACTTGTTCTCCTGGATCCCACGGGCCGTACCATTCGAGTGATGGCTTCGCCAAGGCCCAATGATCTGAACACGCTGGCCAGCACCAATCTTGGTTCCTTTGCCTTTGACGCACAGGGTCGGCTCTACTACCGCCAGGCCGCCGGTCAGGCGGGTGGCGGCATGTTCGGTAGCGGTATGGGCCGCGGAGGTGGTGGCAGCTTCGGTGGTGGTGGCGGGCAGGCCGGCCGTGGTGGCGGTGGCGGTGGCTTCGGTGGTCCCCCGGGTGGCGGTGGCGGTGGTTTTGGCGGTGGTGGTGGTGGCTTTGGCGGTGGTATGCCCGGCGGAGGCCCTGGTGGCCCCGGTGGTCGTGGCGGAAACAACGCCCAGCCTGACTCGCTTCCAATTGTTCGCGTTGACTTCGATACTCGCAAAGCTGACACAGTCACCTACGTGCGCGTTCCGAAGAACCAGAACTCCATGACCCGCGGCGAAGATGGATCTATGCGCGTCACGCTTATCATCAACCCGCTTCCTCAGGCTGATGACTGGGTGCTCCTCTCCGATGGTACGGTAGCTGTCATGCGAGTGCTCGACTACCACGTCGACTACTACCGTCCCGATGGGAGCAAGTACAGCTCGGAAAAGCTGCCATTCGACTGGAAGCAGATCACGGACGATGACAAGACCGCACTGGTCGACTCGCTCAAGAAGCTCGCAGACCAGGCCATGGAGAGGACCGCCGCAAGTGGCGGCGGTCGTGGTGGTTTCCGTACGCTCATTGAGCCGGTACCCGCAGAAAAGTTGCCCGATTACTATCCGCCGGTCAGACAGGGCTCCAGCATCGCCGATCGTGATGGCAACCTTTGGGTGATCCCGTCCACGTCCAAGCTTTCTGAGGAAATGGCCATGAGCGCCATGAACACCAGAGGTGGTATGATGGGCGGTGGAATGGCGGGCGCTGCTCCAGCCCCTGCCAATCAGCCTCCAATCGTCTATGATGTGGTGAATCCGCAGGGTAAGCTCATCGAGCGCGTCAAGGTACCAAGCGGCCGCCAGGTGGTTGGTTTTGGTCCCAACAAGACCCTCTACCTGCTGGCTCGCGAAGGTCGCGGTGTCTTCCTGGAAACCGTGAAGCTCCAGTAAGCTTTGGGACTACCTGTCGGATGCGGCCTTGATGGCGCACTCCGGCAGGTTCCCGCTAAAACAAAGAGCCCCCGCACGAGTAAGTGATCTCGTGCGGGGGCTCTTGTTATGGCGTGGCTCAGTCTCTTGGGCCGGCCAACAGTATGTCCGATGACACAGCCGTGCCGAACTTCTTCATGTTCTCGTGGAACATCACGGCGAGCTTCTTTGCCTGTGCATCGTAAGCTGCTCCGTCGCTCCAGGTGTTTCGTGGATTGAGCACACCCGCTGGCACACCCTCACAGCTTTGCGGAATGTGCAGGCCAAAGATCGGGTCGGTGCTGTACTCCACATCCGCGAGTGAGCCATCCAGGACGGAACGCACCATGGCTCGTGTGTAGCCAAGCTTCATACGCTGACCAACCCCGTAGGGGCCGCCACTCCAGCCGGTGTTTACCAGCCACACCTGTGAGCCGTGTTTCTTGAGCAGCTCGCCCAGCATCTCAGCGTAACGGGTCGGGTGCCATACGAGAAAAACGTCGCCGAAACAGGCCGAGAACGTGGCTTGCGGTTCGGTGACACCCCTCTCGGTTCCGGCCACCTTTGCCGTGTAGCCCGACAGGAAGTAATACATGGCCTGCTCGGGTGTCAGCTTGCTGATGGGGGGAAGCACGCCAAATGCATCGGCCGTAAGAAACACCACGTTCCTCGGATGTCCGCCCCGGCCGCTGGGCACGTGGTTGCGGATGTAGTGCAGGGGATAGGAAGCCCGGGTGTTCTCGGTGATGCTCTGGTTGGCGAAATCCACGCGTCGATCAGCTTCATGCAGCACCACGTTTTCCAGCACTGTTCCAAACATCTGTGTGGTGGCGTAGATGTCCGGCTCGCCTTCGGCCGACAGGTTGATGACCTTGGCGTAGCAGCCGCCCTCGAAGTTGAAGGTGCCATTTTCTGACCAACCGTGCTCATCATCACCAATGAGCCCACGCTCCGGATCGGCCGAAAGCGTGGTCTTGCCTGTGCCGGAAAGCCCGAAGAAAAGTGCCGTGTCACCCTCGGGGCCTATGTTGGCGGAGCAATGCATTGAGAGAACACCCCGCTTGGGCAGCAGGTAGTTCATTACGGTGAACATCGACTTCTTAAGTTCACCGGCATAGCGCGTTCCGCCAATGAGTATGGCGTGCTCGGCCAGGTTCAGAACTATGAATGTTCCCGATCGCGTGCCATGCCGGGCCGGGTCAGCCTGAAACTCGGGGGCGTGGTATACCGTGAAGTTGGGAAGAAAATTTCTGAGGTCATCAAGCGATGGCCTGATGAACATATTTCGCACAAAAGCCGCCTGCCAGGCGTTGGGCATGATATAGCGAACGCTAAGCCTCGAATCAGGATCTGCTCCACAGTACAGGTCCTGCACGAAGATCTCGTCCAGACCGTTGAGGTATTGCTGAACGTCTTTTTTCAGCGCTTCCCAGTGTTCAGGTGAAATGGGGTGGTTGACTTTGCCCCAGTCCACATCGGCTTCACTGCCGGCTTCTCTCACCACGAACTTGTCCTTGGGCGAGCGGCCGGTATGAGGCGAGGTGACTGCCACATAGGGACCCATGTCGGCCAGTTGGCCTTCATTTCGCCGAATGGCCGCTTCAATCAGTTGAGGCGCCACCCAGTTCCAGTGGACAGTGCCATTGGGTGAGATTCCCTGCCTGGCAAGACTGTTTTCACTCTTGCCTTCAGAAGTGGACGGCGAAAACTCTGTCGCCATGATGCGACCCCCGTGGAAAGCGGAAAGCGGCAGAATCAGCCTCGTCGTCTTGACGCAGGCGGCACTGCCGCAATGGAATAGGCGTTGGAAATAAGATCGGTTTAGTGCTCGCAGGTAGACCAGTGCTTGCAGGCAGGCGTTGAGCTTCGTGCTGACCGCAGTGGCCCGGCCACGCTCCGTGCACACGCCGGATACATCAAAGATGTCCAATTCACTGATTCTGCTCAAGACGAAGCTGCCTCTGCAACTCAGAACCGGATCAGAACTGGATCGGAACTGGATCGGAACTGGATCGGAACTGGATCAGAACTGGAACGGAACCCGCCGCTTGGGCGTATTGAAGACGAGGCCGTGCAGGCTCTCGTTTCCGTCTCCTCCAGCCCCTGTTTATCCCTGGTATGATGGCATTCAGACGTCTGTCGTGGCTTCGCCGCCTTGTATTCGTCCTGGCTTGCTTGCAGGTGCTCGCACCTGCACTGGCGGCCGTGGCGGACTCGGTTGGCCGAGATGCGCGCACGCCCTATGCCCATGTGGAATCTGAAACCGGGGGAGGATGTGTGGTGGTGCACCCGCACGATTGTGCGCTGTGCTCCATTGCCACGATTCCAATGGCCAGACCGGTCAGGGGCGGTCTGGTGGTGGCCCCGGTTGCGCATAAGTCAATCTCGGTCACTGAGTTTCATGTCTCACCGCGGACCCTCTACAGGGCCTGTAATTCAAGCCGCGCTCCACCCGTGCTATTGAGCTGAGGTTTTCAGGCCGCCCCAATTGAATGGTGGCCTGATCCGCATTGCCAATGCCCATTCCGGTCCTGCCATTCAGAAGGACGGAAGGCGGGCAGGCCCTCCAAGGCGCGCGCCGGTGCGCGAACGCCGCTCACTAAAGATCAGGTGGACAATTCATGCTTTCAGGCAAGAGACAGGTCGTGCCCGCACTTGCTGCGTGGTACCGACTCCGATCATCCGCACCAGCGAGCGCACCAGCGAGCGCACCAGCGAGTGCAACTGCGAGCGCAACTGCGAGCGCAACTGCGCTGGTGCTTCTGGCTGTGACGTCCCTGCTGCTCCTTTCTCCGGGTCGTGCTGCTGCCCAGAACGGTGTGGTGATTGGCACAGTGAAGGATTCAGCGGGCGCACCGCTTTCCAACGTTCAGGTTTCCGTGTCCGGCCAGAGATCGGCCCTGAGCAATGACCAGGGCCAGTTCGTGCTGCGTGCCCTGTCCGTTGGCGCCCATCATCTGGACCTGGTGCGGCTTGGATATGCCAGCTATCACGAGGTGGTGACCATTTCATCAAGCAACGATGAGGTACGCATCAATGTGGTGATGGCGCTGGCCGCGGTAAGGCTCAGCAGTGTCAACGTAACTGCCACACCTACCGGCAGTGATCCGCTCGCACTCACCCAGGCCACCACCCAGCTTTCGGGAAAGGATCTTCAGCGCGCAATGACTGCTTCCATTGGTCAGTCGCTTGCAAAAGAACCTGGGATGTCGGCGCGCTTCAACGGACCCATAGCCTCTGCTCCCGTGATTCGTGGGCTCACGGGCGAACGGGTTCTGGTGCTGCAGGATGGAGACCGAACCGGTGACCTGTCCTCCGCAGCGGCCGATCACATGAACGCCATTGATCCGAGCAGTGCGGAGCGCGTTGAAGTGATCCGTGGGCCGGCTTCGCTGCTCTATGGCAACAACTCAATGGGTGGTGTGGTGAACGTGATCTCGTCGGACATCCCGTCGAGCATACCAACCCACTTCACGGGCTACCTGATGGGACAGGGGGAGTCTGCCACTTCAGGCGCAGTGGGTGGATTGGGAGCCACCATTCCCGTGGGCGATTACTTCGCCATGACGGTTCGCGGCTCGTTGCGCAATGTTGAGGATCTTCGCGTGGGGGGAGGCTATCGGCAGCCCAACACCGATGGAAATACCACTCAAGCTTCAGCAGGTGCGTCCTATGTTGGTACGCGCCTCATGCTGGGTGCCGTTTACCGTCAGATGGATTTTGACTATGGCCTGCCCTACGATATCGACGCAGAGGCGGTCCGGATCAAGGGGATGCAACGGGCGGGAGTTCTTCAGGCCTCCTACAACACGCCGTATAACCTGATTCCCTCAATCAAGCTCGATCAGACCATACAGGGCTACCACCACTCCGAGCTGGAAGACAATGGAGATGTGGGCACGCGTTTCAATCAGAACACTCAAACCACCAATCTCGTTGCGAGAACGGCGCTGGGACGCTCGAAGGGAGCACTGGGCGTGCAGGGAGTGTTCAGGCAGTATACGCCCCGCGGGGAGGAGGCATTCACTCCGGCTGCTGACAACAACAATCTGGCGGCTTTCATCTTTCAGGAATACGCACTGACGGATCACGGTGACGCGGAGCAGTCTCTCAACCTGCAGGTGGGGGTCAGGTACGACCATTTCACACTGCTCACCAGACCGGGTGACGATGTGGATCGATTCGGGGCATCCCGAACCCGACATCTGGACAACGTGGCTGCGTCACTCGGCTTGAGCATTCCGATCGCCACCGGCATGGCAATTTCAGCCAACTGGTCGAGGGGCTTTCGCGCACCTTCGGTTGAAGAGCTGTTTGCAAACGGATTTCATGCTGCGATGGGTACCTACGATATCGGAAACCCCGACCTGAACGCCGAACAGAGCACCGGTGTTGAAATCGGAATGCGTGCCGAACGTCCGGGATTTTCCGCTCAAATCAGCACCTATCGCAACAGCATCAACGATTACATTACGCCCATTGCCATGCCTGATGCTGTAACGGTCGATGGTGTGGAAGTCCAAACTGTGACTTTCGAGGGTCGCAACGCGATAATGCTGGGAGTGGAAGGGCAGGTAGAGGCGCGATTGCCATATTCTTTGGTGGGTGGCCTCATGGGTGACTTCACCAGAGCTTCAATTCGAGGTGATCGGACAGGTGTGCTGCCCTACATGCCTGCAGCACGCCTGGGTGGATCGCTGAGATTTGACAACGGGCGCCTTTCGGCCGGCGGTGATTTGAGAAGAGTGTTTGCGCAGCACAGGGTGCTCAATGATGGTTATGACATACCCACCGATGCTTACACTCAGCTTGATCTGCATGCCTCGCGCATGTTCTCAATTGCAGGCAGGCGGGTTCACTCGGTAACACTGCGGGTGGACAATGCACTGGACGCCAGGTATCGGGATGCCACCAGCAGGATCAAGCGTTTTGCCTTGAACCCGGGTCGCAATGCCTCGGTGGTCTACAAGTACATGTTCTAGGACATGTACTTGTAGTTGCTTCATCCATACCGCATCACGCTATTCCTCAGCGCCTGCTGCGAAGCCACTCAAGGGGGTCTACTGCGCGTCCCTTGGGGCGGATCTCGAAGTGCAGGTGCGCCGGAAGCTCTGGGTCTGTTTCACCCACCGTGCCAAGCGTCTGGCCCTTCTGCACCTGCTGGCCCTGTCGAACGTTTATGCGCTGCAGTGATCCATACACCGAGTAGTCTCCGCCGCCGTGCTGCACGATAACGGTTGAGCCATAGGTTCCGACTGTTTCAGCAAGCACTATTTCACCCGATGCAATGGCATGTACAGGAGTGCCAACTGCGGCTCCTATGCCAATTCCGTTCCAGCGCGTGGTGGTGTTGTTGGGATTGACCACGCGCCCAAAGCTATAGAGTATGGTTCCGTTTACCGGCCAATCCAGGTTGCCCAGATCCGACGTTCTTATGGAGGATGGCGCAGCCGGTTTGGAGTTGGGTGACATTTCGGCGCGCCTTCTGGCGGTTTCCAGCGTGGCGATGGCGTTGGCAATGCGCGATTCGTCACGGGTGAGCTGCTGCAATCGCGCTCGTGCCTGTGTTGTGGAGCGTTGCACGGATGCGAGATTTTTCTGGCTGCGACTCTCCAACGTGGCGAGGCGTCTGGCCTCCTGCTCCTTTTCCTGCAGGTTGCGCGCCAGATCGGTTTGCAGGCGCACGAGCAGCATGCGCTTGTCCACAATGTCGTCACGCAGCCCCTCCACCTGTTGAACAAGGTGCCGGTCATGCAGGGTCAGTTCGTGCAGGTACTTGTAACGGGCAACCAGGCTCGCAAATGAATGCGCGGAAAGCATGACTTCAACGTCGTACAGTGTTCCGCGCTTGTAGATCTCCACGGTTCTGCGTCTTAGAGCCATGCGCTTCTCGTCCAGCTCCTTTTCCGCTCTGGCCAGCCCGGCGCCGGCACTCACCACCTCTTCGGTGATTGTGTTCAGTTGCTTGTCGAGTGCATCGAGCAGGCGACGGGTTGTGGTCCGCTGGGCCTCAAGGTTCTTGACCTCGTCGGTGAGGGTGCGTGCCGACTTTTGGAGCTGGTTCATTCGCGTCTCAAGGTCGCTTCTTTCCTTGCGCAGCTTGTCCAGCTCGTCTTGTTGCTGCCTGAGGCGCTGATCTACTGATGCGGGTGGTTGTGCCTGAGTGGTGGCTTGCGAGTAGAGCTGAGAAGGCAGGATTGTGGTGACAATGAGCGTGCCGACTACGGCAAGAACATGTCGGAAACGCATCGCGTCGGCAGTGCAGCTCGTGTCACTGTGCCGCATCCGGCTGAGGCACGCGGCACCGACCCTGACTTTCCTGCTCGTTATCATGCCAGCCTCAGCCCTGCGATGGCTCACGCCAGACTTTTCTCAGTTGGCGGCTCACAGAGATCCAACTGCCCACCAGCCCCAGCAAGCCTCCGGCAACAATGCCCAGTGCCACCTGTTCGCCAGTAAAGAACTCCGTCTGCATCAGGTGGCGTGATACCAGGCGTGCCGTAGACCAGGCAAGAACCGCGGCCAGACTTCCGCCTGCCAACCCCTTGAGTGCGCCATCCAGCAGATAGGGGAGTCGCACGAACCAATTGGTGGCACCCACCAGGCGCATAATTTCGATTTCGCGTGTTCTTGCCAGAATGGCCATGCGTATAGTGGCGCCAATGATAATTATCGCGACCAATGCGAATACTGCTCCCAGCACGGAGCCAGCCAGCCCCGCCAGGCTGCGAATCCTATAGAGCTTCTCCACCCACTCCTGGCCATAGCGCACTTCATCCACAATGGGTGACGATTCGAGTTGCTGTGCGATACGCTCCACCGTTGCAGGATCGCGGTGTCCTTCCTTGAGTCTCAGTTCAATGGATCCAGGCAGGAAGGTGCCTTCCATTACGTCACGGAACTCGTCCAGTTCGGCACGGGCCCGCTGCAGTGCGGAGTCGGGCGACACATAACCTATGTCGCCAACCTCGGGCAAGGCACTGATTTCACGCATGAGCTCTTCGATTCGTGAGTCTCTGGCGCCATCAATGAGAAAGGCCCTGATCTCCACACGATCCTCAATGTCACGCAAGGCTGTGCGGATGTTCAATGCCACAAGACCGAAGAGTCCAAAGGCAAAAAGAGAAAAGGCGATGGTTATTACACTCAGTGCGGCCAGCAGGGGAGCGCGTCTGAGAGCGAACATTACTTCACGAAAGGCCAGTCTCATCTCCGCCCGCCTCCGCGCATGTCAGCCACAAGACGCGATACATCAAAACCATCGAATACCAGGGAACCCTTGTCCAACTCCAGGCAGCGCATGTTGGAGCGCTGAACCAGACCCACATCGTGAGTGGCCATGAGCACTGCCGTGCCGCGTGCATTGATTTCTCGGAGAAGCAGAAAAATCGCGTGCGTGGCACGCTCATCGAGGTTGCCTGTGGGTTCATCCGCAAGCAGCAGAAACGGATCGTTGGCCAGGGCGCGCGCAATGGCCACACGCTGCTGCTCGCCACCGGAAAGTTCATGTGGATAGCTGGTAGACTTGGATGCCAAACCAACCTGAGTGAGCAGGCGCCCGACCTTGGCGCCTATCTGGGCCCTGGGAGCGCCGGTCACTTCCAGAGCGAAGGCCACATTCTGTTCGGCCGTGCGGTCCGGCAAGAGACGAAAGTCCTGGAATACTATGCCAAGCCTGCGGCGGAGATGCGGGATTTCCCAGGAACGTATGGTTCGGCTTGAGAAGCCCGACACTCTCACCTCACCGCTCGTGGGCCGCTCCGCCATGGAAAGCAATCGCAGCAGCGTGCTCTTTCCGGCACCGCTGTGTCCAACCAGAAAGGCGAACTCTCCCTTGCTCAGCTCGAAGGAGACATCGTGAAGCGCTGCCTCGGATCGATCGTAGGTTTTCGTGAGATCGCTCACTCTCACGATACCCGAGCGTGCTGGTTCGGCCACTACTTTAAAGCCTCTTGTATTACGCTGGTGATGTCGGCGATGGACTCGAGACCGGCAACCAGTCCAACACGAAATGGTGCGTCAGGCGCGGCGTCGAGGCGTACGGCTGAGGTGAGGAGGCTCATGGAAACCGGACTGATGTGGTCCTGACTTTCTCCTCCGGCATAGGCTGCGCCACCTGATGTGTTGGGTGCATCCGGCACAGCAGCCGCAAAAAGCTCTACCATGCGTGTTGCAGCCTCCTCTCGCTCAAGTGAAATGATGCAGTTGACTCCATTTGTTTCGTAGCCCGAAATTGCTGGTAGCTGAGGGACACGAATGCCTGCTATTCCACGCTCAGTTGCCATCTGTTCTGCAAGGTGGGCAATGTTGCGGCTCTGCTTCCGAACGCGCACTTCGAGCGTTTGCAGTCCCGTTTCAAGTGACACGAGCCCAGATGAGTTCCACGATCCTCCCCAGCGCCGTGCAAGATTGTTTACTTCCTCCAGGAGACCCTCTGTGCCGCATACAACACCAACCGGAGTGCCCCCCGCCGCGGCCAGAAGGAACCGCGCGTCGTGAATTACTACATCAGCGCCCTGCGCTGCAGGACGGAGGAGAACAGGTGACGCGGCTGTTGAGTCTACCAGCAAAGCGAGGCCCAGTTCCTGTGCAAGCTTTCTGGGAACTGACAGGTCGTGATACTCCGCTTCTTCCAATGAAGGCGCTTCCATGAAAAGCGCGCGCGTGGTTGGCGAAAGAGCCTGCCTCCAGCTCCGCGGATTCCGTGAGTCTACGAAGCTGGCCGTCACGCCCAGTCGTGGCAGCTCCTGCTCCACGAACGAGCGGGTGCTGCCACGGACATAACGACTCACCAGCAGATGATCGCCAGTACGGAGCAGGGCAAGCAGCACAAAGGCCAGTGCTGCTTCAGCACTTGAGAGCACCAGAGCGGCTTCCGTGCCTTCCATGGCCGCGAGCTCGGTCACAAGCTGGCGCTCCAGCATATACGAGGCCTGCTGCAGTGAGTATCTCTGCTTGTGTGGCCGGTAATCTGCTTCAGTCACGACGCTGCGGTTGAGTGTTGACACGCAGTACGCGCACTATTTCGGACGGTGATGCGCCGAGTACGTCGCGCAGCACGATGTCGCCGCGTGAAAGACTCTCATCAAGTGCGAGTGTTGCCAGCTCCGAGCGGCGCTCAGACACAACACGCACCAATTCACCCTCGTTGAGCAGACGTATCACTGCGTCGTCGGGGCGCATGAAGACCATGGGGCCGCGATCGGGATCTCCCTTCCGTGTGGAAATGAAGCCTCCCACGCGCAGCGGCGGAGCAAAGCCGCTGAACATACCGAGTTTTCGCGGGTTCTGGTCTCCCGGATTGGCGCTCATGCATTCTCCCGGCCGGTGGGCATTCCCGGTACGGCATACCCGATTTCGGCGAACATCAGAAGGCGTCGTGATACGAGGTGGTCCAGTTGCCGCTCCGACTCTTCCAGCGGTTTGGAGGTAACAACAGATGCGGCCAAGGCGCTCAGCGGACCGTGATCCCGCACTGCTTCCCAGAAGAAGCGCTCGCTCGCGTCCACATGGCCAAACAGCTCGGCCACACCACCATGCCATGATACCAGTGCAAGCGAATGGCGTTCCAGAACAGTCTCAATCGGATCTATGTGCCCGTCGTGAATGCCACGAAAGGTGATGTAGCAGCGCGGTCCCTCGTCTCTTGCAAAACGAAGGAGCAGCTTCGCCACTATTTCGTCGGCACAGGAGAAATCAAGGAGGTTCACCTGTGAGAAATCAATCGAGGTAACCATGGGCATGGCGATTTCCGCCACCTGCTGCTCGATGGCCGTGCGTACCGCCGCCCCGGTGGGCCGCGTGAGCAGGTTGGAATAGAGCTCACACACACTGCCACGAAGCACCGACCCGACATCTATGTGCATCACCACTGCTGTCGCCTCCACCTCAACTGCCCAAACATCGGGAGCGTCGGAAGGATCGGGATATTGAACTGCCCGTTCATCCGCGCGTCCTCCAGCCGTCAGCACGAGCACGGTCGCTGCGCGACGTCTCAGGCTTGTCTGATTCGAGCCTTTCAGGGACTATCACTTGCATCTGTGCGCCCGGAAACCAGGGCAGGTTGTCCTGAAGCGGGGTGTCTTCGTCCCAATTGGGAATTATTGCGATCCTTGCGGTTCCGCTTCTCACTGTGAGCTTGCCCTGCCAGCGGCCGATGAAACGACGGATCCCGGCGATACCCTGACCCCTTCCGCTGTCGCGAAACCTGTGCCTGCTCATTGCACGAAGTACTGCATCTTCCAGTGCCATTGCATCGTCCCAGCGATCACTTGCCCTGTGTGCCGGTGAGCTTTCGAGGGAGCGCCTGAATCCAATGCCTGCGTCGCACACAGCTATAACCACCACACGTCTGCCCAGACGGCGCTGATAGTTGTAGGTCTGCACCGCAACCCAGCCACCAAACTCGGCGTGTTCAACGATGTTCTGGCAGGCTTCGCTGAGTGTGAGCCCGAAAGCGCCGGTGGCAGCGGTGTCGAGGTTGAGCTGTCCGTGAAGAATGTCTGCGGCCTTCTGGTGAATCCGTCCCACCACACCATGCACGTCATCGGTTTTCGTGATTGGCGTGATTTCGAGAAGTACATCGCTCTCGTGGGTCTCCCGCGAGCGTGGAACGTTGCCAACGATGTCGTAAAGCTCTGAAGCGTATCGGAAGAACCCTGTGCGCGCCCAGTAAGATTGCGTATCCTGGTGTTCGGGAACGGTGAAACCAGGTCGTTCACTGCGTGATTGAGCAACGCAAAGCAGAGCCGTGAGTCCGTAGGGTGAGGCCCAGCGTGCGTGCCTGGCGTCGACAAGGAGCTTCGCGTCTTCCGGTATTGCAGCCAATTGCTCCACTACCTGTTCGAAACTCTGCTCATCGAGCGATGGAGGCACGGTAATGACATGTGTCACGTGACGCTGAGCTCCCCCCTGAGATGATGCGCGAGCCCTGTGGCTCCACGGTGTTTCACGTTACGGGCTGCCGCGCGTGCAGCAGCCTCCATTGCCACAGTGAACTTATCACCTGCAAGCAGTCGTGAGTAATGGGTGGCTCCCCATACATCGCCACAACCTGTGGGGTCGCCGGGCCCGGCATCGTCTGTGAGCACAGGCGCAGTCAGTGCCGTACGAATTGCTCCCAGCGCACCCGATCCGCCACGTGAAGATGTGGATAGCGCAATGTTGTGACCTTTGCGTGCTGACAGATCGGCAAGACGTTCAAAATCAGGTGCGGCAAAGTAAGCCGAACCGCGAGCGCCAAGGGTTACCGAAAGCAGTGAAACTCCGGCGGCCAGTGCGGTTGCTGCCAAAGCCATCGAATCGGGAGCCAGTATGCGCATTTCCTCTTCATTTACCTGCAGGATGTCAAAACATGAGCACCATTCCACCAGATACGGAAGGGGGCGGGGTATGCGGAGTCCGTCGGCCTGCACGGCCATTACCAGCATGTGCAGATCGCAGTAGATCGGGCCGCTGAAGTGCGCGCGGATCAACTGCATGGTTTCGAGATCCAGCTCCCAGCCGCTCAGAAAGTTTATGTAGAGCGCATCGAGTGCGGCGCTGTCAAGCACAGGCTTGAGACCCAACCAGTTCCAGCCCGGAACGCCGCCGCTCAGGTATTCACTTCGACGTTCGTCGTCGATGTACCTGATTTCCACGCGATTGTTTCTGTATGGCACTCCAATCAGTTCAGCGTCGGGGGCAATGCGGCGCAGCGTCCTGCAGTAGGCACGCGCCCGGTCTATCAGGTCGTCGCCAACGCGCACCAGCGGTACTATCTCCCAATCTTCCGGCAGAGCAGCATCAAACGCGGCCAGCGAATAGCTGATGCCTCCCCATTCCTCCACGGGGACATCGCGCCCGTCCCGTCCGTGCAGAATATCCCACACAAACGACCCGATCACCCCGACGCGCTTCATGCGTACGCCGACGCTCATTCGCGGATGCTGCGACTCAGACCGGAGGCCGGCCTGTATGCTTTGCTATGAATGCAGCCACTGCTCCCACCACTCCAGCGGTTCCCGGCAATTCGCCGGGAACTATACGACAGGACTCGGCAACATTCTTGAATGCCCTCCTGCGCACTTCCTTGCGGAGTGGCTCAAAGAGAGCATCACCGGCTTTGGTTACGCCGCCTGCCAGCACGACCACGTCAGGATTGAACACATTGAGTAAGTTGGCGATGCCAGCTCCCAAGAAACGCGCAGTGTCGCGCACAATCTCCAGTGCAACCTCGTCGCCGGCATCGGCGGCATCATAGACCAGCTCCGCTGTGACGCGAGCCGCGTCACCCTGAGCCAGCGTCAGCAGCAAGGACGACTCCTCGTGGTTTACCAGTGCCTCCCGAGCCCGGCTGGCGATGGCAGGGCCCGACGTATAGGCCTCAAGGCAACCGTAGTTGCCGCAGCCACAGCGTCTGCCGTCCATGTCAATTGTGGTGTGTCCGATTTCGCCGGCTGCATCACTGGCACCGTAGTAGACCTGCCGGTCCACAATAATTCCGCCGCCAACCCCCGTGCCTATGGTCACACCAATTACGTTCACGCCTCCACGGGCAGCGCCCATCCACCACTCACCATAGGTGGCGCAGTTGGCGTCGTTGTCCAGATGAACCGGAAGTCCGGTGAGCCGACTCAGTGGCCCGACAAGATCGCATTCGAGCCAGCCCAGATTGGGAGCCTTGCGAACCACGCCGCTCGTGCGATCAACCGTACCGGGTGCTCCAACACCGACGCCAATGAAGTCCTCTCGTGCTGCACCGGTTTCCGCCATGGTCGCCGCGATCACATCGTTTACCATGCCCGCCATGCGCTCAATCACGGCCTCGGTGCCTTCCCAGGCCATGGTTGGACCCTCTCCCAGCCCGAAGGTCTGCGAGCCATCCAGGGTCATTGCACCAACTACGATATTTGTGCCGCCAAGGTCGACACCTATTGCGTACTGCGGTGGGATCGGGGAGTGATCTGGCATTTCTCCCAAGATAATCAGCCCTGTGGCAGTCTGCGTGCAAGTTTCAACGTTGCATTCAGCACAGAAGGCGGGCTTAGGTTTTCCAGGCTGTCCCAGTCGCTGCTTTGCCAGTGTTTCAAATGAGCCTGAGGGGTACCGCCCTGCCTGTCATCGGTTTCTCCGGAGCTCAGAGCGATTGAGTGTGCGGCCAGTGGTCCGAAACCCAACTCCGGTGTCGTTGGACCAAAAAGCGCTACCGTGGGGGTGTTGGTGGCCGAGGCGAGATGTATCGGAAGAGAATCGTTACTGACCAATGCTCTTGCCTGTGCCAGCAGTGCAGTGGACGCGAGCAGACCCAGCCTGCCGGTGGCGTCAATTACGGGGGGGCGGCCTGACAAGTCCACCTGTCGTGCAATTGCAGCGGCCAGTTCGGAGTCCTGTGTGGATCCCACTACGACGATCCTCGTGTCGCGAAGTGATACGTCCTGTTTCTCCTCGCGGAGCGCCGCGGCAAGCAGCACAGCCAGTTCGGCAAATCGTGGCCAGCGTTTGGCTTCAACGGCACTGGCTGGAGCCAGTACAATCAGTGGACGGCCAAGTGCCCCGTGTCTTCTGAGCAGGGTCTCAACCCGCAACCTGTCCTCAGAATCGGGATACAGCGTGGGCCGGATGGCAGGTTCCTGAGCGGCAACGTCAGAACGCGGCGAGGCCAGCGACCAGAGCCGGGCAGCGTGGTGCCAGTGAGCCATGTAATGCACCTGCTGCGAATACATGTGGCGGGCCGCCGAAGTATCGAAGCCAATGATTTCGGGTATGCCCGAAAGGCGGGCCAGCAGCGCAGTTCGCCACGAGCCCTGCGCCGCGAGTGCGCGCGTTGCTTCCGCGGCGCGTATGCGTGCGGCCACGCGCCTCAGGCCGTTTACGCCCAGGTCGCTCCCATGCTTGTCAAACACGATCACGCTGCTCACGGCAGGATGATTGTGAAGCAAGCCGGCGTTTTCGCGCGTGGCCACCACATGCACCTTACCGTCAGGCTCATCTTTGGCAAGACGGTCCAGCAGTGGCGTGGTGAGAACCATGTCACCCAGGAAGCTGGTTTGCAGTACTACAACGCTCATACGGTGTTTGAGGCTTCCTGTGTTGCCACTAGTCCACCTGCAGGACGGCGAGAAAAGCCTCCTGGGGTATCTCCACGCTGCCAACCTGCTTCATGCGCTTCTTTCCTTCTTTTTGCTTTTCCAGAAGTTTGCGCTTGCGTGAGATATCACCGCCGTAGCACTTGGCCAGCACGTCCTTGCGCAGTGGCTTTACCGTTTCTCTGGCTATGACCTTTTGGCCTATTGTGGCCTGAATGGCCACCTCAAAAAGCTGTCTTGGAATCAGTTCC
>CAZWSJ010000001.1:0-114106 GCA_964636415.1 uncultured Gemmatimonas sp. | reverse complement strand
GGCGAGCGCCAGGTTGTTGTTGGCGATTGTGATTTTCCCGAGTGTTTTACCAGGTTCTCGAGCACCTGGGCACGCTACCAAAGTTTCACCAACCCCGTCGAAGCCAGTCACCCCCGACTTCAATGGAACTACTCCAACATCACGCTAACTACCAACACCCAAAATAACCAACCCACCGAGCATACGCCGGTAAACTCCGAACTGCACCGACATACACCGAGCACCCGACACCGGTTCCGTCAGACTACTGCCACCTTCACTCCCCCGCCCTCAGCCAACTCGGAGTGCACAGCCAGATATCCCTCGAATATACCCTCAACCTCAGAAAAATCCCTGACCTGATGCAGTCGGGCGCGCAGCTCCGCCGAGCCCGGCAAGCCCTTTACGTACCAGCCCAGATGCTTGCGGAACTCCAATGCCGCCCCCGCCCGGTCAGGCTCATAACCCTGGACCATGCGCACATGATCAAGTGCAATCGCAAATCGCTCCCGAACACCGGGCGTTGCCGGCACCTCAACACCATCAATCATCGCCCGCGCCTGTGCAAATACCCACGGCTGACCATACGACCCTCGGCCAATCATTATGCCGTCCGCCCGGGTGTGATCCAGCATGCGTCTGGCATCTGCAGCTGTCTTGATATCACCGTTGCCCAGCACCGGTATATCAAGCGCCTCCGCCACCTGCGCGATCTCGTCCCAGTTGGCTGAACCCGAATACATCTGGGTGCGAGTCCTGGCATGCAAAGTAAACACACGTGCTCCCGCATCCTGCATTCGCAAGGCAATCGTCACAGGATCACGCTGCTCCTCGCTCCAGCCACTCCGTGTCTTGACGGTCACCGGCAAATGTGTTGCCCTTGCCACTGCCTTGATTATGTCCTCAACGAGACTCAGATCCTTAAGGCACCCGGAGCCACCGTTTCGCCTCACAACCTTCTTTACAGGACAGCCAAAGTTTATGTCCACAAAATCAGGCTGAAACAGGTCAGTCACAAATGCAGCCGCCTCGGCCATGGCGGCAGGGTCGGCTCCAAATATCTGAACCCCAACCGGCCGCTCCTCAGCGGCAAACCTCAACTTGCTCACCGTAGCCGGATTCTCGCGCCGGATCCCCTCGGCGGACAAAAACTCCGTGATTACCACATCCGCCCCGTGAGCGTGGCACAACCTCCGGAACGGAGACTCCGATACTCCAGCCATGGGTGCCAGATAAAGAGGCACCGCATGAGGGACTGAAAACGGGAACACCTTGCGGGACATACACTTGAACCTAGTGAGGACAGCCACCCGGGACAACGCACCCGATTGACACCCCCGGCACGAGAGTTACGATTATCTACCTATGGAACTACGCGAATTTTTCTCCGAAGACGCCGTCGAGCTCGAACTCAAGGGGACGAGCAAGGACGAGATACTCAAGGAACTCATTGGGCTGCTCAAGCTCGACGAAAAATCGGAAGGCATGCTGTTCAAGATGCTCAAACGGAGGGAAAACCTCGGTTCCACCGGAATTGGCAAGGGTATCGCGATCCCGCACTGTCGCTCATTGGTTGTCAATCGTTTGCGGGTTGCCTTCGGAAGGAAAAAGACCGGTGTGGATTTCAAGGCCATCGATGATAAGCCCGTCCACTTCTTCTTCCTCATCGTGGCGCCGCCATTGGAAGTATCCAATCAGTACCTGCCGGTGCTGGGAAAGATCGCTCAGCTCAGCAAGGAAGGTGATGTGCCCGAGCGACTGCTTCAGTTGGGATCGCCACCCGAGTTCATGGCATTGCTTGAGGAGAAGCATATTTGAGGTCAAGGCTCTCACGCACTGCCCTCAGAAGTTCCTGGGATGTGAACGGCTTGGCCACGAATTTCAATGAGTTGCTGCTTATACCTCGCGTAACGATGTCGTCATCTGCGTAGCCGCTCATGAACAACACGGCCATGCCTGGATAAGTCATCCTGATCTTCTCTATCATCTGAGGACCTGAGATCCGGGGCATCACCACATCTGACAACACCAGGTCGGGCGGAGAATCAAGTGAAGCCAGAAGCCTGTATGCCTCCTCTGCACCTTCCGCACAGGAAACGCGATAGCCCGCCTTCAACAGGAATCTGGTGGTTGATTGTCGGACTGCCTCATTATCTTCCACCACCAGTATGTGTTCATTACCGGTCGCTGGGACCTCAGCCGCAGTGACCATTGGTTTCACGGGCGCCTCATCCTGAAGTCCGGGAAGAACGATCACTACACTGGTCCCCGAGTCTGGTCCGGATCTTATGTCAATGGTGCCGCGTGCATTCGTGACTATACTGTAGACAATCGAGAGTCCCAGACCGGTACCGCGTTCGCGTGGTTTAGTGGTGAAGAACGGCTCAAAGACACGCGACATGTTGGAGTCTGAGATTCCCTCCCCATTGTCGGTGACACTCAGTTCAAGATCACCGGAATCGCTACGGCGGGTTGTGATTACGAGACGTCCGCCACCAAGCATCGCATCACGGGCATTGGCCGTAAGGTTCATCATTATCTGCTCAAGCCGGCCCTCGTCAAGCAGGATGTCTGGCACGCCCTCACCGCACACAACGCTCACCTCCACTCCCTCACCGATCATGCGGCTCAGCATCGTCTTGAGCTGGAGAAGATGAGCATTGACGTCAATGCGTTCATCATGGACCGTTGATCGCCTGCTGAACACGAGTATCTGGCGAGTGAGTGTCGAAGCACGCCTTGCAGCGCCCAGGATATCCTGAGCCTCTTCCTGTAACGACGAATCATGTGCTAGCTGATCGACAAGCAGCTCAGCGTTGGTGGATATTGCAGACAGGTAGTTGTTGAAGTCGTGTGCTATTCCACCCGCAAATGAACCTAGCGCGTCCAGTTTCTGTGCCTGACGCAGTTGCTCACGTGATTGCTCGAGTTCGCGCTCGGCCCTCAATCTGTCGCTGACATCCACCAGAACGGCAATAGCCACGACCCTGTTCTGTTGCTCCAGTGAACCTACGAACAGCTCAACTCTTCGCCGCTCAGCGTTCACATTCCGTACCGTCCAGAGTCCCGCGTGAATGGTCTGCGCAGCATAGGGCATGGGAAGAGAGCTGAATTCATCGTGCTCCTCATCGACGATGAGGTCAATGATTCTCGCTCCATCCCGGAGTTGATCGGCACCGAAGAACAGTTGTGCAGAATCATTCGCCTGATCTATCAGTCCATCCTGCGGGTGCCAGGTGATGAGCGGAAGCGGGCTCGTAGCAAACAGTCTCCGGTAACGCTCTTCGCTTGCAGCCAGATCAGATTCACGGTCCAGCACCGTATCCGCCAATTGGTTCAATGATAGCGCAAGCTCACCTATCTCATCGGTAGTCTTAATGAGAGAGCGCGCACTTCGATCTCCGGCAGTGAGCCGCCTGGCCACGGCGACAAGGCTCAGGATGGGTGCCGAAATCCGCTGGGCCGTGTAGAGCGCAAACCCGACGAAGAGCAGTGTGCCGAAAGCACCGATGATGAGATCAAGGTAAAGCTGTCTCTGAACGACCTGCAGTGTTTGCGAAGTGGGCACGCCCAGAACAACTGAACCATCAATGGAAGCGAGGGGCGCCCTTGCGATGAAGCGACGCGCACCATCCCTGAAGCTCATTACTACTGCTGTGTCGAGCGGGATCTCTGCGAGTGCCCTGATTTCCTCGTCGTTGTGCGGACGGCGCAGCCAGTCATCCGGTACCAGCGTACGGAGCAGCAGCGTGTGATCAGCCGAGATGATGGAAAGTACCGAGCCTGCAGGCAAAGTCTTTAGCAGCCGGGTGGCCGCCATTGAGTCAACCGGCAGTGAAACCGCCGCCACACCAACTACTCGCGAGCGGTCGTTGTTGGTAACCGGGACAGTTATGGGCAGCACCCAGGCGCTGTCAGGCAGAACTCCGGAACGCTGCATCTTCCCAACTACAAAACGTTTGCCTTTCAATGCATCAAGAAACACTCCTGACAACGCGATGTTGGTGTCTGTGGGCCTCGCAACAAGGGTTCGCAAGGTTGCGTGTACTTTACCCCCTGTGTCGGCAACAAGCACGTTCGCGAAGCTAAAAACATTCGGATCAAAGATGGCACCGAGCAGTGAATCGTTGCTGCTGACCGGTGAATCGAATCTTACTATCTTTGAGGCTGCATCAAGTGCAGTACGTGCACTGTTCAAATCCGAGTCAATAAGTTGTGCCGCATTGCTCACAGAGGCCTGACTTCTTGCTGTCAGCTCAGCGGTCTCGCTCTGCCAGCGTTCAAATGCTCTGGCCAACGATATGATCGCCACCGGCAGAGTAAGTGACAGTGCCAGCAGGAAAAGTCGCCGCCGAATACCGGGCCGGACCAGACCGAGCAGTGTGTATGGCACCTACTTCACTCCCTGCCGGCCCCACCTCTTGCTTTTCTCACGAGATCACGCACCTCCCGGAGCAGACGCTGTGCGTCGTAAGGAATGCCGTCCTTGATGGTCCATGCAACACCGCTACCAGGGCCTGCTGCGGCATCTGCACGCGGTGGATAGAAGACCTTCAGATCTTCAAGAGGGTTTCCGTTGAGCACCACGAGATCGGCAAGATATCCTGGACGAACGCGTCCAAGGCTGTCGGCTTGCTGAAGAATCGCGGCGTTGTTGACCGTGGCGTGCTTGAGCACGGTGAGCGTGGGGAATCCGGCTTCCTGTTGCAGTTCGAGTTCGCGAATCAGGCCGAAGCCATAGATCTGGTAAATGAAGCCCGCGTCTTCACCAACACCCACAACGCCGCCCATGCGCTCGAAATCGCGCACGGCCTTGAACCATATCTGGTAGTTCTCCTTCCAGAAAGCTTCATCTGTGCTGCTCCAGTTGGCAAAGTAGGAACCGTGGTTTGAAGGATTTGGACGGAAGTATTTCTCGAGCGTGGGATGCAGGTACTCTGCATACCACGGCTGCGTTTCAGCGCGCTGCAAATCGCGACTGGCTTCATAAATCTCAAATGTGGGATCCCATGCAACGCCGCCGTCCACCATTGCCTTCAGCACCTTCTGCAACATGTCTGGATCCGCCTCCCTCCAGAGACGACCCGCGTAGCGGAAACGCATTCCCTCGTCGGAGTAGTTGAAGTTGGACGGGAAATGCTGCACTCCATCAGGCAACGCGGCATCAGGCACGCCATACCAGTGTTCCAGACTGGTGAGGCCATTTGCAGCAGCATCGAGTGCATTGGTTTCGTCAACGGCCATGTGCTGTGCCACTCCCAGGCCCTGCTTGTGCGCTTCGTCGAGCACGGCAACATAGATGTCCCTGTCCATGCCGAAGAGCTTGAGACCATCGGCTCCAATGGCCTTGAGGTCGCGTACACGCTGCCGGGCCTGTTCTGCGGTATTGGGCGGCGAATAGCGCGCATAAACAAGGAAGCGCGGCGCCATTACCTGACCGGCCTGACTCTCGGCTTTGAGTTTGAGAGTCTTTTCCGTTTGACTGGACACATCGCGCACCATGGTAATGCCCATCCCAAGCCAGAGCTTGAGCTGGTACTCCAGTGGCTGCGCGATGCCGCCGCGTTCATCCTGTACGTGGCCGTGAGCATTGATGAGGCCAGGCATTACGTATTTCCCGGCGGCATCTATCTCCACGTCGGCCTGCGGGCGCCTGGCCGTGCCGTTGCGAATGGCGTCGGGATTGATACTCACGATCTGGGTGATGCGGTTGCCTTCGATAATTATGTCCTTTGGCCCCTCGGCGGGTGTGCCGTTGCCCTCAATGACAATTGCCCCACGAATGGCAAGGCGTTGAGCGCGCACACCGTGGGTGGGGGCGGTCTGGGCGGGTAGTACAGACCATGCAAACGTCACGGCCGACGTGGCCAGTACTGACGGCCAGGTCCAGCGGTAGCGGAAGTGTTGCCTCTTCTGACCCATGGTGCCGGGAAACGTGGTGAGGCCCGAACCAGGTATCTCAGTACAGGACAATGCGTCGTTCGTCTGCATAATGGTGGAAGCAGTGAGGTGAGGTCGGTGGACCTCCCAGGATAGAGTCCGGATATCCTGTGGAGCGATTGATCCGTTACGGGAGAGGATGTGATAAAAATGGGCCACTCCACCCGCTCGTTCCAGTACCCTGGCCCGCAGAGCTAACAGGTATCGATGAGGCAATGATCAAGCCATTTGATTATGGGGGCAAGACGCTCACACCTGCGCTTGCTTCAGGCAACCGGCAAGGCCTGTGTGAGCGTGTTGTACCGTCATTCAATCCGCACCTCAGATGTGCAGAGTCTTGAGCAGGCAATCCAGGTCCTGTTGCTCAATCAACTGCACTGTGTCGGCACTGAAGCACACACCAGCGGGGCTTCTTCAGGACACCGGTTTGCGTCGACTCAGCCCCAACCCCGTGAGGCCCACTATCCCCACGCCCAGCAGAGGGACGGAAGCGGGTTCTGGTACAAACTCAATAGCTACCAAACTCAGGATGATATCGTTGTAGTCTCTGTCGCCATTGCCATCAAGAGCCCAGGTGCTTTCGATTCCTATAATGTCGCCCACCCACAATGGGTCCCCCAAGGGGTCCAGTGTGAAGGAATAGAAATCGGTGAATTGAGGCTGGAACGCGTTCCAGAACGAGTACGCCATCATACCGTTCTCAAGTTCCACCCAGATACCAAAAGTATCGTCATCAATACCTGGTCTCTGAATGGTAACTATCCGCTCCTCTCCAACCTGAAGATCAGTAAGCTCCACCCATTCCCATATTGTACCAATTGGAGCAGGTGCAGATTTGTCGATCTCTTCGTGTGGAACATGGGGATCATAATCGTCAGCATACTCACCGATGTAGAAACCGTAGCGCACCTTACTATCACTAAGAGCGCCAAGCAGTTTGACGGAATATGTATGAGCCCACAGCTCGAATCCCCAGGAGTCGCTGAATACGTGATCGCCTTCCATGTAGCCGAAGGGGGCCGGTCCGACATACGGCACCAAGCCGGCTGGGTTCCTGTTGGTGCATGGATACTCGGGAGTGCCTGCAATTCCAGCCACGACATAGCCAATGTTGCACTTTTCACCGTCGGCTGAAGGGTTGTTCCAGTACTGTCCCGGCGTACCGCTTTCGGGGTTCGGATCACCGGCCCAGCCTTGCGCACCGAGTTATGGCGCAACGAGCAGTGCGAAGCTCATTGACGCTGCAATTACATATCTCATATCTTTGTCTCCGATGGTATGGGAGGGGGGGGGTAAATCGGGGTGACTTACGGCTATGCATTTTCAGGACCAATCCGAGGCGCCCCTTAATACCATGTGGAAAATATTGCAAGTGCTTTTAAAACTTCATTTTACCAAATTCATCGCGCCCGAACGATACCCGTAAGTGTTGTTACTTTGTGACAGCAGGGTGGCATATGCACCACAGACGAGCTGGTCCGTATAACGGCCCACCCGGCACTCAAACTACCTCACTCTCATACTCGACAAGCAGATCTCCGGCAGCTACCTGATCGCCCAGTACCGCGAGCACTCTGGCAATCACGCCGCTACGGTCCGCACTGACAGTGCTCTCCATTTTCATAGCCTCGATGGATACGAGTGGCATCCCCCGCGAAACCTGGTCGCCCACCTGCACGGCAACCTGACACACAAGACCTGGCATCGGTGAAGCAACCTGCAGCGGGTTCCCTGCTTCCGCCTTCTCTCTGGCAACTGCCTTCACACTCGTCAGCCCGCCCCTCTGAAAACGCAGCGACCGCGGCTGACCATTGAGTTCGAAAAATATCCTCACAATTCCGCTGTCCCGCTCATCACTTTGACCGAGCAGTGTGACTACAAGAGTCTTTCCCGGCTCAATCTCAACGGTCAACTCCTCTCCCTCGGCGAGGCCGTACAGAAACACTTGCGTGGGTATGCGCGACACGTCGCCGTAACGATGCCGATACGCAGCATACTCAGCAAACACTTTGGGGTACATGAGCCAGCTCGCCAGATCGGTATCGCTCAGAGTCGAGTGAGTGATCTCCCCTGCTCTCACACGCTCAGCCTCCAGATTTACGGGCGGGATATGTGCTGCTGCGCGGCCTTCAATGGGCAGAGCTCCCTTGAGTACGCGCTGCTGCAATCCGGGTGGAAAGCCGTCTGGCGGATAACCGATGTCACCACGCATCATTGCAACTACTGAATCGGGAAAAGAAATATCCCGCTCGGGATCCATGACATCAGCGGCAGAAAGATCGCCAGCGATCATGAACAATGCCATGTCGCCCACAACCTTGGATGATGGCGTGACTTTCACTATGTCACCAAACAACGTGTTGACATCAGCGTAGGTTCGGGCAATGTCATCCCACCGATGATCCAGACCCATGGCGCGGGCCTGTTCACGCAGATTGGTGTACTGACCGCCAGGCATTTCGTGCCTGTACACATCCGATGTTCCACTTCTGGTTTCCGACTCAAACGCCGCGTACTGACGCCGCACTCCCTCCCAGTAGCGCGAGAACGGCTCAATTCTGCGTGTGCTGATTCCGGTGTCGTGGTCAGTGTGTTCGAGGCCGGCAATGATGGTGCCCAGACTTGGCTGGGCAGTAAAACCACTCAGTGCATCCATGGCACCATCAACTGCATCTGCACCTGCCTCGGCCGCAGCCAGCACAGATGCAACCGAACCGCCGCTGGTATCATGCGTGTGAAAGTGAATGGGCAATGCTGTTTCTTCACGCAGAGCCTTTACCAGCGTGCGAATGGCGGGCGGACGGCAGAGTCCCGCCATGTCTTTGATGCCAATGATGTGAGCGCCGGCACGTTCGAGTTCACGGGCCAGATTTACGTAGTACCTGAGCTGGTACTTTGGTCTGCTGGCATCAAAGATGTCGCTGGTGTAGCAGATTGCACCTTCACACAGTTTGCCGGTTTCAATCACGGCATCCATTGCAACGCGCATGTTCTCAATCCAATTGAGCGAATCGAATACCCTGAACAGATCCACCCCATTTTCCGCGGCTTGTTGCACGAAATAGCGCACGATATTGTCGGCATAGTTGGTGTATCCAACCGCATTGGAGCCACGAAGCAGCATCTGCAGAAGAATATTCGGCACCTGCGTACGCAGCCGACGAAGACGCTCCCACGGATCTTCCCTGAGAAAACGCAAAGACACGTCGAATGTCGCGCCACCCCAGCACTCAAGCGACAACAGTTCCGGTAAGAGGCGCGCATAGTAAGGCGCAACGGCGGTCATGTCAGCCGTGCGCATCCTGGTTGCAATCAGTGACTGGTGCGCATCCCGCATGGTGGTGTCTGTCAGCAGCGTGCGAGTCTGTTCGCGCATCCAGTGCGAGAATCCTGTCGCGCCCAACTCCTGCAGAAGGTCCCGGGTGCCCCTTGGTGGCGGGCTGCCAATGTCGCACTGTGGAAGTTGCGGCCGGGGCAGCGCCAGAGCCGGTCTGGTTCTGCCTTTCATGTCCGGATTGCCATTCACGGCCAGTTCACCGAGAAAACGCAGAACTCTTGTTGCCCGGTCTCTGCGCGGCTTGATATCAAAGAGTTCCGGCGTCTCATCCAGGAAACGTGTTGTACATTCGCCCGAGACAAACGCGGGATGTGCAATGACGTTCTCAAGGAATGCCAGGTTGGTTGCAAGCCCTCTGACCCTGAACTCGCGGAGAGCGCGATCCATTCGCCTGCCGGCCTCTTCCGGGTCATGACCGCGTGCGGTGACTTTTACCAACAGCGAGTCATAGTGAGGCGTGATCACGGCACCGGCGTATGCCGTGCCTGCGTCCAGCCTGATGCCAGGGCCGGCTGAGCTGCGGTATGCCGTAAGTCGGCCATGTCCCGGCGCAAAGCCATTCTCGGGGTCTTCGGTGGTTACCCGGCATTGGAAGGCATGGCCACTGAGCCGGATGTCCTCCTGGCGTGGCAGGTAATCGTCTTCACCAATGCGGGCACCCTCGGTGACACGTATCTGTGCCTTGACTATGTCCAGGCCCGTGACTTCCTCAGTGACAGTGTGTTCAACCTGGATTCGCGGATTCACTTCGATGAAGTGGAATGTTTGCCTGTCCACATCCATCAGAAACTCCACTGTTCCGGCATGGGTATACCGTGCACCGCGAGCAAGTCTCAGTGCGAGTTCGCACAGCTCATCGCGCCGTTCATTGTTCAGATACGGAGCGGGCGCACGTTCAACCACCTTCTGGTTGCGCCGTTGCACTGAGCAGTCACGTTCAAAGAGATGCACAAGATTGCCGTGCCTGTCACCGATGACTTGAACCTCTACGTGTCGCGCCCTTTCCAGGAGCTTCTCCAGGTAGAGTTCACCGTTGCCGAAGGCTGCAAGTGCCTCACGCCTTGCTGCTGCTATTGCCGGATGCAGGTCCTCGCGCGATCGCAGCACGCGCATGCCACGTCCACCACCACCCCAGCTTGCCTTGAGCATGAGTGGGTAGCCCACCATGCTTGCCATGTTTTCACATTCGGCAGGATCATCAGGCAGTGCGCCGGTGGCCGGTATGACGGGCACGCCGAGCGATTGAGCACGTTCACGGGCAGCAACCTTGTTGCCCAGTGTTCGCATGACGTGCGAGTCCGGACCTATGAACGCAATGCCGGCCTCATTGCATGCGTCAACAAAGTCCGGATTTTCAGCCAGGAAACCATAGCCCGGATGGATTGCATCCACACCGGTGCGCCTGGCGATTGCGAGAATGCCAGGAATGTCGAGATAGGCCTGCACCGGTCTCAGCCCCTCACCCACGAGGTAGCTCTCGTCGGCCTTGAAGCGGTGCAGCGACAGCCTGTCTTCAGTTGAGAAGATGCCGACGGTGCGAATACCGAGCTCTGCACCCGCCCTCATGGCGCGAATGGCGATCTCGCCACGATTGGCGACAAGCATGCTCTTGATTGGACTGGTCATAATGCATTTACAGATTGTTCACAGAAACCCCGGAAAGGCGGGTCTCGGGCATTCCAAACCTCGAGACCCGCCAACCCGCAATCTCGAACTCTCCGGCCAAAAATGCCAGAGAGCACGAGATGCGAAATTTGCTAACGCATACGCACTGCGGTAAATGGCAGGTAGTAGGCTTCGGGTCCATCCGACAGCTCTCCCGTATTTTCACTGAACCACCACATGAAGACAGCGAGTCTGCCTGTCATGGCAGTGCCAGAGCGCGTGGCCTCAATGCCGACGGCACCAGCCGGTCCGGTTTGATTCCCGGCGTCTTTGACCTTGTAAGTGGTAAGCCCAAGGATGTACTGACCCCTCATACTGCCAGTGTCCAGGTCATCAGTGGTCTGGCTCCAGTTGCTGCTGTTCCAGCCCGCAAAGAACGGTCCCATGGAGTAGTTGACCGGCGGCCGGTAGCCCAGCGGCATGCTGCGTTCCTGCGAGTCGTTGATGGGCGGAATGATGCAGCAATCACTCTCACTCCATGATCCGTTGCGTTTTACGCGCAGCATGAGCGTGGATTGATCACCATTTTCCATAGTCTGTATGAGACCCGATGTTGGTGACTGGACGAGGCGAACCAGAAGAGCTGCCTCATTGCTGCCACCCGCATTTATATCATCCAGCAAGTCGTTTGCATCGCTGAGTGTCACAATGCGCCACGCTGCAAGTTTCGCCTCGGAACTCACCTTGATGGAATCGCGTGCGATGACCCGCTTTGCCGTCCCCTCCAATGCGCTGAAGATGAGCCAGCCGTTGGTATCATCCTTCAGTTCACGTGTGTGAGTTGCTGTGGTGGTCTCAACGCTGTCGGCACTGGCATCAGTGCGCAACAGCCATCGGTAGCGTGTTCCTGCGGGTGGTGCTTCTGAAGGAGTGACAGTGAGTGTAATCGTGCTGTCGCTGGTGAGCTTTACCTCTTTCAGCGATGGCACGAGCTCAAGCTTGCGGAACACCACAGTTTTCCAGTCCAGCCAGCCCACCGCTCCATCGGCATTTACCGGGTGCCAGAGCAAGAAGCCTTCGCGCACCTGTTTCTCGTTCTCGTCGAACTCATCATCTGCACTCAGCTCGACTGATGAAAATGTGGCTGACAGCCCTCCGCTCGGTCCCACTGGAATTCTTATTGCCTTGAAGCGTTGAACGTGGCTGGCAGTGGATGGAAGCTGCGGTGGATTACTTACCTTGTCGGGGCAGCCCGCGCACTGCCACCACATTCTCAGCTCGTCGGCAAGGTACACCTTTGCGGTATCAAGCTGGTCTTTCTCCCAGTGCAGCGTAGCCTCAGGCCAGCCTTCCGCTTTCCCGATGGTACCGGCGCTCACCTGAGCCCACTGCGAGGCCAGCCTGGCGGAGCTGATCAAGTTCAGGTAGTGCACGCCGCCAATGGCACGCACCGTCACCGTTGAGCCATTGGGGTTGGTGAGCGTGAACGGTGTCATGCCGCTTTCCGAGAACTCTGCCTGCACCTCTGTACCCGGGCTGCCGGGCCACGCCAGGTAGAGCTTGTTGCCAACTGTGCGATAGGCAATCGCCAAGGGGTACGATGAGTCTTCGAAGATCTCGTGGTTGTCTGAGTCAAACAGCACCACCGGCACCGGCCGCTGCAAGGTGGTAAGCATCAACGCCTTGATGCCCTGGAACTGCAGCCAAAGGAAGTGGCCGCGATCCTTGCCCACCCATTCAAGCCACTCCTTGATCAGGAGACTTCCGGTCTGATTGAATGCGGGAACCTCGCGCTCCGCAAGCGCTGCCCAGCGGATGCCGGCCCGGGAAGAAAGTGGCTGTCCGGCAAGGAGCTGCGTGGAGGCATTGAGTTGCGGGCCGCCACCCTGGCGGCGATTCACGTAATACCAGAGAGCAGTGGCCGTAAGGCCGTCATCGGCTGCGGCAAAGGGCTGGTCCGCATTGGCGGGAGACTTGAGAAAGGGCAGATCAGCGATGGCCATTCGCGGAAAGTCCCAGTCGTCCACACCCGGCCTGAAACCGGTATCAAAGTCACGATTGAGCAGTTCCTCGTTGAGCGTGACCATGAACAGGAGCGACCTCGGGGGCTCGGCTTGATCGGCGGCGGTGTTGCCGGGCACGGGAGCGAAGAGACCGAATACCCTGGCGGGCGCAAACCGGCTGGCCAGAGTGCTGCGAGCATCGAGAGTAGGCAGGAGCGCCGTGAGGCTATTGGCGGTCTGGTTGATGCTTGGCAGCATGGTGACATTACCGCTCAGTGGATCAGCCATGGCGAGCATCAGCAGCTTGCCGCCATTGCCAGCGGGGATTGGCAGAGTGAGAGCAGCGGAGGCGCCAAGCTCTCCATTGGCTCCACTGATGCCGAGTCCGGGAGTGAGGGCCGTGACGCCAGTGGGGAGATTGATCCCAGTGAGCGGAGCGGCACTGAGCGTGACTGGGACGTTGGCCCCCAGTGCACCGGGGTCGAGGCTGAGTTTGGCGCCGTTGAGGGGCGAATCGGGCCAGTTGACCACAACGCTGCCGCCGCTGGCGTCGATGTTTTTTGTGGTTACCTCGGGATCGGGTTCTGGTTCGGGACTCGTGGCGGTGGCACTGAAAGTGACCGGTGTGAGCGAAGCTGCTGAGGCCGTGAGCTTCTGCACGCCGGGTTGAGCTCCGAGGATCCAGCTCCCCACGGTGGCGGTGCCGTTGCTACCCGTGGTTTGGGTGGCACCTGTGACCGAGCCACCGCCCTGGGTTGCGGAGAATGTCACCTGGACACCGGACATGGCATTTCCTTTGGTGTCCGTGACCTTGACTGAGGGGCCTATGGCGACTGCGGTGCCTGTGACGGCGCTCTGGCCGTCGCCGGCCACAATTACAATTGACGCCGGGATCGGTGTGGGGGGTGGTACGGGAATCGTTTCAGTGGGGCTCTTGGAGTCGCCGCTGCATGCGACGCCGAGCATAAGGGTGCCAAGCAGCGCTGCCGCCCGGCTGGACCTGGGGAATTGACTGTCACGCACCATGGTGTCCCTGGCTTCGGTTATTGGACCTGGTCCTGTGTGCTGCCGCGGTAAGTCCAGCCCCCGCAGAAGCATGGAAGGGTCTTGTTCACGCTATTCAGCGGCCACCCGGTCGGACAACTTCCACGAGTTTCAGCGCCCATTGCGGGCTGTCCTTGGGCGCGAGGCGGAATACCAGATACATTAAGTGTCCAACATTATTGCGGTTGCACCCGCCGAGCCACGTCAGCGCGTCGCGCATCGTATCGGCGGTCGCGCGATCAATTTCGGTTGTACCTGCTCCAAAGAGAGCTTGCCCGCGCCAGACAGGTCACAGGTCGCGGATGGAAGGCGGCTTCATGACTCTGACGCAGGCGATGCTCTACAATACGGCCATCCTGAAGGCCTCTGAGCGATCAGCGCCGCCTGCGCCGGACGGTTGCGGCACCAAAGCCAGCCAGTCCAGCGCCAAGGAGCATAATGGAAGACGGCTCCGGAACTGTGGCCAGCGGAGTACCTGGAGGGGCATACAACACCGCATGTGACAGCTTGTCCGGGTTATTAGCACCACCGTTGGAAGCAACTCCGCGGGTATCCCAGAATATGCCATCAACGGGATCCTGCGCATAGAACAGGTAGATCGAAAAGAAATTCGCCTGTTTGAGCGTAACCGCAAAGTAACCGGAAATAGGTACATCGAACAACAACGGCGAGTTGTCCAGCGATGTGAATGGACCGTTGCCAGCCTGATCGGAGGTGCCCCCGTTTACAGGCGCGAAAGTTCCGTAGGACGACCACTCGCTGTTCACCATTCCCGCCTGATTGCCATTGTCATTGCCGGTGATCGCACCAATGCAGTCGACATACGAGACGCCGGTGCCCCAGTTAAAGGTGCTCGCGTAGAACGCGCCGCCGACTGTGCCGGCACAGTCGACGTTGCCGTTGTTCTTACCCTGCGCCATCGCAATGGCTGGAACAACACCAAGCGCTACGGCCAGCTTTGCAATCCGGGGTATCATCGCAGATCCTAAGAAGAAGTTGAACACTACACGGAGACAGGAATGGGGGTATCCCATACTTCAAACAGTGCAACTCCCATGCCAGCAGTGTCCACGGCCCACCGAGTCAACCGGCCAGCAGAAACCATCGTAACCCTATTGCAAACACCATGTTAGCTCTCTTCACTTCCGGCCTGTATGGTCTTCACACTGGTGTGGAGTAAATGTGCTGTAGCATCCGTACAACACTTGTTGCACGTACGTCACATGCAACAATACAGTGTGGACAAACCACACCAATACAGGTCATCATCTGATGAATCTCCATCTCCTCAGCCGCATGGCTTGCCGATACCCCGCGCTGCCCCTGGCAGTCGTACCGCTGCTGCCTGCCGGGCCATGCTCTTGCTGCGCACATCGCCATGGCGCTGTTTGCGCTGATCTGTGAAATCCCACCAGGGCTTTGGTGGATTGCCGGCCAGGAAGTCAGTGACCGACATGAAGACATCAAGAACGCAAGGATCCTGATAAGAACCCGTGAGGCGGCTGAGCGCGTTGTAAAGCCCGAGTGGATCAGAGCCCTTGAGGTCGTCCGGAGACCTGAATCCCAGAAGTTCAAAATCTTTGGCTGTGGCAGGCCCGACGTTGGGAAGATCGCTGAACTTGCGAACCTTTTCCCGGACAACTCTTGCTGGATTCATAGCGGCTGACAGCGTAGCTCAGCGGCGGGAAGCTCGCACAGCGGCATGACGGTTGGCCGGAGCGACTGGCTAGACATTGACTGAACACCTCTCAAGCGCGGCAACGTCGCCTGAAACGATTTGCTCCAGGTGCTCAGTAACCTTTTCTATAGGCCAGTCCCACCATGCAATCTTATTGAGAGTAGCCACCTCTTCTGGAGAAAAGCGTTGCCTGATGGACCTGGCCGGGTTGCCGCCGACGATGGTGTACGACGGTACATCACACACTACGACGGAACGGGAAGAGATGATGGCTCCATTCCCGATCCTGACCCCCGGCATGATAAGCGCTTCGTAGCCGATCCAAACATCATTGCCTATGACAGTGTCGCCCTTGAAAGGCAGATCACCGGGCTTGGGCATGACCTTTTCCCAACCATTGCCAAAAATATGAAATGGGTACGTGGAGACGCCAGACAGTTTGTGATTGGCACCGTTCATTATGAACTTGACTCCGCGGGCAATGGCGCAGAACCTGCCAATCACCAACTTGTCGCCGATGAACGGGAAGTGATAGAGGACGTTGCGCTCGAAATTCTCCGAATCATCGGGGTCGTCGTAGTACGTGTAGTCGCCAATGACGATATTGGGATTCTGCACGGTGTTCCTGATGAAGCACACCTGCGGGAATCCTTCCATCGGGTGTCTTGTTTCAGGGCTGGGGCCGCGCAAATGTGCCTCCAATGTCAACCGTTTGAGTTAACTGACGCGAACACGCACACAAAAACATCATGTTCGAAATCAACATATTACAAATCAACTCACCATCGAGCAGCAAGAGGCAGTAGACGGCTCTGCATTTCACGCACCACCCGCCTCTTTCGCCTTCACCAGCTTCGCGGCTTTGGGGTCGTACACGTAGCCGGTGATGCTCCCATCCCTGATGCGTGCAAGCCATCGCCTAACCCCCTGTCACTCCCACTCAATAGTCGCAGGCGGCTTGGAACTCACGTCGTAAACCACTCTGTTCACACCATCAACTTCGTTGATGATACGGTTCGATATACGCGCCAGCACATCGTGCGGAAACTGATACCAGTCTGCCGTCATGCCATCGGTGCTGGTAACCGCCCTCAGCGCGATCACGTTGTCGTAGGTACGACCGTCGCCCATCACACCCACTGAACGCACTGGCAGAAATACGGCAAAGGCCTGCCAGATGTCGTTATACAAGCCCGCGGAGCGAATCTCTTCGAGGTAGATGGCGTCGGCCTTGCGCAGCACGACCAGCGCTGGCTCGCTCACTTCGCCCAGTACTCTTATGGCCAAACCAGGACCCGGGAATGGGTGCCTGCCCACCATCTCCTCGGGAAGGCCAAGCTCGCGACCCACGTTGCGCACTTCATCCTTGAACAGTTCACGCAGGGGCTCGATGAGCCTGAAGATCATATCGGGCTTGAGACCGCCCACGTTGTGGTGTGTCTTGATGGTTGCCGATGGACCACCCTTGGCACTCATGGACTCAATCACGTCGGGATACAAGGTCCCCTGCACCAGGAAGGCGGCGTCTTTGCCGGCCTCACGCGAGGCATCCTCGAATACGTCGATGAAGGTATGTCCGATGATCTTGCGCTTGGTCTCCGGCTCACTCACTCCCGCCAAAGCGCTCAGAAACCGCTCTTCTGCTCTCACGGTTATAAGACGTATACCCAGGTGCGAACGGAAGGTGCGCTCAACCTGTTCACGCTCGTGCAGGCGCAGCAATCCTGTGTCCACAAAAATGCATGTGAGCTGGTCGCCTATGGCTCTGTGCACCAGCGCTGCTGCCACGCTGGAATCCACTCCACCCGACAGGCCGCAAATAACCTGCCTGTCACCAACCATTTTACGAATCTTTGTAATCTCGGTCTCTACAAAGTGGCCGGGCGTCCAGTCCGGGGCGCAATGGCACACGTCAAAAAGGAAGTTGGCTATTATCTCGGCACCGCGCTCGGTGTGCTGAACTTCGGCATGAAACTGTATTGCGTGAATGGGCTTGCTTGCATGCCGAAAACCGGCACAAACGTTGCCTGTGTGCGCGGTTGGCACGTAACCGGCAGGCACCTGCTCAACGTGATCGCCATGACTCATCCACACGGTTGTGGTTTCACCCTTGGTGAAACCCGCAAAAAGTCCGGATGCATCGTCAACAGTAACCTGCGCCCTCCCATACTCACGCCTGCCACCCGCCGCCACCACACCGCCTTCCATGTGGGCAATGAGCTGCATTCCATAGCACACTCCAAGCACAGGGGCCAAATCAAGCAAGCCCTCGGGCACTGAGGGCGCGCCGAGGTCCCGCACCGAGCTGGGGCCACCGGAAAGAATTATGCCCGATGGCTTCCAGTCACGTATCCAGTCGAGTGTCACACTGGGCGGATGGATCTCGCAGTACACTCTGGCTTCACGTACTCTGCGCGCTATGAGCTGTGTGAACTGCGAACCACAGTCGAGAATGAGGATACGGCTCTGCATCATACTTTCCATTCCGGGCCGGTAAGTTTGAGAAATTCCACGCTTCCGGTTTCAAGATCAAGTATTGCACCTGTTGGCGCTCCGTGCAGCCAACCGCAGCCTTCACCGGGGTTCACTATGAGTGTCTCTCCACGCGACTTCATTTCGGATACATGTGTGAAGCCGTGTACAACCACCTGGTGCTCGTCTATGGATCTTTGGTGGACGTCGGCAATATCGTGAATGAGCAGCACTGCCTTGCCGCCAAGATCGAAGGAGTGCGGCGACTCGTATAACTCCGCGGCGCCAAATCCGGAGTTGGCCGCGGCGATGAGCGCATCATGGTCACCGTCGTTTCTGCCAAACACGCCCAGAAGCGGCAATGAAAGATCCTGAAACGGCTGCAACGTAAAGGGTGAGCAGTAGTCGCCGGCGTGCATCACCAGAGACACACCACCTTCCACCATCTGCTGCAACAGGGCCCGCACTGCGGGCACTCTGTCATGTGTATCCGACAAGAGACCGATACGCATCAGCAACTTCTCCATTGGAGATGATCTGTTTCGAGTCGCATGAGATCTTCATAGCACTCGCGTTCAGATATTACTGCAAACCTGCTGCCATCCACGAGTACTTCTGCCGGTCGCGGACGGGAGTTATAAGTGGAGGCCATGGCATAGCCATATGCACCGGTTGTGCGAACGGCAAGCAAATCGCCCGCGACAACCCGGCTCAGGCGCCTCTGCAGTGCAAAGAAATCGCTGGATTCGCAAATGGGGCCAACCACATCTGCCACGAGTTCACCGCCGGTATCCACCACGGCCTCAATGTTGTGCCATGCCTGATAGAGAGCCGGTCGTATCAGATCGTTCATGCCGCCATCGGTAACAACAAAGTGCTTGCCGGCTGCATGCTTGAGGTAAAGCACTTTCACAATCAACACCCCGGACTCGGCAACAAGAAAGCGCCCCGGCTCAAGCAGAAGCTCGAGGTCACCACCGGCCGACTGCATGCTGGTGCGCAGGAGAGTTGCATAGTCATCCACGTCAGCATCTGTTTCGTGTGCTGCATAGGGCACCGACAGACCGCCGCCAAGGTCAAGAAACTGAGGCTCATGACCCAGTCGCCTGGCTTCGGCAAGAGCAAAGAAGAGCCGCGGCATGGCGTCTCGCAGTGGTGATGCATTGTTGATCTGCGAGCCGAGATGCATCCCAAGACCGGCCAGACGAATGTTGCTGAGCCCGGTCGCAAACTCAAGCAGATGGGGCACCTCTTCGTGAGGAATGCCGAACTTGTGTCCCTTCTCGCCGGTGCTTATGTAGGCGTGCGCCGCATTTACCGTGACCTCCGGATTCACGCGCAGTGCCACCGGGGCGATGCTGCCGAGCTGCATGGCAACTTCATTCAACGCCACAAGCTCTGCCTGCGACTCCACGTTGATGAGCTTCACACCCGAGGCCAGCGCGTACTCAAGTTCTGCCACCGTTTTGCCCACGCCGCTGAACACCACGTCGGCGCCGCTGTAACCGGCCGCCAGCGCACGAAACAGCTCGCCACCGGACACTATGTCAATTCCGGCACCAAGTCCTTTCAGCAGTTGCAGGACAGCTCTGTTGGAGTTGGCCTTCATTGCATAGTGAAGACGATGTGGCACGCCGGTAAGAGCATTGCTCAGCTTGGCATACTGCTGACGAATTAACGCGCCCGAGTACACATATGCAGGCGTGTCCACCGCCGCCGCAATGTCGGTGAGCGACACACCCTCCACGTGGAGGGTGTCTCCGCTGCGCGCAATTGTACTCGCCTCGCTCGAATCAATCGATGTCATAGGTTGTGAAAATCAGTAAGATCGCGCATAGATCACTTCATACTTTGCCGGCTCGCCGGTTACCATGCACGTGAGTGGTGCTTCCGCCGAACGGAACTCCGGATCGGGAATAACGCGGATGGTTGCCTTTGTCTCTTCCTTCACACGCTGCTCCACGGCGGGATCGCCGTTCCAGCCGGCATAGACAAAACCACCGGGTCCATCCATGATTTCCCTGAACCGATCGTAGCTGACCCGTTCACGGATGCTGTTGGCTTCAAGACGGGCTCGGGCGGCCACCAGCATGTCCTGCTGAATGGTATCAAGCAGTACGGGCAGTTCGCTGCGCAGTGCGTCAAAGCTCACGGGGCGCTTCTCGCGGGTGTCGCGACGAACCAGCATGCCGCTGGAGGCTGCCAGATCACGGGGGCCGATTTCCATGCGCAGCGGCACGCCGCGCAATTCCCAATGATAGTACTTGGCACCAGGCTTGATACCCACGCGATCATCCACGTGAACGCGAATGCGCTCGTGCTCGGGCCGCTTGAAACTCCCAAGATCATCGGCAATCCGGCGCGCAGCTTCCACGGCCGCGGCTCTTTCTTCGTCGGTTTTCCAGATGGGCACTATCACCATCTGCGTGGGCGCCAGCCGCGGCGGCAGCCTGAGTCCGCCATCGTCACTGTGTGTCATGACCAGACCACCGATCATTCTGGTTGACACTCCCCAGCTCGTGTTCCACGCATACTCTTCTTCGCCAGCCTCACTCTGGAATGTGAGATCAAATGCTTTGGCGAAGTTCTGGCCCAGATTGTGAGACGTGCCGGCCTGCAGCGCTTTGTTGTCCTGCATGAGTGCTTCGCAGGAATAGGTGCGCAATGCACCTGCGAACTTTTCGGATTCAGTTTTCTGCCCTGTGACCACCGGCATGGCCATCCAGCCTTCCATGAACTCGCGATAGACACCCAGCATGCGTCGCGTTTCTTCCTGCGCCTCATCGTGGCTTGCGTGAGCCGTATGTCCTTCCTGCCACAGGAACTCCATGGTGCGCAGGAAGAGTCTGGTACGCATTTCCCAGCGCACCACGTTGGCCCACTGATTGTAGAGCAGCGGCAGGTCGCGATAGCTCTGTACCCACTTGGCGTACATGGAGTAGATAATGGTTTCTGAAGTGGGTCTTACCACCAGCCGCTCCTCGAGCGCCTTGCCGCCTCCGTGAGTCACCACGGCACACTCGGGCGCGAAGCCTTCCACATGCTCTGCTTCCTTCGACAGGAAGCTTTCAGGAATGAAGAGCGGGAAGTAGGCATTCACATGGCCGGTGGCCTTGAACATGTCGTCGAGAGCGCGCTGCATGCGCTCCCAGATGCCATATCCCCATGGCCGTATGACCATGCATCCGCGTACGGGTGAGTAATCGGCAAGCTCCGAGCGCAGTACAAGTTCATTGTACCAATCACTGAAGTTTTCGGCGCGTGAAGTAAGCTTCCTGTCGTCACTCATGAGTGTGTTCCGATACCGTTGATGCCCAGTCGACCAGTGCCGCTGGTGTGTTGAAAGTCAGATCTTCGTGTCCGCTGCGCCTGACTCTTAAGCGCAGCGTGCTGCTTTCGTGTTCCACTATCACGAAGGCCCCGGCACCGGCCTTGCGGCCGGCTTCCACTTGTTTGTCTGTTCGTTGTGGGTGCAGTGAATACTCCACCGTGCAACCGGCCAGCCGCAGTTGTGCAGTCACAGACAGTGCCGCCTGCGGTGCATCTTCTGCATCGGGAGCTTGCACCACCCAGTAGTCGAGCTCTTGCTGCCTGGTGGGCATGAGTCCGCGGCTCTTGAGGAGTTCGCCCAGCACCACGTCACCCATTCCGAAGCCGAGTGCCGGTAAGTCGGTGCCGCCCAGCGATTTGAGAAGCGTGTCGTAACGACCACCGCCGCAGACTGCCCGGAACTCTCCCACTGCGTCGAAGAGTTCGAAGACTATGCCCGTGTAATATGCGAGGCCCCGAACTATGCTGAGGTCGAGATCCATCCACTCGCCGATGCCCAGTGCCTTGCAGTGGCTGAAGTAGCGCTCCATGCGCTCCACTTGCGGCCCGGCCATGGGGCTCGCGGCAAAGCGCTGCCTGAGATCCGGCCAGGTAATCGAGCCAAGGCCCAAAATTGTATCTGCGACATCGGTGCTCAGGCCAGCCGCTACAAGCTTCTCTGCAGACACGTCACGCGGCTGTCGGCTGATCTTATCGAGCACCTGGTAAACCGTGGCCCAGGAAGACTCAGCAACACCGAGGTCAGCAAGTATGCCGTTCAGCAGTTCCCTGTCGCTCACGCGGGCCCTGATATCGGCCGGACCCAGGCCCAGCGCGCGCATAATCTCCACAGCGACGGAAAGCAGCTCTGCGTCGGCCAGCACATCGGTCTCGCCGATTATGTCTACGTTGAGCTGGAAATGCTCGCGCAGCCTTCCCTTCTGTGTGCGCTCATAGCGGAAGAGCTGCGGGATGGAGAACCAGCGCACGGGTTTGCGGAGCGCCTGCGCGCGCGCGGCCACCATGCGGGCAATTGTCGGGGTCATTTCCGGACGCAGCGCCACCTGCCGGTTACCCTTGTCAACGAAGTTGTAGAGCTGGGTTACTATCTCCTCACCGCTCTTCTGCGTATACAGTTCGAGCGGCTCAAGCGGCGGCCCGTCATACTCCTGAAACGCGTAGCGCCGCACAACGCGGCGCCAGGTGTGGAAGATGTGGGCTCGCTCGGCGAATTCATCGGGATAGAAGTCCCGAAATCCCGGGAGCGGTTTACGTGACATCCACTTAAGCTACCGAGCCAGTGGATCTACCTGCAACCGTTCCATGGCATCGCCCACCGTATGAAACGATCCGGTAACGAGAATTGTGCCGGCACCGGAACGGGCCATGTCCAGTGCGGCACCAAAGTCGTCCACACGGCAAATGCTAAGGCCTGCCTCAGACGCCCACGCCTCAACTTCATCCAGGTCCCATGCGCGATTGGCGGGTGCGGTGGGTGCCATGGTTACAATGACACGCTCAGCAACACGCGATACGGCGCGAAGGATTCCCTGCCAGTCCTTGTCACGCAATACACTGAGCAGCGCCGTGACGGGACGGGCGGCACCCACTGCCAGCAGGTTGTCCACCACCGTGGCGGCACCGTCCGCGTTGTGGGCCACGTCAAAAAGCCACTGTCCCGATCTGTGGAAACGTCCGGCAAGGCTTACTTCCCCGAGATGCGAGGCAGCCTGAGCCTCTATTGAAGCCCACTGCCCTCCCGCGCCTCGCAGCATGGCAAGAGCAACACCGGCGTTATGTGCCTGGAACTCGCCCACGAGAGGCGTGGTGAGCCGACGTGATTCACCATTGGCCAGCAGTGAAAATGACGTGCCCGCCGCGTGAACAGAGATATCACTCACCACCCAGTCCTCACCGGTAACAAGTACCGGTGAGCTGCCAGCCTCCCTTGCCCGCAGCTTGAGAAGATCACGGATTTCCGGCCGCGTGTCACCCACAACGGCTACCGCATCGCGCTTGTAAATACCGGCCTTCTCGGCGGCAATTGCTTCGCGCGTGTGGCCCAGAAACTCCACATGATCAAAACCTATCTGCGTGACTGCCGCCGCCACGGGGGTAACAACATTCGTGGCATCCAGCCTCCCGCCAAGCCCCACTTCAACTATGGAAACATCAACACCGGCAGTCGAGAAATGAGACAGTGCCATTGCGGTGGCCGCCTCAAAGAAGGTGGTGCCCATGCCGGTTAGCAGTTCTTCGTGCGAGCAGAGCCAGTCGGTAATGGCCTCATGTGACATTGGGGTTCCGTTCACCACAATACGCTCGCGAAAGTCCACCAGGTGGGGCGAGGTATAACGCCCCACACGCAGGCCGGCTGCTCTCAGCAACGCATCGAGCGTGGCCACGGTGCTGCCCTTGCCGTTGGTGCCGGCCACATGAAAAACCGGATAGCTGAGATGAGGGTTGCCCAGCCTGCTCATAAGGGCAGAAATGCGGTCCAGCCCAAGACGCCAGCCCTCGCCGGTTCGCTCGAAAAGCCGGTCAATTACTGCATGGTATGACGGCTCCGCAGTGGACATCTGCGCAGTGGGTGATGCGGACATTGCTTGATTATCAGGGGTTGCTGGCAACGGCTCTGGATGTGCTGAGTATCAGACTTCCTGTTGAGCCTGTGCCTGTGCCGCAGGCCTACCCGTCATATGCCTCAGCAACCGGGCAACCGTGTCGCGAAGCTCCTTGCGATGCACAACCCGGTCCAGCATGCCCTTTTCCAGCAGGAACTCCGCCGTCTGGAAACCCTCCGGCAAGTCCTGACCCAGCGTCTGCTTGATGACCCTGGGTCCGGCAAAACCAATCACTGCGCCAGGTTCAGCAACGATGGCGTCACCCAACATTGCGAAGCTGGCGCTCACGCCGCCCGTGGTTGGGTTGGTAAGCACGGAGATGTAGGGAATGCGGCGTTCAGCGAGCTGCGCCAGCACTGCAGAGGCCTTGGCCATCTGCATGAGCGAGAGGATTCCTTCCTGCATGCGTGCGCCGCCGGAGGCCGCGATGATAACAAGCGGGTGCTTGCGTTCAAGCGAACGCTGCCCCAGACGCGCGATTTTTTCACCCACCACTGAGCCCATGGACCCGCCCATAAAGGAGAAGTCCATGACACCCAGTCCAATTGGCATCTCAGCCAGAAGACCAGTCACCGTGACAATGGCGTCCGAATCGCCCGACTTTGCCAGGGCCTTCTTGAGACGTGCGGGATAGTCGGGGAAGCCCAGAGGGTCCACCGAGTGGAGTTCAGCTCCAACCTCATGCACTGAACCCTGATCGAGCATGAACCCCACGTAGTCCCATGCCCTCAGCCGACGATGATAGTCGCAGACCGGGCAAACGTTCAGATTCCTGAGGAAATTGTCACGTATGTCCGTGTGACCGCAGGCCTCGCATTTCTCCCACGTATCAGGTGGAATCTCGAGACGGTCGCGCCGCGGTTGTCTAGCTTTCTTTTCTTTCCGAAACCAAGCCATAGGAGGTGAAAGATCGGGACTTGGCAGCCCAAAGGCTAGATCTTGCGCCTGATCAGCCCGTATTTAGTCTGTCCCGGCTGAACCAACCGTTCAGTCAGTCCGGTTCAGAGATCGAGGGCATCCGGTTGTCCACGACCCTCGGCAGAGATCCTGAGCAGGATGGCAACCACAAGCCAGCTCACCAAAAGGAATGATGGCCCAAAGCTGAAGAAAGGAAGCGGGATGCCGGTAACAGGCATCAGACTCAGGGTCATACCCACATTCACCATGACGTGAACGAACCACACCGTCATGAGACCGAAAGCGGCAAGGCTCGGGAAGGCTTCATTGGCGCGTGAAGCCACTCTCGTGGTTCTCAGGAAGAGCATGAGAAAGAGCCCCAGAGCCGCACAGACACCAATGAATCCAAGCTCTTCGCCCACCACGGAGAAGATGAAGTCGGTGTGGCGCTCGGGGAGAAATTGAAGGCGCTTCTGACTGCCCAGGGTGAACCCCTGTCCGAAAAACCCGCCTGAGCCTATGGCCACCTTGCTCTGAATGACATGCCAGCCGGACCCACGCATGTCCACGCTCGGGTCCAGAAATACCAGCAGGCGCTGCTGCTGGTGCGGCTTGAGATGCGCCCAGAGCATGGGTGCCGCAACACCCGTTGCCACATTTGCAACAACAACCGCTATGCCCTCGGATATCGACGGCCGGTACCAGAGCACGAGCGCCAGCATGATGAGAAACCATGCACCCCAAACGCCCGTGCTGAAAGCCAGGATAAGGCTGATACCAGGACTGGCCAGCATGAGCAGAAGCTGCCACTGCACGCCCGCCCAGAAAAGCATTCCAAAGCAGATGCCAATGAAAACAATAGCAGTGCCCAGGTCAGGCTGACCCATGACGAGAAGCCAGGGAACGGCTACCACAAGCAACGGGCGCCACAGTGCGATCAGCGATCTTGGCGGCTCACGCTCTGCCGCGAGCACGCGTGCGAGCATGAGTGTAGTGGCCAGTTTTGCAAGTTCAGACGGCTGTCCCAGCCTCACACCACCTATGGAAAGCCAGCTCTTGACGCTTGCCGCGGTACCTGCGCCTGTACCCACAAAGAGCAGAAGAACCAGTAATCCGCAGCTTATGGCATAGAGCGGCCATGATGCCCACTCGATGAGTCTTACTGAAGCACGCGTGAGCAGCCATGTGGCTGCCAGCGCAACTCCAAACCATATGAGCTGGCGTTTCCACGCGCCCGCCACGATGGGCGAAGGCGCGTCTATCTGCCCCGCCGAATACACCATCGCAATTCCAAAGCAGGTGAGCAGGAAAGCGGTGATGAGCAACGGCAGATCAATGCTCTGTCTGCTCAGGCGGCTCGTATAAGGCATTGGTGGCGTTCAGCTCAATCGTTGGTGACGCCCGTCATGGTGAGCTGTGTTTTGAGATAGCGTTCCATGAGTTTGGTCGCGACCCTCGCGGCTGCGGAGCCGTGCAGGCCCTCTTCTACGACTATTGCGAGCACGATCCTGGGGTGGTCGGCAGGCGCATAGCCCACGAACCATGCGAAGTCCTTGAGTGGCGGCACTTCGGCTGTTCCGGTCTTGCCGGCAATGGTAAGTCCGCGAATTTGCGCGCTGGCAGCGGTGCCGCGCGAAATCACGTCTGCCAGCGCCATCTGAATGCCGGCCAACTGTTCCGGGTTGAGATCGAGAATCTGCTCGCGCTCAGGTGGCCGGTCCACAATGTGGGGAGTGGCAGCCTGCCCGTCGGTGGCAAGCGCCGTGTAGAATCGCGCCATGTTGAGTGGCGTCTGCGCATTGTTGGCCTGACCTATGGAAAGGCTCAAGACAACTGAGCGGTTCCAGCCCCGGGGGCCATAGCGCTTGTCAAAGTAATCGGTGTTCTCAGGCCAGATTGAGACACGCTCGTTTGGCAGATCAATACCCGTTTTCTTGTCAAAGCCCAGTTTGACTCCGCCGGCCAGAAGGCGACTCAGTCCTATCTTGAGACCGAGCTGGTAAAAGTACACATCGCAGGACTTGGCAATGGCTTCGGCGAGCGTGATATCGCCATGTCCGCTGTGATCCCAGCAGCGAAACACCCGACCGTAGAAATAGCTGCCGGTGCAAGGCCGCTCCATATGCGAGTCCATGCTCACCAGCCCCAACTGCAAGCCTATCACGGCCGTGGCCAGCTTCCACGTAGATGCAGGTGGATAGGCGCCCTGCATCGCGCGGTTCACCAGAGGCCTGTGCGGGTCATCGAGCAGGCTTTGATAGAACGCGGTTGACACTCCACCCACGAAGTTGTTGATGTCGTAGCTGGGTGCGCTGTAAAGTGCTAGAACCGCACCCGTGGTGGGTTCAAGGGCCACCACGGCACCCCGCAGAGAGTCTCCGAAGTAGGCGTGAGCATAGCGCTGCAAATCCAGATCTAAGTTGGTTCTGAGCGGTTCAGGAGCCTCTGGTGGTATGTCCGGACGTACACCCGCATCACGTACGACTCTGTTTCGCGCATCAACTTCTACAAAGCGTGTCCCTTCACGCGCTCTCAGCAGTTCTTCGTATTGGAGTTCCAGGCCAGCCTTCCCTACCTGCTGACCCGCCTTGTAGCCGTCAAAGCGTTCACGCGAAAGCTCGTCCTCCGAGATTTCGCCGGTATAGCCCACAAGAGCCGCCATTGCCTCGCCATCCGGATAGAAGCGCCGGGGAGAGCTTTGAATTATCAGGCCGGGAAACTCCACGCGGTGCTCTTCAAGTATGGAGACCACGTCAAACGAAGCATCGCTGAATATGACAGCGGGTCTGGCTGGTGCACGTCTGTAGCGCCGAATCGCTCCAAGCGAGTCTATTGGCACCAGGTGTGACAGGCTGCGCAGTGCCGACTTCAGTGAGTCCTCGGTGGGGCTCAGAATTGACACCGAGTAACCGGGAAGATTCTCTGCTATAATCTCGCCCTTTCGATCATAGATGATTCCCCGAGCCCCCGGAACGGGTACCTCACGCAGGCGATTGTTCTCTGCCTGCCGGGTATACGTGGCGCTCTCGATAACCTGAGCCCTGAAGAACGCCGCGCCCAGTGCAAAGAACGCAACCAAGAGAATGGTACGCGCTGCACGGGCTCTGTAGAGCACCTCATGCGGATGATATCTCATCTGACAACTCCCACCCGGTCGATGAGCAATAACCTGTGCAACATCTGGTACATCAGCGAGCGGCCGGTCGAAACAGCGGCCTGAACAGTGTCAGCAGAATTACGGCAACCACAGATGTGAGTGCTGCCGACAATGGAGACCATATCAACAGCGTGGACATGACGCCACCGGCGGATGATGTACCCGTGAGCAACAGAAGAGCTGCGTCGAGCAGCCATTTGCTCGCGAATACCAACATCGCAGTGAGTCCCACGTGTTCGGAAAAGAAGACGGCTCTAAGCCATGGAGTGGCGTAGCCCAGTAATGTGAGGGCGAGCGCCTCGGTGCCGAAGGAGCCCGGTGACATGGCATCCAGGCAGATTCCCACCACAAAGCCAGTGAGTGCAGCAAAGCCGGGCCGCATGCGCACTGCGGCAAAGAGAACGGCAATCAGTGCGAAGTCCAACTCCACCCGACCGGAGACAAGCGGGCGGAGACCAAAGTGTGCAACGATCAACGCCAGTGCTCCCAGCCACGCCTGCAAGACGCGCAGCGGCGTTGGTATGGTAGAAACAGCGCTCATCTTTGGATGGGCCTCAGTGGCCTCGAAGGCGCGAACGGAGGAACTGTTGAAGGCGGTGTTCCGGGAGGCCTTGCAGATACCGGAGATCGCGCAGCCGCGGTGCTGTCGCTCAGGGTATCCGATTGGAGCCTGAGCGCCTCAATGCTGTCGGCAGCACGAGCCGCGAGTGCAGCCCTGCGTGCCGCCAGTTCATCCAGCGCCGCCTTGCGTGCAATTGAGTCACCGGCAGCCGCTACCGCGCGAGCCGCGCTGTCTGCCGCTGTTACAGAGGTCCATACACCTGCCACACCAGCCTCAACTCGTGCCGGCACGAGAACAAACACCGGCCCGATTCTCTCGGGCAGCACTGCCGGCTTCAGCAGATATGTGCGGGCCCATTTCTCGGGAGTCACCATCTCGCCCATTATGGTGCCCACGGGAATGTTGCGCGGATACGTACCACCAAGACCGGAACTCACAATCAGAGCGCCCGGCTCCAGGTTTTCGCGAAAGGGAACGCCACGAAGCTCAAGCAGCCAGCGCTCCGCACCCAGACCCAAGTGTGGTTGCACAATACCGAAGGCGCGCTCATCGCTGCTCATTGCGCTTACACGGAAATCCGGGTGAGCCCAGGTGATTACAAAACTCGTGGAAGCATCAACACTCTCAACCATTCCCACCAGACCGTCGGCTGTTACCACTGGCAGGAAGGGTTGAATACCGGCGTTGCTTCCTGCGGAAAGCGAAAGGGTGAATTCGTCACTGGGTCTGGCCGGCAGCACTTCTGCAGGTACGAAACCATCCTGGAGCCGGGCCGCCAGACCCAGAAGGCGACGGAGGCTTTCGTTCTCCTCATGGACACTGCTCTCTTGCAGTGATTCAGCTATGGAGCGGGCCTCTACATCCAGCATGCGGCTGCGCCCGTCCACGGCCGCCCTTGCCGCAACCGATCGGTCCTGCAACGCCACAAGCGGTTTCAGTATGGTACTGCGCAACATGGCTGCAGTGCGCTCACGACTGGAATGCGGTATCAGCATCGCGAAGATCGCGAGAGTGACACACACCACGACCAGCATGGTGTCGAGCCTACCCTCACTCCTGACACTGCGAGCCATTGCCTGCAACCATCCAGCTCAGGTGGTCAGTACTGACGAATACTTCTCTTCCTCGTCGAGAATCTTTCCGATGCCGCGCACGACGCATGTGAGCGGATCCTCGTCCACGTGAATTGGCAGCCCTGTCTCGTGTGAGAGCAGAACGTCAAGCCCGCGAATAAGTGCGCCACCGCCGGTCATTACAATACCGCGGTCAACAATGTCGGACGCAAGTTCAGGCGGAGTGATTTCAAGTGCGCGACGAACAGCGTCTGCAATCTGTTGGACAGGTTCCTGCACAGCCTCGCGAATTTCGCTGGAATGCACTCGAACGGTCTTGGGAATACCGGAAACCAGGTCGCGACCCTTCACATCCATTTCGCGTTCGTCACCAACTGCGTAGGCTGAACCGATCTGGATCTTTATCTGCTCTGCTGTTGGTTCTCCAATGAGCAGGTTGTAATTCTTGCGCATGAACTGAAGGATGCTGATGTCCAGTTCATCGCCACCTGTTCTGATTGACGTATCGCTCACTATACCCGAGAGTGCAATGACTGCAATCTCCGTGGTACCGCCGCCGATGTCGATGACCATGTTGCCGGTGGGAGACTCAACAGGCAGTCCCACACCAATGGCGGCCGCCATGGGCTCGGTAACCATGAATACTTCCTTGGCACCGGCACCCAATGCAGAGTCACGCACTGCACGCTTTTCCACTTCCGTAATTCCCGAGGGCACGCACACCACCACTCGCGGCTTCACCTTGAAGACGTGCTTGTCAATAACAAGCGTGAGGAAATAGCGCAGCATGCGCTCAGTGGTGTCGAAGTCTGCAATCACGCCGTCTTTCATTGGCCTGACAGCCATGATTCCATCAGGTGTGCGGCCAAGCATGCGCTTGGCTTCAAGGCCCACGCCCTTGATCTTCTTCGAGTCGCGATCAAGTGCGACCACTGAAGGTTCATTGAGTACAATGCCTTCGCCCTTGACGTAGATCAGGGTGTTGGCGGTACCTAGATCCACGGCGACGGCATTCGCCGGAAAGAAAGAATTGGACTTGCTGAACGGCCAGAACATCCAGATATCACAGAGCGGCGGACCCCGAAAATGCGGGGGACCTCGATGGAGAGCGACGAGAGTGGTCGCGTTAAGGTATTGGAGCAGACGGGAGTGTACAAGCCATTGCTGCATAGTGATCTAGCACACTACTCCCTACCCCTCTTGCAAGACGGACCACAGGGCAGCCGAAGGCCTGCCCTGCGGTCCGGAAAACACCGGCGGGAAAGACTGCCCGTAACTCAGTCGAGCAGGCTGGCCGCGTTCGTCAGTTCCAGCTTGAAGGACTCAGCCACGGCACGATAGGTGACCTTGCCACCCGACATGTTGAGACCCTTGAGCAGAGCCGGGTTGTCTTTGAGCGCCTGCTTCCAGCCCTTGTTGGCAAGCTGCAGGGCATAGGGCAGCGTGGCGTTGGTAAGAGCCAGCGTAGAGGTTCTGGGCACGGCACCGGGCATATTGGCAACCGAGTAGTGAATGATGCCGTCGATCTCAAAGGTGGGGTTCTCGTGGGTGGTGGGCCGGCTGGTTTCCACACAACCACCCTGGTCCACGGCAACGTCAACCAGAACCGTACCCGGCCTCATGGCTTTGAGGTCTTCCTTGAGCACGAGCTTGGGGGCCTTGGCACCCGGAATTAGCACTGCACCAATCACGAGATCGGCAGTAGTGATATGCTCCAGAATGTTCTGCCTGTTGGAGTGGATGAGATGCACGTTTGCAGGCATCACATCAGACAGGTAGCGCAGCCGCTCAAGTGACAGATCTATGACGATGACGTTGGCGCCGAGTCCCGCAGCCATCTTGGCCGCGTTAACTCCAACCACACCGCCACCCAGCACCACCACCTTGGCCGGTCTCACGCCCGGCACGCCGCCCAGCAACACTCCCCGTCCGCCGTAGAGCTTCTCCAGGTACTTGGCACCCTCCTGGACCGCCATTCTGCCGGCCACCTCGGACATGGGTGTGAGAAGCGGCAGCTCCCTGCGATCAAGCTCAACCGTTTCATAAGCGATGCAGGTGGCACCGCTGGCCAGATGAGCACGTGTGAGCTGCTCGTCGGCGGCAAAGTGGAAGAAGGTGAAGACAGTAAGATCGGAGCGCAGGTGCTTCCACTCACTCTCAATGGGCTCCTTTACCTTGAGCAGCAACTCGGCCTTAGCCCAGGCGGTTGCGGCGTCGGGCACTATCTGCGCACCGACCGCCCGGTAAGCGTCGTCGTCAAAACCGCTGCCGATGCCGGCTCCGGTTTCGATGAACACCTCATGACCCGCTGTCTTCAACGCGTCCGCCCCGGCCGGGACAAGCGCTACGCGGTTCTCATTGGTTTTGATTTCCCTGGGTACACCGATGCGCATGGTGAGATTAATGGAAGAAGTTGGATAATATCGGGTGGCCTCAGCGAACTGCCCGCGGCCCCAGGCTCACAAGAATATGTCTGTCGGGATTGAAGTAGTCAGATGCCACTTCACGAATTGTCTCATCGTCGATGGCATCAACCAGTGCAGCCATTTCATCGATACTGCGAAACGGTTCGTTGTAAAGCGCTGTGGTGGCTGCCCGGTACATCCGCGATGAAATGCCTTCCATCGACAACACCAACTGCCCTCTGAGCTGCCGCTTGCCAGCCTCGATGTCTTCCTCGGAGAGTCCCAGGGCTGCCACCTCGCGCAATACATCCCTGACGGCGTCCAGCGCTTCCTGCGCGCTTTCAGGCGCTGTTGCAAGATACACCCCATGCACGCCCGTGTCTGCAAAGGAATTGCTGAAGCTGTGCACGGTGTAGGCCAGACCGAGTTCTTCACGAACTTTCTGAAAAAGTCTGGAGCTCATGCCGCCGCCAACGAGCATGTCCACGAGCGCAAATGCGTAACGACGAGGGTCGTTGTGTGAAATCCCCTGCCCACCCAGCACCAGGTGCGTCTGGCCTATGTCCTGGCGGCTGATATGCTCTGCATGCGGACCGGCGGATTCCACCGGATCCAGCGGGAACGGCGACATGTCGCCCTTGGGATGTGCAAGCCAACCGGTGGCATCAAGTACCTCAAGAAGCCTTTCATGCTCCACCTGGCCCGACACGGCCACCACGACCCTGCCTGGGTGGTAGGCTCGGCGTTGCAGGGCTTTCAGGTGCTCCACCTCAAGGCTGCGCACGGTGTCGCGCGTGCCGAGGATGGAATAGCCGTGCGGATGGTCTCCCCAGATCGCGCGATTGTGCACGTCGAAGATCACGTCGTCCGGCGTGTCGTCCACCATGCTGATTTCTTCCAGCACGACCTTGCGTTCCAGCTCCAGATCTTCCCGGCGCAGGAGGGGATCAAAAATCAGATCCCCGATCACACTCGCTGCTTCGCTGAGGTTCTCGTCCAGCACTCTGGCCTGGTACGAGGTGTATTCGCGCTCGGTATAGGCGTCGAGTGAGCCACCGAGTGCTTCGAGCGAGAGCGCGATTTCCTGTGCGCTGCGCGAGGATGTACCCTTGAACACCATGTGCTCGAGGAGATGGGAAACCCCCATCTGCTCGGGCCTCTCGTGAAGCGTGGCTGCCCGGACCCATGCACCCAAAGCAACCGACCGTGCCCCCGGTACTGCTTCGGAGAGCACGGTCAATCCATTGGGAAGGTCTGTCCGGCGGAGCTCGCCTTCTACGGGGTGTCCGGGTCGGTCAGCGCCTGTCGCGCCCACCGTTCCGTCCGCTGCCGCCGCGACCGCCGGAACGCTCACCCGAGCGCTCTCCGTCTTCACGTCGCGGACGTTCGCTGTGGGGCTGCTGTTCAGGTATGCCCTCGGGGCGCGGCAGGAGCGCCTTCATGCTGAGACGCAGGCGACCGCGCTCGTCACGATCAATGAGCTTGACGGTGACCTTGTCACCCTTCTTGCAAATGTCCTCCGGCTTCTCCACACGCTCCCAGCGCATCTCGGAAACGTGCAGCAGGGCTTCGGTACCCGGCATGATTTCAACGAAGGCACCAAAGGCGGTGATCGTCTTGACTATGCCCTCGTAGGTCTCACCCACCACCGGCTCGGCCGTGATGGCCATGACCATCTGTTTGGCGCGCTCCATGCTGTCACCACCCACCGCAGCAATGGTAACCGTACCGTCATCATCCACTGACAGTTCGGCGCCTGTTTCATCCTGTATCCCGCGGATATTCTTACCCTTGGGGCCAATCAGCTCACCTATTTTGTCAACTGGAATCTGCACCGTGACAATGCGCGGTGCGTACTTGGAAAGCTCGCTACGTGGCTCAGCCAGAGCCTTCTCCATCTCACCCAGAATGTGCAGACGGCCAGCCTTGGCCTGCGTCATGGCTTCTTCCATGATCTTGAGGTCGAGACCTTCGATCTTGATGTCCATCTGGATGGACGTTATGCCATCGCGCGTACCGGCCACCTTGAAGTCCATGTCGCCAAGGTGGTCTTCGGTGCCGAGGATGTCAGTAAGGATGGCATAGCGCTCGCCTTCCTTGATGAGACCCATGGCCACACCGGCAACGGCCGCCTTGAGCGGCACACCAGCGTCAAACAGCGAGAGCGAGCCGCCACACACCGACGCCATTGAAGACGAGCCATTTGACTCGAGCACGTCGGAGACCACGCGAATGGTATAGGGGAAGTCGGCAAATGCCGGCAGCACGCCCTGGAGCGCACGTTCGGCCAGGTTACCGTGCCCGATTTCGCGGCGGCTGGTGCCGCGCATGGGCCGCACCTCACCGGTTGAAAACGGCGGGAAATTGTAGTGCAGCATGAACGACTTGGTGGTCTCACCAAGCTCGTCGATGGTGTCGAGACGCTGTGCATCCTTGGCAGTACCGAGGGTGGCCGCCACCAGAGCCTGGGTCTGTCCGCGTGTAAAGAGAGCCGAACCGTGCGAGTGCGGCAAAACACCCGTGTCTATGGAGATGGGGCGCACCTCGGTGAGAGTGCGACCATCAACACGGTGTCCGGTGTCAAGCACCTGAGCGCGCAGCTCGTGGTATTCCACGTCGCCCAGAATGGTCTGAATATCCTTTGCATTGTCAGGGAACTCACCCAGAAGGCCCTCGGCCAGCTCGCGCTTGGTGCGCTCCACGGTCTCGATGCGGGTGTGCTTGTCCTTCTGATTGAGGGCTTCGCGAATGCGACCGGAAGCCAGATCCTTGACCCGTGTTGCCACGCCGTCGGGCGTTTCGGCCTTCTCCCACTCCATCTTGGGCTGCTGCACTTTGGCGAGCAGCTCGTTCTGCATGGCTATGAGTTCGCGTATGCCATCGTGGGAAAGACGCAGCGACTCAAGCACGTCGGCTTCCGTGACCTCAAGCGCACCGCCTTCCACCATGACGATGGAATCGTTTGAACCGGCCACCACGAGCTCCATGTCGGAGAACTCGAGCTGCTGGAAGGTTGGGTTGAGCACCCAATGGCCCTGTACGCGACCCACGCGCACACCGGCAATCGGGCCCATGAAGGGGATCCTGGAGGCGTTCAGCGCAAAGGATGTGGCTACCAGGGCGAGCACATCGGCGTCATTTTCCTGGTCGGCCGAAATCACGTAGATGAAAACCTGAACTTCATTCTTGAATCCGTCGGGGAAGAGCGGACGGATGGAGCGGTCGATTATGCGGGCGGCCAGGATCTCATGATCGTGCGGGCGTCCTTCACGCTTGATGAAGCCGCCCGGGATCTTGCCGGCGGAATAGCTCTTTTCCTTGTACTCGACCGTGAGGGGGAAAAAGGGCAGCGGGCTTTGATTGTCGCTGACCGTTACGGCGGCGAGCACCATTGTTTCACCAAACTGCACAACGGCGGACCCGGCAGCCTGTTTGGCCATCCGTCCGGTTTCAATGCTCAGGGGACGACCTGCAAAGGTCCGTTCGATTTTATGCATCATCTGCGATATTGCCTCATGAGAACGCAAAACGCGCGGGAGGCATGTTTGCCCCCGCGCGGCAACACGGCGCTACCCGGCTCAGTACCGGAGTCCAAGTTCCTGCACGAGCGTGCGATATTGCTGCACGTCCGTACGCTTGAGATAATCGAGAAGGCGGCGCCGCTTGCCCACCATCTTCAGGAGACCGCGACGACCATGGAAATCCTTCGCATGCGTGCGGAAGTGGTCCGTGAGGTAATTGATGCGATCGGTAAGAATCGCCACCTGAACACGGGTGGAACCGGTATCACTTTCGTGTGTCCGGTAGTTGTTTATGGTCGTAGCCTTGTCGAACGCCATCGTCGTGGTTTGCTCAGCCTTGCTGGCGCAGCACCTGCGCCACTGTCTTGTACGTAAATGCGGGAAGCATGATAACTTATTACAGCTCAGCCCATCTGTAAAGGACTGCCCTTGCCCAACCGCTATCTCGGATCTGCAATAGGCAAATACCGCGTCGAGAAGCTCATCGGCACGGGAGCTTTCGCATGGGTGTATGAAGCCATTGACCAGGACCTGGAAATTCCTGTGGCCATCAAAATCCTCCGGCCCGAGTTCGGGGGCCAGGAGAACGCAGTGGCAAGGTTCCGACGCGAAGCCACCACTGCCGCCAAACTCAGGCATTCCAGTATTGTGGCCGTAAGAGACATAGGTCAGATAGACGATACCACCTACGTGGTGATGGATCTCTACCCCAGCACACTGGGCCAGCGGCTAGCAATTGAGGGACGGCTGGATGAGGCCCGAACTGTGCGCATCGGCATTGAAGTCGCTGCCGCTCTTTCAGCGGCGCATGCGCAGGACATAATCCATCGCGATATCAAGCCGGACAACATCCTCATCGACAGCGACGGCAAGGCGGTGGTGGCCGACTTCGGCCTGGCCAGGGCAATGTCTGCTGATTCAGGCCTCAGCGCCACCAACCAGGTGATGGGAACTCCGCACTACTTCAGCCCCGAGCAGGCGCGCGGCGGCGAAGTGGATGGACGCAGTGATCTCTACTCGCTGGGAGTGATGCTCTTTCGCACGGCCACCGGCCGGCTGCCTTTTGAGGGAGACGACTGGTATGCCGTTGCGCGGCAGCACATAGAACAGAGCCCCCCGTCGCCCCGAAGCATACGGCCCGAGCTTTCGCCGGGCTTTGACGAGATAGTGCTGCGCCTGCTCGCCAAGGAGCCCGGCGAGCGGTTTACAGATGCAGCAAGCGTTGCAACCGCGTTATTGAGCCTGCCCGCTGCGGCTGGCCTGTCGGGCTTTGGCGTTCCGGTTCTCACCCAGACTGAGTCGCCCACGGTGGTGACCAGCCCAGTCACCACCGGCAGTGGATCTTTTGCGCCTGCGGGTACGCGCAACAGGAAACGTTTGTGGACAGCCATCGCTGCCAGCACCGTTATTCCCATTGCGATCTGGGGCTTGGTGGCAAAAGGCGTTCTGGGCACGCCGGCCTGGGGGTTCAGCTACGGCGGGACTGGCCCGGTGAGCGATTCACTCCATGCAACCAATGGCGCTCCACCGCTTTCGACTGCAGGTGGTGATGCTGGTTCTGGCCGGTCTGACTCAAGCAACATGTCTGACAGTGCCCAACTTGTTGCCGGCGAGAGCAGGTCTCCGGGGTCTGGTGGTGCTGGCCAGAACAAAGGCTCCCGGAATACCCCCGGCAACGCGCCTGTTCATCTGGAATTGACCACCAGCAATGCGGCGGAGCTTTATCTGGACAACAAACTTGTGGGAACGTCGGCAGCGAGCACTACCTCTCCGCCCGGCGTCACGATCCGTTTGAGTGCGCTTGTTCCCGGTGCACCTGCCGGCTGTGAAACCGCGGTACACGACACCACGCTTACCAGCCCGCGTGCAGGGTCTCAGTTGCATGTACACCTTGATGTGCGTGACTGTGCTTCAGTGCGCTACAACATCAATCCACGTGACGCGCGCGTGGCATTCACACCCCTTGATGGCGGGACTGCACGCGAACTGCGCGCAGACAGCGCTGCCACTCTTGTGTTGCCGCTGGGCTCTTACCTGCTGCGTATTTCTGCGCCTCGCTGCAGCACCTTTGAGGATACGGTGCGAGTGACAAAACAGTCGGAGAACGCGAACATAACGCGCAACCTGATCTGCATCTGATTGACCAAGGTCGGATACTGAGCCGGACGTGGTGCTCCCGCCGAGCTTTACTTCTTCGAATACGAGACCCGATACAGTTGCATAATGGCATCGGTATCTGAAGAAGGTGAGTCATTGTCGCATACCACCGCGAGCCAGTTGCCGGACTTGGACCATCTTCCCATGAATCCAGGACATCCAATTGCTGCCGTCTTTGGTTGCTCCTTCCCCTCCCGCTCTACCACAAGCACCTCTGCCGAATCACCCGCAATAGACATTGTCCATATGTTGCCGGTATCGTCCACGTGAAGTGGTGACAAAAACGAGAAGAAAGGTTGCTGAACCTTGCTCAATCCACTGCGCAGAGATGCCGGATCCGGCTTCGGTAAAGGCCCACGAGACTGATTTACGGCTTTGTCTACTATCCGGTCAATCCTGGCCTTAGTCGGGAATACGGGTCTCCTGTCATAATTGATGTGTAAAGGAGTAGCTCCTGGTCGCAGAAAGCTGAATGTCTGCGCATTACCAACAACAATTCTGTCATAGCTCAACCCAAGCACAGGACGGCTATATGTAGTTCCAGGTGCAGTGCGAGGGAACATGGCATCAAAGTCCGCACTTGAACGATCCAGTATTGTTGACAGACCTTTATTGGTTTCCCATTCCCAGCGCACTATAGCTTCCACACCCGTGGTTCCAACTCGCACCCCGTACGCAAAGCGACCTGCCACCAGAACAGGCGCCACACCGAGGGTGGCGGTTACCTCCCTCAGCAGTGCGCCCTTCCGTGACCAGACAGAAAAGCGGTGCAGTGCCTGATCGAAGATGACTATCGAATCGCCAATGAAAGCGATGGGTTCGGGCAGGCGGAACTCACCGGGGCCGGCTCCGCTTCTGCCGAACCTGGCGAGAACACGCCCAACACTGTCAACTACACTTATCGCCACGTCGGGGCCGGTGCCGGATTGAAAAGCAGCATCACCCCGTTGACTGACGATGACCGGATAACCTGAACCAACGGGTGTTGCATCAATGGGCACGTCTTGTATCACGAGCCTGCGCTCAACACGCAAAGGTCCTGACTGAGCATCAAGGCCCATCGCAAACAGCGACAAGAGCGCGAATGCTGCCTGAGACATGACGAAGCATAAGCGTCCGGCCGCGTTCGACCTGTGTGCGGCGTTCATTCCCGATCCGGGCATCGCGACAATCCTCTGATAGTCAGGATGGAAGTGGGCGCACGGGCTTGAGACAGACACCCAACAACCAGTACGAGAAGCCGAAGAGCATCAGCCAGATTCCCCAACCCAGGACAAGCAGCAGGGGTTCATGCGGTTGAAATAACTGAGACATCCAATCCAGTGATCCCCGAAGACCGGTTCCTTTGGCCAAGTCGACAATTTTCACAACTCCAACCGCAGTAACAGCCGTGAGGGACACTCCGAACATCACGTGTGCGTTTGCCAACAGGGCATGGCCGAGGACTATGAACGGGAACATCGCGATACCCGCGAGCATGGCAGCGTATACCAATATTGCCGGAGAAAAGATGCCACCCACGGCGAGAATCAGCCCCGTCGCAACCACCAGGCTTCCGAACCAGGCGATGGCAAGTGCAAGGACTCTCGAGAATCTCCGTTCAGATCTGGAAAACGGCAATCTTGAAAGCCAGAGTGAAACATCATCCCTTTTGTCGGCACTTGCCATCGCAGGGAGTCCACCTACTGATCCGACTATCAAGAATATCGGTACCACCAGCAGAGACGACCTTTGCGGACGGAGTACCAACGTCAGGACAAGAGCAATCACCAACACGAGCGATTGCCTGGCGAACAACAGCGCGAAGCGTCTCAGGTCATAACTCAGCAGCGCAACAACAGCCTGCTCACGCATTGACTGCCCCCATGTTCCTGTTGGTCCATTCTGCGATGTCCCTGATTTTCTCTTCAACCGGGAGGGAGATGAAATCCTCCAGACCGGTTCCTGACAATACTCTCGCAACTCTTCCACGGGAGATCACAACGATTCGAACCGGATTGACCGAAATATCTTCCAGAAGATGAGTGGACATCAGTATGGCTTTTGACGATCCAGTCGCGGCAAGGCTTGACATGACTTGAAGAAACCCGTGTCTGGCGACCGGATCCATTGCAGCGGTTGGTTCATCCATGAGGAGCAACGCAGGGCACGCTGCTGCAGCGGCCACAATCAGGGCTTTCACTGCCATACCGTGTGACAACTTGCCCATCTGCCGATTCGCCGGAAGCTCAAAGGTGTTGAGCAGCCGCTCCGCAAGGGCAGCATCCCACTGGCTGTCAAACGAAGCAGCCGTGATTTTCAGAAAGTCATTCAGTTTCAGATACTTAGGCACGCGAGGCGTATCCTCAACGAAGGCCACCAGTCTCTGCCAACTTGCGTCCCCGGGATTGGAGAGCTGACCTTCAATGCTCACCTTGCCCGCATCCGGTACCAGGTAGCCTGCCGCTGCCCTCATCAGCGTGGTCTTGCCAGCGCCGTTTTCGCCGAGCAGCAGCGTGAGGCCTTTCGGCACCCCTAGCTCGTCAATAGAGAGCTCGAAAGAGTCAAATGAAACTCGCAAGTCTCGTAATTGCAGAATGCTCGTTTCAGTGCCGGATACCACAATACGCTCCCACTGAGACTTGCCTGATTCAGGTGATTTTCGAAAAAATACAGCCGGGGACGGCACCTGCAAATTCCAGCAATTACAAGAGGGAGCGGTGTTATCTCCCGGAGAGGAGCGTTCAGCGCAGAAACAACAGCGTAATACCGGTGCCAAGCAGGATGCCTGCACCCAGACCAAACCTGAACCCCCTTCTCTGCCACCAGTTCTCTTCAGGCCTCAATATGAGCAGCACCTGCTCTGGCTTCACCAGTGCCACCTGGGATGTAACCTGAACCACCGCAAATGGGCCGTCTGCCGAAAGCACCTTTACACGGGCCACCAACGCATCGCGCTGCCGCGGATCAACCGCATAGCCCGTAAGCCCCGCCCTCACCCAGCGGGCTTCCTGTACCCGAAAAATCGCGGTGCTGTCGGTGACGCTGTCTATCTCAAACCGCGCAACGTCACGCGGTACACGCGAAACGGAAGCAGAACCCGCATCACCAGAGCCCGAACCGACCCCCGATGTGTGAGCACAGGCCGACAAGCCAGACACAAGCAGGACTGCAATCCCGCGAATGACCCGCCGGGCGAAACTCATCGAACGAAGAAGGCGCGGATGTCGTTGTAGGTAACCAGAATTATCAGTGCCAGCACGGCAAAGATGCCCACCCGTGCCACAGCTTCGCGTGTGTTCACGCTGAACTCGCCACCCTTGATGCGCTCAGCCAGTACCATGAGTATCTGACCGCCATCCAGCACAGGTATGGGCACAAGATTCACAATGGCGATGTTGAGGCTGAGAAAAGCTATCAGCGACCAGAGTGTCTCGGCGCCATTTCGCGCCGCCTGCACCGAAGTGCGCGCAATCTGAATGGGGCCACCAAGGTTCTTGGCCGACACCTCTCCCGTAACAAGACCGCCAAGAACGCGCATCACGTCGCGCGTCATGTTCCATGTGGCCTGACTGCCCGACACGGTGGCAGCGATGAGTGAAACAGGCTGATGAACGACAGAGTCCCGCACCTTGATACCAACCCGCCCCACCTGACGCGGTGCGCCGGTAACCGGATCAGTTGATTCGGCAAGTTCGGGAGTGAGCTGCCTGGTGATGTGCTCGCTTCCTCTTTCCACTTCCATGCTGAGACTGCCGGTGGTTACGGCTGAAACACGATCAATCACCTGGTCCCAGCCTTTCACCGATTCGCCATTGATTGCCACGATGTGGTCACCCGGCATGAGTCCTGCAAGTTCCGCAGGTGCACCGGGTACAACGGAGTCAATCACTGCCGGCAAATATGGATTGCCGTAGCTGTAGTAGATGCCGCTTGAAACCACTATGGCCAGTATGATGTTCATCAGTACGCCGGCCGACATGATGAACACGCGAGTAAGTGTGGATTTGTTTTCCACCCAGCGGTCTGCCGGAACAGGGCGCGGTCCGAATGGAGCCATCCCTTCGGGGTCCCAAAGCTCGGACGGGCTGCGCTCCGGGCTGCTTCCGCTGCTCTCTGCGTTCATGGATCCGCGTTCGCCTGAGCTGCCCTCGATGCCCGCCAGTGATTCGTCATCGCGCGACGCCATTCGCACGTATCCGCCAAGCGGAATCAGCGACACGCGGTAATCAGTTTCTCCTCGACGCCAGCCGAAGAGGCGTCTTCCCCAGCCAAGCGAGAATACGGGCGCATAAACGCCCGCCATCTTGGCTGCAATGAAATGGCCGAGTTCATGAACGAAGACGACCAATCCGAACACCAGCAGCGGCGCTATGTAGACCGAAAGTGAAGCCATGTTTTGTCAGTACTCCCAGTTGCCAGCATTAAAGTCATGACCATCACCACCGACGTGCTCATGCAGATGCTTCCTTACATACTCACGTGCCGCACGATCGGCAGCGAAGAGATCGTCAAGACTCTCTCCCGGCATACTCCCAAGGCTGGTAACTGCGGCCCTTGTGGCTTCAGCAATGCCCGGAAATGACAGCCGACCCTTTAGAAAGTATTCAACCGCGATCTCGTTTGCGGCATTATACACCGCAGGTGCCGCCCCGGCCCGCTTCCCCGCCTCCACCCCCAAACCAAGCATGGGGAAGTCACGCACGCGCACGCTTTCAAAGGTCAACTGGCCCTGCTGCACGGGGTCAAAGCGTGGTACGCCGTTGTCACCGCTGCGTTCCGGCCAGGTAAGTGCATACAGGATGGGCAATTCCATGGACGGTACACCGATCTGGGCCATCACGCTGCCATCCACGAACTCCACAAAGGAGTGGATCACGCTTTGCGGATGCACCACCACTTCAATGCGGTCGTAGGGAACGCCAAAGAGGTGATGAGCTTCGATTACCTCAAGTGCCTTGTTGGCAAGGGTGGCGCTGTCGATGGTGATCTTGGCGCCCATGCTCCACGTGGGATGCCTCAAGGCATCCTCCACACGCGCAGCGGCGATCTCTGCGTTGGACCAGGTGCGGAATGGCCCGCCGGAGGCCGTGAGAATGAGGCGACTCACCGCTGAAGAGGGATATCCCGCCAGGCACTGCAGGATTGCGGAATGTTCGCTGTCCACCGGCACCAGTTCGGCACCGCTGCGCCGGGCCGTTTCAGTAACCAGCGCCCCAGCCATAACCAGGGTTTCCTTGTTGGCCAGTGCCACCCGCTTGCCGGCTTCAAGAGCGGCAAGTGTAGCCGGCAGGCCTGCTGCTCCAACGACAGCGTTGAGTACTATGTCTGCGTGAGGGTGTGTGGCGGCCTCAATAAGACAGTGCTGACCACGGCCCCATCCACCGGGCACTGTTATGTCATCGACCACCAGACCTGCGTACTCGGGGGCGTACCGCGCCACCTGTGCCGCGAGTTTGCCATGGTTGCTATGTGCAGTGAGAGCCACGGGGCGGAACCGGTTGCTCTGTCGCTCAAGCACGCGAAGTGCACTCTCGCCTATGGAGCCTGTTGATCCGAGTATCGCTACTCCTTCAAGCCGCTGTGCCCTGCGGTTCGAAGAATCGGAATCTGATGTCATTGAGCGCCTTTCATCGCACAAACACAGGCACCGGAACCAGTAGCCAGCTATACAGGAAGTACATGACCGGAAGCACGAAAAACAGGGAGTCGAGCCGGTCCAGTACACCACCGTGGCCGGGGAAAAACACACCTGAGTCTTTTACACCGGCCTCTCGCTTGAGAAGTGATTCAGCGAGATCACCGGTTTGGGCAACTGCACTGGTGAGCACTCCCACCAGAAGCAGGCCTCCCGGTGTGAACGCCAGTTGTGCATAGGGGGTGAGCCACCAATGCATCATGGCCCATGCGGCCACTACGGTGAGCAGGAGCCCGCCAATGGCCCCGGAAATGGTTTTACCGGGGCTCACCGATGGCATTAACCGGGGGCCACCAACAAGGCGGCCGGTAAAATACGCACCGATGTCACTGGCCCAGGTAAGAAAAAGTGGAAACACCACCATGAGTGCTCCGGCGGTGGGACCCACGGCGTAGTTGTGATAGCGGAGCACGTAGGCGAAGCTCAATGTGCCGCCCGTGTAGAGTACTCCGAACACTGTTGCTGAGACCGCAGTTAGCGGATGCCCCTGCACCCCGCACCACCATATTGACACCGCAAGAACGCCTATGGCCAGGAGCGGCACCAAGGCCAGCGAAAATCTCATCACACCCAGGTAGTGTGCGTGTACCGCGAGCGGCAGCAGCGCCGAGAGCACAATTCCCAGCGGCACAAGCGGCCGGGTTCCAGTCTGGCTGGCCAGGCGGTAGAACTCCCATGCTCCCACGGCCGCCATGATTGCCAGCAAGGTGGTGAGGAAGGCATCACCCCACCAAATGGCGGCAATTGCAATGGGTGCCGCTACGACCGCGGCCAGGACTCGCCTGGTCAGTTCACTCACGACTCATGTCCTCTTCCCCTTGTACCCGCTAGGCGACAAGCCGAACTGCCGGCTCACCTCGACGTCACTCTTCCAAAGCGACGGTCGCGCTGCTGGAAATCAAGAATCGCCGCATAAAGTGCTTCCCTGTCGAAGTCGGGCCAGAGCAGGTTTGAGACGTGAAGCTCCGAATATGCAATCTGCCACAACAGGAAATTGGAAAGCCGCTGTTCTCCGGAAGTTCTGATGAGCAGGTCCGGGTCGGGACAGTCACAGGTATAAAGACGTCTGGATACGTCTTCTTCCGTTATGGCCTCGGGCGAAAGTTCACCAGCCTGAACATCCTGTACTATGCTCCTGATGGCGCGAATCATTTCGGCCCGGCTGCCATAGGAAATGAAGAGATTGAGCACCAGCCGCTCACCGCCAGCCGTGTCACGAATAACCCTCTCCACAGCCCTGGCAGCGGCAGTAGACAAGCGCGTGAGGTCGCCATGCACCAGCACCCGCACACCCTGCTGAGCGAGCTCACTGGCTTCGCTTGCTATGTACTCTTCCAGCAGTGACATGAGGGCTGAGACTTCTGTTTCAGGTCTCTGCCAGTTCTCCTGTGAGAATGCGAAGAGTGAGAGCCACTCCACGCCTGCCTCAAGTGCTCCTTCAACCACTTCGCGCACGGCTTTCATGCCCGAGCGGTGTCCGAAGGGCCGCGGCAGATGTCGCTCTCGTGCCCAGCGGCCGTTCCCGTCCATGATTATGGCTATATGGCGCGGAATTGCCCCATGTACGCGCAGGCGTGCGAGAGCCGCAGATTGCCCCTCAGGCATTTGAAATCCGGATTGTCAGAGACGGGTGATGTATGGGCATCTCTTTCGAGTTCGCCAGAGAGGGAGCTCAGACCTCCATCAGTTCGGCTTCTTTGACCTTGACCAGGGCATCCAGCTTTGAGATGCAGTCGTCGTGCGCCTTCTGCAGGTCCTTGTCGGCAAGCTTCTTCTGATCTTCGGAAACGCCCTCAAGCTTCTTCACCTTTTCCCTGGCGTCGGAACGTGCCTGACGGATGGCAATGCGGCCGTCTTCTGCCATCTTGTTGAGCACCTTCACGAGTTCCTTGCGCCGCTGCTCGGTCATGCTGGGCAGCGGAACTCGGATAACTCCGTTCTGGTGAGCCGGGTCGAGCCCCAGATCGGATTCGCGAATGGCCTTTTCAATGACCTTGGCCTGGCTCTTGTCGAATGGAGTGACCAACAGAATGCGTGGTTCCGGTGCTGCGATTGAGGCCACCTGATTGAGTGGCAGCAGCGAACCGTAGGCTTCCACCTTGATGACATCGAGCATGTTTGGTGAGGCCTTGCCCGAGCGGATTCCGGAAAACTCTCTCTTTGAGTTTTCGATGGCCTTGTCCATGCCATTTCTGGCGTTCTTGAGAATCTCAGCGGTTGTGCTCATATGCAATTACTCACGAAACCAGAGTTCCGACCTGATCGCCACGTACAGCGCGCACGATGGCATCGGGACGATGGAGATTGAGCACGATCAACGGCAACTGATTCTCCTTGCATAGGGTGATGGCCGTCTGGTCCATCACTCTCAGTTCCTCGAGCATCACGTCGCGATAGCTGATCGTCTCGTAAAACGTCGCGTTGGGGTGCTTCTTGGGGTCTGCCGAGTAGACACCATCAACGCTTGTGGCCTTGATGATGACATCGGCCTTGATCTGGATGGCACGCAGTACCGCGGCCGTATCCGTGGAAAAATACGGGTTACCCGTGCCCGCTGCAAAAATGACTGTCCGGCCCTTTTCAAAATGCCGGATGGCTCTGCGGCGAATGTAGGGTTCTGCAAGTTCTTCCATGCGGATGGCGGTCATGACGCGTGTATCCAGTCCTTTGCGTTCAAGCACATCCTGCAGGGCCATGGCATTGATAATGGTGCCGAGCATGCCCATGTAGTCTGCGCTCACCCGGTCCATACCCATCTGCGAGAGCTGGGTGCCACGGACTATGTTGCCACCGCCAATTACGAGGCCGAGTTCCACTCCGAGCCTGGCCACTTCCACGATCTGGTCGGCAAAGAAGCCAATGCGCTCAAAGTCGAAGCCCACGCCGCGGTCACCGGCCAGTGCTTCCCCCGAGATTTTGAGCAACACCCGCGGAAAGCGAAGCCCTTCGCGGGCCTCACCGCCGGGCAGGTCCGGGGCTCCCGGAGGGGCCCCGGCATCGCTGCCATTTTCAGGCGTCGAATCAGACGCGCTCACTCAACGCCCAACTGGAGGCGTGCAAAGCGCTCCACTGTGATTGTACCGCCGGCCTTCTTGGCCTGCTCCGCCACCAGCGTGTCGATTGTAAGCGCTGGATCGCGTACCCAGGCCTGGGGCAGCAAGGTAACGTCCTTGAGGAAGGCTTCAACCTTGCCAGCGGTGATCTTTTCGATCATGGCCTCGGGTTTACCGGTCTGTCGGGCCTGATCTTCGGCAATGCGGCGCTCGCTTTCGATCTTTTCCGCAGGTACGCCGTTCTTGTCCACTGCCAGTGGCGCTGAGGCTGCTACATGCTCCGCGAGGTACTTGAGCAGCTCCTTTGCGGCCTCGCTCGATGCCACCTCGGGCGATGAGGCGGTGATCTCGACGATGGCGGCCAACTTGCCGTTATGGTGGCGGTAGAGGCCAACCTGGCCGTTTTTGCCGGAATCGAAGCGCGCGGTGCGCTTGAGGTTCACGGCCTCGCCGGTGCGCGCCGAGGCGCCCTTCACGAACTCGGCCACGGTTTCGCCTGCATGTCCGTGCATGGGTTCGGCCAGAAGCTCGTCGATGCTTGCGGCGGTAGACTGGATGCGGTGGTCTACCAGAGCCTTGACGGCCTTGCCGAAGTCCTCGTTTCTCGCGACAAAGTCGGTTTCGCAGGCCACCTCGACAATCACAGCAGACTTGCCGTTGTTGAACACTTCAGCACCCACAATGCCTTCCACCGTGGAGCGGTCGGCCCGCTTTTCGGCCTTGGCAATACCCTTCTTGCGGAGAAACTCTACCGCTGCTTCCATGTCGCCGCCGGTGGCCTCCAGGGCCTTCTTGCAATCCATCATGCCGGCGCTGGTGCGCTGGCGGAGCTCGGCGACTGCTTTGGCTGTAATCGGGGTGCTCATACTTGAATCCTTTTGTACGTGTCTATTGAAAATGAACTACAGGCTCTGATCGTGCGAAGTGAGGTCTGAGTTCTCCTGTTTTGCGATCCATACACGAACGCCGCCGGACAAGCTGCCGGCGGCGTTCGCATGATGCACTTTGCCGTCGGGTGAGACGGCGGCCAGTTGCAGGGTCTCCTGTCCGGCCAGACGCCGCTCTCTGTTTTACTCCGCCTTGGCGCTTTCGGCCGATGCGGGGGCAGCCGCGAAAGGTGCCGCTGCGGGTGCGGCTCCAGCTGCTGGTGCCTCCTCTGCGGTTGCACCACCCTCAGCGCCCGGCTTGAGCCTGGCTGCGATGGCCTCGGGCTTGGCGCGACGCCTTCTGGGCCTGCGACCACCACGCTGCCCGTCCTCACCGCCGCGACTGCGGTTATCACCACCGCGGCCGCGATCACCACGGTCACCACGCACTGCGGGCTCAGTGCCACGATCGGAGCTGAAGGTGTAGGTCTCCTGCTCTTCCTCAGCCGGACGCGCTGGCGCCTCCAGACGTGCCTGATCGATTGTATCAGCAATCCCGCGTGTGATCAGCTCAACCGAGCGGATGGCGTCGTCATTGCCGGCAATGGGCACCGTGATGAGGTCGGGATCCGCGTTGGTATCCACGATTGCCACGATGGGCACACCGAGCTTGTTGGCCTCGGAGACGGCGATGCGTTCCTTGCGCGAGTCGATGATGAACAGCAGGCCCGGGAGGCGGTACATGCTCTTGATGCCCGAGAGGTACTTGGCCAGCTTGTCGCGCTGGCGGGTCATCAGGAGCTGTTCCTTCTTGGTGTAATTGGTGAACTCACCACCCTCTTCACTGCCGGCCTCAAGCTCCTTGAGCTTCTTGACCTGCTTCTTGACGGTCTGGTAGTTGGTGAGCATGCCGCCGAGCCAGCGCTCGGTAACGAACATGGCGCCGCAACGTTCGGCCTCTGCGCGTACTATGCTCGACACCTGTCGCTTGGTGCACACGAACAGCACGTTGTCGCCACGCAGCACGACTTCGCGAACCAGGTTCTGTGCAAGCTCGATCTGCCTCAGGGTCTTCTGCAGATCGATTATGTGAATGCCATTGCGCTCGGCGAATATGAACCGGCGCATCTTGGGGTTCCAGCGACGGGTTTGGTGCCCGAAGTGAACGCCCGCTGCGAGCAACTGCTCGAGTGTGGGTGTAGACATGGATCGAAAACGGTTGTTGGAATCGTCCGTGGTTGTCATCGCCGCTGACGACCCCTGAGTCTGGCTGGGCCAGAGCACAGGGGCACCCATCAGCAACTCAAATCACGTGTGAGATGAACTGCTTGCTGTCCAGGTACGAACTGAAAGCGATCAACGCTTGGAGAACTGGAAGCGCTTGCGTGCGCCCGGACGGCCGGGCTTCTTGCGCTCCACTGCACGGGCATCACGCGTAAGAAGTCCGAACTCGCGGAGCTTCTTCTTGTTGGCCTCATCGAGCTTGACCAGAGCACGAGCGGCGGCAAGCCTGACGGCGCCAGCCTGCCCTGCGACGCCACCACCATCGATGGTGACCTTTACGTCGAACTGGCCGAGTGAATCGGTGAGCGTGAACGGCTGCTGGATGGCCGACACCAGCGTGGGGCGCGGAAAATAATCACCCAGTGTGCGTCCGTTTACATCCCACTTGCCGGAGCCCGGCTTGAGATAGAGACGGCACACCGCTTCCTTGCGACGGCCAACTGCATGTATCTGGTTGGACATTACCTATTGGCCTCGGCTGCGGAGAGTGTTAGCACGGTGGGGTTCTGAGCGATATGCGGGTGCTCCGAGCCGGCAAAGACGCGGAGCTTTCTGCGCAGTACCTGACGGCCAAGAGTGCTCTTTGGCAGCATGCCGAAAACAGCCTTCTCTATGATCCGCTCGGGGTGTTTGGCCATGACCGAGGCATAGGGCGTGTGGGTTTCATGGCCCATATAGCCCGTGTGGCCGAAGTAGGTCTTCTGTTCAGCCTTTCGCCCGGTCACATGCACCTTGGAAGCGTTGATGACAATGACGTTGTCACCCGTGTCCATGTGGGGTGTGTACATGGGCTTGTGCTTGCCGCGGATGATTTTGGCAACTTCCGACGCGAGCCGGCCGAGGACCATTCCTTCCGCGTCGACGATGAACCACCGACGATCGATATCCTTCGGGGTCGCGCTGTAGGTCTTCATGCTAAGGTACAGAGGTACAAGTGGAGAAACAGGATCGTAACAGGATTTCCGGGCGTGACCGCCACCTGGATCATCCGAGTGAGGAGCAGTTGGGGCCACGATAGGAGCCCGAAAATGCCGGGCAGCCTAGTAGCTTACCCGGTTCCGAAGTACATGTCAATTGGACGGTTGACCCCGAAATGTGGCGCCGGTGCCGCAGCTTGGCCCTGGCGTCGCCACTGGCACTCTTACGCCGCGCCGTTCAGCGTCTACATTAAGCCGGACCAAGCCGGACCGGACATTAGGGGCCGGTTTCAATCCAATCAACACCATCCAGGAGTGACCTCATCTCATGTCAATGATGTCCGAGTTCAAGGAATTCGCCATGAAGGGCAGCGTCATGGACCTGGCGGTCGGTGTTGTCATAGGCGGCGCCTTTCAGAAAATCGTGGACAGCATGGTGAGCGACCTGATCATGCCCGTGGTTGGAGCGCTGACCGGAGGCATCGACTTTACCGACAGATTCGTCACGCTGGGTGGTGGCTCCTATGCCACGCTGGCGGAAGCGAAAGAAGCCGGGGCAGCCACCATCGCATACGGTAATTTCATCAACCAGATCCTGGTCTTTCTTATCGTGGCCTTTGCCCTGTTTATAGTCATCAAGGGAATGAACCGCATGCGCCGCGAGGAACCAGCGGCAGGCTGAACCAGGCCCGCTCACCCGCGCCACCCATCATTGAATTGCGCCTTCGCTGCTGAGTCCGGGTCCAGACGATCCGGCTCAGCCGGCGAGTGAGCCCAGCTCCACCAGAACGGCTCCCTTTTCCACGGCCTCACCCGGTACGGCATGCACGGCGGTGACCACGCCGGCTGCACTCGCACGGAGCTCGTTCTCCATTTTCATGGCCTCAATCATCACCAGGCCCTGCCCCGCGCTCACTTCGTCGCCTACAGCCACCGTCACGCGTACCACCAGACCTGGCATCGGAGCCACGACAGGCGCGGGGCCCGCTGGACCGGAGGCGGCCGCCGTAAGATCCCGTATGACGCGCATCCGCTCATCCAGCGCCTCGGCCTGCACGCGCACACCATCAATATCGAGCACCCACTTCCCGCGGCTCTCACCGCGCCTGGCCACAATGCGATGCAAGTGCTCGCCCAGACGCACAAGCCGTATCGGCGTGCCCGCAACGGACGTGAGCCCCGCATCAAAGCGTTCTCCCTCAATCTCCACCTGATTGACGTTGACGTCCACAGCAACGCGCTCGCCGTTCACATCGACTATATACTTCACGCTGCCTCCGTTGCAGGCGCGGACTTGAGAATGCACAGCGTCTCTACGTGTGCCGTTTGCGGAAACATATCAAAGCACTCGACTGAAACAATTTCCCAGGATGGCATGCGCTTGAGGTCGCGTGCCAGAGTAGCCGGATCACAACTGATATAAACCACGGCCCGTGCGCCCAGAACTGCCATGGACTCAAGCCATGCGGTCACGCGAACATCAACTCCCCGGCGCGGCGGATTGAGAACGATCACATCGGGTACATCTGTGATCGAAGCAACTGCATCCTCCATGCGCTCAGATAACACGCGCACGAGTGCCGAAGCCGCAGTCCCCGCCTTCTCCAAACGTTCCACCGCCCCACGGGCACCCATGGGATCGGCTTCCACGGCCAGCACCTTTACACCTGCGCGGGCAAGCTGTGCTGAAAGAATGCCGCTGCCCGAGTAGCCGTCCACCACGAAACGTGGATTCAAGCCCATCACGGCTTCCAGCACGGACGCTCGCAGCAAGGTGGCCATGCGGGGGTTGACCTGTGCGAACGCCAGAGCGTTGTCTGACGATTCAGGCACGAAAGCCACGTGCTCCCTGAGTCCGGCACTGGACTCCCACCAGACAGCCTTCAGGTCATCCACGCGATTGCGTGCCAGCGTCGCCCAGGCTTCAAGTCCAGACCAGTGCGTGCCACCCTGAAACAGCAGGACCACACCCTGATCTGACGTGTCAGCGGAGTTTTCATGGTCCTGGGCCTGACGCAGGCTGAGACGCAGGCCGCCAGAAGCGTTGAGGTTGAACGCGGGATCGTTGAGCAATGGCTTGATGCTGTTCCAGGCGCCAACCAGCGCGGGACGCGTAATGTCGCAGCGCTCAAGCGGGAACACCTCGCCCGCATTGTCGTACGGGTGAAGCCCACCATACCAACCCTTACCCGTTCTTTCCAGAGTGAGCGTGAGACGGCTTCTGTACTCCCATTCCAGATCCGAAACCAGGCCCGGCAGCGGAATGCTCCGACCGGCAATGCGTCCGATGCTGTCCTTTACGATCTGGCAGCGCATTTCACGTTGAAGTTCTGTACTCAGATGCTGCAACTGACAACCGCCGCAGCGGTCTGCCACGTAGTGCGGACAGCGCGGTTCGATACGCCCGCTGCCGGCTTCAAGCAGCTCCACAACCCGCCCACGCCCGAAACGCCCGTGACTGGAATAAACAACGCGAACCCTGTCGCCTGGCGCCGTGCGAGGCACGAAGACAACAAGGCCATCGCTGCGCCCTACACCGTCACCGCCAGTGGAAATGCGGTCAATGGTGAGCACAGTCTCCAGCCACGCGGCAGAAGACGTCTCTTCCGGTCGGCGCGTCTGCCTGTGATAGCGTCGTTTCCGGCCCGGCACGCTCAGTGCAGGCCTTCCTGCCTGGCCACGGCTGCCCAGCCGCTGAGACCCGCAGGCTGCGATTCCCTTGCACCGCCATTGGATGATGGCAACTCCCCGTTGGCAACACCAACGTTTCTTTCTTCATGTGCCAGAAGCGCGGCGGCAACTGCTGCCAGCTTCAAGGTTTCCCTGTCCAGCGTCGCTGCTGTGAGCGATTCGAGCCGCTGCTCCAGCCATTGTATGCTGATTTCACCGCGCTGGAACTCGGGATCGTCCATCACACGCAAATGGAAGCTGCGCGACGACTCCAGGCCGTCTATGGTGAGCTCCCTGAGCGCCCTGCGCATGCGCGCAATTGCGAGTTCACGAGTTGAGGCATGAACAATGAGCTTGGCAAGCATGGGGTCGTAGTGCAGTCCAATCTCACTGCCCTGCTCCACACCACCATCCCAGCGCACACCCGGCCCACTTGGCAGGTGCAGATAGTCGACACGACCCGTGCTCGGCAGAAAGCCGTTGGATGGATCTTCACTGGTGATACGACACTCCATTGCCCAGCCACGAGGTGAGAAATCTCTCTGTGCAAATGGCAGAGCCTCGCCGGCTGCAATGCGGATCTGCCACTGCACAAGGTCGATTCCCATCACAAGTTCGGTGACCGGATGCTCCACCTGGATGCGCGTGTTCATCTCAAGGAAGTAATAGCTACCGTCCCTGTCCAGCAGAAACTCACAAGTGCCGGCGTTCACATAGCCGGCCGCGCGCGCTGCGGCTATCGCGGTGGCACCCATGCGTGCGCGCAGCTCAGGTGACACCGCCACACTCGGAGCCTCTTCGATCATCTTCTGGTGGCGGCGCTGAATTGAACACTCACGCTCACCCAGATGCATCACATTGCCGTGCGAGTCCGCGAGAATCTGAATTTCCACGTGTCGCGGCCCCTCTATGTATTTCTCCACGTAAACAGCATCGTCGCCAAAGGCATTGCGAGCTTCACGACGTGCGGCATCAAGAGCCTCGGGCAACTCACTCCTGCTTCGCACCACGCGCATGCCCTTGCCGCCACCGCCGGCTGCTGCCTTGAGCAACACCGGAAAGCCATAAGATTCTGCAACGCTGCAGGCCTCATCCGCGTCCTTCACTCCCTCGGCGTTGCCTGGAACCACCGGCACGCCCGCAGCCATCACCAACTGACGCGCTGAGGTCTTTGAGCCCATTGCTTCAATTGCTTCAGCCGGTGGACCTATAAAGACGAGGCCTGCCTCACGCACTGCGCGTGCAAACCATGCCCGCTCAGACAAAAAGCCGTATCCCGGATGAATGGCTTCGGCACCTGTATGCCTGGCCGCTCCAATGATACGCTCTCCCACCAGATAGCTCTCACTGGAAGGAGCCGGGCCAACGAGCACAGCTTCATCGGCGGCACGCACATGCGGGGCATGAGCGTCTGCTTCTGAATAAACTGCCACTGTCTGTATGCCGAGTTCACGGCAGGCGCGTATTACACGAAGCGCAATTTCGCCACGATTGGCCACCAGAATCTTCTTGAACATGTGCAACCTCAGAGTGGAAGGTTGCCGTGCTTCTTGGGCGGATTACGATCCCGTTTGCCGGCGAGCGACTCCAGTGCCTCAATGAGTCGTGGACGCGTGTCGCGTGGATCAATTATGTCATCCACGTATCCGCGTGCGGCTGCTATATAAGGGTTGGCAAACTTCTCCGTGTACTCACTCACGTGTGCGTCCAGCGCTGCCTGGGGATCATCCGCCTCGGCAATTTCCTTCCGGTAGAGTATCTCCACGGCGCCCTTGGGACCCATGACCGCTATTTCAGCACTGGGCCACGCGACGTTGAAGTCACCGCGGATGTGCTTGGAGCTCATCACGTCGTAGGCGCCACCGTAAGCCTTGCGTGTGATCACGGTGAGCTTTGGCACAGTGGCCTCGCAGTATGCAAAGAGCAGTTTGGCACCGTGCTTGATTATGCCACCGTGCTCCTGGGCCACACCGGGAAGAAAGCCGGGAACGTCTTCGAAGGTTACGAGCGGGATATTGAAGCAATCGCAGAACCTGACGAAGCGAGCGGCTTTCATGGATGCATTTATGTCCAGCACTCCGGCCAGCACCGAGGGCTGGTTGGCCACAATCCCAATGCTGTGTCCACCCAGATGCGCGAAGCCAATGAGGATGTTGGCTGCATAATCAGGCTGGACCTCGTAGAACACCCCTTCATCGACGACGCGCGTAATCACCTCGCGCATGTCATATGGTTTGTTGGGGTTGTCGGGTACCACATTCAGCAGCGACTCTTCGCGCCGTCCCCGGGGGTCACGACCGCTTCCGCGCGGCGGATCGTCCACATTGTTGCCCGGAATGTAGCGAAACAGCTCCCTGATATGCTGCAGACAGGCGGGCTCCGAGTCGCATGCGAAGTGCGCCACACCGCTGGTGCCGGCGTGCGTGTCCGCGCCACCCAGCGCTTCCATTGTAACGTCTTCGTGGGTGACTGTTTTCACAACATTGGGTCCGGTCACGAACATGTAGCTCGTGCCTCTTACCATGAAGATGAAATCGGTAATGGCTGGCGAGTATACTGCTCCACCTGCACAGGGCCCTAGAACGGCCGAGATCTGCGGGATTACACCCGATGCGAGGGTGTTGCGCAGAAAGATGTCTGCGTAACCACCAAGCGAGACCACGCCTTCCTGAATGCGGGCACCGCCGGAGTCGTTGAGTCCAATTACCGGTGCGCCGCTACGGAGGGCCAGGTCCATGATCTTGCAGATCTTGGCGGCATGTGCCTCGGACAGCGAACCACCGAAAACGGTGAAGTCCTGCGAAAACACATAGACGAGTCGGCCATCGATTCTGCCATGGCCGGTCACCACCCCGTCGCCGTAAATGGGTGTTTCGCTTTCTTCCAGCGATCTGGAGGTGACAAAGCGATCAATCTCGACAAATGAGCCTTCGTCGAGCAGTACCTCGAGGCGCTCGCGGGCGGAGAGCTTGCCCTTGGCGTGCTGGGAAGCCAGCCGGGCCGGTCCACCACCCTGTTCTGAAGCCTCCCGGGCCCGGGCCAGGCGCTCGAGCTTGTCTTGAATGGAGGTAAGAGAAGACACTGTCATGGCGCGGGAAGCTAGCCGCCGTACCCCTTCATCGGTAGCGATCCGGCCCCAAAGGGAACAAATTGCCACACGATACGGCAGTGCTCAGTGAGCCACACATGCCTATGTGAACAGCGACTTCACCCGAGCTGATAAGACCGAGCCCGGCCCGGAATTCCCGGTATTCCGGGAATTCCGAACGCAAAGCTCACTTTGCCTTGTAGACTATCGGCAGGACAACCTTGGTCTTCACTGCCGACCCATTCAACTTGCCCGGATTGAAGTCGAGCTTGGGAACCACTTTCTTTGCCGCCTCTCCGAGGGCGGTCTGTGTGGCGTCCACCACCTGGACTGAGGCGGGATCAACCTTTCCCTCGGCGTCGACCACAAACTCGACTTCAACCATTCCACCAACTCCCCGACTCTTGAGATCAGCCGGGTACGACTCCTGGATCAGTCTCGCTGTGTTGACGGCTGATGCGAGTTTGGGGGGACTGCTGAGTTCGGAAAGTTCGTAAACCTTGTTAGCCTGGGCTACAGCGGTACCTGCGAGTGGGCCCGCAAACATCACTGCAACGGCGGCCGGAAGGAGTATGGCTTTCAACTTCGACATGGGAATGGATCCTCTTCAAGGCGACTGAATGAAACTGGGAAGGCACGCGATGCCTCTGGCCAGATTTTCGGCGTGACCATCTGCGGTCACACCCCGGAACTGTCTCGTCAGCGAACTGGCACACATGGTCTATCGGCCGCCCGTCTCCAGAGCTAAAGTGTTTCTCACAAAGACGTTCGCTTCCGTTACAATACGGGCATCACTCCCACTCACTGGCTTCCGTCTCACATCCATGACAATCATTCCAGATCTCAACGACGATGGCCATCTACGGCGCGTCCTGTACACTGCGGCTTTCCTGCTCATTCTTGTGCCCGCCGTGCAGGTTGGCATCCAGATATGGCCACTGCAACTTGGCAACATTCAGTGGCGCTTCAGTGTAGCCAACGCTCTGTCGAACGGTCTGCTGCTGCCGGCGTTCATGGGGCTCACGCTTCTGCTCACTCTGGCTCGTCGGCTTGAATCGCGTGGCATGCAACTTCTGGCAGGAGGTCTGGGGCTGCTCTTCGTTATCGGGCTTGGTGGCTCGCTTGCACTCTTTGTTCTTGATGCCATGCAGCTCAAGGCCATTGTAAGCACTCAGATGGAAGGCGCGTTCCGAAGCACTGCCTTGCGCGTGGCAGCGGTGAGCGGTCTGTTTCTCATTGCCTTTGCCATGCTCACGCTTGCAGCGTTCATGGGACCGGACCGCTCACCCCGCAAGGGCGGTGCAAGCAGGCGTCAGGAAGAGGACGATGATGCCGGAGCAGCTTTGATTATTGGCCAGTAGGAGCGCTCAAGACAAAACGCCCGCAGCAATGGCTGCGGGCGTTTTGTTTTTTGGTGCTCATCCACGGGGCAGCGAAGCCACCGCGAATGTACCGCTGTACACTTGTACCGCTACGGTATTCAGATACCGAGCTCTTCCTCTGAGCTGTGCACCTTGCTCGGAGTGTCGGGCTTGGGCGGCTGCTCTTCTGGAATTGACGTTACGGTCAGGACGATACGGCGGTGAATCGGATCGACTTCGAGGACACGCATGTTGAAGTTCATGCCTTCCCATGTGAAGTCGGCCGGATTGGTTACCGTACCCTCTGGATTGAGCTGGCTCACAGGAACGAAGCCTTCGATATCGTTGCCGAGGTCCACAACAATGCCCTTGTCCATGAGTCGCACGACCTTGCCAGGCAGTTCGGTTCCCACGGGATAGGACTCGCCAATGCGAAGCCATGGATCTTCCTCAGCCTGCTTGAGGCCGAGTGAGATGCGCTTGTTTTCGCTGTCGATGTTGAGGATTACCACGTCAACGGCGTCGCCCTTCTTCACCACTTCCGACGGGTGCTGGACGCGCTTGGTCCAGGACATGTCGGAGATGTGAATCAGGCCATCGATACCGGGCTCGATTTCAACGAAGGCGCCAAAGGAGGTGAGGTTGCGCACCTTGCCGTTGATGCGTGTTCCCACGGGGTACTTGAGCGGGAGAACCACCCATGGATCCTGCTCGGTCTGCTTCATGCCGAGTGAGATCTTTTCTTCGGTTTCGTCGACCTTGAGCACCACAGCCTCGATGTTCTCGCCGATGGAAACGATCTTGGACGGGTGGCGGACGTTGCGGGTCCAGCTCATTTCGGAGATGTGAACGAGGCCCTCGATGCCGGGCTCGAGCTCAATGAAGGCGCCGTAGTTGGTGATGGAGACCACCTTGCCGCTAACGCGGGTACCCACGGGGTACTTGGCGGCGACATCCTTCCACGGATAGCTCTGAAGCTGCTTGAGGCCCAGCGAGATGCGCTCGCGTTCCCAGTCGATGTCGAGAACCTTGACCTCGAGTTCCATGCCGATGTGAACCATCTCGTTGGGATGCGAGATGCGACCCCAGGACATGTCGGTGATATGCAGCAGGCCGTCGACGCCGCCGAGATCGATGAAGGCACCGAAGTCGGTGATGTTCTTGACCACGCCCATGCGCACCTGATCCTTGGCCAGCTCCTTCATGAGCTTCTCGCGCTTGCCGGCGCGTTCGGTTTCGAGGATCACGCGGCGCGACACCACAATGTTGCGGCGGCGCTTGTTGAGCTTGATGATCTTGAACTCGAAGGTCTGCCCGAGCAGTTCGTCGATGTTGGGTACACGGCGCAGTGCGATCTGGGAGCCGGGGAGGAAGGCATCGACACCCATGAGATCGACAACCACACCGCCCTTGATCTTCTTGACCAGCGAGCCGGAGACGGGTTCGTCGCTCTCGTAGGCAACGCGAATGCGCTCCCAGACACGCATGAAGTCGGCTTTCTTTTTCGAAAGAACGACCGAGCCTTCGGAGTCTTCGAGGTGCTCAAGGAGGACTTCAACTTCATCGCCGACCTTGAGGTCGGGCATGTCCTTGAACTCTTCCAGCGGGATCGTGCCTTCGGACTTGAAGCCGATATCCAGCACGACCAGGTTCTCGCGGATCTCCAGCACGCGCGACTTGACGATCTCGCCTTCTTCGATTGATGCGAGCGTACCGTTATAGAGTTCCATCATCCGCTCATATTCTTCGGATGAGAACTCGTCTTCCTCGTAAAGCTCGGGCCTGCGATTGGCGAGCGGGCGCAGTTGGCTCTTCTGCAGGTCGCGCTTTTCGCGTGGAGTGAGCTTGCCGTAGGCGGGCGCGTCAGCGGCTTCTGCCACTTCCGCATTTTCGGTTACTGCGCCATCTGCTGCGGCAGTTACACCACCGGCTTGTGCGGCGGCGGCGATTGCATTGCTGCTGTCGGTGGCCGCTGCGCTGGCAACTGCTTCTGTAGCAGCGGTGCCAGCCTGGAGCTCCTGGCTCAATTCGGTATCCATGGGGACGCTTATTCTCCTGACTCGCGGAACTGCCCTCGCCGCGCCGAGAAAAGGGATGGCCTGAAGAAGGCCGGGAAATGAGCGACCGAGGCCGCTTGTCGAGAGCCCTGAAGCATAACAGCACCCGTCTGTCAAGACAATGGGGCCTGCCTCAGCTACCCATTCGCTCCCGTGCGGCACGTGCCAGCGCGATAATTCGAGCCACCTGCTCTTCCTGAGCGAGCGTTGTGGTGTCGATAGTGATCGCATCCCGGGCCGGCACGCTCTGGGTCGCATCACGGGCGTCTCGGGCAACAAGCTCTTCCGTACCCAGAGCAATCTCGGCATCACTGGGCCGCCTGCCGAGTCTTTGAACCAGTCTTCTCCGGGCCCGCTCCCAGGGGTCCGCGGTAAGAAAAATCTTGAGCTGCGCGTCGGGGAATACTGTTGTGCCGATGTCACGGCCGTCTACAACCACATCCACGGCCGAACCTGCTGCCCTGACCATTTCGTTGACCCACGAGCGTACCGGCTGCATGCGCGCCACACGGGAAACCTCACGCGTGACCGGTTGGTCACGGAGCGCGGCGTCCACCTCCTGGCCGTCAAGAAGGGGCATCACAGAACCATGGGTGAGGCGCCAGGAGATTCTCGAAGAGTTGCTCAATACCGCCTCAGGGCTCCAATCGTCCGGTGCCACCGGCAGTTCAAGAGCCAGCAAGGTGATAGCCCTGTAGAAGGCACCGGAGTCCACGTGACGGACCCCCAGATCGCGTGCCACCCACTGCGCGGTGGAACTCTTGCCAGAGGCTGCCGGACCGTCTATGGCTATGACCAGAGGCCTGCCTTCAGTGCCACTGTCAGGCTCTGGCCTGGCAGCAAATGCCCCGGGTCCGGCGCCACCCGTTTCCGGTGCTGAGCTGAGCCCATGAACACTCTTGCTGTCTGTAACGGCGGCCAGATCCCGCCAGAAGCCTGGATATGACACACTTACGCACTCTGGATCATCAATGACTATGGAGTTACCCGGCACTGCGGCAAGAACTCCGAACGCCATGGCGAGGCGATGATCCCCGTGAGTGACTACCCGCCCACTCAAGGGTTTACGCGACCCCAATATCTGCATCCCGTCGGGACGCTCCTCCGCCTCGACTCCCAGCGCCTGCAGGTTTGCCACCACAGCTTGAATGCGGTCGCTCTCCTTCACCCGGAGTTCAGCCGCGTCGCTTATTGTTGTCTCACCCTCAGCGCGTGCTGCGACACAGGCCAGCATGGGCAGCTCATCGATGCAACTCGGGATTTCTGCCCCGCAAATACTGGTGCCAATGAGCATGCCAGGTCTTACGGCAATGGTGGCGATAGTCTCACCTCCAGCCACATGTTCATCGACCAGCATAATCTCGGCACCCATGCGCCGGAGGACATTGAATGCCCCCGTGCGGGTGGGATTAAGACACACGCCCTCCAGCACGATCTCACCCTCATCGGCGAGTGCCGCCAAAGCCGCAAAGAAAGTTGCTGACGAAGGATCTGCCGGCACCATGGCATCTGCTGCGGCGAGCCTCTGATCGGGTGCGAGGTGAATAGCGATTGCACCCGTATCGACAGGGCCGTCCAACGTCGTTACATCAAGCGCCACTCCACGCGCCGCCAGCATGCGTTCGGTATGATCACGCGAGACCCGAGGCTCGCTTACTCGCAACTCTGTGCCGGATACAAGTCCGGCCAGCAGCAGGGCACTCTTTATCTGCGCACTGGCCCGGGAATTGACATAATCAATGGAATGCAGACGAGTGCCATACACCCGCATCGGCAGTCCATCGTGTCCTTCCTCACCCTCAAATGTTATTCGGGCGCCCATGGCGGAAAGCGGCTCGGCAATTCGCTTCATTGGCCGCCTCGAAAGACTGGCGTCACCTTCAAAGCACGCACTGCGACCGTCAAGACCCGCCAGGACACCTGCCAGCAGCCTCGTGGTCGTGCCGCTATTGCCACAATCCAGAGCAGCAGATGGCGACACAAGACTTCCGGTGCCTCTTCCCCGAACAACAAAGTCAGGGCTGAGCGCGGGAACATCCACGCCGAGCGCACGCAGTGCTGACGCGGTCGACTGTACATCAGCCGACTCCAGAATATCGCGCACTCTGGTTTCACCGTCTGCAAGAGCGGCGAGGATCAGTGCCCTATGGCTGATGGACTTGTCCCCGGGTGCCCTGACCACCCCCCGGACAACGAAGCTCACCGCAGCCATGCCTCCAGTGCCGTGGAAGCGTCGGTGCGCTCGTCGCGGTACTTCACTATCACCGGTGTCTGCAAGGAGAGCCCAATGCGCTCGCCAAACTCCGAAGAGACCTTACGAGCACCCGGAACCACCACTGCTCCCTCGGGAATTATCAGGGGTTGGCTGTCGGAAGCCCTGTGGACCGTTTCGTTAACCAGGTCATACACGGGCGTACCACGGGTGAGAATCACGCCCGCCGCGATCACGGCCCTGCTACGCACCACACAACCCTCATACACCCCCGAGTTGCCACCCACCACCACATCATCCTCAATCACCACGGGAGATGCGTTGATGGGTTCAAGCACTCCGCCAATCTGAGCAGCGGCACTCAGATGAACCCTCTCGCCGACCTGCGCGCAACTGCCCACCAGCGCGTGTGAGTCTATCATGGAGCCGCTTCCCACCCAGGCCCCGACATTGACGTACATGGGCGGCATGCAAACCACACCGGGTGCCAGATAAGCGCCCCGTCTCACGGTTGAACCACCCGGCACTATGCGCACCTGGTCACTTTCGTCAAAACGGCGTACGGGGTAGGTGTGCTTGTCAACAAAGCTGAACACCCTGCCATCATCCATGGATGCCAGGCGGCCCAGCCTGAAGCCCAGAAGTATCGCACGCTTCACCCAGGGTACGGCATGCCAACGGCCATCGTCGTCCTTTCTGGCTGCGCGCAACCTCCCACTCTCCAGATGCTCCATCACCGCTTCAAACAAGACGAGAGCATCGGTTGGCAGTGTGGCCTCACCGCTCACCAGACGCTCGTCCGTGAACCGCTCCTCAAGATCGGCTATCGGTATCATCATGCCTGAATGAGACCCACGGAGACGAGGAGCGCGCGCGCACGACCCATGTGGGCATCGGACAGTGGCAGCAGGGGCAGTCTGAGGGTATTGGTCATCCTGCCCATCATGGACAGCATCGCCTTGGCTGGAATGGGATTCGACTCAACAAAAATCATGTCCACCAGTGGCGCGAGCCTGTGGTGCAGCGCACGAGCGGATTCCATGTCGTTGCGCAGAAGAGCATCACAGAGCGCCACGACTTCCCGGGGCACGATATTGGACGCAACGGAAACCACCCCATCACCGCCCAATGCCATTACAGGCAGTGTCATGCCATCATCACCCGAGAGAACTGAAAAGTTCTCCGGCCTTTCACGGATAATCGTGCCTATCTGCGCGAGGTTACCGGAAGCCTCCTTGACGGCCACAAAGCGAGGGTCAGCCGCAAGCTGCAGGCAGGTTGCGGCTTCCATATTCACCGAGGTGCGCCCCGGGACATTGTAAAGCACAATGGGCAGGTCGCATGCGTCGGCAATGGCACGAAAGTGTGCCAGGAGAGCACGCTGAGGCGGTTTGTTGTACATGGGCGTCACCTGCAACAGATGACTGACGCCGATGCTCTTCATTTCCTTCGACAAACGAATGGCTCTGGCCGTGTCATTGGAGCCGGCGCCCGCGATCACCGGGACTCTTCCGTTCGCCTGCTCCACGGTGATTTCGACAACACGGCGATACTCTGCGGGCTCAAGCGTCACGGCTTCGCCCGTGGTACCACATGGGACAAGAATCTGCATCCCCTGCTCCAACTGCCAGTCCACCAGCGACTTCATGGCTGCCTCATCCACAGCGCCGCTTGAGGTAAACGGTGTGACAAGAGCAGTTCCACAGCCTCTGAGTCTGTTGGCTGAGCCGCTTTGGGTGGTGGTTCCAGTCATGCTGTTTCTCCGGTGATGCCGGGCCTGGTCAGGACATCCTGCATGGTGTACACGGCGGGTTCGGTTTGACGGGTAAGCCAGCGTGCGGCGAGCAGCGCGCCGTCGGCGAACACACGTCTGTCCCTGGCTTCATGAACCATGCGTATCTGTTCAAAGGGCGAATCGAGAATTACCTCATGCGTGCCCGGAACCGCTCCAACGCGTACACTTGTGATGGGGATCTCGCGCTGCATGCCGACCGTCAGGCTTTCTGCAATTGCTGCGGCGGTACCGGAGGGTGCGTCTTTCTTGCCCGCGTGATGCGTTTCAACAATGTGTGCGTCGAATGCGGCCAGGGCGCCGCCAAGCTGCTCGGCGGTCTTGCGCATGAGATTTAGAAAAAGCTGAACACCAACCGAGAAGTTGGGAGCCCACAAAACGGCCGTGCCTGTTGAGCGCACCACCGCTTCCAGCTCCGGCAGCCTTGCAGTCCAGCCGGTTGTGCCCACCACAACGGGACAGCCCAGTGTGAGCAAGGTCCTGATATTGGTGAAGGCTGCGTCAGGTCTGGTGAACTCAATGGCCACCCTGGCTCCACTCAGAGCTGCTATGGTCATGGAGTTCATTTCATCTGCTCCCAGTCTTGCCACCACTTCACAGTTCCGTTCTGGCGAAAGAGCGTCTATGGCCTGCCCCATCCGTCCCATACCCACGAGGGCGATGGGCAGGTAATCGCCCGAATTGAAGACGGGCGAAACTGTATCCGTCGATAAAATATCCATGTTGCTCATGCTACCATGCTACGCATCAGGCAGCCTCGAAGAAAGCTTTGTGTAAGTGCTGCATGGCCGGAACAACCTGTTCGTCGTCAACCACAAGTGTGAAATTGATGCCCGTGGCGCTGAGCGAGGCCATGTGAATGGGCGTAGATCCCAGTGCCTGAAGCACTTTTGCCATGGCCATACAGTCATCGGAGATGCCAGCTCCGACAATTGCGATCACACCGGCTCGTCTTTCAACAGCCACGTCGCCAAATGTGGCCAGATCCTGAACGATCTTGCCAAGGTTGTGCGTGTCATCCAGTGTCACGGAAACAGACACTTCTGAGGTTGTAACAACATCCACAGAGGTGCGATGTCGCTCGAACACGTCAAACACTCGCCGCAGAAAGCCCGGCGCCAGAAGCATGCGCGAGGATCTCAGTTTTATGAGAGTGGCGTTGCGCTTGCCCGCAATGGCTCGCACCGGAAGTCGTGGTGCGTCAAAGGCAATCATGGTTCCTTTGCCACCCGGGTTTCGCGAGTTGAACACGAACACGGGAATACCGCGCTGCACGGCCGGTGCAATGGTGGACGGATGCAGCACCTTTGCACCAAAGGCCGCCAACTCTGCTGCTTCACTGAAGCTCACGTGCTCAATCAGACGAGCGGCCGGAATCACGCGCGGATCGGCGGTAAGCATGCCGTCAACGTCGGTCCATATTTCGATGGCACTGGCGCCGAGCGCTGCGCCTAGCAGAGCTGCTGTGTAGTCGGATCCACCGCGACCAAGCGTGGTGGTTACTCCGTTGGCAGTTGATCCTATGAAGCCGCCCATGACGGGGATGCTGCCGCCCTGAACGAGCGTCAGCAGCTTCTCCTGCGCAGCGCGTGTGAGAGCATCTACATCGGGTTCAGCACGAGTGAAAAAGTCATTGGTGAACATCACCTCGCGTGCGTCAACATGCACAGCGGGTGCGCCAGCCTTGCCGAAGGCAGCCGCAACAATCTGTGACGACAGTATCTCGCCTATCGAAGACACCGCGTCCACTGATCGCGGCGTCAGATAGCCGAGTGTTCTGAATGCCTCGGCGAGGTGAGCAAGTTCGTCAAAGGTCGTGCCAATCTCGACCGTCAGCTCTTCCGCTTCGTCGCATTCGCCCAGCAGCTCTGTTGCAGCTGCTAGATGTCGATCGCGGAGTTGCTCCACACTTTGCAGCGCATCCAGCAACTCCCCTGCCGCCGCTTTTTCAGCCAGACCCAAAAGCTGATTTGTGGTTCCACCAAGTGCAGATACCACCACCAGAGGCTGGCTGTCACGTCTCTCCAACACTATATCAACCACTCTGCGGATGGCGTCCGCATCGATTACCGAAGTACCGCCAAACTTGCAAACGATCACCGGGCCGCAACCTCCCCAAACTCCCCACTTGCAGCCAGCAACTCGGCGTTGAGAATGGACCCACCGGCGGCACCTCGCACGATGTTGTGAGACATGGCAACCAGCCTGAGGTCGAGCAGAGAGTCACTGCGTACTCTGCCCACACTGGTGGTCATGCCACGTCCGTGCAGTGCATCCCTGAGCGGCTGTGGTCTGTCGAGATCATCGTGCACGAGAAGCGCGGGATCAGGCGCCGATGGCAGCCCGCGAACAGCCGCAAAGCCGGTCCAGCTCCTAAGAACTTCCACGGCTTCCTCAGGGCTGGGTGCGTTCTCGAAGCCCACAGATATACAGGCAGTGTGACCGTGCCTCACGGGAACACGATTCGCATGAGCACTGATTGTCATGGATGCCGACCGTATGGCGTCTTTCTCGAGCGTACCGAGAAGTTTCAAGACTTCGGTCTCTATCTTGCGTTCCTCGTCGCCGATGTAGGGGATGACGTTGCCCATTATGTCGAGCGACGGAACACCCGGATAACCGGCACCCGACACCGCTTGCATGGTGGTGACGAACACTCTGTTCGCCCTGAAGACTGAGTGCAGCGGAGCCAGTGCTGCGGCAATTACGGTGGATGCGCAGTTGGCGTTGGTGACTATGCCTCCGCTCCAGCCACGCTTTGTCCGCTGACTTGCCAGCAGAGCAAGATGATCGCCATTTACCTCCGGGATGACCAGCGGGACATCTTCATCCATGCGGTAGTTCTTCGCATTTGAAAGCACCATCCGCCCGGCCTGCGCAAAGGCAGCTTCCACGTCTCCCGCAACTCCTGAATCCAGAGCAGAAAAGACAATCGGAGCGCTTACCTGAGCCGGATCACAGAGACGGACGGGGAGGTTGGCAACATGGGCCGGTACAACCCCTTCCAGCCATTTTGCCGCTTCACGATACGGCTTGCCGGCACTGCGTGCCGAAGCTGCAACTTCAACCAGATTGAACCATGGATGGCCGTCCAGCAGGCGTATGAAGGCCTGTCCGACGGCTCCAGTGGCTCCAAGTACTGCAACGGGCCAGCGACTGTGAGCGGAGTTCATGACAGTAGTGTGTGAACGATGCGGATATACGCGTCTACAGAAGCGTCGAGTTCCGCCACATCGATGTATTCAATTGAAGTATGGGCCACTTGAATGGATCCAGGGCCGAAGAGCAAAGGAGTGCCCCAGCGATCGAGAAGTGGGATGTCGCTGGTATAAGCAACGGGTTCGACTTCGAAGCCGTCTATCACGTGAAAGTGCTGTGCCGGAATTGGTGAACCCCAGACGAGTTCAGCACGACCCGCAGCCCACTCTGCAAAAATCTGCTTCACGGGCTCGAAGTCACTTACCAGGCGGATCATGATCTCGGCCTCAGCAAAACCGGGGACGATATTGGCTTCGCTTCCGGCACGCAGCACGCCAACGTTGCAGGTGGTGGCTCCCAGCACGGGATCCACGGGCAGGTCGAGGGAATCAAGTCGGGGAAGCAGCTCCAGCATTGGAGCAAGCGCGCTGTTTCCAAGGTGAGGATACGCGGAATGCGCCTCACGTCCACGCACGCGCACAAGGACTCTCACCGCTCCCTTTCCGCCCGTGGCGAGCTTGCTCTCGGTAGGCTCGCCATTCACCAGCCAGCGGCTGGTGGGATTGAGCTGATTGGCGGCACGCGCACCGGGAGAGCCTTTTTCTTCTCCCACCACGAAGAGCAGATCCACACGCTCCTCACCCTGTGACACCAGTCGTTCGGCAGCGATCATCATGGCGGCTGCGATGCCCTTTGCGTCGCATGCGCCGCGCCCATAGAGGCGTGTACCCTCAAGTCGCGGAGCTATGAATGGCGGCACAGTATCCAGGTGAGTGGAAAGCGTGACGCCACCTCCCTTGCGCGTAGCCCAGACGTTCGAGCGTCCGGGCTCCACTTCCTGTAGAGTCACGTTCCAGCCGCGCTCTACAAGCCAGCGCGCGATGTACTCGACCACTTCGCGTTCGCGTCCGGTGGTCGAATCGAATGAGAGCAGTTGTTGGGCCAGCAAGGCAGCTTCAGACATTGTGGCAAGATACACGAATAAGTCCACTGATGAGATATCCCTTCACAGACATCAGGGAATCTCCGAATACCCGGAGCGGGACTCGAACCCGCACGCCCCTGAATGGAGCCCAAGATTTTAAGTCTCGTGCGTCTACCGATTTCGCCATCCGGGTGGCGGTACCGACGTTAATATGCGCCGGATATCCAGACAATCGACATCACACCAGAAAAGTTCCAGAGAGATCCGGCAAATCCAGACAGAGCGGGAAACGGGACTCGAACCCGCGACCCCAACCTTGGCAAGGTTGTGCTCTACCAACTGAGCTATTCCCGCTTGGAGCCGACCACAGCCCTTGTTGCCGGCTGCCAGCCAACTGATAGTGACAGATTGTAGTGCTTCACGCTCCAGAGAACAAGCGCTTTCAGCCGATGGCTGGAATCATGTCGATTGGCTTTTCAACCCGCCCGAAACGCTTCGCCCCGGCCTGCAAGCCAGAGCATATAAGCCAGGAGTCCGGCCAGAGCCGCGTCGCCGCCGTTGGCAACAACCTGACCGGCAGCATCCACGAACTCCGCTGCCACTCCACTGTCCAGGGCTGACCGCCGCAGCCAGGCAGTTACCAGCTCGGCATCATTCCCCGACAGACGCGCAATCTGGAGCACCAGAGCGCCACAGGCCTGTGGCTCCACCTCGCTGGCCTCCACACTGCGCTTGTAGAGCGGGTCATCGGCTTCAAGCGCCCCATAGAGTGGCAGCCACAGCAGTGACCCCGAAGGATCATCTTCGTTGTCAGCCCCTCCGGCCAGATTCACCGAGGTGGCCAGACGGCTGCGGTCCGCACGATCCACGGCAAAGTGAAACCTCAGGGCCGCGCGTATTGCGTCCGGGTCGTCAAGCTCTGAGACAGAATCTTCATCGATCAGACGGCGCAATATCTCGAATGCGCGGCTGGCGACCGCGTTGCCGTGCAGCGTATACGGGTAGACGGGCGTCTTGCCGGATAGCGTCACCTCAGTAGCAAACAGTGGGACACGCTCATCGCGGCGTGCTGCGAGTTCCTCGGCCACCAGATAGAGAGTGTCCTGAACCACGGGTTCTTCAACAAGCTCTGGATCTTCCGATTCACTCAGGTAGCGGTCCAGAGCAATGGCAAAGGCCGCGGGCCCCTCAACCGTGAATCCGGGCTTAAAGAGGGTACCATCGAAGTAGTGGACACCCTGTCCGGGCGCATAGCCATGAAGTTCACAGCAGCGTATGAGCAGCTCTCTCGCCAGAGTGCTGTCTGCGATTTGTATGGCGGGGAGCGTCCACATCAGAGCTTCCCAGTCTCGGATGGTGCAACCGGCGTCGTGCCAGGGCACACGTGTTCTCAGGAAGTAATACTGTGCGTCGTCGAGCCCGCGTCCCACGGCATAGAAGTAGGCGAAGACCAGATTGCGGTTGACCAGCCGGTCCAGCGCTTCGTTGGCCGTAGTCTGCTCCAGAGCAGCAAGCGCAGCACGAGTGGAGGCCAGCAGCGCCCTCCATCCGCGTCGTTTGAGCACGGACACCGTGGCCCGTGCACCGTCCCGCTCAGGTCCAACCGCCATGTAGAAGACCACATTATCAGCGCTTCCCGGGGCCAGGTCCAGCTCCCTCCGAATAGAGAAGTGGCGGGGTTCTCTGGAAGGCTCCGCCTCGGCTGCAATCTCCAGAGGCCCGTCAGCGCCAATGGCAAGCGCTACCGGCCCCGGCAGAGTGGAGCCCTCCAGCACCAACATTTCATTCCCGTCTACATCGACAACGTGATTGTCATCGAAGGTACGGGCAGAAACCACGCGCTGCTGGCGATGCCCAAGCACTCCATCCAGAGCCACCTCCACCTTGGTGGCAGTGGCCCCCCTGTTTTCCAGCGTGAAGGCATATGCCGCGCCAGCCATGTCGGCATCCCGGCCGTAGGGCGCGAAAACGGTACCGCGAACCACCAGGGATCCAACTGTGCAGGTGAAGGTTGGAAGCCAGTCCATGGCACGCTCCCAGGCAATTCCCTCCGCCGAGAGTTCACGCACTTCTCCATTCACGCACAGCACGGGGCGGAGAAGCGGATCACCCTGTGCGTTGACAAAATCGCGGGAGCCGGCAAGCTCGATTGCCGCTCTGGATGCATGATGAAGCACCCCCACGGCATAGATGGCACCGTCGGCCGGATGAATGCATGGAATGGCCAGCCAGTGATTTCCGGTGACCTGCCAGGGTATTGTTGGAGCCCGCACTTATTGCCTGACTGTCACGAGGTGAAATAGGAGTTTCTGTGACTTTTTGTGCAGCGTCATGAGATTTCGTTGACTGCCTCTCTGACCTTGGCTAATCTAGCACCGGTGTTCGTAACGTCTCCCAAACTTCGCCGCCCACGTTCCGGGCTGTCCGGTTCGCTGGTCTCGCTGAGCTGTGGCCACCCCAATATCTGCCCACATGCCGGCATTGGTATTCCGGGATCAACTCCCGCAGGCTGGCTCCGTCGGATCGCTCAGGGCTGCAGCCTGACCCTGCTGGCCGCTCTGTCGGTCGCTGGCAGCAACGTGGTGCGGGCTCAGGCTGTATCCGGTGTGGGCAGCGATGCTATTCCGCTCGCGCGTGGTGCTTTCCGCTTTTCGCTGGGTGGCCTCTGGAACGATTACGACGAGGTCTTTTCGTCGGCCACATCCGATGGGCCTTACGGTAAACGCGGCATTCTCAGCACCCTGCAATCTGAAACGGCGGGCGTTGGCCTGCTGGCTTCGCTGAGCTCCACACAGGATCAACTGCGTGAACTCACAGGACAGCCCAACTACAGACTTTCTCTGGGCCCTCTCAGTGCAGATGGGCAAGTAAGACAGAGCATCGCACCCATAACCGTGGAATACGGGCTGTCGCGGCGCTTCTCACTGCGACTCATGGTGCCCTACGCAGAGTCGCGCGACATTGCGCAACTGCTCCTTAACCGCAACGGGAGCGGCGCAAACGTGGGTCTCAACCCGGCTACAATGGGCGCACAGGCCGGAGTGGCTGCAATAGCCAATGGCGCCCTGCGGGATCAGCTCGATGCTGCTTCAGGCACGCTCTACGCTGAAATCCAGCGCTGCTACAACCACGATGCGGGCGATTGTGACGCAATCAGAGCCAACCCCGCAAGGGCACTCGCTCTCTCAGAAGAAACCGCGGCTGCTGCCAGGCGCATTGCAAACATTTACGGCACGCCAGATACGCCGGGCCAGCAGTTCGTGCCAATCCTGGGATCTGAAGCACAGAATCAGGTGGCTTCCCTGCTGGCAAGAATCCGCAGCGACTACGAAGGTTACGGCATCAGTACCATTCCTCAGGGCGCGCAGCCGCTGGCAGCCACCAACGTTCTGGGGCCGGGCGGCATGGAGCGGATTGCAACCGACAGCGCCTTTGGTGTTGGATACGAAAGAATCGGAAATACAAGACGGGCAGGAATAGGAGATGTGGAACTCACTGCATCTGCCCTGCTGTATGACAGCTTCAACTCCGATCCAGCCGAACGCCTGCAGGTGAATTCCAAGGGTCTGCGCACGCTGGTCTCGGCTGGCTGGCGGTTTGGCACAGCCGGTGCGGATCGTGTCGAAGATGCTTTCGATGTTCCGATAGGCGAAGGCGCCAATGCAATTCTCCTGAGAAGCAGCACGGACCTCGTGTGGAGTAAACGCTTCTGGATGAGCGCCACTCTCCGTACGGCCAAGCCGCTTTCGGACCACGTTGCCATGGGTTGGCCGTTCCGCAGCACGGCTGAAACATTCATGTACCCTGTGCTGTCGGTGCCGGCAGCCAGAAGTCTCGGGATGCGCACGGATCTGGAACTGGCGCCCCGCGTTGCGCTGGGCGACTTCTTCGGACTTTCCGCGGCCTATGTCATGCGTCGGATGGGGAAAGATCGTTATGACCTCACTGAAGTGCCCGACGCTAATTGGGATAGCGGGTCGCCGCCAACCCGTCTGGAAGTAGCGGCTCGCACGCTCCATGCGGCCTCTTGGGGCGTAACATTTTCGACATTGGCGAGCTATGCGCGTCACCGGTCCCGCATAGCGGCAGAAATTACTTACACGCACACTGTGCCAATCACCGGATCGGGCGGTGTTGTACCTGCGGTAAAAAGTGACAGGCTCGAACTGCGTATTTATACAGGCTTTCCGCGGCGCTGACGCTGGCGCGGAGCGCCAGCCTTCTCAGCCCGATCAAGCAGTTCCCTCGCGTGTGCCCTGCTTACTTCCCGCTCTTCATCGCCGCCCAGCATTCGCGCTATCTCGCGTATGCGATCTTCACCCTCAAGAACCGAAGTGTCAGCAGTGGTAAGTGACCCGCTGGCATCCTTTCGCACCACCACGTGATGATGCGCAAAGGCCGCAATCTGAGCCAGATGCGAGATGGCCAGCACCTGATGATGCTCACCAACCTCACGCATCAGTGCTCCCACCTGCCATGCAACCGCCCCTCCCACACCGGCGTCGACTTCATCGAATATGAGAGTTGGTACCTGTTGCAGTCTGGCCAGCACGGTGCTGAGTGCGAGCATGATGCGTGCCAGTTCACCACCCGATGCGATGCGCGACAACGGCCCGAAGTCACTCCCCGTGTTAAGAGCCACACGAAACTGAATTGACTCAGCACCCGTTGGGCCAATGGCATCAAGAGTGCTAAGCACAACTTCGAACCGGCCATCGGGCATGCCAAGTTCCGGGAGCAGCTCGGTTACTGCCCTGGAAAAGCGAGATGCAGCCGATCGGCGCAAGCCACCAAGCCTGAGCGCCGTTTCGGCCAGCAATGACTCAGCACTCTTGAGTGCCACTTCAATCTCCTGCAGGCTGTTGTCATCACCGTCTACCAGCGCCAACTCGCGTTCGGCGTCCAAAGCGGTTCGCAGCACATCGGCAATACTCGGTCCATACTTGCGCTTAAGACCGTGAATGATGTCGCGTCGCTCTTCAAGCTCTCGCAGCCGTAGCGGATCCACATCCACTGTTTCCACGTAGGAATCCAGTTCGCGCACCAGTTCTTCGAGCGCGTACACAGCAGTGTCGAGACCGGGTTGCAATCGCTCCATCTCATTGTCTATGCGCATCAATGACTGCAGGGTACGCCTCAAGAGGTCAAGCTGTGACGTAATCGATTCCTCGCTACCCGCCAGTCCTTCGCGTGCGTCTCCAGCCAGGCGCTGCAGGTCTTCGGCATGAGAGAGCCTGCGAATCTCCGTCTCAAGTGTCTGGTCTTCTCCCTCCACCGGAGCTGCCGTGCGTATTTCAGTAAGCTGAAAGCGCAGAAAATCCGCGCGCTGCAGTGCAGCTCGCAGACGTTCTTCAAGTTTACGCTGCTCTCCCCGAAGTCTGTTTACCATATCCCAGGCATTCGCCAGTTCCCCAAGTACAGGGCCGCACTCGGCGTACTCGTCCAAAGCTTCACGCTGCCTTGAGGGGTCAAGCAAAGCCACCGACTCGTGTTGCCCGTGAATGCTTACGAGCCTGGTGGTCAACTGTGAAAGCAGCGATGCCGTAACCGCACCGCCGTTCATCCACGCGCGTGATCTGCCACTGGCAAGAACCTCGCGCTTGATTACCAGAAGAGGTGCGTCGCTTGTTTCAATGCCATGGCCGTCGAGCTCCTTCCACAGCAGATGATCCGTTGGCAGATCAAAAACACCTTCCACAGTTGCACGCGAGGCCCCTTTGCGCACCTGATCGGCACTCGCACGCTCGCCTGTGAGCAATGCCAACGCACCCACTATGAGCGACTTGCCAGCTCCCGTTTCGCCTGTGAGCACGTTGAGCCCCGAAGCGAGTGGCAGCGTTACCGATTCAATGACTGCAACATTGCGGATACGCAGTTCTACGAGCATATGGGCAGTGGCTGCTTGCTGACAGGAAGCGTGCGGGTGGATCTGAAGAAAAATGAAGCCGGGTGGCAAACTGTCACAGAGAGGCCGGTGAGAAGGCCACGGGATGCAGCAGCTCAGCCAGCAGATGTCTTCCGGGCATCCCGCACAGACAGACCACCCCAGCCCAACTTGTGTTGAAGTCTGCTGAAGAATGTCACATCAGGCAAACGGACCAGATGAACGGGCTGCTCTGCACGACGCACGATGAGCGTATCGCCACCTCCAAAGGTGGATCCCACCTGCCCATCAATCGTTACCAGAAGTTCATCCGGGTCTACGTCAGCACGCACTCTTACTTCAACATCAGGCGGCAGGACGAGTGGACGCAGGGCCAGTGTGTGAGGAGCCACGGGGGTAAGGATAATACTCTCCACAGTGGGCACGACCACAGGACCACCCGCAGATATGGAATAGCCAGTGGAGCCGGTGGGAGTGCTGATTATGAGGCCGTCGGCTGAATAGGCACCAATGGGCTCTCCATCAACTGAGACGGTGAGCCTCACCAGGCGCGCAAAGCCACTCTTATGAATGACCACATCATTGAGCGCGAGCCATCTGTACTCTTCGGCATGTCCTTCCCCAACGGCACATGATTCCAGTGTCATACGCCGTTCGGCCACATACTCACCTCGTGCGAGTTGACCAAGACCCTTTTCAAGATCACTCGCACTGCAACTGGTGAGAAAACCCAGTCTGCCGAAGTTCACACCCAGAATAGGAACGGGTCTCCGCTCAAGCATTCTGGCGCCCCTCAACAACGTACCGTCGCCACCCAGAGTGATAAGAGCATCAATCTGGTCCGTACCCTCAAGCAGCTCGCCGTCCGTGGCAAGACGAAAAAGCTCCTCCTCGAACCTGAGCTGCACGCCCAACGAGGACGCAGTATGGAGCAGCGTGTTGAGTATTGCCGGAACTCCCACATATCCGGCATGCCCGACCACTCCAATGCGCATCAGTCGGTTACCGCTTCGGTTTCCTGCAGTGCACGAACACGAGCCGCTATGCCGGCTGCATCGAGTCCCAGAAGTTCGAGTTGGCGTTTGCGGGGTGCAGCGTGCACGATCATGTCCGGCACGCCGTGCACTGCAGTGCGTGTTCCCGGAGAGAGACGTTCAATCTCCACACTCATGGCTGCACCGAAGCCGTTCAGTGCAACGCCCTCCTCCACCATCAGAAAACGATGGTGATGATTGAGAAGAGCTGTGAGTGTAAGCGAATCATGCGGTTTGACGAAGCGGCAATTGACCACCGTGATATCCAGGCCTTCCGCGGCCAGCAACTCTGCTGCCTTAAGCGCCTGGTCCACCATGGTGCCCACTGCAAGTATGGCCGTTTCACTGCCATGACGCAGCACCTCCCATGTACCGCGCGCCACCGGCTCAACGTCAAGAACGGAACCCGGGATGTCTGATGTTACATCACGCGGGAACCGCAGACTGAAGGGTCCGTCCTTGTACTCAACTGCCGTGCGCATAAGGCCCAGGAGCTCCTGGCCATTGCGCGGGACCGCGATGGTCATATTGGGCACGGTAAGCATATAGGCAAGGTCGTAGAGACCCATGTGCGTCTCTCCGTCCTCACCCACCAGGCCGGCGCGGTCCATTGCAAAAACAACAGGCAGATTCTGCAATGCCACGTCGTGAATCACATTGTCGTAAGCTCTTTGCAGAAATGTTGAATACACCGCAACCACGGGTCGCACGCCGCGTGTGGCAAGGCCCGCCGCAAAGGTTACGGAATGGCCCTCGGCGATACCCACATCGAAGTAGCGATCCGGATAAGCCTTTCCAAAACCACCTGTGCCAGTGCCACTGGGCATGGCGGCGGTAATCACGGCGAGTTCGGGCGTGACTGCACCAAGTTCCACCAACCCTTTGCCGAACACCGAGGTGTAACTCGGGTTCGGAGCCGTAGGAGCCAGCGTCTTTCCGGTACTGGGATCATGTCCCGGGGGCAGTGCATGCCACTTCTCTCTGCTGTCGCCGGCAGGAAATCCACGACCCTTCTGCGTTATCACGTGAACAAGACGCGCTCCCTTCATGTCGCGAACTGCTGCGAAGGTATCGAGCATGGCGTCTATATCGTGGCCATCGATGGGTCCGAAATAACGGAAGCCGAGTTCTTCAAACAGGACGCCCGGGGTGAGCAGTGACTTCATACTCTCTTCGAGCTTGCGAAGCAGTGTGCTGACTCCCGTGAAGGGAGTGGGGGCGTTGTTGATTATCTCACCAACGCGCGAGCGAAAACGATTGTAAAGCGGATTGCGTTGAATGCTGCAGAGGTACTGGTGCATGGCACCGACGTTTGGCGCTATCGACATTTCGTTGTCGTTGAGCACCACAATCATGTCGCGGTTTGCAGCGCCCGCGTTGTTGAGACCCTCGTAGGCAAGCCCGGAACCCAGCGAGCCGTCACCGATTATGGCGACAGCCTTGAAGTGCTCACCACGTATGTCGCGACCAGCGGCAATGCCGAGCGCTGCCGAGATCGCCGTGGCAGCGTGACCGGCACCGAAGGCATCGTACTCACTTTCCGCGCGTTTGAGAAAGCCCGAAAGACCGCCTTCCTGCCTGAGGGTTTCCAGCCTGTCGTTGCGGCCCGTGAGCAGCTTGTGCGGATAGGCCTGATGGCCCACGTCCCACACGAGCTGATCTTCCGGAGTATTGAAGGCCGTATGCAGCGCAATGGTCAGTTCCACCACTCCCAGACCGGCGCCGATGTGCCCTCCCGTGCGCGAACAGACATCAATGAGGCGTTCGCGCATTTCATCGGCGAGCACACGCAGTTCCGGTCGGCTTAGCCTCCGGACATCGGCAGGTGAATTGATTTGTTCGAGAATCGACATGACCCTTAGTGGTGCATGGTGGACTGTCCACCGGGAAACTGACTGCTTGAACGACGCCGGCAGCAGCGCCGGAAACAAAACGCTGGCGTCACCTGGAGCGACGCCAATTGCAACACCTCAAGCTGCGCTAAGATCTGCGCTCGACGCTGAATCTGGCCAGATGACTCAGTGCAGGAGTCAACAGCCCCTCCCTGTCGAGTGCCTCACAACCCTCGGCCACCAGCTCGTTTGCACGACCGGCAGCGCCTTCTACCCCCAGAAGAGCCGGATAAGTGCTCTTACCAAGATACTCATCGCGCCCGGCAGTTTTCCCAAGTTGTGCCGTAGACGCTGTCACGTCGAGCACGTCATCCGCGATCTGGAAGGCCAGGCCGATGGCCAGGCCGTAGGTATCCAGTGCTTTGCGCTGCCTTTCACTGGCCCGGGCGGCGCGTGCCGCCAGCGTGACGCTGGCCCGGATGAGAGCTCCGGTCTTGAGCCTGTGTACCTGGGCGAGTGCCTCAAGGCCCAACCTCGCCCCCTCCGCCTCAAGATCCAGCCACTGGCCCCCTACCATACCCCCTGCGCCCGAGGCTTCCATCAGCTCCCGCACTATCACTCCCGACTCCTCAGCCGTCAGTTCAAGCGCCAGCGAGGCACGCCACGCACAGCGGGCAGCAAGTGGTACCATCACAACCCCCGCAACCGTAGCCGCGGGAACGCCAAATACCTTGTGCAGCGTGGGACGCCCGCGTCGCATGTCATCGTCGTCCATGCACGGCAGATCATCATGGGCCAGAGAGTATGCATGGACCACTTCCACGGCGGCAGCCAGATCACTGGCATCACCCTTCCCGCCACATGCGCGGTAGGCCTCAAGAAGCAACAAGGGCCGAAGCCGCTTGCCCTCTCCCCGCAGGGCATAGGCCACGGACTCACCAATCCCTGCCGGCAGCTCACTTTCGCAAACTGCACAAACGCGTTCAAGCGCCTGCTGTATCGATGCCACTCCATCTAGCTGCAGTTCAGGCACCAAAGTCTTCCAGCTTCAGCGATCCGTCTGCCGCTTCCACGAGTTGCTTTACCTTGGCATCCACCGACTTGAGGGCTGAGCCGGCAGACCGAAGGTGCTCTATGCCTTCCTGAAAGAGATGCAGTGCCTCGTCCAGGCTGAGATCCTCACGCTCAAGCGAGCTCACGATCTCCTCCAAACGCTCAAGCGACTGCTCAAAGGGCACATCCGGCTTCACTGCTTCTCCTCGGAGTTCAGTGTTTCAAGAATATCAGGAATGGCTGTCTCGGGCATTGCACGCAGCTCACGGGCCACTGCAGTCAGCATGCCATCCCTCAGCCAGAGATCGAAGCTCTGTCCCGATTTGAAGTCGGCGAGTCGTCCCATGGTCTTTCCCTCTTTATCACGTGCCACTGAGTAGCCGCGCGCGAGGGTTGCGAGTGGCGAAAGCGCCTCAAGCCTGCCGGCGACATTCATCATGCGCGCCCGGCGTCTTTCCACAACCGCCGCGGAACGAAGTATGAGACTCTGCCGCACATGTGCCAGTGAAGATCTCGCCCGTTCTTCACGACGTTTGGCTGCCGCCACAAGACGCTTCCCGAGACCGTCCACACGCAAGAGCAGTTCCCGGTGTGAAGGCACGGCGAGTTCGGCCGCAGCAGAAGGCGTGGCAGCACGCACATCGGCCACGAGATCGCACAGCGAGACGTCCACTTCATGACCCACCGCAGATATGGTGGGCACCGGGCACTCAGCCAGCACACGCGCCAGTTGTTCATCATTGAAGGCCCAGAGGTCTTCGCGCGAACCGCCTCCGCGACCAATGATGAGCACATCGGCTGCTGCCCAGCGCTGGAACGTTCTGAGTGCGGCAATCAGCGATTGCGCTGCGCCCTCCCCCTGCACCTTGGCGGGAATCACCACGAGTTCCACATCAGGGCTGCGATTGCGACTGACTTCAATGATGTCATGAAGCGCCGCTCCGTCGGGGCTGGTGATCACGGCAATGCGGCGCGGCAGCAAGGGCAGCCTTCTCTTGCGCTCCACTGCGAGCAGGCCGTCCCTCTCAAGGCGCTGTCGCGCCTGCTCAAGTGCCTTGCGCCATAGGCCATCACCATCGGCCTCCATTTGTCGCACGGAAAACTGCAGATCACCACGTACGGGCCACACGGTCATCTGGCCGAGAGCCACAACCTGCATGCCCTCGTCGGGCGCAGCAGGAATGCGCCTGGTGGCCGAACTCCAGACAACGCAATTCACCTGCGCCTCGGCGTCGCGCAGTGAGAAATACCAGTGACCGTTTCTGTGCTGCTTGAAATTGGTTACTTCACCGCGAACCCAGAGCGGTGGGAATGCGCCTTCAATCAGATCCTTGGCAGCGCTGGTGAGCGTGTGTACGCTGAGTGCCACTTCCGGCTCACTGCCGGGTGTGGCCTCTCGCACAGTACCAAGAGCCAGAGCAGGATCGGAAGCCAGAACGCGAGATCGGGAACGTGGCGGCATGCTGCTCTGAGCGTTCAGGCCAATGCACGCTCTGCCGCAAGCACGGTATTCCGCAGCAGCATCGCTATGGTCATGGGCCCCACACCGCCAGGCACGGGCGTGATCTTTGAAGCCACTTCACAAACGCTTTCGAAGTGAACATCTCCAACAAGCCTGCTGCCGCGTGGTTTGGAAGAATCGGGCACGCTGTTGATCCCAACGTCTATAACCACGGCTCCTTGTTTCACCATGTCAGCCGTAATCATTTCCGGCTTTCCTACTGCAGCAATGAGAATGTCGGCCTGTCTGGTATGATAAGCCAGGTCACGGGTGCGGCTGTGACACAGGGTAACGGTGGCATTGCCACCCCGACGCGACTGCATGAGCAGCGCAGCCATGGGCTTGCCCACGATATTGCTGCGTCCCACAATCACAGCATGCGAGCCGGCGGTTTCCACGCCGCTACGCAGCAGCAACTCAATAACACCCGCCGGAGTGCAGGATACAAACCCGTCGGTGTGGCCAATGAGCAGCTTGCCCACGTTCACGGGATGAAAGCCGTCAACGTCCTTCTCTGGCAGAATGTGTCGAACCACTGTATCAGGATCGATGTGCGCCGGGAGCGGCATCTGTACCAGAATCCCATGCACGGCACGATCCGAATTGAGCTCGCTCACCAGGGAAAGCAGCTCCTCCTGCGTGGTGCTGGCAGGCAAGCGGACGGTACCGCCACGAATACCCGCGGCGAGCGATGCCTTCTCCTTGGCTCCCACATAGGTGGCACTGGCCGGATCATCACCCACAAGCACCACGGTGAGCCCGGGCACCACGCCCCTCGCACTCAGGGCCGCAACATCGCGGGTGACTTCGCCACGGATTGCTGCAGCAATTGCTTTCCCGTCTATCAACTCAGCGCGCATAATCAACCGCCCTGCTCTCGCGAATTACAACCACTTTGATCTGGCCCGGGTACTGCAGTTCCGACTCGATTCTGCGCGCAATTTCTTCGGAGAGCGCGCTCATTCGAACGTCGTCAACAGCCTCAGGCGTGACTATCACACGCACTTCTCTGCCCGCCTGAATGGCGAACACGCGCTCAACGCCACGGTAGCCAGATGCTATGCGCTCTATGCCCTCAAGACGTTTCACGTAAGTCTCAAAAGCCTCACGCCTGGCACCCGGCCTTGAGCCGGATATTGCGTCTGATGCCTGAACCAGCACCGACTCTTCGCTCTCGTGTGGTACATCGTCGTGATGGGCTGCAATGCAGTTCACCACCAATGGAGCCTCACCATAACGCGTGGCCACTTCCACGCCCAACTGTACGTGCGTGCCCTCGTGTTCATGGGTGAGCACCTTGCCTACGTCGTGAAGCAGTGCACCCCGCTTGGCCAGCGCCACATCCAAGCCCAACTCAGAGGCCATCATCCCGGCCAGCCAGGCCACCTCTTTGCTGTGCGCAAGGATGTTCTGCCCGTAACTGGTACGCCACTGCATACGGCCAATGAGCTTGATCAATTCCGGATGCAAGCCGGTAACACCCACGTCGTAGGCTGCCTGCTCACCGGTTTCCACTATCGTGGCTTCCACCTCCAACCGTGCCTTGGCCACAACCTCCTCAATGCGGCCGGGGTGGATTCTGCCGTCACTCACGAGCTTTTCCAGAGCCAGACGCGCAGTCTCGCGCCTGACGGGATCGAAGCAGGAGACCACAACCGTATCGGGTGTATCGTCGATGATGACATCCGTTCCGGTAGCCAGTTCAAAGGCACGAATGTTGCGGCCTTCGCGGCCGATAATACGGCCCTTCATTTCGTCATTGGGAAGCGAAACGGCTGAAACCGTGGTTTCCGCAGTGGTCTCCACGGCCACACGCTGCACGGCCAGAGCCACAATCTTTCTTGCTTCCCGGTCTGCAGTGCGCTTGGCGCTCTCACGAATCTCACGAAGCCTGCCTGCAGCGGCTGCCATGGCTTCGTCTTCCATTCTGCGCATCAGCTCCGTGCGCGCCTGATCTGCCGAAAGCCCTGCCACCTGCTCCAGCTTCTGACGCTCCTCCGCAACCAGCTCGTCGAGTTCGCGCTTGCGGGCCGCCAAACCCTCCGAGCGCTGGTCCATCTCACGCAGCTTGCGCTGGACTTCGCTTTCGCGCGATTCAACCGAATCACGGGCCCGATCAAGCTGCCCCTCACGCTCCAGAATGCGCCGCTCGTCCTTCTCTATTTCACCACGACGGCTGCGAAACTCGGCCTCATGCGACTCGCGAAGCTGCAGCACCTCTTCTTTGCCTGAGACAATGGCGTCCTTTCGAAGCGTATCAGCTCCGCGTTTCGCTTCGTCCAGAATACGTGCAGCAGTCTGCTCCGCCGTGGCACCAGCGCGACGTTGCTCGGCAATTTCAACTTTGCGGCCGGAGACGCGTCCGGCCACAAACGCCACCACCGCCATCAATACGCCCAGCGCGCCGGTCAGCGCTGCCAGGGAAAGTTCATCCATAAGGATCTATGCTCCAACCGCGCACGAAGCACGGGTCCTGAACCGTGAATACTGCGATCTATGTTGCTGCCACCGCCTGAGACAGCGGGCTTACTGGGGAACGTACGGATCTTCAAACACAGCCGCAACACCGAACCGGAGCGCTGTGAGAACTCCGGAAGATCCGATCAGCCCTCCGCGCCGCCCTCTCCACGTTGAGCCGGAGGGAGCAACGGACGGATGTCCAGCGCTAACTGCCGCATCTCCCGGGCTATGGCCGTGCTTGCTTCCTGCTCTTTGAACAACTCATCCGTAATCTGAAGCGCGGCCAGAATCGCAGCCTTGTGGGTCTCTATTGCAGGAGCATCCGCCAATATCGCACGTATGGTCTGGTCGACATGGTTGGCCACGGCCTTGGTGTGCTCGGGAGAGGCTTCGCTTCGTATAGAGTGCTCCTCACCAAGAATGCGAACTTTGACCACAGACCGAAGTGCCATGATCACTTTCCTCCCTTCGATACCTGCTGTCGAACAAAACGAACACGTTCGCCCAGGCTGACAGTACGGGTGCGAGCCTCAGTCAGTGCAGCGAGCAGTTTGGCATTTTCAGCAACCAGCTCCGAATCGGACGCCGCACTTTCAGCACCCGAACTGACTGCACCTGCAAACGCAGCCTCCCTCTCCGTCTCTGCCTGCTCCAACGCACGCGCCAGGCGCTGCAACTCCGCCTGCGAACCGTCACTTGTCCGAGCCTGGCTTTGCAACTGCGCCCGCAGCTCCTTCTCCACGGCTGATGCCGCGGACACCTGCTGCTCAAGGGCATGTACACGACGCTCCGCCACCAGAGCGCGATGGCGATAGCGTGCCAGTTGCTCCCCCATGTTCCTCACAAGGGATGCAAGCTCATGAAAAGCGGATACTTCAGGACGCACGATAGGTGATTCCGAGGTCTTTCCCCAAAATTGACAACAGCTTGGAGCGTCTGCCCTCAAGCTCCTTATCACGTAATGTACGCTCCGGATGGCGCCATGTCAGCCGCCAGGCCAGGCTGCGCGTTCCCTCGGGAATACCCTGTCCCCTGAACTCGTCAAAGAGCACCACGTTCTCCAGCAGCTCACCGGCAGCACTGCGGATAGCGGCATCCACCGCAGCCACACTAAGAGAGTCTGGAACCAGCAAGGCCAGATCAAACTCCGCGGCAGGTGTTACGGGGAGCGCCTTGTAGCGTATGCTCTGGCCCGCTGCGGGTTCCACCTCTGCGGGTGCGTGTGCGTGCTGGCCAGGAGCTGCCACATCGCCAGATGGCATCCTGCCAAGCAGAAGCTCGATTCCCCAGGCCGGAGACGACCACACGGGCCGATCCATCAGCAGCTCAGATACCGACCCCACCTGCTCCTGGCCGGCGTCAGCAAAACAGATATCCCAGGCCAGAGTGTCCTCCAGGGGCTCCAAAACTATGGAGCGCCCCGGATAGGCCACACGTGCCATGTCCATGGCCAGAGCTTTGGCATCCCAGGCGTCAAATGCCGGCGGATCTGCCTCGGTGAAATGCGGCGGCCGACGCGCTCCCATCAATAGAGCTCCAACTCGCAACTCCTCAGCCGGCAGTCTGTCATCGCTGGGCAAAAAGACGCTGCCAATCTCAAACAGACGCAGATTCCCCTGCATGCGGCTCAGGTTGTATTCCGCACGCCTGGCCAGTGTATCCAGCACCGAATTGCGCAGATAGGGCTCGTCTTCAGCCAAGGGGTTGAGAACACGGGGACTCTCGTCAGTCCCTGTGGCCGTGAACGGCATGGGCCGAGTCTCGGCCATACCCGCCGCCACCAGGGTGTCGCGCACCCTGCGCGAAGCCAGATGTAAGGGATGATCGGGTGCCGTACCTGGCCGGAACGGCCTGAGCTCGTCAGGCAGGGCATCAAAACCAACCAGCCGCGCCACCTCTTCAATAAGGTCGACCTCCATCCCGAGGTCGTGCCTCCAACCCGGTGCCTGAACCGCCAGCGCCTGACCCTGCTTTTCCACCACACAACCCAGGGATTCAAGAATCCGAACGATTTCACCCACGGGCACTTCCATGCCGAGCAACAAGGCGAGCCTCTCCGGGCGGAGTGCAACCGTTGGGCGTTGTGCCGCTTCACCGCCGGCAACCAGAATCTCCTCAACACTGCCGCCAGCCACCTGAGTGATGAGAGTGGCACCCAGACGCGCAACCTCTTCGCAATCCTGTGCATCCACTCCGCGCTCAAGACGGTAGCTCGCGTCCGTATTGATACCCACCATCCGACGCAAACGACGAACAAAGCGCGGATCGAACACCGCCAGCTCAAGCAGAATATCGGTGGTGTTCGCCGTAACCTCCGTCTCCAGCCCACCCATAACACCGGCCAGAGCCACGGGTCTCTCGCCGTCGCAGATTACCGTGGTGCCCTCGGGCAGTGTACGCTGCACCCCATCCAGCGTGACCAGGTGCTCCTCGCCGGCCCTCACGGGCCTTACGTCGATGGTGGCGGAACGCAGCGTTGCGAGGTCGTAGGCATGCACCGGATGCCCAAGTCCATGCAATACGTAGTTGGTGGCATCCACCACATTGTTGATGCTCCTCTGGCCTATGCTCGCAAGCCGCCTCACCAGCCATTCAGGGCTCTCGCCAACACGCACGCCGCGAATCACGACACCCGTGAAGTGCGGGCAACTGGAAGTGTCGCTAATGGTGACAGTGGCGTAACTGCCCTTCGCCATGGTACTGCCCCGATGGGCGGGCGCAGTTGACGCGGACAGCTTGATGTCTGATGGGACACGCGTGTACGCAACCCCCGATATGGCAGACACTTCCCGCGCCACGCCGAGATGAGAGAGCAGATCGGGGCGATTGGGCAGTACGTCCAGTGTAAGCCTGGTATCAGCCAGATGAATAACATCCAGCAACGGAGTTCCCGGCGCGGCGTCGGTGTGCAGCTCCAGAATGCCGTTGTGCTCCTCGCCCAGTCCAAGCTCGCGTGCCGAACACAGCATGCCGTTGGATGTCTCACCACGAATCTTGCGCTTCTCTATTCGCAATCCTGCGGGCATGACCGTGCCTGTGCGTGCAAAGGGGTATTTGCTCCCCACCGCCACGTTGGGTGCACCGCACACAACGTCGAGTATCTCACCGCTCCCGTCGTCTACGCGAGTCACCCAGAGGTGATCGGAATCGGGATGAGGGCCGGCCTCTAGAACCTGTGCAACCACAAAGGGCTCCAGCTCGGCGCCGATTTTTTCTATGCCATCGAGCGTGACACAGTGGCGGCTTAAAGCCTCACCAACATCTTCAGCGCTCAGCTCATGCGGGACGAACTGTCGCAACCACTCATGAGAAACGATCATCGTGCAAACTGCTCCAGAAAACGGGCATCGGAGTCATAGAGCACGCGTATGTCATTGATGCCATAGCGTGACATGGCAATGCGTGCCGGTCCCATGCCGAAGGCCCAGCCCGTGTACTTCTCGCTGTCCAACCCGGCGGCTTCAAGCACATGCGGATGAACCATTCCGCAACCCAGGATTTCCACCCAGCGCAGGCCCTTCCCATCGCCGAGGTCAACCTCGACGTCCATCTGAGCGCCGGGCTCCACGAAGGGAAAATAGGAAGGCCCAAAGCGAACCTTGCGTGTGGCACCGTAAAAGCGTCGCGCGAACTGAGCGAGCGTGGCCTTCAAGTCCACAAAACTCACGCCCTCATCCACAGCCAGGCCTTCAAGCTGCATGAAAGCGGGAGCGTGCGTGGCGTCAAAGAAATCACGTCTGTAAACCTGTCCGGGAGCGAGTACCCTCACGGGCGGTGCGTAACGTTGCAGCGTGCGCACCTGCACTGGTGACGTGTGAGTGCGCAGCAGAGTGTGCTCACCCAGATAGAGCGTATCGTGCAACTCCATGGCCGGATGATCTGCCGGGAAGTTTAGAGCGGCAAAGTTGTACCAGTCCGTCTCGGCTTCCGGCCCCAGGGCAATGGTGAAGCCCAGTTCGCGAAAGATTTCTGCTATCTCATCGATCACGAGTGACACTGGATGCAGTGATCCGCGCCATGAGGAGCGCGCCGGCATGGTGGGATCCACGGCAGCGGTGGGCCTGGCTGCCTGCTGACGCGATTCAAAAGCTGCCAGCGCTTCTTCGATTTGCTGCTTTAGCCCGTTGAATGCCGTGCCGGCAGCGCGTCGGTCTTCAGCCGGCAGACTACGCAGTGCGGCCTGCAGCGCGGTGAGCCTGGCGTCTTTGAGGGCGTTGAGCTGTCCCTTGGCGGCATCAATGCGTGTGGCCGGATCGAGGCTTTCGAGGAGCGTGCGGCACTCTACTGCCAGGGCTCCTGACTGGGCCAGATACTCTGAGAGATTCACGGAGAGAGTGGGAACAGGAACAAAAGGGCCGGCATCACGGGATACCGGCCCTCACGTTATGAATGCAGTCGTGGTCGGCGCTTTTGCACGTCAGACCGCAGCGGTAGTTGGTCGATGCTGACTGCTGGCGGGATCAGGCGGCAGCGCTGCGTGCGTCGAGTGCCTTGCGGGCCTGTGTTGCAATCGCGGCGAAGGCCTCGGGTTCCTGCACGGCGAGATCGGCGAGCACCTTGCGGTCGATTTCAAGGCCGGCGGCGCGCAATCCGTGCATAAAGGCCGAGTACGACATGTCGTGCAGACGTGCCGCGGCATTGATGCGAACGATCCAGAGTCTGCGGAATTCGCGCTTCTTGTTCTTGCGATCGCGGTAGGCATAGCGCCAGCCGCGTTCGACGTTTTCCTTGGCCGCCTTCCAGAGTTTTGAGCGAGCGCCGAAGGCGCCCTTGGCGTGCTGGAGTACCTGTTTCTTTCGCTTGAGACGAACGACGTTGGATTTTACGCGTGGCATGGTTGTATTTCCCTCAGGCCAGGATGAGACGCTTGATACGCTTGGCCTCGCCGTTTGTCTCGACGATGGCAGGGCGACGCAGATTGCGCTTCCGCTTGGCGTCCTTCTTGGTCAGGATGTGGCTCTTGTAAGCCTTCAGGCGCCGGACCTTCCCCGATCCTGTCACGGAGAAGCGCTTGGCGGCGCCGGTATGAGTTCTCATCTTTGGCATCTTTTACTTGCTCACGGCTGTGGTTCACCGTCCGTCTTGCGGACAGCCCTGCATCAAATCACACGTTTCCCCTGGACGCTCTGTTGAGCTGCTGCCGCAATGCAATGTGATTGCACTGCGACGTGGAGAGTCACTTGGTTGGTGCGAGTATCATGGTCATGGATTTCCCTTCGATGGACGGTGCGCTTTCAACGCGGGAGAGCTCTGAGAGTTCCCGAGCCACTCTGTCCACCACCTGTCGGCCGAGTTCCGGGTGTGCGATCTGTCGACCGCGGAACATCAGCGTAACCTTGACCTTGTTGCCTTCTTCGAGGAAACGCTTTGCGTGACGGGTTTTGGTTTCGAAGTCGTGCTCATCAATCCCGGGACGGTACTTGACCTCCTTGAGAAGGATGACGTGCTGTTTCTTCTTGGCGAGCCGCGCCTGCTTGGCCTGTTCGAACTTGAATTTTCCGTAATCCATGATGCGGACCACGGGAGGCCGAGCTCCCGCTGCCACCTCGACGAGATCGAGACCGGCATCCTGTGCCATGGACAGTGCCGCATCGACTTCGAGAATGCCGAGCTGACTGCCATCAGCACCAATGACGCGAACCGGGCTTATACGGATCTGTCTGTTGACACGTGGCGGGCGCTTTGTCGAATCTTGAATAGTACCTGCTCCGGTAGAAGAAACAAAAACGCGGACCCAGCATTCGGCGTCCGCGTCTTCGCGCAATGGCAACGCCATGCAAACCTGCACGGCGCTCTTCTGCGCATCGATGGACACCTGCAGCACACCTTTTGAGAATTGCGGGCTCAGCCTGGCTGTGCACCTGAATCATCAAAAGGGCCGAAGGGTGAAGGCGGCCTCGCTGCCGCCCTGCTTGTTCGTTGTGAGCGCTCTTAACGCCCGATCTGCCCTAATACTAAAACATGTAAAATACCGGTGCTGCAGTCAACCCTCAGCCAGCCGGTAGGACTTGCCATCGTAAGCCAAGCGCCCGAAACCCACATGGGGATCGTGCTCAAAAACCAGGAGCCAATCCTCGCGGAGCGCCTCAGACAGCAACGAACGCTTGGACTCAAGCGTCACCAGTGGCTCCACGTCATAGCCCATGATCCAGGGGAGCGCCAGATGATGATTGGTAGGTACCAGATCACCAAGGAAACACGCGGTCTCTCCTCCTGACCTCAGGATCACGCTCTGATGATGTGGCGTGTGGCCCGGCGTAGGTCGCACAGTGATACCCGGCCTCACTTCCTTTTCTCCCACCACCAGATCCAGACGGTCCCGGGCCGCTATGGGTCCCCAGTTCGCCTGGAAATAGCTGGCCGCGGTACGCTCATTGGCGTGTTCCGCGTAGGATTTCTCCCCTGCCTGTACCAGATAGCGGGCTTCGGGAAAGCTGGCCAGAACCTCTCCGGCCGGGTTACGCCAGGTGTTTCCACCGGCATGATCGAAGTGCAGATGGGTGTTGATGACCAGCGAAATATCAGATGGCGCAAAACCCAGCTCCCGGATTCCGTCCTCGAGTGCGGTGCGGCCCCCCTCCCCTTCGTTCTCTATTCCATAGATACCAATGAATTTTTCGTTTTCCTTGTTGCCCACACCCGTGTCTATGAGAACCAGCCCGTCATCATGCTCCACAAGGAGACAGCGCATGCCAAGTGGAATGCGGTTGCGATCATCCGCAGGGATGCGCCGCGACCACAGCGGCTTGGGTACCACCCCGAACATTGCTCCGCCATCAAGCTGCTGACCGCCGGCCTGTATGGCATGAATACGCCAGCGCCCGAACTGGCGCGAATCTGTGAGGGGAAGCGGAAAACTCACTGGTACCCATCCTCCAATCTTGTGTGTGGCAAAGGTCGGTGCTCAGTGTTGAAAGTTAGCAGGCGGCTGGTATTGGCGGGTGCTTCGTCATAAGTTTGTGAAGATTTTCACAAGCACCTGGCCATGGCCATGAAACGCATCGCCGAATCCACCGTACGCAGACTCTCGATATACCTCCGCCACCTGGAGGAAATCGAATCACGCGGCCAAGCTACCGCGTCCAGCGACGAGCTGGCCGAGCAGTGTGCCACGACCTCGGCGCAGGTCCGCAAAGACCTGTCCCTGTTCGGATCCTTCGGAAAGCGGGGGCTGGGTTATCCCGTACCGGAGCTCATGGCCCGCTTGAGAGAGATTCTGGGCCTTGAGCGTGAATGGAAGGTCATAATCATCGGCGCAGGCAAGATCGGATCGGCACTGGCGAATTACCGTGGCTTCCGGCAGCGCGGCTTCAGGGTGGTGGGTATCTATGACCAGGATCCAACCAAAGTGGGACAGCGCTGGGGCGATTCCGTCATCCACCCCATGGCCAGGCTGGGCACCGATATTGAGCGAGATGGTACGCCGATCGCTGTGCTTGCCATCCCGGCCGAGAAAGCCCAGGAAGTGGTAGACGAAATAGTGACAGCGGGAGTGAGGGCCATCCTCAATTTTGCACCCACCCATCTCACTGTGCCGGCAGGGGTCTCGCTCAAGTCGGTTAACATGGCACTCGAGCTCGAAGGGCTGTCTTTCGCCCTCACCAACGGTGCTATGCTTGATCAGGGCGCTGCCTGAGAGTCAGGAACAGCCTGACAAAATCTGCTGGTGAAAGTGTTTCCGGCCTGGCTGCTGCAGGGAGCGCGCAATCGTCCAGTATTTCTGTTGCGAGTTCACTGCTAACGCCTGCCACTGTACGCACTACGCGCTGAAGCTGTTTTCTGCGCAACCCGAAAGCCGCGCGTACGAAGCGGATAAAGGCCTGCTCCATGGACGGCTCCACCAATGTGTTCGCCAGCGGACGAATTCGCACCACGGCAGAATCCACTGCGGGCGGCGGGTTGAAAGAGCCCGGCGACACCTCAAAGAGAAGCTCAACATCGCAGAGCACCTGCAAATTCACGCTCAACGCACCGTAGGTTTTCCCGCCCGGCGAAGCCACCATGCGAAGAGCCACCTCTTTTTGTACGAGGAACACGGCAAACGCTGGCCGCGGAGGCCTGAGAGCGTGAAAGATGATTGGTGTGGTGATGTAGTAAGGGACGTTGCCCACCAGGACATAAGGACCGCCAGCCACATCCGCCAACACGGTGTCCAGCACATCCGCTTCCACTATCTCCACATTGGGACGCGCTGCATAGCGCGATCTCAGGTGCGCAGCGAGATCGCGATCGATCTCAATGGCGCGCACGCGTGCCGCCCGTTCAATCAACAGGTCAGTGAGTGCTCCACGCCCGGGGCCGATCTCCAGAACCGTTCTGTCCTCGACCTCACCCAGAGCATCCGCGATACGCGAAAGCACGCGCTGGTCCTTGAGAAAATGCTGCCCAAAACGACGACGCGGTCGCGGCAGTGCGTCTGCTCCATCAAATCGGTCGTATGTCACGGTCGGTCCACCACAACAACCGTGCAATCGTCACGCAGCGCTGCCGTGCCCACCTGTTTTTCGAGTTGGGCAAACACCGCATTGAGAATCGTATCGGGGCTTTGAGCCGCGCTCATCCGGCTCAGCGTTTGGCACACTGCCTTCTCCCCCAATGGCATTCCACTGCTGTTGCGCGCATCCGCCAATCCATCGGTGAAAAAAACCAGTCTGTCGCCAGCGCGCCAACTCATCACGAATTCCTCAATGGGTTCCCTGCTGAAACCCAATGGTGGTGTGGCAGCACGCAGTCGAGCCAACTGACCGTCGGCACCAAGGCGAAACGCGTGTGGGTGACCGGCATTGGCGAAGCGCAACTCACTTGCCCTGCTATCTATAACTGCATAGCAGAGGCTGACCGACATCTCGGTTGAAACCAATTCGTCATTGAGCGAATGACGCACGGCCTCCAGTGCAGTTGAAGGATCAAAAGCTGCCTGCAGGTGAATTGCTGCCGCACTAAGAGCAAGAGCCATGATGAGGGCCGCCTGATAGCCGTGCCCGGACACATCACCTATGAGCACACCGGTGCGATCATGGTCCAGGCGGGCGAGAAGGTAAAAGTCGCCACCTACCACCTCAGCCGATCTCACCCTTGCCGCAGCACGTGCTTCAGGCGCCACGATTGATGGATCCGGCAACAACTTGAGCTGAAGCTCCTGAGCCAGGCGCATTTCTGTGGCAAGTTGTTTGCGTTCCACCGCGGCACGCACCAGAGAGACATTGTGCATGGCAGCACCCACCTGTGTTCCCACTGCCACGGCCAGCTTTCTGTCGCTCTCAGAAAACGGAGCAGCGCCGGGTCTGCGTGCGAGCACCAGAACTCCAAGGGGAACCGCCATTCCTTCGGCGCCAAGCCGAGTGGGAATGGGGAAGGTGCCGGTGATACCAGCGCCCGTGCTGGGGCGGGTTATTGCCACTGCCATCAGCGAGGCACCATCTGCCGCAATGGAGGGATCTCCACGAGCGGCTTCATCACCCGTTTCCGTACAGGCATCGCCGCTCATGTAAGCTCTCACGGCCGGGTGCCCCGAGTTGCTGAGAGCCACGGGCCCATAGCCATCCAGCTTGAGGCCGCGAAGGGCAATGGGAATAAGCGCGTGCTTGCCCTGTCGGGTTTCAAGCAGCACTGCCCTGCTGGCTCCAAGCGTGCTGGCAAACTCTGCAAGCAAGGTGTCTGCCACGTGCTCTATGGACGGAGCGCCGCCCAGAAGTTCGCCCACTGCGTACAGGAGATTGATTTCCTCGTAGCGCTCAGCCAGCTCGTGAGCGGTTCCGTCACGCTCTCTCACCAGACGACGGACCATTGGCACCACCGTGCTCAGAAGACGATCCGCTGCACTGGCGTCAGGCGCTGAGTGTCTCGAAGCATGTTCCACCGCGCTTTGCTCCGACACAGCGCAACTGCTCATGATAAGCCACTGTGCATCACCGTCTGCCGGCAAGAGCATTACACTCACGCCACAGGTTGCAGCCCAGGTGGTCATGTCGGAGGCCTTGAACCCCGAAGCAGTGAGCCGCGCAAAAGCATCTGACGAGGAGGCGACCAGGGCCTGTTCTCGTATCGGGCTATTCCGTGTTTCCCAGATGGCCGCATCCCTCCCCGTGGCCTCCAGAAACGCGGCCAGGAGAGCAGCCGCTTCGTTCACTTGCGGTACAGTACCAGGCGAAGCCTATGCCCGCAGCGCGCGCTGGAGCGGGAGGTTTCAATGTGATCCATCAATGCGCGCATGAGAAACACTCCACGTCCGCACTCGCGCTCAAGCCAATCCCTTTCATGAGGCCCCTGACAAAGAGCAGAGAGGTCAAAACCATCACCCTCATCAGCCACTTCCACGAGCAAGCGCTGTTCGCTTATCTCAATCGCCAGCTCCACTTGCTTGGACACATCAGATCTGTTGCCGCGGAGCATGGCGTTTGACAGGGCTTCGGTCACCGCAATAGCCACGTTGTAGCGGCTTTGGCGCGAAGAAAAACCTGACTGGGTGCAAAGTTCCACAATGTCTCCCACCACCCCTTCAATGACCGAGGGGTCGGAGGTCAACACCCACTGGCGCGACCGGGATGTCATTGACACCCCCACGTCTCAGCTCTTCTCCAGCGCTTCTTCGCGGCTGGAATAAATGGGGAACAGTGTGTCGAGCCGGGTAAGCTCGAAGAGCGACTTCAGGTCTTCATTGAGACCGATCAGTCGAAGCTCACCACCACCATCGTGAAGGCGTCGATTAAGCGATACCAGCGCGCCCAACCCGGAACTGTCTACATAAGCGGCTTCGTTCAGATCCACGAGCACTATGCGTGCGCCCTGTGCCATCTGATCCAGTATGGCCTGCTTGAAGTCCTGCCGATTTGCCACGGTGAGCTGACCGACAACAGCCACCGTGAGCACATCGTCTTCGCGATCCATTGAAAAACTCATGCCGTGCTCACCTGCGTGTGAATGTTTCAGTTCTGGTCATCACGCACCTGCAATGCGGTGATTGCAGCCACATGCACAATGTCGTCGGATGTGGCCCCCCGGGACAAGTCGCTGCAGGGTTTTGCAAAGCCCTGAAGTATTGGTCCGATGGCCTCAGCGTGAGCCAGTCGCTCGGTGAGCTTGTAAGCGATATTGCCGGCATCAAGCGACGGGAACACCAGTATATTCGCCACTCCGGCCGCCGATTCTCCGGGTGCCTTGCGCGCCGCAATCTCACTTATGAGAGCCGCGTCAACCTGAAGTTCACCTGATACAACCAGGTGAGGATCAGCCTTTCGCAGGTAAGCCACGGCTTCACGCACCTTGCTCACAGAAGGCCCGTCTGCACTTCCCATGGTACTGTAGGAGAGAAAGGCCACCCGGGGCTCATCCCCCACAATGCGCCTTCTGTCGGCAGCGGCAAAAAGTGCAATATCAGCCAACTGGCGCGCCGTGGGATCGGGAATTACCGCGCAATCCGTGTAGGTAAGCACCTCGGATTCGCCACTCCTGAATGGGGGAACCACCAGATAAAACGAGGAGGAGACACTGCGGGCAGCTCCGGGCGGAGCGTGCGGGCCGGCGTGAGCTGCTCCAATTGTCCAAAGCGCTGCTCTCAGAACATCCGCCGTGGTGTGTACTGCTCCGGCAACACAGGCATCCACTTCACCAAGCGCCACAAGGCTGTCAGCAAAGTACAGGGGTTCGCGCGCCAGGCGCTCAGCGTCTTCACGTGCCAGACCCTTGTCGCCGCGGCGCGCAAGAAGATGCGAAACCACGCGCTCGGTACGAGGATCGGTGAGCGGGTCAAGTACAGCAACTCCCGCTGGTACCACTCCCGTTGGGGCATCGCTGCGCCGTACCATCACGGGCACCACAGAGCCACGCTTGCGAAGAGCCGTCACAGCCTGGGCCACACGTAAATCAGTTCCCTCGGGGAATATCACACTTCGCGGCCTGCTTGCAGCCCGGGCATGCAGGCGTTCCAGGAATGCTGCGGTCGCCGCCCCGGTGGAGGGCCTGTCGTTGCTCACCTTTTCTCCTCCGCAGCCAATGTCGGAGAGGAGCCAGCGTCTGCCGTCAGGGACGCTGAGCCATACAGCTCGGCAGACCTCTTACCAAGCGCCAGCGCCACATCGGGACGTACGAGTCGGGACACATCACCACCAAAGCGCGCCACCTCTCTTACCATGCTGGAGCTGATGTAGGTGGTATCAAGTGATGGCGTCATGAAAACGGTCTCCAGCTCCGGATACAGGTGGCGGTTCATGAGAGCAATCTGAAACTCGTATTCAAAATCTGTCACAGCCCTCAGGCCGCGTACGTTCACGCGCGCACCTATTCGCCTGGCAAAATCAACCAGTAGGCCATCAAAGCTCAATACTTCCACCCTGGGGTCGTCACCGGCCACGCTTTGAATGAAGCCAATGCGCTCAGCGGCTGTGAACAGGGGTTGTTTGCTCACGTTGTTTGCAACCGCAACCACCAGCCGGTCCGCGAACTTGAGTATGCGGCGAATCAGGTCTTCGTGACCAATAGTTATCGGATCAAAGGAACCCGCATATAAGGCGAGCAGAGGTTCTCTTGAAGATTTGTCGGCTGTGGGCAGGTTCACATTACCAACCAAAGGTTGAGTCAGGGAGCAAGTCGGAAGAAAGTCAGGGATGTGGAGCCATATCTGCGTGTCTCGCCAACGGCGGGGAGAACCAGTGATGAAGAATGCTCCACGGCCAGGACAGTGGCAAATGGCAGTTCGAGCCAGAGCTCGGCAAGCCCGCGCGCCAGTTCACTGTCGTAGGGCGGATCGGCCAGGGCCAGATCGAACTGTCCGGCCCTGAGTTTTCCGGCAAATCGCAGGGCATCGTCCAAGTGCAATCTGGCACCGGGGTGCCCGCCGAGGGTCTCGAGGTTCCGTCTCAGCACAGTGAGCACGCGCGAAGATGACTCCACAAAGTCGCACTCCGCGGCACCACGTGAGAGGCACTCAAGACCCAGTGCCCCGCTCCCGGCGCAGAGATCAAGCACCCGGGCCTCCGGCAGCATGGGGCTCAGAATGCTCATCCATGCCTCACGTATCCTGTCAGAGGTGGGGCGCACTCTGGTGCCCGGAGGCACTTCTATCCGCCGCGATTTCCACCGACCGGCAACAATGCGCAACTGAGACAAAATGTGCCGTGTGTTCAGAGATCGACGCCGGCGTCACCGAGCGACGCGCTGGGTCTCAGGTCGGCCACCTTGAGCTGCAGGCGCGACACTCCCCTGTAACTGTCACGTTCAATTCTGTAGGCCACGTCGTAAGGCCGCGATAAGTCTACTCGCGAGGGACGATCTGCAAGGCCCCAGCCTATGCCATCAACCACACCATCAGCGGTATCGAACATGAACTTGAGGCCGTTGCTGCCCACGCGTTTGGCGGGTGCTGTCAGCTTCACCGAGTCACTGCGAAAAACGGGTTGCGGATTGCCCATCCCAAAGGGCTCGAAATGCTTGAGGAAGTTCTCCATCTCTTCGCCAATCGCATCCATGGGCAGGCTCAGATCCACGCGCAGCACGGGCACAAGGTCATCTGGTTTAAGCGCCGCCTTTGCCACTTCATCAAAACGCTCACTGAAAGCGGCGAGCTTCTCCTGGCGAATTGTGAGTCCGGCAGCCGCCCTGTGGCCACCAAACCGCTCGAAATATTCCGAACACTCACTCAGTCCGGCATGAAGATCGAAGGCAGCAATTGATCTGCCAGAGCCCTTTCCCACACCGTCTTCCACCGCCACCAGCACCGCGGGACGAGCAGTCTGCTCCACCACGCGCGATGCCACGATCCCGATCACACCTGGGTGCCAGCCTTCACGGTGAAGCACGAGGCCATACCTGTCCCGCACATCCGGCGCCTCCAGTTGACGAAGCGCGTCTTCCAGCACTCTCTGATCAAGCTCCTGCCGGTGTCGGTTCAATTCTTCCAGATCACGCGCCAATGCGTTTGCATCATCCTCATTTTCCATGAGCAGAAGCTTGAGACCGAGCATTGCATCGGAAATGCGACCGGCAGCATTGAGGCGCGGAGCCAGCATGAAGCCTACCCTGCCAGCCGTGAGAGGCTTGGAATCCAGGCCTGAGGAACGCATAAGCGCGCGCAGTCCTGAATGAGCAGTCTCGGCCAGCATTTTCAGGCCGTAACGAACCAGGATCCTGTTTTCTCCACGTAGCGGAGCCACATCAGCCACCGTTGCCAGGGCTACCAGATCGAGCTGCTTCTGGGCCAGCAACGGTGATACGCCGGCCAGCTCACAGAGCGCGAGCGCCAACTTGTAGGCAACGCCGGCGCCGGCAAGGCCCTTATCCTGAGAAAGGCAGTCCGGGTGCTGCGGATTGCACACCGCGTAAGCCGGCGGAAAGCCATGGCTCGGCAGATGGTGGTCGGTGACGATTACATCGACACCCGCTTCCATGAGCCGGGCAACGGGAGCATGTGCGCTGGTGCCGCAGTCACAGGTAATGACGAGATCAGCGCCGGCCGCCAGTGCGGCTCCCACTCCTGCCGTTCCCAGATCGTAGCCATCGGTGAGACGGTTCGGAACGAAAGCGTGAACCTTGTGCGCACCGAGTCCGCGCAAAACGCGCACCAGCAGCGCAGCGGATGCCATGCCATCCACGTCATAGTCGCCGTGAACGAAGATCACTTCATCCGCATGAATGGCTTCGATGATGCGCGTGGCGGCACGCTTCATGTCGTGCATCGCCCATGGTGTCTCCAACTGCTCGAGGCGAGGTCTCAGAAATCTGGCGGCGGAAGCGGCGTCATCGTAACCACGCAAGGCAAGCAGACTACACACTGCCCGTGGCAGTGAGAGCGCCTGCATGAGCTGCTCAACCGTGTCGCTTGCCGCGGCCTGCGTTGCCATCCACCGCGGCTCCGGCCTTACGAGACGCTCTGCTTTGGAGCCAGTCACAGAGCGACCGGCACTCATGCGACGCGCCGCCCGAATCCAGCTAAACTCACGCCACGGACGACCATCACTTCTCAGTCACGGATTCGTGGTAGTACAGCAGCACCCCGCAGGCTTCACAGGGTTCAATGCACTTGCCGCTGGCCATAGCAGGCCTGCGCTGCAGTGGTATTGCCGTTTCACAGGCACCACAGGAATAGTCGTCATGCAACGCAAAAACGGCCTGGCTCCTCCGCCTGGAACTCACGCGATCGTAAAGCATCATAATCTTGCGCTCAACTCCGGCCGCTGCCTTTTCGCGACGCGCCCTGAGCTTGTCAATCTCGTTTTCAATGCTTTGCTTCTGCTCCCTGATCTCTTCAGTAACCTTTGCGAGCTCGGTCGTGATGCGCTCCAATTCCTCCGCGTGTGCAATCGAAGCCGCACGGAGATCGGTTACCCGGCGCGAGATAACGAGCAGCTCTCTTTCCTCTTCGGCAATGGCCTGTCTCGCAGATTCCACCTGCGTGGTGGCCGCAGTTGCGTCGCGCAACCTGGTGGCCGCTGCCATCACTGCTTCACTTCTCTCAAGACGGGTACGGTAATCCGCAAGCCGTTCTTCACTGGCATGCAAGCGTGAGGTGTCACGCTCAAGAGACGCCTCAGTTTTTGCAACTTCCTCTTCCACGCGGCGACGAGTCGCATTCAACGTGTTCCAGCCTGGCATGAGCGCGGCCAGTCGCGCCTCAGCTCCACGTATTGATTCATCTTCGTGCTGCACTGCAAGCAGTGCCTGCAATTGGGGATTCACCACGCCTCCAGTAAAATGCCTGCCATCATGTGCCCGCACACAGCCAACGCCATGTACGAAACTCGCTACCCTTTCGGTTTAGTGCGCGTCCTCACGATCGGCAAGAGCCGCAGCAGCTCGGACTTGAGTTCACGATGCTCGCGGATCAATGCGTCCTGTTCGTCACGATCACTCGTAGCCTGCATGGCCACACGAATGGCGTTTATACGCTCTTCGAGAAGCCGGGCATCGAGTTTGCCGAGGTTGAGAGAGACATCCGTGGCGTCAGGTGGAAGCTGCGGACTCTCGGTCAGCTCACGCAGTACCGACGCGGTCTCATCCGAGACACGCGCGGCGATACTCTCAAGATCATCATTGGGAGCCGCATTGAGCAACGTGCCGAACAATTCCCGATATGCCGCGTCCCGAAAACTCTCCGGCGGGTGACGCTCGGCCACCTGCTCCACGACCGAGCTGTCAGCCAGCATGGCTCTGATCAGCGCGAGCTCAGCAGGCTCATTTGTGAGACGCCTTGGCGGCAGGGCCGTGGCCCGCCATTCGTCAACACGCCCCCGACGGCCACGAAACCGGCCCTTTCGCCACCCGCCACCGGGACTGGCCGAGGATCCGCTGCCAAACCCGTCAGGGAAGCCTTCGCCTGAACCCGCCTGTGGCCCGGAGTAGTCCGCCACGCTCTCAGGGGCCTCAGGGGCCCGCGAAGGCGGATCCTCCACTCTCGAAGGACGGGCCGCTGCCTGAGTTCTGCCCCTGCCCTCAGCCACAGGCGAAGCCATCTCGTCGCGCAAGCCGTCCTTGTCCAGGCCCGTAATATCGGCCAGGCGCGCCAGATAGAGATCGCGTGTAAGCGGGTCAGCAGCCGCCCGGATCGTCGGCAGCAACTTGTCCACCGCGCGCCGTCTCTTGCGAAGATCGCTGAACCACCCACGCCGCTCCAGAAGCTGAACCTGCCTGTCGAACAGGTCCATGGCCTCTGACAGCAGTTGCTCCATGGCCTCGCTGCCACCCCCACGCCTGCGAATGAAGGAATCAGGGTCATCACCCTCCGGCAGTGTGACAACACGCACGGCGGCAGACTCACGAAGCAAGGCAATACCGGAACGGAAGGTCGCCTTCAAGCCCGCTTCGTCACTGTCATATGCCAGAAAAACTTCACGAGCATACCTAACCAGCAGACGGGCCTGCTCCTCCGTCAAGGCGGTGCCGAGTGGCGCCACCACCTCAGCGAGCCCGGAGGCCGAAACGCGAATGGCGTCGAGATAACCCTCAACTACTATTGCACGCCCGGAGCGGCGCATTGCCTGCTTGGCGATATGAAGCCCGTAAAGAGTACGGCGCTTGTGAAATACCACTGACTCGGGGCTGTTGAGGTACTTGGGCTGCTCGCTGCCAATGGCACGACCGCCGAAGGCCACGGGCCTGCCCAACTCATCATGAATCGGGAACATGACCCGCCCCCTGAAACGTGGCCGCAGCTCCGCGCTGCCTTCTCGCGCCACCAGAAGCCCCACCTCCCTCAAGCGCTCGTCGTCATGACCCAGTGTGCGCATGTGACGCCTCAAACCTTCGGAATCCCTGGGGGCAAAGCCCAGACCAAACCTCGTACGCAGTTCCACACCGAGCCCACGCTGCTCGCAATAAGCAAGCGCCTCAGCACCAGTTGCTTCGTTGGCCAGTTGCGCCTGATACCACTCAGTGGCCGCCGCAAGCGCCTCGTGGTTGGGAGCATTAGGATCACGTTCCTGCGGCTCACGCTGAACCTCAACCACTTCAATTCCAGACTTCTCACCCACGTATTTCACGGCACCCGGCCAGTCGAGACCCAGACGTTTGCGCACAAAGGTGAAAACATCGCCACTCTCTCCGCAAACGAAGCAGTGATAGCTGCCGTGCGAGGGCGAAACCGAAAAGTTGGGATTCTTGCCCTGATGAAAGGGACAGGGACCACGCCATGTGGCACCCGAACGGCGCAACTGCACGAACTCGCCGATTATTTCGACAATGTCCGCCGCATTCCGCACTTCTTCCACTGTCTCATCAGGGATCATGACAGCTAACCCAGCTCTGCCAGCGTGACGCCGTCACCACCCTCGTTCCAGGCACCAAGCCTGAAACCCACCACACGCGTGTCCCTGGTGAGCACTGCACTGACGCGCGATCGCAACGCGCCTGTTCCCTTTCCGTGAATAATGCGCAACTCATGCAGGTCATTGCGTACTGCCGCATCCAGAGCCTGCAGAACACGATCATCAATTTCGTCGGCACGCAGTCCGCGCAGATCCAGTTCCCGCACAGGATCAGCATCTGGCATTGAGCCTGAGACATTCACTCTTATGGCCGGAGGCTCAGGAGCAGTGGTACGGGTGAGACTTCCGACGGGCACCTCCATGCCTATGGAGCCGATCTGTACGCGCGCCCGATTTCCACGCAAAGAAACAATCTCCCCGGCCTTTCCGCCCAGAGTGGAGACGAGAACCGCGTCTCCAACCTCCAGTGGTCCGTCCTTGGCTGCACTGCCTGCCGTACGCCCGTCTCTTGCAGGGGCAGAATGACCCGGGGCGTTGTGCGTTTCGCGCACCCGCTTCCGTTGGGCATCCCGGCGGGAACCACGTTGAATCTGCTGATTCACTGCGTCCACTGCAGCACCCTGCACTGCTGCCGCATCTTCGATGCTGCGGCGCGCGGCTCGTGCGGCCTCCTCAAAACCCGCCTGCATCAGCGCGCTTTCGGTTTTGACTGAAGCAATTGCACGCTCAACTTCACTCCGCGCGTCCAGCAGATAACGACGCGCCTGGCTTCGCGCATCGCGTTCAGCCTCGCGATCACGCTCACGAGCCTTGGTCTCACGATCAGAGACAGTGGCAATCCTTCTTGCGAGAAGCTCAAGATCACGCTGGTGTCTTTGTTCGTTTTCAGCAAGCTTTGCTTCTCTGGCCTCAACATCGGCAAGGAGAACCGCAAGATCTCTTTCACCTGCCGGCAGGCGTTCCTCTGCACGGGCAATCACTGACTCGTCGAGCTCCAACCTGCGTGCAATGCTCAGGCCATAGCTGCGGCCCGGAATGCCCTTGAGGAGATGGTAAGTGGGAGCAAGCCGAACAGGGTCAAATTGCAGGGATGCATTCACCACTCCGGGCACTTCGCTTGCAAGAAGCTTCAACTGACCAAGATGCGTTGTGGCGAGGGTAAGCACACCACGCGCAGTCAGAGTTTCAAGAATGGCTCCTCCCAATGCTGCTCCCTCGGCCGGATCCGTGCCGGAACCAAGCTCGTCAACAAGCACAAGCGAAGAAGCGTCCGCGCCATCGAGAATGTCACGAAGATTCTTGAGATGAGCCGAAAAAGTGGAAAGGCTGGCCTCTATGCTCTGCTCATCACCCACGTCGGCAAAGATACTGCTGAATACTGCGAGGCGGGTGCCCTCAGCCACTGGTACAGGAACCCCCGCCTGAGCCATCATGCTCAACAGGCCAACCGCCTTGAGCAGGACAGTCTTGCCACCGGTGTTGGGACCGGAGACGAGCAGTGTACGTTCATCAACCTCAAGCGTGAGGTTGAATGCCACTACCGGTGTGCCGGCAGCGAGCAGCAGAGGATGTCTTCCTGCAATGATCTGCAGTCCCTCTGATGGCTTCGAAAAGTCCACGTTCCCACAACCCGCTTCCAATGCGTATCGCGCTCTTGCCTGCAGTGAGTCAAGAACGACCAGAGCGTCAAAGGCCTCTTTCATGGGGCCGGCATATGGGCGCAGTTCGTCGGTAAGCTGGCGGAGCACACGGTCCACCTCGCGCTGTTCATCCAGCTCAAGCTCCCGCACCCTGTTACCGAACTCCACGGCAGCGGGCGGTTCCACAAAGAGAGTGGCACCGGTGCCTGAGCTGTCATGCACAATGCCGCCCACCAGAGCGCGTGCCTCACGCCTTATGGGAATGACCCAGCGTCCGTTGCGCATGGTTACAGAGAGATCACCTGCCTGATGCTGCGGCTCAAGCCTCGCCATCTCGCGCTGAAGCAGACGGGCAAGCTGCCCTTCAGTCTGGCGCAGTTCACGGCGGATTCTTCTCAGCTCGGGCGACGCATCGTCACGAACAACGGCGTCTTCGGCTATGGCAGCTTCGATTGCACGTTCGCGTGCTTCGAGATCCACCAGTTGTTCGGCAAGGCTTGAGAGCACGGCGCGCGAGAAGGCGGGTCTCGCGGGATCTTTAAGCGCTGCCCGCACACGACGTGAGGACCGCAGCAGCGTGGCGCCCTGCAGCAACTCCGTTGCTGACCACGAAAGGCCTTCTATACGAAGTCTCAGCAGCGCCTCTGCCAGATCGGGGATGGCTTCGGAGGGCCATCCAGCCTCGGAAGCCATGATGAGGCGTATCGCTGACACGCGCCTGTGTTCGGCTTCTATCCATTGCGCATCGGCGAGCGGCATCAGTGCGCGCACGGCGGCGGCGCCCGGCACGGAGGCTGCGCGCAGTGCTACGTGCGCGAGCATGCGTGGGAACTCAAGAATGCCGAGTGCGTGCTTGTTCATGGAGAGCGACGGGCTGCGGAGACTGCCAAAGCCGGTGAACCTGCTGAAGCTGCTGAAGCTGCGAGGTGGTAGCGCGCCTGATTGTGAAGCGGCTACTGCTGCTTGCCTGCGAGCGCCTCGCGCGCAATTGCGTTGATGACGGAACCGTCGACGCGTCCCTTGAAGCGGGGCATCACGCGTCCCATCACTGCTCCAATATTACCCGCGCCGCTGTCGATGGCTTCTTCAACGGCTTTGCGGATCTCGTCTGTATCAACTTCCGGTGGCAGGTAGGCTGACAGCATTTCAACTTCTGCTTGTTCTTTGTTTGCCAGATCCTGTCTGGAAGCCTTGTTGTACAGGTCAACCGATTCGCGGCGTTTCTTTATGCCCTTGCGAATGACGTCGATGACATCGTCATCGTTGAGGGGGCGAGTCAATTCGAGCGCACGGTTCTTGACTTCGGATATGACCATGCCAAGGAGCAGCACACGTTCCTTGTGCTGCTCGCGTCGTGCTGCAATCTGCTCGTCCTGCAGGCGCACCAGCAGCGGTGCGCCGCCGGTATCACCAGTGTTGCTCACCCGCGAACGGTACGGCGGTTCTTGCGAACGGCTGCGTTCATTTTACGCTTGCGCCGCTCAGACGGCTTTTCGTAGTGGCGATGCTTGCGCAGATCTGACAAAATGCCGGCCTTCTCGCACTTTTTCTTGAAGCGCTTGAGTGCCCGCTCGAAATTCTCGTCCTCGTGGATGATGACTTCCGACAAACTTTACCTCGGGAGCAACCCCGGCAAACTCTGAGTGACCTCTGAGTGATTTTCCGGAAAGAGATGTAGCCGGTGACTTGGGCCCGGAATGCCTGTCACCAGAGAATGTTTGTGCATCTTTTGATGCAGCCCTTAATCGTACGCCTTGAAGGCCTCCGGGTCAACCCGGAGGCCAATGCATGTGCCTGCCGCCAAGTACGTGCAAGTGAAGATGTTGCACTGTCTGGCCGCCCTGCTCGCCCACATTGGTGACTACCCGGTAGCCATCGGCCTCAAGGCCGGCTTCCCTTGCCGCCCGTGCGGCCAGCGTCATGAGGTGACCCAGCTCCTGGGCATCGTCATCACTGGCCAGGGAGTCCACATGACGGGCGGGGATCACGAGCAGGTGCGTGGGGGCCTGAGGAGCCAGGTCTTTGAATACCAGTGCAGAGTCGGTGCGAAGCACCACGCTGGCCGGTATGGACCCAGCAGCGATACGACAAAAAATGCAGTCAGTTTCCGCCATCAACCGTCTCCGGAGTTGTGTGATTGAGGCCAGTTCGGGTGTCGAGGACCGTACGGGCAATGGCCAGCGCCGCTACCGCTGCGGTTTCGAACCTCAGAATAGTGGGCCCCATGGACCGCGCTTTGAAACCTGCTTCGGTGAGGGCCGCCATCTCGTTGGCTTCCAGTCCGCCCTCAGGGCCGATTGCCAGCACCACGGGTGGCTCAAAGCTGGCCTGTGCACCAGCAAGATCGCGTCCCACAAGAGGTTCACTCTCCGAATCCAGCACCACCCGAGTGCCCTCAGGGGCAGCGATTATGGCCCTCTCCAGCGTGGCATCCGGGAAGCGCTGCGGGAGCCAGGCACCTTCTGACTGGGCCAGTGCCAGCATCATCCGGGATCGAATCCGGCCCTGAAATGCCACTCCCTTTCCACGTGGCGACACACTGCGCGACCTGCGCCAGAGCACGGGTCGCCAACTCGTGGCACCGAGCTCTGCACACTTTTCTGCCAGCCAAAGCATGCGATCGCGGTCGGCCACCGGCACCAGCATGTGTACCTCGGGGAGCGGCAGCCGGGCTTCGGCCGCAGTGATCTCAACCTGGGCCATCGTTCTGGTAACGCGAACAATCTGCCCTTCGCCTATGCCGCCGCGGCCATCACGGATACCAACCAGTGCGCCAGCCTCAAGGCGCAGCACCCGGATGTGTCGCGCGGCCTGCTCGTCGAGCGACACCTGAGCACCCGTGCCGATCGCCTCCGTGCTCCCCTCCGGCAGCACGAATTGCGGCAGTCCGGCTGCTAGCCCCTCGCGATCGATACCGACCACCAGACATCCTCCGAGTCTTCATCCGTCACACGCCAGCCACCCGACTCAAAAGCCTGCAGCATGCCGTCGCGCTCACTCGCAAGTATGCCGCTGAGTATGACCACACCGTCCGGCGCGAGCGCCAGAGCAATCACAGGCAGAAGGCCCAGAAGCACAGACGAGATTATGTTGGCGAGCACACAGTTGACGGGTGCCAGAAGCGGCAGGATGACGCTCGCATCACCCTCGAATATGTGTACGCTCCCACTCCCGTCATTCCGCATCATGTTCCGCTCAACATTGCGTTCGGCGTCGGGAATGGCGTCAGGATCAAGTTCAACGCCATAGACACGCGAGGCGCCCATGCGGGCCGCAGCGATGCTGAGCACCGCGCTTCCCGCACCCAGATCGGCCACCTGCATGCCCGGCTTCAAATGCCTTGCCATGAGACGCAGCATGCCGCGAGTAGTGGCGTGGTCACCGGTTCCAAAAGCCATGCCCGGCTCAATCACAATGGTGCGTGCCGGATCACTGGCACCGGCAAGCCACGGCGGAGCCACCACCAGACCGCCCGCCTCCTGCGCAGTGATACGCGTTTTCCACGCCTCCCTCCAGTCTATGTCAGGCACCGGACCGGTCTCGACCGCAGCCTTGGGATCGGCACGCTCAAGCGATTCCAGCACCTGTTGCACATTGGTGCCGGGCGGAAAATGGGTGATGAGAGCAGTCTTGTCTTCATGCACCCCCTGCGCGCCGGATTCAAAAAGCGCCGCCATGCAGCGTTCACGAGCGACGGCCTGGCTGGGGTCAGGTGCAACCGAAACCCGCACCCAGCCCGAGCCGTTCCCCGAAGACTCAGGCACCAAGCGCTTCCTTCATCTTCGACCAGAAACCCTTCTCACGCTGCGCCGGCGCCTGACCCTGTAATGTGGCTAGTTGCTCAATGACCGCCTTCTCTTCGCCATCCACCGACTGCGGCGTCCAGAGCTGCACTTTGACGTGCAGATCGCCCGTACCTGATGCATTCACGCGCGGCAGGCCCCGCCCCCGCAGATGAAACACCGTGCCACTCTGGGTACCGGCAGGGACACGCAGGGAAAGATCTCCGCTCACGCCCGCCACACGGATGTCAGCACCCAGTACCAGTTGTGAATAGGTGACCAGCGCCTCGGAGAAAAGATCCTCTCCATCCCGCTCGAAACGCTCGTCTTCCTCCACCTCGAAAATGGCCAGCACGTCTCCGCGCGGACCACCTCGCGGACCCACATTGCCAGCCCCGCGCAGCGTCATGTACTGACCCGTGGCCACACCCGCGGGCACCTGCACACGAATGGTGCGCTCCGCACGCAAACGCCCCTCTCCGCGACACTTCTTACAGGGTGATGAGACCACCACACCCTCACCGGCACAGGTAGGACAGGGCGCCACTGACACGAACTGGCCAAAGAAGGAGCGCTGAGCCCTTCTCACCTCACCAGAACCGCTGCAGGTGGCACAGGTGGCGGGCTTGGTGCCCGGCTCTGCTCCACTCCCCTCACACTTGTCACAGGGGTCGAGCAGCTTCACGCTAATGGTCTTCTCAACCCCCGTGGCCACCTCGGCGAGGCTAAGCTGGATGGGAATCTTGATATCACTGCCGGCACGCGGGCCCGAATGACGCGCACCACCGGCACCGCCACCAAACAGATCTCCAAAGCCTCCGAAGTCACGCATGAAAATATTGAGCGCTTCAGAGAGATCCACGTGCGCATAGGCCGACTGAGCACCGCCACGCAGACCAGCCTCACCATAGCGGTCAAAAGCGGCCCGCTTCTGGGGATCCCGAAGCACGTCGTAGGCTTCGGTTATGTCCTTGAACTTTTCTTCGGCCTCCTTGGCACCACCGTTACGGTCGGGGTGCCACTGCATCGCCAGACGGCGATAGGCCTTTTTTATATCGTCTTCAGAGGCATCGCGCGGTACTCCCAGTACCGCGTAATAATCAGCCATGAGCAAAATCCGGTTTGAACACAAGAACGTGCAGCCGCCACTGCCTGATACGCGGCACTGGTCGCATCACGAAACAACCTTGAAATATCGACAGTTCAGGCCCAGGAAACGAGGTTTGGGGCCAAAACTGATGATTGTCTACCTTTCTTTAATGTAGTCTGCCCTTCTGCACTGAAAATTGCTTCAAGTCAGAAGCTCCGACACCAGCCGCGAGGTGTGTTCCACGAGTGAAATGACCTTCTCGTAGGGCATTCGGGTGGGGCCGATCACGCCAATGACACCGCTTAGCGAGCCCACGTGATAGCCTGCCGTGACGACGGTGAAGGCTTCGAGCCTGGGGTCATCGTGCTCGTTGCCTATGGTGATTGACAGACCTGGTCCGCCTGGCCTTGCGGCGAGCAGACTGACAAGGTGCTGACGGGCTTCAGTGAGTTCAAAGACCTGGCGCATCCTGTCGCTGCTGGCAAACTCGGGTTTTTCTGCGAGCAGCGAGGGTTGACCGATTACCACGGTGTCAACGGGCTCCGCTGCTCTGCCAAAAACCTGGTCACCTTCCTGCAGGAAGATGTTGAGCAGCTCGGCGGCCTCGGGTGTGGTGTGCACATCACGGAGCCTGGTGGAGAGTGAGCTTCGCACCTCATCCAGCGTAAGTCCGGCGAGGCGTTCATTGAGGACAATGGTGACATCGGTGAGCGCATCGTCGGCGATGATACCGGGGACTTCAACGAAGATTGTGCGTACAGTGCCGCCGCTCAGGCTGAGCACCATGAGCAGCCTGTCGGAGGCAATGCGGATGAGTTCCACCTGTCGGAGTGTGGCCTTCTCAAAACGGGGACCCAGTGCCACGCCAAGCTCCTGAGCGAGGATGCCCAGTGACTGTGCGGCTCTGCGCAGTATGGCTTCGATGGCTGAAGTACCGGCGCTGATCTCCTCTTCCAGTTGCCTGCGCTCGTGTCCTGTGGGTGGGTCCACGCGGATGAGCGAGTTGACGTATAGCCTGTAGGCCTTGTCCGTGGGGATTCGGCCGGCCGAAGTATGCGGGTGAAAGAGAAAGCCCTTGGCTTCCAGATCGCTCATGGTATTACGAATGGTGGCGGGCGAGATGCCAATGCCCGAGTCACGCGCCAGAGTGCGTGACCCCACCGGTTCCGCGCTCAGCACGTAGCTCTGAATCACCAGGTCCAGAACACGTCGTTCGCGATCTGAAAGCTCATTACTGTTGGCCATGGCGCGAAGCCTAGGGCTCACCTCGAAAGGCTGTCAAGTCGGCCGCCAGCGTATCGAGTCGCAGCCAGCCCGTTTGGGTACAGGTGAGCCTGTAGTTGTGGCTTCCCTTGTCCTCCGCGGCCGTTTCCGGCGTGAGTGTGATCCAGCCAGCCTTCTCCCAGCTTGCTGCGTGGCGGGCCTCAGCCGGGCTTACGGTGAGGCCATCACTGGTACGCATACCCAGATACACCGTTTCGGCGATGCGGTTCTGAGCGCTGAGCAGTTCAGAGCCTGCGATGGGGTCGCGTGTGCTCTTTACTGCCTGCAACCAGCGTTCGTAGGCGGCAATGTTCCAGCGTCGCACCTGGCCGTCGAAGCCATGTGCTGAGGGGCCGAGTCCGAGGTAGGGAGTCCCGGTCCAATAGGCTGAATTGTGGAGAGCCCTGCGTTGTGGTTTGGCATAGTTGGAGACTTCGTAGTGTTCGAAGCCGGCTGCAGCCAGTGTATTGTGTGCAAGCAGGAACTCGCCTTCGTAGCGGCCCTCATCGGCTTCGTGGACTTCTCCGCGTGCCACCCATCTGCCAAGTGGGGTGCGGGGTTCAACGGTGAGTCCATAGAGCGAGATGTGAACGGGCTCCAGCGCCAGCGCTTGATCGAGGTCGCGTTTCCAGCTTCTTGCCAGGTGATCGGGAGTTGCGAAGATGAGGTCGAGCGAAAAGTTGTCTATCCCGCCCTCGCGTGCTTCGCGGGCTGAACGGATGGCCGTTTTTGCATCGTGCACGCGGTGCATCCATTGCAGCACATTGTCGTGGAAGCTTTGCATGCCGATGCTGAGTCTGTTGATGCCGGCTTTACTCCATCGGCGTACGGCCTGTGCGGAGATGTCTTCGGGGTTGGCTTCGAGTGTGACTTCGGCGGAGTTGTTCCATGTGAAGTGCTTTTGCAGCACTTCCATGAGGGCTTCAACGCCATCCGGCCCCAGGTGAGAGGGTGTGCCGCCACCGAAGTAGAGAGTTTTTATGGGTTGTGGAGTGCTGGTACTGGCCTGGCGTTTGCGTATATCGAGTTCGAGAGACGTGGCCTCCACGTAGGCCTTCCATGGCACATCGCCGCGTACGGCAATTGCGAAGTCGCAGTAGGAGCAGCGTCTGGCGCAGAACGGAACGTGCACATACACGTGTTGCCACGGCAGCCATGCATCGGCGGGGTGACCTTCTACGTTCATGACGCCGCTCAGAACCCGGCCAGTGTTGCGGGCACCACCTGTCCGGCCGCGTTGAACGAAATTAGTCCGTCTATTTCCAGAAGTGCCAGTGTGGCTGTGGCTTCCCGGAGCGGCATACCTGTGTGTTTTGCTATTGAGACAGCATCGCGGGCTCCTGTCTGAATTGCGTCCCAGCAGCGGGCCGCTGTTCCGCTGAGTGCGGGTTGTTGCGGAGGCAGCGGTTTCATGTCGAGCAGGGCCAGCACATCATCGGGTGAGAGTATGGGTTCTGCGTGGCTCTTGAGCAGCGCGTTGCTGCCTCTGGCTCCGGGAAAGTCTATGGCATTGGGAACACAGGCCACCGTGCGACCGAGTTCGAGGGCCTGATCGGCTGTGATGAGAGCGCCGCTTTTCTCACCGGCTTCCACCACCACCACCACGTCGGCGAGCGCTGCGATGATGCGGTTCCGTTGTGGAAAGGTGCCCGCGTGTCCGGGATCACGGGGTGGCTGTTCAGTGAGCAGCAGCCCCTGCTCCGCGATTCGCTGCTGCAGTGTTCTGTGGCTGCGCGGATAGCAGAGGTCTGTGCCTGTGCCCAATACCGCAGTGGTGCGGCCCTGAGCGCCAAGAGCGGCCTCGTGGGCGGCGCCGTCTATGCCACGGGCGAGTCCGCTGATTACTGAGATGCCTGCCCGCGCGCAGGTGGAGGCGATGGCCTTGGCCACACGCAATCCGTACTCGGATGCCCGTCTGGTGCCTACAATGGCTACCGCCGGTGCAGCAGCGCTGTCGAGTGTGCCCAGTGAGTAGAGAGTTGCGGGCGGATCATGCAGTTCAAGGAGTCGTTCGGGGTAGAGCGCGTCGCCGGGTGAGAGGAGACGGGCTCCGGTACTGCTCAGGTCTTCGAGTACTTCGCTTGCTGCGAGTTGTGCCTTTGCGAGTTGTGCCTTTGCGAGTTGTGCCTTTGCGAGTTGTGCCTTTGCGAGTTGCATTGCTGCGGGTTCGCCCGCGTGCCTTTGCGTTGCACTCAGACTTTCAAGTGCGGCAATCGCCGAACCGTGTTTCTCCACCAGGGCGCGCACGCTCACGTTGCCCATGCCGGCGACAAGGCGCAGGGTGAGAGAAGCCTGAGCTTCAGGGGAGCAATTGCTTGTCACGTTCCTGCTTTTCCCTGGCAGATCGCATGGCGAGCAGCTCCCGCCACCATGCGTCGAGGAGAGCGTCCAGTCCCATGCGGCCCGGCGCACTGATTGAGAACACCCCAAAGGCGCCCGGAGCGTCTATTTCGGGTACGTATTCCTCGCCCAGCAGGTCGAGCTTGGAGAACACCACACAATAGGGCTTGGCGGCAAGTTCGCTGGAATAAGAAGCGATTTCGTGGCGCAACTGATCCAGTTCTGTTTGCCAGTCCATGGCATCTATGGGGATGAGAAAGGCCAGCATGCGCGTGCGCTCGATGTGTCGCAGGAACTGCAGACCAAGCCCCTTGCCCTCGTGGGCGCCCTCGATGATACCCGGGATGTCGGCAACCACAAAAGAGCGATGGTCGCTGAGCGGCACAACGCCCAGGTTCGGGGAAAGAGTGGTGAAGGGATAGTCGGCAATGCGCGGCCGAGCTGCGGAAATGACCGAGAGCAGCGTGCTCTTGCCGGCGTTGGGTTGTCCAACGAGGCCCACATCGGCTATGAGTTTGAGTTCGAGTTCCAGCGAGCGCGTTTCGCCCTCTTCACCGGGTTGCCATTCGCGCGGAGCCTGGTGTGTGGCTGTTACAAAAAACGCATTCCCCTTGCCTCCCCGTCCGCCTCTGGCGACCACAATTCTGTCGCCGTGATCGAGTACCTCGCCAAGCAGCTCTCGTGTGTTCGAGTCGCGAACAATGGTGCCGGGTGGTACGGGAAGCGTGACGTCGTCGCCGGAGCGGCCCGTGCGATTGGAGCCTTCGCCATGCTGTCCGCGTTCAGCCTTCCAGGCGTCGCGATAGGTGTAATCGAGCAGAGTGGCAAGATTGCGATCGGCCACAACGATCACGTCACCACCGCGGCCACCGTCGCCACCATCCGGACCACCCATGGGCACGAATTTTTCACGTCGGAAAGAGATGGCGCCCGAACCTCCCGTGCCTGCTTCAACTTTTACTAATACGCGATCTACGAACATGGTGCCCCGGGGTCGGGTGAGTGACGCGAAATGGAATGGAACAGCGAGTTGGAACCAGGTGAGCCTGAAGCAGGTGCTACTTAGCCTTTACCCGCTCCCAGAGGGCCTGATAGCGAGTGGAGTCATCAGTCGACAGCAGCGGAGCCAGAGTATCGAGTGCTTGCTGAACCGCCTCTGGTGATGCACCTGCATGAACGGCGCCGTGGAGGTGCGAGTGGAGTTGCCGGTCCTGCCTGGCCACGGCACACGCTGCAATGATGCAGAGTTCCCGTCGGGCCAGATCCAGTGGCGCACGTGAGAGCACGGTGCCGTAACCTTCGGAGATCATCCAGTTGTCGAGCGTTGGGTGCAGAGCCCTGATGTTCAAGCGGAGCCGCTCGTAGAATCTGCCGTACACCACGGCGCAGGTTTTTTCTCCCTGAATAACGCGTTCGGCATCTCCATCTATGGCGTGTGGGTCCGCAAGCGGCGCTTCAAGTCCCGACACACGCCGCCATTCACGCGTGGCATTGAGAGCACGCGGAAAGCCGGCAAAGAGCCAGGTCTGAAGCAGGAGTTCCTCCACCCATTCGGGGCGGATGGTGTTGACAGCTTCGATGAGCGAATGCCGAACTGCCGGCTCATCGCCGCCGGTCAGCACGGCGGCCAGCGAGACCAGCGCGGCGGTTTCGTCGTCGAGTGTTGTGAGGGTAATCGTTGTTTCGGACTCTACTCTCATCATAAAAAAGCAGGCATGTGAATTCGGACGCGTGAAATGTAACCGCCCGCTGGCAGCGCACCCGGACACCGGACATCGGACACCCGGCGCAGCAAGCGACCGCTTGCTAGTTTGCGCGGGTGAACGCTGAAGGGATTTCTCACGACAGATGGCCGCTGGCGGTCAAGGCGCTGCTTGGTGCGCGATTCGCACGCAGCGTTGGTCAGGGTGCGCTCGTGGTGGGCTTCACGCTCTACCTCAACGCACTTGGCTGGGACGCCACTTCCATCGGCAGCATTCTCTCGGCGGCCCTGCTCTTCGGCGTGGTGCTCACCGTAATCATAGGGCCGGCCAGTGACAGATTGGGCAGACGACAATTTCTGCTGGCTTACGAATGCGTGGCCGCAACGAGTGCTGTCATTGCGCTGTTCACCGACCACAGCGTATGGCTGAGCGTGGCGGCCATCATGGGCAGCTTTGGCCGTGGCGCCAACGGAGCGGCCGGCCCCTTTGGTCCGCTTGAGCAGGCATGGCTCACACGCAACCTGCCGCCCTCAGAGACGCCCCGGGTGTTCAACCTCAACTCAGCCCTGGGCTTCTCCGGCATGGCCGTGGGCGCAGTACTGGCCGGGCTTCCGGCACTGTGGACCAACGCCCTTCCCGGCCCGCTGGCTTACAGGCCGTTGTTCCTCCTCACCCTGATTGGTTCTGCGGTCGGCTTCTTCCTGATCTGGAAGGCACCCGATTCCGAGCACACGTGGACCGGTACACACAGGGTTCCAACTCCCGCCCACGATCGGGCTCCGGAGTCGCCTGCATCAAGTGCTGCTGCAGAAAGCAGCGCAGCAACAAACTCTCCTGGCAGGCAAAGTCGCAGTGAACAGCGTGCTGCAGAGGACAGATTGCTGCTGCGGCTGGCCTTTGCCAACATTCTCAATGGCTTCGGGATCGGGCTCATCTCGCCGCTCATGGCCTACTGGTTTCTGCGAAAGTTTGGTTACGGCCCCGAGAGCATAGGACCGGCCATCGCAATCGGATTCGTGCTCGCAGCCATCGGTACCGGCCTTTCACAAATCGTGGTGAAGCGACTTGGAGTGATGCGTACCGTGGTGAGCATGCGCGGGGTGGGCCTGGTGCTGATGGTTCTGACACCTCTCATGCCGAGCTTCAGTCTCGCTGCCGGTCTCTGGGCCTTGCGGGCCATGTTCAATCAGGGCACGGGTGGTGTGAGACAGGCCCTGTCGATGGGTCTCACACGCCAGCACAGGAGAGGGCTTGCTGCCACCGTCAACAACGTTTCCATCCAGATACCGCGTGCCATAGGGCCGGCTGTTGCGGGCATGATGCTGCAGCGTGGCTGGATCACACTGCCCTTTATGGCAGCCGCAACATTTCAACTGGCTTATCTGATCCTGTACGCACGTTTCTTTGGTGACCTTGAGGGTGTGACTGCACAGACGCCTGAGATGCGCATGAAGAGACGGCCTGTCTGACTGGTTATTGGCGTTGGTTGTGCTGCGCAGACAGCGACTCTCAAAGCTGTGGAGTATATTGCTGCGTCATGACATTTGGATTGCTCCTCATCACACAACAAGCCGAGGTTGTGCATGGCAGCGGGATTGCATTCACATGACGCTTACGGGTTCGCACCAGGCAGGCCAGTGGCAGCGAAACTGCTATCGTATGTCCTGCCGTTTCTTGCAGCGGGAGTGTTCACACTGATGGCCGGCCCGAAGCAGGCCGCGGCCCAGCCATCAATGGTCATTCTGGTCCGGCATGGTGAGAAAGAAGTGTCACCCGACAGTGATGTGTCGCTCAGCAAGGAAGGTCTGGCTCGTGCGGAGGCACTGAACGAAGCATTGCGGCACGTCATACCTGACGCGATAGTCGTAACCACCTACAAGCGCACGCAGCAGACGGCGGCTGTGGTGGCCAGACGTGCAGGTATCACGCCGATAGTGGTTCCGGTAACTCAGGGCCATGTTCGCGCTGTTGCTGACACCGTAATGCGGCAGTCGGGCATAGTGCTGGTGGTTGGGCACAACAATACCGTTCCTGCAATAATCGGTGCACTGGGCGGACCCAGGCTGGCCACACTGTGTGAGACCAACTTCGCAACGCTTTTCATTCTGCTGCCTGCGCGGGACGGCAAGAGCGCACAGCTTGTGAAAGCAAGCTACGGTGCGCCCGACGCACCTGGTGCAACAGATTGTCAGGCCGACTCCCGCTGAGGTCTCAGACCTGTATACCCGGCTCAGCTTTTTCCCCGACACCCTTTGCTGACACCGAGATCCGTCCAACGGTCTCCATGCGTGTGTTCAGCACGGGTCTTTCATGGAACTCACGCAGGCTTTCAGGCAGGTCAGCAGGCAGGGCACCGTAGGCAATCAGCAGCTCCAGCACTGCCGGGAACTGAGCACGTGGCGCTCCGTCTTCAACCTTGACGGCAAAGGCAATACCGCGGTCAACAATTGCAGCGGTGTGTACGCCTTCCGCACCGATTTTGCACAGTACGTTCCCGCCGCAGGCCTGCATGACCAGGGTGTCGAAGCGGTCGGTGCCGCCAACGAGGAACGGTTGTCCGGTCATGGCGCTCAGCACCCTGAGCGCAGGCCCGTCGTTGCCGCGCGCTTCGGCGGCCAGCTTTGCATAGGCCAGAGCCATGTGTCTGATTGGCAGCGCGAACACTGACACACCGCATCCGTCCACTCCCACTCCGATTGTGTCAATTGGCATGCCGGACCATGTGGCCACCGATTCTCTGCAGGCCTGCTGCACCGGATGGTCTGCGCGCTCGTAGCCCTTGATGGGTGCGCCAAGCTGTTTTGCGCGAGCCAGCATGGCAGCGTGTTTGCCTGAGCAGTTGTTATGCAGTCTTGTTGGACGGGCTCCTGCTTCGCGCAGCAGTCTGGCTCCGCGTGCTGCAAGCGGTTCATGCGGACCGCATGCCAGGTCGCCTTCTTCGAGTCCAAGCGATTCGAGCATGCGTGAAGCCACTGCAACGTGCTCCGGTTCGCCGCCGTGGGATGCACAGGCGAGGGCCAGTTCGTCCATGCCCCAGCCGGTGGCGTCAAAGCCGCCGCTTGACACGAATGGCATGACCTGGAAGGGCTTGGCGCCTGAGCGCCACCAGCAGACGATATCCGGATTGCGAGCCGCCTCAATCAAGCGGCCGTCGGCGCTCACCACGGCGGCGTGTACCCGGTGCGTGGATTCCACCAGTGGGCCACGAGTGACGGCAACGTCAAGGTCGCGCAGTGTTGTTTCGGGGCTGGGCATGCCGCAACATAATCGGTCTGGCGGAGGCGGAATCGTCCGGTGCCACACTGAGACAGTCACCGGCGTGTCAATAAAGGTTAAATGGCTCCGGGTACACGTAGTATCTGGAAGCCTGCATCTCCACCATGATACCGACTCTGTAGGGACCCGATGGAGCCTGGGAGACGCGGGTGGTGGAAAGCTTCAGCAGCGACTTGAAACCGAGACCGAAGTGGCCGATCTGATTGCCGCGCCCGGAGACGAATGGGAGCGCAGAAGCGCGTCGACACCTTCTTCGCTCAGCGGCGCACCGGTGTTGGCGACGTAGAGACGCTGACCGTGCAGCTGCACGTGGGTGCGGCCATGGCCTCCGTGAGTACCGCTCGGCTGCTGATTCTCCAGTAAAGCATCGGCACCGTTCTGCACGAGTTCGAGGGCCTGCGATAACCGTAGCGGCCTGCCAACACGGTCTCCAAGATGCCATAGTGCTCCCTGATAAGACCGGGATCAGCTTCGGACGACTTCAACCTCTAACCATTGAGCCGACGGATGGCACTGTGCATTTCGAATTCTGATTCCTCAGAGTCGGCCGGAAAGTCATCGAGCATGGTCAGTGTCGGTGTGCATAACGAGTTAGCGTTCTGCTGCAAGGCGATAAATAGGAGAACGTGCGCAGCGTGTTCAAACAAAACCGCCTTGTCAGCAGCAATGCTTGTTATGCCGCTCCGCGCTTG